>CAYWRP010000059.1:0-18329 GCA_964460955.1 uncultured Rhodospirillaceae bacterium | reverse complement strand
TGGGCGGTCGCCGCGTTTCTGCTGATGCCGTTGGGGCTCGAGGGGCTGGCGCTGGCGCCGATGGGCTTGGGGGTTGCCGCGGTGGTGGAGATCGCCGAGACCGTCGCCGCCTGGCCAGGGGCGACCCTGCTCATCCCCTCCACCCCCGGTTGGGCCCTTGTGGCGGTGACGGCGGGAGGATTGTGGCTCTGCCTGTGGCGGCGGCGGTGGCGCTGTGCCGGGCTGCTCCCGATCGCCTTCGGTGTTGCCAGTCTCGCCTTCGTCGAGGCGCCCGACCTGTTGGTTGACGACCGCGGCAGGCTGATGGCGTTCCACGTCGACGGCGAAGGCTATTGGGTCTCGTCGAAGCGGCGCTCGCGGTTCGTCCGCAATATGTGGCTGAGCGGTGCCGGGGAGCCGGAGGCGGCGGGGGTGTGGCCGGATAGCGGCGCCGCCAGTGATGGCCGGCTGGCCTGCGACCCGCTTGGCTGCGTGGTGCGCGACCAGGGCTACGTCGTTGCCTTCGCGCGCCATCCGGCGGCGACGGAGGACGACTGCCGGGCCGCCGATCTGGTCATCTCGCCCTTCCCGGTGCCGGAGCGTTGCCGCTCGGCGATGCGCGTCATCGACCGGTTCGACCTGTGGCGGAACGGCGGTCACGCCGTCTGGTTGGGCCCGCGGCGGGTCCGCGTCGAGAGCGTCAACGGGGTGCGCGGCGACCGTCCCTGGGTCATTGGCGCCAACCGGGGGCGGCGCGGCGGCGCATCCACGCCGGCGACGATCACCGCGCGCCGTTAAGGCCTTTTCTTAGCGGCGCCCAGACGTGGCCTGAGGCGTGGCGCTCAGTAGCGACGGATGAGGCCGGCGAGGCGCCCTTGCACCTTGACCTGATCAGGGCCGCAGATGCGGGTTTCGAATGCCGGATTGGCCGGTTCCAGGGCGATCGACTGGCCGCGCCGGCGCAGCCGTTTCAATGTCACCTCCTCGTTGTCGACCAGGGCAACGACGATGGTGCCGTTCTCGGCGCTCTCGGTGCGCTCGATGATCGCCGTGTCGCCGTCGAAGATTCCGGCGTCGATCATCGAGGTGCCCTCGACTTCCAACGCATAATATTCGCCCGCGCCGATGAGATCGGCGGGCACGGCGATCGACGCCGATTGATCGCGCAGCGCTTCGATCGGCGTGCCGGCGGCGATCTTGCCGTACAGCGGCAAGGTGACCGATTTCACCGCCTCCTCGGCCGGCGCGCGCACCGGTTTGAAGCGGCCGCGAATGACATTCCGGGACGCGGCATCGCCGTCGATGGCGACTGGCATCGGCGTCGCCGGCCGGCCTTTCGGGCTCG
Organism: uncultured Rhodospirillaceae bacterium; assembly: GCA_964460955.1. Lineage (GTDB taxonomy): Bacteria > Pseudomonadota > Alphaproteobacteria > Rhodospirillales > Defluviicoccaceae > Defluviicoccus. The sequence goes on along the minus strand of CAYWRP010000059.1, from coordinate 17,005 downwards.
TGTTTTCCGGCATGCGCAGGACTTCGAGCGCGCGCGCCTTGTGGGCCAGCCGCCGGATGAATCCCCGCTCCTCGAGGCCGACCATCAGGCGGTGAATGCCCGATTTCGACTTCAAATCGAGGGCGTTTTTCATTTCCTCGAAAGAGGGCGCGATCCCCGTTTCCCGCAGACGTTGGTCGATGAATATGAGAAGTTGATACTGTTTCTTTGTCAGCATGAGCGCCGCCGGATCAATCAAACAAAATCGATTGGATTAAACCATAATCCTATGACGAATTGTCGCGAAAGACCACGAATAAGGTGGTTGCATCGGACATGGAACAAAACCCAAACACTGTTCGTGTTCTAGTTTAGTTCATGCGACGCGTCAACCCTATTGTTGAAAAAGTTCGGTCTCCACGATTCGCGCCGCCCCGGCGGTATCGGGAGCGTTGAAGACGATCACCGGAACGGGTTCCCCGGCCAGCGCCGGCGGGGCATTCGGTGGCCGCACGATCAGGCAGTCGGCGGCGGCGAAGGCGGCGAGCATCGAGCTGTCTTGTTTGTCGAAGGCGGTGACGAGCGCCGTCCCGCCGGCGTCCTCGGAGAGACGGCCGCGCAGATAATCCTCGCGCGCGTCGTTGGCGGGGAGGCCACGGGTGAGGATCGCCGGCTGGGTTGGCGGCGCGCTCACGGGAAGGCCGAGCAGGGCGTGGATGGCGGCGCGGACGAACAGGATCGTTGTCACGCCGACGGATACCGGATTGCCGGGCAGACCGAGCACCGGCAAGGCGCCGCGATGGCCGAAGATCAGCGGTTTTCCCGGCCGCATGGCGATGCGGTGGAAATCGACCGCGAAACCGTCGCCCTCGAAGGCCTGGCGGACGACGTCATGGGCGCCTACCGAAGCGCCGCCGAAGGTGACCAGAAGGTCGGCGTCCGCCGCGCCATCGACCGCGGCGCCAAACGTCGCCACGTCGTCGCCGACGATGCCGAGATCGAGCGGTTTACCGCCGAACGCCTCGACGGCGGCCATGAAGGCGACCGAGTTGGCGTTGACCACGGCCTCGGGGCGAAGTGGATCGCCGAGCCGGACCAACTCGTCACCGGTGGCGAGGCAGGCGATCACCGGTTTGCGGCGGACGCGGAGCCCGGGCAAGTTCATCGCTGCGGCGAGACCGAGATCGCGCCACGTCAGCCTCCGGCCGGCTTTCAGCAGCACGTCGCCTTCGCTGAAATCGAGCCCGGCCGGGCGGATCCAGCGGCCGGGGCTGCCGACCTCGCGGATCCGCACGCCATCGCCCGTGGGTTCGGCGTTTTCCTGGATGACGATGCAATCGGCGCCCGCCGGCAGCGCCGCGCCGGTGAGGATGCGTACCGCCTCGCCGGCGCCTACGGTACCCCCGAATCCATGGCCGGCCGCCGACTCGCCGAGCAGCCGCAGCACCGTCGGCACTCTGGCGACGTCGACACCGCGGACCGCGTAGCCATCCATCGCCGAGATTGCCACCGGCGGCTGCGTGCGCCGCGCGGCGACGTCTTCGGTCAGCACCCGGCCGGCGGCGGCGGCGAGGTCGACGGTCTCGCCATCGACCGCCGGCAGATCGGCGGTGATCAGCCGCCGTGCCTCATCGACACTGAGCATCGGACCCCTAGGCGCCCCGGTAGACGCCGGAGCGGCCGCCGGCCTTGTAGACCAGCCGCACGTCGGTGATGCGCATTTCGCGGTCGACCGCCTTGCACATGTCGTAGAGGGTTAGCGCGGCGACGCTGGCCGCTGTCAGCGCCTCCATCTCGACGCCGGTGCGCCCGCTGACGCGGCAGGTGGCGGTGACGTGGACCGCGCCGAGGTCGCTGTCGGTCTCCAGGTCGACGGCGATGCGGCTGAGGGGGAGGGGATGGCAGAGCGGGATCAGGTGGTGGGTCTTCTTCGCCGCCATGATGCCGGCGAGGCGGGCGACGGCGAACACATCGCCTTTGGCGAGACCGCCGGCGCGAATCATCTCCAGCGTCGCGTCGGCCATCAGGATGCTGGCCTTCGCCGTCGCCTCGCGATCGGTCACCGGCTTGTCGGTGACGTCGACCATCCGCGCAGTGCCCTCGATGTCGAGGTGGGTCAGGGCGAGCGGCGGATCGTCGTCGCCGGTCACGACTCGGCTTCCTCTGCCGCTTTCGGGGCGTGCATTCGCGGCGCGGCGCCGGTCAACAGGTGACGCAGCGCGGCGCCGACATCCGCCTCGCGCATCAGCGATTCGCCGATGAGGAAGCAGCGCGCGCCGGCGGCGGCCATCCGGTCGAGATCGGCGCGGCTCTTCAATCCGCTTTCGCTGACCACCAGCCGGTCGGAAGGGATGCACGGCGCCAGCGCCTCGGTGGTGGCGATGTCAACATTGAGCGTCGTCAGGTCGCGGTTGTTGATGCCGATCGCGTCGACGGGAAGCTTCAGCGCCCGCTCCAGTTCCGCCACGTCATGCACCTCGGCGAGGACGTCCATGGCGTATTCGCGCGCCGCCGCCGCCAGTTCGGCCGCCTGCGCGTCCGCCAGCGCCGCCATGATCAGCAGGACGCAGTCGGCGCCGAGCATCCGCGCCTCGACCACCTGGTAGGGCTCCAGCATGAAGTCCTTGCGCAGGACGGGCAGCTCGACGGCGGCGCGGGCGGCGGCGAGATACGCGTCGTCGCCTTCGAAATAGGGCGCGTCGGTGAGCACGGAAAGGCAGGCGGCGCCCCCCGTAGCGTAGGACCGGGCAAGCGCGGGCGGATCGAAATCGTCGCGGATGCGGCCCTTCGACGGCGACGCGCGCTTGATCTCGGCGATCACCGCCAGACCATCCGCCGCCACCGTCCGCCGCAGCTGCTCGGTGAAACCGCGCACCGGCGGCGCCGAGCGGGCGGCGTCGATCAGTTCGGCGAGCGGCCGCCGGTGCTTGCTGGCTGCGACGTGCGCGCGTTTCGTCTCGCAGATCTTGGCGAGCACGTCGCTCATGCGGCGCCCGGCAGGTTGGTGATGTCAATGACGCCGGCCAGCGCGGCACGCGCGCGGCCACTGTCGATGGCCTCCCGCGCCAGCGCGACGCCGGCGGCGAGATCCTCGGCGACGCCGGCGACGACCAGGGAGGCCGCGGCGTTGAACAGCACGGCGTCGCGGAAGGGACCGGGCGCGCCGCCCAGCAGCGCCTCGATGGCCGCCGCGTTGGTCGCCGCGTCGCCGCCCTTCAGGTCCTCGGGCCGCGCCACCGGCAGGCCGACCTGCTCCGGGTGGACCTCGAAGGCGCGGATATCGCCGTTTTCCACCTCCGCGACGTAGCTGATCCCGGTCGTCGTCAACTCGTCGAGTCCGTCGGCGCCGTGGACGACCCACGCCCGCACCGTGCCGAGGTTGCCGAGCACGCGCGCCATCGGCTCGATCCAGTCGCGGGAGAAGGCGCCGGTGAACTGGCGGCTGACCCCCGCCGGGTTGGAGAGCGGGCCGAGGAGGTTGAAAATTGTCCGCACGCCAAGCTCGACGCGCGGGCCGGCGACGTGACGCATCGCGCTGTGATGACGCGGCGCCATCAGAAAGCCGAACCCGGCCTCGGCGATGGCGCGCTCGATCAGGCCCAGGTCGGCGTCGAGATTGATCCCCAGCGCCGCCAGCACGTCCGCCGCGCCGCATTTCGACGACAGCGCCCGGTTGCCGTGCTTGGCGACCGGCACCCCGCAGCCGGCGACGACGAGGGCGGTGGCGGTGGAGATGTTGAAGGTCCCGGAGGCGTCGCCGCCGGTGCCGACGATGTCGATGGCGTTGTCGGGGGCGCTGACGGCGAGGGCCTTCGCGCGCATGACGCTGACGGCGCCGGTGATTTCGTCGACCGTTTCGCCGCGCACCCGCAAGGCCATCAGGAAACCGCCGATCTGCGCCGGCGTCGCGTCGCCGGACATGATCGTCTCGAACGCCGCTTCCGCTTCCGCGACCGTCAGCGCCTCGCTGGCGGCGACGCGGCCGATCAGCGTTTTCAGGTCGACGGCGAAGGTTGTGTCAGGGACGGTCACGCGGCGCTCCCTTGGCGGGCCATGGCGAGGAAATTGGCGAGCAGGTCGGGACCCGCGCCGGTGGCGATGCTCTCGGGATGGAACTGCACCCCGGCGATGGGCAGCGAGCGATGAACGAGGCCCTGGATGACGCCATCCTCGCTTTCGGCCGTCACCTCCAGGCAGTCGGGGAGGCTCTCGCGGCGCACCATCAAGGAGTGGTAGCGGGTGGCGGGGAAGGGCGACGGCAGGCCGCAGAACAGCGATGTGTCGTGGTGGCGGATCTGGCTCATCTTGCCGTGCATCGGCCGCGGCGCCAGGACGATCTCGGCGCCGAAGGCCTGGGCGATGCTCTGGTGGCCGAGGCAGACGCCGAGGATCGGATAGGTGCCGGCGGCGCGCCTGACGAGCTCGACGCAGATGCCGGCGCGGTCCGGATCGCACGGTCCGGGCGACAGGATGATCCCCTCCGGCTGCTTCGCCAGCGCCTCGTCGACACTGATCACATCATTGCGCTTGACCTCGACGCTGGCGCCGAGTTCGCCCAAATAATGGTAAAGGTTATAAGTAAAACTGTCATAGTTATCGATCAGGAGGAACATGGCATCCCGGAAAATATCCGCTTTTGCGTTGAGGGCCGGCGATTCGAACCAACGCGTGATCGTTTCGACACCCATCCCTGATAAATGTGCCGAGAGGCTTCCCGGGCGTCAAGTCGGTGTCGGCGCGCGCGGACTGGCGATGGGCGCTGTCCTTGCGCTGGCGTTCCTCGCCGCCGCCTGCGTGTCGCCCGGCGAACGGCCGCTGCGGTACGCCCCGTCGCCGGGGGATGCGCCGAGCGCGGCCGCCGAGCGCCCCGCCGCCGAAGCCGAGGCGGAGACGCAAGCGCCTGTTTTTCTTCCGGTTTTCCGCACCGACGAGCCGCGGCAGCCGGAGATGCGGAAGGCGCGCAGCGGCCCGCCGCCGGATCGCGATGAGGCGCCGCCGCGCGAACCCGTTTCGGTGCCGTCAACGGCCGAGGAACGGGAACTTTCCAATACTGAACGACGGCTGGAGTCCGAACTGCGCGGGGTCGAACGGGATATCGACCGCTTCGAGGCCAATCGCTATTCTCGCGAATTCAACGATCCGACCGATCCCCAGTTTCGGGATCGCGGCAATCCGGCCGAGAGGCGGCGCCTGCAGGTGGAGCAGAACCGGGTCGAGGGAGGGTTGCGGTCGTTAAGACGTCAACAACGTTTGTCTGATCAACTGCGGGACGTACGCTGACGGCCGCCGCGGCGGCCCGACCAAGGGACGGCTGAGATGACGGAAAAGGGGGTCTACGTTCCGCCGCGAAAACGTTTCGCGACGCGTCGATGGGGCGGCATCGCCCTGGCGGTGGCGCTGGCGGCCGGCGCCGGCTACGCGGTCGGCGCCCGGATCGGCGGCGGCGAGGAGGCCTCGGCGCCGGTCTCGGAAGCTACGGTCGGCGTCGTTTACGAGGAACCGCTGCCGGCCGACATCCACATCCCGTCGCCGCACGCGGTCCCCGCTTTGGACCCCGGCGAAATCGTTATCAAGGAGCGCCGGCCGCCGCACGATGCCGTCGCCCGTCCGGAAACCGCCGCCGATGCGCTGGCGCCAGCCATCGCCGCGATGTCGCCGCTGCCCGCTTGGCGGCGGTATGCGGTCGCCGCCCCGCGCGCCGGCGGCCGTCCGCGCATCGCCATCGTCATCGACGATCTCGGCATCGACCGGCGGCGCACCGCCCGCGCCATCGCGCTGCCCGCCCCGTTGACGCTCGCCTTCCTCAGTTACGCGGGCGATCTCGACGTGCAGACCGCCGCCGCGCGCGGGGCCGGCCACGAGTTGCTCGTCCACGTCGGCATGCAGCCCCGAAACACGACCGTCGATGCCGGGCCGCGGGCCTTGTTGAGCGGCCTCGACGCGGCGGAACTCGGCCGCCGGCTCGACTGGCACCTCGGCCGTTTCCAGGGGTTCGTCGGGCTCAACAACCACATGGGCAGCCAGTTCACCGCCGACGCTGGCGGCATGCGGGTGGTCCTCGCCGACGTCAAACGGCGCGGCCTGTTGTTTCTCGATTCGCGGACCACGCCGGAATCGACGGCGGTTGCCATCGCCCGGCGGCTCGGCGTGCCCGTCGCCAGCCGCAACGTCTTTCTCGACAATGTGGATGACGCCTCGGCGGTGGCCGACCAGCTGGCCGAGACCGAACGCATCGCTCGGACGCTAGGCCACGCCATCGCCATCGGCCATCCGCGCGATGCCACCCTCGAGGCTTTGGAAGCCTGGCTGCCGGAGGCGGCGCGGCGCGGCTTCGTGCTCTCCCCGATCAGCGCCCTTGTCGATCCTGGTCGGTCGGCGCCGGTGAGGGCCGTTCAGGGGCAAGCCGCCGCCGCCGCCGGCAATTGACCGATCGCCCACCGCCTGGGCGTGGCGAAGGGGGCGGTGTCAGGCGGCGGCCAGTTTCGGCGCGCCGATCAGTTGCAATGCATCGTGGCGGACGTGATTGCGCGCCATCTCCTCGCGCAGCAGGGTTTCCGTCACCAGGCCTCGGTCGAGGCACTCGGCGAGCAGGTCGAAGAACAGGCGTTCCTGATTGCGGTCCGGGTGCCGCTGGTAATGGCGGAAGACTCCCCGTTTGCCGAAGATCTTCTTCTGCAGCGCCATAATCCAGGTGTAGAGGGGAATCGGTCCGTAGGCGTCCGGCGGCATGAAGTCGATGGGCAGCCCGGTCTTCCACGGCTGGGTGATGCGCCGGGTGTTGTGTAGCATCCTGGTGCGCGGCGTCAGCTTGTCGAGGTCGTTCCACTCCCTCTCGAACAAGCCGATGCTGCCCTTCGGCTCTAGCTTCAGCGAGATCCAGTCCATGTAGTCGCGCTTGCCCTCGAACAGCTCATTGAAATCCCGCTCGCACCGCCAGTGGGGCAGCTTGGCGCAGTCGAGCAGCATGACGCTGCTGGCATAGCAGCCGTACCAGCCCTTCGGCCCAGAGCGCTTGCGGCAGAGGATCGCCGCGCCGCCCATGTCGCGCGACAACAACTCCCAGACATCGGCGACGGCGAAGATGTCGGGGTCGATGACCAGCGCGCGGCCCTGGTAGCCCATCAGTTCCGGCGGCATGAAGCGCAGCGGCGTGAACGACTGCAGGTCCTCCATCTCCCAGGTGCGCACCGCGCCGTCGCGGCGGAAGGTCTGCCCCTCGCGCGCCCGCAGGAAGGGGTGCTCGTCGGTATGGATGACGCGGACGTCGAACTTGTCGGGATGCGCGGAGTTCCGCTTCAGCGCGTACTCGGCGACGATGGCGCCGACGGTCTGCCTGTGGTTGGTGTGGATGAAGACGCAGGGTTTCACGGGGGTTGTTGTCCTTCCAAGGCGTGTCTCGCCGCTGCGGCGGGCGGTCAGGCGACGGCGCTGTCGCCGCCGGCATGGCGTTGGGCGTAGCCGAACTCCGGCAAAAGGGTCTCGTTGATCTCGGCATCGATCGCCGCTTGCTGGTCGGGCGTGAAATCGTCCTTGTAGCCGCCCACCTTGGCGCGCCGCACCTTGAACGAGTCGGGGTTGTTCTTGTCTTTGGCGGTCATTCGGGTGCCGGCGAGCCAGAAGACGCGCTTGGTTTCCAACTCGCGCATGTTCTCCACCGAGGCGAAGCGAACGCATTCGGCAAGCTCGTCCGCCGTCGCCGGCGTGCCGACGAATTCCATCACCTTGCCGAGCACGCCGGCGGGGTCGGCGCGCATGTCCTCGTAACGGATGACCAGAATGTCCTTGAAGCGGTGCAGTTCGCGCGCCCAACCGTTCATGTAGGCGATGATTTTCGGCAGCCCGCTCTCCTTCGACATCGCGAAATCGAACAGCGACATGTCGGTCTCGTCCAGCGGATAGTCGTTGATGAGCTTCTTGCGGTTGCTCATGCGGTGTTTCCACTGATGATACTGGGAGACCGCCGTATCGGCCGGATCGCGGACGAGAAGAACGAGTTTTTTTCCATAATAATCAGACTTATCCGTGTCGTTCTTCGTGTAATCTTTGAGGTAGTTGTCGTGGCTGAAGAAGATCAGCGGGATCTCGCGGTTCTTGTTGTGCAGGTTGGAAAAGGCGATCAGGTGGCGTTCCGACAGCCCGTAACGGATCTGATAGAACCGCGACATCATGACCCGCAGCCATGTCCGCCCGCTCTTGCCGAAGGAAACGATGACGCAGTCCGCCAGCTGCAGCTTTCGGAAATCCTCCCGGCCGCGCAGCCAGCGCTCGATGCGGACCCGCCGCTCCGCCGGCAGGAAAAACAAGCAGTACATGATGACGTGCCGAAGCGTCGTCCGAAGCGCCAAATCCATTCGTTACCGACCTCTTTCAGAAGTGACCGCGATTTGCCAGGGCGTCGCACTCGCGCAGGGATAACGTAGAGGGGAAGGCCCGGAGCTCGCAACGGGCCGCAATAAACTGAATGGAAAATTGATGCGGTGGTGGGGCTGCCGAGCCCAGCGGCAAAACCGGATCACCTCATATGCTATTCTTTGTAATGCTTTTGTAAGATTCATTTTAAATTATTTAATGAATTTATTTTCCAAGAGAATTACAACTCCCTATTGCATAAAAATAAAATAATATTACTATAGGAAGATATAAGATTTCTTTAGAGCACTTAAAGGTGAAGAAAATTGCAGTGACCCTAGTAAGAATTACTCTGCTATTCGCGCAAGGATGTGCAGGTCGTTCACCGGACCCAGTCCATGTTGCTCAACCACATCGCGACTCAATGATGACCTGTCAAGCAATCGAGGCAGAGATCCAATCGAACAAAAATAAAATTTCGGAGCTTGGCTCAGAAGAAGGGGCAAAAGTCGGACAAAACGTCGCGGCCGGTGTTGTTGGCTTGTTTATTTGGCCGGTATGGTTTTTGATGGATTTTCAAGATGCAGCGGGAAAGGAAGTCGCTGCGTATGAAGATCGGAACGCGTACCTAGCGCAGGTTTCGATTGAGCGCTGCCAAGTGGCAGAGACCACGAACAACCCGCTATGGAAACAAGTTCCACTCGAAAATCAACAACTTTAGCGGTACGTGATTTAAGAAACTTAAGGCTTAGGCTGCTGCTTCCGGCGCGACATATTGTACGTGATGGCTCGTTATATCGTAGTGGTAGATGGTTTGAGGGTGGCGATCCGAAGGAGTTATCGGAATGCCGCGTGTCCTCTGCAGCGTCGATTGAAGCGGGAGACGAACTCATCGACTTAGTCCTGGAGATATTTGCGGCGCAGACAACGGTAGACGCGAATCACCCAGGTTTTCAGGTTGGACAAGACTCGATGGTGCAAGGCAGCACGATATGTGCCGCCATGAGGTCGATGAGGTGCCTATCATGATCATTTGGGTCGCATGCGGCGCCGCCATCGGCGGTGCGCTTCGCTATTGGTGTTCCGGCCTGATCGCCGAACACATCGGTGAAACGTTTCCCTGGGGGACGCTGGTCGTCAACGTTGTCGGCTCGTTCCTGATCGGCGCCGTCGCCGTCACCACCGGCGCCGACGGCCGCCTCCTGGTGCCGCCGGAGTGGCGTGCCTTCATCATGATCGGCGTCTTCGGCGGTTTCACGACGTTCTCGTCGTTCAGCCTGCAGACGTTGACGCTGGTTCAGGACGGCGAATGGGGCCGCGCGCTTCTCAACATCGGGTTGTCGGTGCTACTGTGTCTGCTCGGCGTGTGGCTGGGCGCGACGCTCGGAAACCTGATCAACCGATAGGGACGCTCGAGGCGATGCAGGTTCCGGAAGAAGCGGCGCTGCTGAGGATCTTCGTGGGCGAGAACGACCGCGCCGACGGCCGGCCACTCTACGAGGCCCTGGTGCTGAAGGCGCGCGAGGAGGGGCTGGCCGGGGCAACCGTGCTGCGAGGCCTGATGGGATACGGTCACGCCAGCCACCTGAAGACGGCGAAGATCCTGCGGCTCTCCCTGGACCTGCCCATGGTCGTTGAGATCGTCGACGCCGAGGACAAGATCAACGCCTTCCTGACGGTGATCGATCCGATGATGACCTCCGGCCTGGTGACCATCGAACGAGCCCGGGTTTTGCGCTACGGCGACGGCTCCGCCACACGTTAACGCCGCGTTAAGCGCCGCCGGCTAGGGTCGTCCGCCGAGTTGCCCGCGAGACCCTGGGAGGGAAATCCTCGCCATGTTGAGGTCGTTTTTCACGCCACGCCGCTGGCTGTTCGGCGTGCTGACCGTCTTCGCCGCCGCCGGCTGCGCCAAGACGCCACCGCCGACCATTGCCGAGCCGGGCATGGACATCCGCGCCGTCGCCATTGCCGGCATCGAGGCCGACAAGGTGGAATGGCAGCGCGCGGCGCGCTGGGCGCGGCGCAGCCTGACCCACGAGTTGCGGGCTGCCGGCGCGTTCGACGCCGTATTCGACCCGGCGCCCGCCATGCCCGTCGACAATGCGATCGTCGTTCGCGGACGGATCGAGCAGCACGAGACGCTCAGCGGCCTAGGGGCGCTCGGCATTGGCCTCGGCGAGGCGGCGGTGCTGGCCGGTTTCCGCATCGAGGACGCCGAGGGGCGCCTGTTGGCGAGCTTCGATGCGGCGGCTTCCGGCAGCGATGAAGCCGTGATGCCGGCGCGCGACATGGGAGTCGCGGTGGGCGCGGAGGCGGCGCGCAGCATCCTCGCCTGGGTGCGCCACGAACGACGGCTGTTCGCCGCCGCCAACCGAGGCGATCCGGCCTCCGACGCGGCGCGGCGCGGCAACTGAGCCGTACCGGCGGAAATCGCCATCCCGTTGCGGTCAGAGCAAAACCACGCTGTTGCCGGGGCGCGGCGGCGGGAAATCGACTCTCGATCGCAAGGAATTGACCGGTTGTCATAAAACCGTAATACATTTCTGCGATAACGTCGCCAATCGCCGACAAAAACCACCAAACATCGATCGGCAAGCACGCGAAACAAGCGTCGGCGGTCGCGGGAAGGTTGAACATCATGGATACGCACGTGGGTCTCACCGAGGATCCGGCCGTCTTGCTGGCCGAGGTGCGGCGCGTTCGTGAGCACGTCGCGGCGGAAGGCGATCGCATTTTGTCGCGTTGGGGGCCGAAGCTGCAGCGCGGCGACTTCGAAGCCGGCGCGACCAATCTGGCCCACTATCTGGCGCTGCGCAGCCTCGATCTGCGGACGCTGCAGCGCTCGCTGATCGCCATGGGCCTGACCGCCCTGGGGCGCAGCGAATCCCGTGTCATGCCGACCCTCCATGCGGTGGTCGCCAATCTCGCCTTGATCTGCGGCGATCAGGAGGCGGCGCGGCTGCGGCCGACGACGGAATACTTCTACAGCGGCTCGGAAAAGCTGCGGGAGCTGACCGACAAGCTGTTCGGCACCCCGCCGGAGGGCCGCGAGACGCGCATCCTGGTTACCATGCAACCGAAGAAATGCAAGGACGCCGACCACGTTCGGGCGCTGTTCGACGCCGGCATGAACCTGGCACGCATCAATTGCGCGCACGATAGTCCTGGCGTCTGGAAGGCGGCGATCGATACCGTGCGCGCCGTCGCCGCCGAACGCGGCGTGCGCTGCCCGATCCTCATGGACCTGCAGGGGCCGAAGATCCGCACCCGCATGGTGATGACGCCGCAACGGACAAACAAGGTCAACGCCGGCGACCGCCTGTTCCTTACCTTCGACGAGCCGCGAGCCGATCCCGAGTTCGCGTTTCAGTCCAGCTGCGCGACCCCCGAGGTGCTGCGCCAGGTCGCCCGCGGCGCCGCGGTGTCGATCAAGGATGGCTTGATCGGCGGCACCGTCGAGGAGATCCGCGAGGCGGGACTGGTGGTCTCGGTGCAGCGGACACCGCCGGACGGCCAGCCGCTGGAGAACGAGAAGGGCATCAATTTTCCGAATACCGCGCTTACCGTGCCGCCGCTTACCGAGCAGGACCTGAAGGATCTCGACTTCGTCGCCGAGCACGCCGACATCGTCGCCTACTCCTTCGTCCAACGGCGCGACGATATCGCCTGGCTGCAGCGAGAACTGGAAGCGCGTCGGCCGGACCGGCCGCCGATGGCCATCGTCGCCAAGATCGAAACGCAGCTCGGCTTCACCAACCTGCCGGACCTCATCGTCCAAGCCGCCGGCAGCAACCCGTTCGGCGTCATGATCGCCCGTGGCGACCTGGCGGTGGAGATCGGCTACGAGCGGCTATCGGAGGTGCAGGAGGAGATCCTGTGGGTCTGCGAGGCGGCGCACGTGCCGGTGATCTGGGCGACGCAGGTCCTGGAGAGCCTGGTCAAGCGCGGCATGCCGTCGCGGGGCGAATTCACCGACGCGGCGATGGGCAATCGCGCCGAATGCGTGATGCTCAACAAGGGCCGCTACATCGACGAAGGGGTGGCGGTTCTCGACAACGTGCTGCGCCGGATGGAGCGTCATCAGTTGAAGAAAAGTCCCCAGCTGCGGGCGCTGTCTGCCTGGGCGGGGATGCATTAGGAGGTCTGGGGAAGGATGGGTGTGGCGCGTCGGTGGGGCGAAGGGGGCAGGCCCGCCGACGTTTGTCTAGATCGGGCAAGGGGTTACACCAACAAGAGTCATGATTCTGTCACTAGCCGGACGTGGTGATTTTCGTCTAAACCACAATGTAAACATCAAGTAACCATGTGATGATAAGGGAGAAAGGGTGATGAAACTTCTGTCTCGGGTCTTCTTGATCTGCGCGGTGGCTGTCGTCGGTCTCGCGCTCGCGCCTTCGGGATCCAAGGCGCAAGTCAACATGAATGGTTCTGGGTCCAGCTTTATCTTTCCACTTGTGTCGGTGTGGGCGAAGGACTTCAGCCAGAAGCATGACGGCGCGCGGATCGATTATCAGGGCAAGGGAAGCGGTGCCGGCATTCAGGATCTGATCAACCGCACCGTCCAGTTCGCCGCTAGCGACGCGGCGATGACCGACGAGGAGGCGGCAAAGGTGGAAGGCGGTGTCCTGATGCTGCCGATGACCGCCGGCGAGATCGTCCTGGCGTACAATTTGCCGGGCGTCGGGGAGTTGCGGCTGCCGCGCGACGTCTATCCGGGTATCTTCCGCGGCGACGTCACCCGGTGGAACGACGAGCGCATCGTCGCCGCCAATCCGGACGCCGAGTTGCCCGACATGCCGATCACTGTCGTGCGTCGGTCCGACAGCTCCGGCACCACCTACGTCTTCACCCAGCACTTGGCGGCCATCGATCCGGCCTTCGCGGAGCAGGTTGGCTTTGGCAAGACGGTGCAGTGGGCGAAGAGCGACAAGTTCGTTGCTGCGCCGCAGAATGCCGGCGTCACCGCGACGATCACGCAGACGCCGGGCGCCATCGGCTACATCGAGTATGGCTATGCCAAGCTGACCAACACTCCGAGCGCGCTGCTTGAAAACGCCGCTGGCAACTTCGTTGCTGGCGGTGCGGAATCGGGTGCCGCGGCGCTCGCCAGCGCCGATTTCAGCGGCGACGATCTGCGGGTCTGGGTCACCGATCCGGCAGCCGAGAACGCCTATCCGATCGCCTCGTTCTCCTGGATGCTGTTCTACAAGGAACAGGACGATGACGTTGCCGCCGCGCTGCGGGAGTTCGTCGAGTACGGCCTGACGGAAGGCCAGAAAGTCGCCGACCAGTATGGGTATATTCCACTGCCGGAAGAAGTCGTCGCCAAGGTGCGCGAGCAAGCGCAGATGATCCAATAACACGAAATGCCTTGTCCGTCCCGGACGGCCGGCGGCAAAACGCCACCGCGTCATCCGGGCGGACGCTTTATTGTTTTGTGACGAATTATTCTTGTGACGGGATAGTTTTGAAATGGCGTCGAATCCCTTTCAACACGCGATCAGCGCGACCTCGATCTCTGGGCCGCCGAGCCAGGCGGAATATCTGTCGGACAAGATTTTCCGCTTCGCCGCAATCGCCGGCGCCGGCATCATCATTGCGCTCGTCGCCTACATCCTTTGGGAGATCGGTGGCCAGGCGGCGCCGGCGATTGCCGAGTACGGTCTGGGCTTTCTCTTTTCCTCGACCTGGAACCCGTCGGCGGAACAATTCGGTATCCTGCCGGAGATCTGGGGCACCCTCTACAGTTCGCTGCTGGCGCTCGCCATCGGCGGCTTCTTCGGCATCACCGTCGCCATCTTTCTCACCCAGGGGTTCCTGCCGGCGAAGCTTGCCGCGGTCTTCCGCACCATCGTCGAGATGCTGGCCGCCATCCCCAGCGTGGTTTACGGCCTGTGGGGCATCTACGTCGTCATTCCGGCGATCCGTCCCCTCGCCAACTGGTTGCACGACGTCTTCGGTTGGGTCCCGTTCTTCGGCACCTCGCTGAGCGGTCCGGGAATGATGCCGGCGGTGATCGTCCTGTCGATCATGATCCTGCCAACGGTCGCCGCCATCTCGCAGGATGCCTTGACCCTGGTCCCCTACAAGACCAAGGAAGCCGCCTACGGCATGGGGACGACGCGCTGGGAAGCGATCCTCAAGGTGATGGTGCCGACGGCGTCGCGCGGCATCTTCGGCGCCCTTGTCCTCGGCTTCGGCCGCGCGCTTGGCGAAACGATGGCCTTGGCGATGCTGATCGGTAACTCCAACCAGATCAGTCTTTCCCTGTTCGCGCCGGCCAACACGCTCGCGTCGCTGCTCGCCTCCAGCTTTCCGGAGGCGGGGCGGATCGAGGTCCAGGCGCTGATGTACGCCGCGCTCGCCCTGCTGGCGATCACCTTCGTCGTCAACATCGTCGGCATCGCCATCATCACCGCGGCGACCCGCAACCAGAAGGCCTGAGGCACCGCCATGACCGAGCAAATCAAACCCTTACCCATGGTCCGAGGCGCGGACGCCGGGCCCAATCTTCGGCGCTCCATGGCGGAGACCCGCGCTATCCGCAGCGGTCTGCTGACGGTTGGCGCCTGGATCGTCGCCATCCTTGCCGCGGTGCCGCTGTTCTCAGTGCTCTACATGCTGTTTGTCGAGGGCGGCGCGCGGCTCGGCTGGGAGACGCTGACCGCCCTGCCACCGGCCGGCTTCGCCATGGGCGGCGGCTTCGGCAACGCCATCGTCGGCACATTGACCATGGTGAGCATCGCGTCGTTGATCGCCATCCCGATCGGCATCCTCGCCGCCGTCTACCTTGGCGAGTTGGATCCGCGGAGCAAGCTGGCGACGATCTCGCGCTTTCTGGCCAAGGTGCTGACCGGCTTTCCCTCCATCCTGGCCGGCGTGTTCGCCTACGTCGCCGTCGTCCTCGTCATGGGCACTTTTTCGGCGATCGCTGGCGGCATCGCACTGTCGGTGTTGATGTTGCCGACGGTCGTGCTGACGGCCGAAGAGGCGATGAAAATGGTGCCGCAGCGGATGAAGGATGCCGCCTACGGCATGGGCTGCACCCGCTCGCAGGTCGTCTGGAAGGTGGTGTTGCCGACCGGCCTGCCTGGCATCCTCACCGGTGTGATGCTGGCCATCGCCGGCGCCGCTGGCGAATCGGCGCCGCTGTTATTCACGGCACTTTTCAGCAACTATCACCTGGAGAGCATCGCTGAGCCGACGGCGTCGATGTCGATCCTCATCTATAACTTCTCCGGTATGCCGTACGAAAACCAGATCCAGCTGGCCTGGGCGGCGTCGCTTGTGCTCGTCCTTATTGTCCTCGTTTTCAACCTCCTAAGCCGTCTCGTCGGTAGGCGGAGAGTCTAACCAGCCCGGGAACCCGAGATCATGACCGCGACCGAAACCCATCAAGCACCCGCTGCGCACAAGCCGATCCCGGCCGACCGCGTCGCCATCGACTGCAACCTTGAGAAGGTCTTTTACGGGGACTTCCTCGCGGTTCGCGACAGCACCCTGCCGCTGGAAAAGAACAAGGTCACCGGCTTCATCGGCCCGTCGGGGTGCGGCAAGAGTACCGTGCTGCGTAGCCTCAACCGGATGAACGACCTGATTCCGGTTTTCCGTTTCGAGGGCCACGTCCACTTCATGGGGCAGGACATCTATGGCAAGGGTGTCGACCCGGTCATCGTCCGCCGCTACATCGGCATGGTGTTTCAGCAGCCCAATCCGTTCACCATGAGCATTTTCGACAACGTCGCGTTCGGCCTGCGGCTGAACAAGTTCAAGGGCGACATCGAGGAAAAGGTGCAGCAGGCCCTCGAGCGCGCGGCGATCTGGAAGGAAACCAAGGACAAGCTGAAGCAGAGCGGGTTGTCGCTCTCCGGCGGCCAGCAGCAGCGCCTCTGCATCGCCCGCGCCATCGCCTCCGAACCGACGGTTTTGCTGATGGACGAACCCTGCTCGGCGCTCGACCCAATCGCCACCCGGCAGATCGAGGAATTGATGGAGGAGTTGAAGGAGAACTACACCATTGGCCTCGTCACCCACAACATGCAGCAGGCGCAGCGGGTCGCCGATACGACGGCGTTCTTCTCCGTCGATATCTCGCAGGGTGGCCGCACCGGCTATCTGGTGGAAATCGGTGATACCAAACAGGTCTTCGGCGATCCGCGAGAGCAGCTGACCAAGGAATACATTCGCGGCGACTTCAGCTGACGGGGTTGGAATGGCAGCCATGACATCCAAAAACGCCTCGGCGGCATGTCATTCAGGAGGCGCCTCGGTGGCGCCGTGGCATGCGCGCTCTTCGCCCTCGTGGTCGCCTCTTGTGGCGAGGAGCAAGCGCCATCAGCCGAACAAGTGCGGGTCAAGCCGGCGCCCTCGGGCACCGTGTGGGTGCGCGGCGCTGGCGCGACGTTCCCCGCTTTTCTTTACGAGAAGTGGATCGAAAGCTTTCAGGCGGCCAACCCGGACATCTGGGTGACCTATGAGGCGATCGGCAGCGGCGGCGGCATCAACCGCTTCATCACCGAATCGGTCGACTTCGGCGCCAGTGACGCGGCGATGAGCGATGCCGACATCGCCCGTGTCGACCGCGGCGTCCACATGATTCCGGCCACCGCCGGCATGGTGGTGATCGCCTACAACCTGGAGGGGGTGGAGGGCGCGCTACGGCTGCCGCGCGACG
>CAYWRP010000058.1:10470-18669 GCA_964460955.1 uncultured Rhodospirillaceae bacterium | reverse complement strand
GGCTTCAACGTCCTGCACAGCGCCGCGGCCCGCGTCGGCGGCCTCGACCTCGGCTTCGTCCCCGGCGAGGCGGGGCGGGATGTCGCCGGCATCGTCGCCGGTGCCGAGTCGGGCGATCTCGACGCCGTCTACCTGCTGGGCGCCGACGAGGTCGACGTCTCCCGCCTCGGCAACGCCTTCGTGATTTACCAGGGGCATCATGGCGATGCCGGCGCCCACCGCGCCGACGTCATCCTGCCGGGAGCGGCCTACACGGAGAAGGACGGCACCTACGTCAACACCGAGGGCCGGGTGCAGATGGCGCAACTGGTCACCCATCCGCCGGGCGACGCGCGGGAGGACTGGAAGATCCTGCGCGCGCTGTCGGAACGCCTCGGCCATACCCTGCCGTACAACGCGGCGGCGGACCTCATCGACGGCCTCGTCCGCGCCAATCCACTGTTCGCCGAGTGGGACGAGGTGGTGCCGGCGCCATGGTCGGAATTCGGCACGAGCGGCCCCTTGGACGAAACACCGTTTGAGCTAGACGACGGATCGTTCTATCTATCCAACGCGATCTGCCGCGCTTCGCCGACGATGGCCGAGTGCGCGCGGACCTTCGAGGCGCAAGCGGTGAAAAAAACGGGAACCGATGGCTGACGTTTGGTCGATCTACATCCTGCCGATGCTGATCACGGTCGGCCTTATCCTGGCGATCGTCATCCCGGTTATGCTCGGTGTTGCCTACCTGACCTATGCCGAGCGCAAGGTGATCGGCGCGATGCACCTACGGCGCGGACCCAACGTCGTCGGACCCTTCGGCCTGCTGCAGCCGATCGCCGACGGCCTCAAGCTGTTCTTGAAGGAGACGATCATCCCCACCGGCGCCAGCCGGGTGGTGTTCCTCTTCGCGCCGATGCTGACCTTCATCCTGGCCCTCGTCGCCTGGGCGGTGATTCCGTTCGACGAGGGCTGGGTGCTCGCCGACATCAACGTCGGCATCCTCTATCTGTTCGCCATCTCGTCGCTCGGCGTATATGGGATCATGATGGCGGGGTGGGCCAGTAACTCGAAATATGCCTTCCTGGGCGCGCTGCGTTCGGCGGCGCAGATGGTCTCCTACGAAGTTTCGATCGGTTTCGTCATCATAACCGTGCTGCTTCTGGTCGGCTCGCTGAACCTGACGGATGTCGTCCTGGCGCAGGACGGCAGCCTCGGCATGCTGAACTGGCACGTCTTTCCGTTGTTGCCGATGGCGGTGATCTTCTTCATCTCCGCCCTCGCGGAGACCAATCGGCATCCCTTCGACCTGCCGGAGGCGGAGGCGGAACTGGTGTCGGGCTACAACACCGAATATTCGGCGATGACCTTCGCCCTGTTCTTCCTCGGCGAATACGCCAACATGATCTTGATGTCGGCGATGACGGTGGTGCTGTTCCTTGGCGGCTGGCTGCCGCCGTTCGACGTGGCGCCGTTCACCTGGATCCCGGGGCCGATCTGGTTCATCCTCAAAATCTGCGCGTGCCTGTTCGTCTTTTTGTGGGTGCGCGCGACATTTCCGCGCTACCGCTATGACCAGTTGATGCGGCTTGGCTGGAAGGTTTTCCTGCCGGTGTCGCTGGTGGCGGTGGTGGTCGTATCGGGGGGCCTTGTGGCCTTCGACATTATCCCGGCGGGACAGTAAGGCTAGGGGCGAGAGCTGGTATGAGCTATTTCGATCGCGCCGCACGCGCAATTTTCCTCTCCGAGTTGGTTTCGGGCATGGCGTTGACCTTCAAATACATGTTCAAGCCGAAGGTGACGCTGAACTACCCTTACGAAAAAGGGCCGTTGAGCCCGCGTTTCCGCGGCGAACATGCGCTGCGGCGCTATCCCAACGGGGAGGAGCGCTGCATCGCCTGCAAACTCTGCGAGGCGGTCTGTCCGGCGCAGGCGATCACCATCGAGGCGGAACCGCGTGAGGACGGCAGCCGCCGCACCACGCGCTACGACATCGACATGGTGAAGTGCATCTACTGTGGTTTGTGCGAGGAATCCTGCCCGGTCGACGCGATTGTCGAGGGGCCCAACTTCGAATTTGCCACCGAAACGCGCGAGGAACTTCTCTACGACAAAGAGAAGCTGCTGGCCAACGGCGACCGCTGGGAGACCGAAATCGCCGCGCGGCTGAAGGCGGATGCGCCTTATCGTTGACGTCGGCGTCCGTCTCCGTCATTAACACGCGGTCACCAAGCACACGCTGATCGCTTCGGAGCCCCCTCCGGCTCCCAAACTCAGAATTAGAAGGCTCCGCGCGCGAGGGATGATTATCCACGGTCTGGTGTTTTATTTGTTCGCCATCGTCGCGGTGGTCTCTGCCGCGCTCGTGGTCACCACCCGCAATCCCGTCCATGCGGTGCTGTTCCTGATCCTCGCGTTCTTCAACGCCGCCGGCCTGTTCGTGCTGATGGGCGCCGAGTTCCTGGCGATGATCCTGGTCATCGTCTACGTCGGCGCGGTGGCGGTGATGTTCATGTTCGTCGTCATGATGCTGGACATCAATTTTGTCGAGCTGCGCGAGGGATTCCTGCGCTACCTGCCGATCGGCGGCCTGATCGGCCTCGTTTTGCTCGTCGAGCTGCTCGTCATCCTCGGTGGCTGGGCGATATCCCCGGATGCGCCGGCCGCCGCCAAGGCGCCAACTCCGGAGGGCGTCACCAATACCGACGCGCTCGGTCAGCTCATCTATACGCATTACCTCTATCTGTTCCAGGCGTCCGGCATGATCCTGCTGATCGCCATGATCGGCGCCATCGTGCTGACCTACCGGCGGCGGCCGGACGTGCGCCGCCAGCAAATCGACGAACAGGTGGCGCGCGATCCGAAGGAAGCGGTCAAGCCGCGCAAGGTTCCCTTCCGAAAGGGCATTTGATGTTGGATATCGGCCTCGCGCATTATTTGTCGGTCGCGGCGATGATCTTCGCCATCGGCATCTTCGGCATCTTCCTTAACCGCAAGAATCTGATCATCATCCTGATGTCGGTGGAACTCATCCTGCTGTCGGTGAACATCAACCTGGTCGCCTTTTCCGCCGAACTGAACGACATGGTCGGGCAGGTGTTCGCCATGTTTGTCCTCACCGTGGCGGCGGCGGAGTCGGCGATCGGTCTCGCCATCCTCGTTGTCTACTTCCGCAACCGCGGATCCATCGCGGTCGAGGACATCAACCTGATGAAGGGGTAGGGCGCCGCCGATGACGACCGCGATTGTCCTGCTACCGCTGCTGGGTGCCATCTGCGCCGGCATCCTCGCCCTTGTTCCGGCCACGGACAAGGCGCGAAAGCACCGCATCGATCTCGCCTCGCAGCTGATCACCTGCGGCGCGATGCTGCTATCGGCGCTGTTCGCCGTTATCCTGTTCTTCCAGACCATCAACAGCGGCGAGACGGGGTCGGTCGAACTGTTCACGTGGATCGACTCCGGGGCTTTCGAGGTGTCGTGGGCGCTGCGCATCGACACCCTCAGCGTCGTCATGATGGCGACAGTGACAGTCATCTCGGCGATGATTCACGTCTACTCCGTCGGCTACATGCACCATGATCCGAGTATCCCCCGGTTCATGGCGTACCTGAACCTGTTCACTTTCTTCATGCTGATGCTGGTCAGCGCCGACAACATCGTCCAGCTGTTCTTCGGCTGGGAGGGGGTGGGGCTGGCCTCCTACCTGCTGATTGGCTTCTGGTATGACCGGCCGTCGGCCAACGCGGCGGCGATCAAGGCATTCATCGTCAACCGCATCGGTGACTTCGGCTTCATGCTGGGCATCCTCGCCATCTTCCTGCTGTTCGACTCGGTTCACTTCGACACCATTTTCGCCGCCGCTCCGGAGCATGCGGACACGGTGATCAACGTGTTCGGCTTCGACTTGCACGCCCTGACCGTGATCTCGTTGCTTTTGTTCGTCGGCGCCATGGGCAAGTCGGCGCAGCTCGGTTTGCACACCTGGCTGCCGGATGCGATGGAAGGCCCGACGCCGGTCTCGGCGCTAATCCACGCGGCGACCATGGTGACCGCCGGCGTGTTCATGGTCGCCCGCATGTCGCCGCTGATCGAGTATTCGGACCTGGCGCTGGCGGTGATCGTCATCATCGGCGCCGCCACCTGCATCTTCGCCGCCACCGTCGCCTGCGTGCAGAACGACATCAAGCGCATCATCGCCTATTCGACATGTTCGCAGCTGGGCTACATGTTCTTCGCCTGCGGCGTTTCAGCCTACTCGGCCGGCATCTTCCACCTGATGACGCACGCGTTTTTCAAGGCGCTGTTGTTCCTCGCCGCCGGCTCGGTTATCCACGCCATGTCCGACGAGCAGGACATCCGCAAGATGGGGGGCTTGTGGAAGATGATCCCGTTCACCTACGCGTTGATGTGGGTCGGCTCGTTGGCGCTGGCCGGGATCTGGCCATTCGCCGGGTTCTTTTCGAAGGACATTGTGCTTGAATCGGCCTACGCCACCGATGCCAGTGTCGGCGCCTTCGCCTTCTGGCTCGGCATCATCGCCGCGTTTCTCACCGCGTTCTACTCCTGGCGGCTGCTGGTCGTCACCTTCCACGGCACCTCGCGCGCCGACGACAACACCCTGGCGCGGGTTCATGAATCGCCGAAATCGATGCTGATACCGATGACGGTGCTGGCGATCGGCGCGCTGCTCGCCGGCCTTTTCGCCTACGAGCATTTCGTCGGCGACTTGCGCGGCGAGTTCTGGCGAGACTCCATCTTCGTTCTGCCCACCCACACCGCGCTTGCCGACGCCCACCACGTGCCGCTCTGGGTCAAGCTGGCTCCGCTCGTCGTTGGCCTCGCCGGCATCGCGTTGGCCGTGCTGTTCTACGGGTTCCTCAAGTCGGTGCCGGCGGTGCTGGCCGAGAAGTTCGCCGGTGTCTACCGCTTCCTGCTCAACAAGTGGTATTTCGATGAGCTGTACGACTGGCTGTTCGTCCGCCCGAGCTTCCGCATCGGCCGCGGCCTGTGGAAGGGCGGCGACGGCGCGGTGATCGACGGCGTCGGGCCGGACGGCGTCGCGGCGGCGGCGGTGCGCACCGCGCGCGGCATGGCACGCCTGCAGAGCGGCTTCATCTACCACTACGCATTCGCCATGCTGATCGGCGTCGTCGCGTTGATCACCTGGTATCTGTTGGTGAGCGGGTAGGGCAGACATATGACCAACGTACTGATCCTCTCGCTGATCACCTTCCTGCCGCTCATCGGCGCGCTGTTCGTTCTCACCATTCGCGGCGACGGGGCGGTGGTGGCCCGCAACGCGCGTAACGTCGCGCTGCTGACCTCCGTCACCACCTTTCTGATCTCGCTGGCGCTTTGGTTCGGCTTCGATCCCAGGCAGCCCGGTTTCCAGTTCGTCGAGCAGCGGGTGTGGATGCCGGAATTCGGCATCGGCTATCACATGGGCGTCGACGGCCTGTCGGTGCTGTTCGTGCTGCTGACGACGCTCTTGGTGCCGATCTGCATCCTCGCCAGTTGGGAGAGCATCCAGACCCGCGTCAAGGAGTACATGATCGCCTTCCTGGTCATGGAAACGATGATGATCGGCACCTTCTGCGCCCTCGATCTCGTCCTTTTCTATCTGTTCTTCGAGGGCGTGCTGATCCCGATGTTTCTCGTCATCGGCGTCTGGGGCGGGCCGCGCCGGGTCTACTCGGCGTTCAAGTTCTTCCTGTTCACGCTGGCCGGCTCGGTGCTGCTGCTCATCGCCCTGCTGACCATGTACCTGACGGCCGGCACCACCGACATCCCAACGCTGATGACCTACGACTTCCCGGTCGGCATGCAGAAGTGGCTGTTCCTCGCCATGCTCGCCGCCTTCGCCGTCAAGCTGCCGATGTGGCCGGTGCACACCTGGCTGCCGGACGCCCACGTCGAGGCGCCGACGGCGGGGTCGGTCATCCTCGCCGGCGTGCTCCTGAAGTTCGGGGGGTACGGATTCCTGCGCTTCTCCTTGCCGATGCTGCCCGAGGCGAGCATCGATTTCGCGCCGCTGATGTTCACGCTGAGTGTTATCGCGGTGATCTACACCTCCCTGGTGGCGCTGGCGCAGCAGGACATGAAGAAGCTGATCGCCTATTCGTCGGTCGCCCACATGGGCTTCGTGACCGTCGGCGCGTTCACCTTCACGGTGCAGGGCATCGAGGGGGCGATCTATCAGATGCTGAGCCACGGGATCGTCTCCGCCGCCTTGTTCCTCGTCGTCGGCGTCGTCTACGACCGGGTCCATTCGCGGGATATCGCCGCCTATGGCGGGTTGGCGCACCGGATGCCGGTCTATGCCCTTGTCTTTATGCTGTTCATGCTGGCCTCGGTGGGGCTGCCGGGGACCGGTGGTTTCATCGGCGAGATCCTCGTTCTCGTCGGCGCCTTCCAGGTCAACGCCTGGCTGGCAGCGCTGACGGCGACTGGCATGATCCTCGGCGCCGCCTACATGCTCTATCTCTATCGGCGGGTCGTTTTCGGCCAACTGGTCAAGGACAGCCTGAGGCAGATCGGCGATCTGCGCCCGCGTGAATGGGGGGTGTTCGCGCCCTTGGTCGTCATCGTTTTGTGGATGGGGCTCTATCCTGAGCCGTTTCTCGACATCATGCGTGTCACGGTGGCCGACCTCGCCGGTCACATGGAGGCCGCGCAAGGGTCCTCCATCGCCGTCACGGCGGCGCAATGAGCGCCCGGAAATTGGATTGATCGATGAGCGACTTGGCCGAAATCCCCAACCTGCTTCCCGCCGGCGTTGAGATCTTTCTCGCTGTCGTTGCCATGGCGCTGCTGATGTTCGGCGTTTTCCAGCGCGCCGGCGACGGGGTCGATATCGGCGTCAGCCGGACGGCCAATCGATTGGCCCTGATGGCGCTCGCCGTCGCCATCCTGTTTGTCGCGCTGTCCAGTTCCGACGGCCCCGAGACGACGTTCAACGACCTGTTCATCGTCGATTCCTTCGCCCTGTTCTTCAAGGTGCTGGTGCTCGCCGCGGCGGCACTGTGCCTGTTCGTCTCGCAGGAGTATCTCGAGGCCGAGGGCATCGCCCGCTTCGAATACCCGGTGCTGATCCTGCTCGCCGTGCTCGGCATGATGATGATGATTTCCGCCAACGATTTTATCTCCCTCTATATCGGGCTGGAGATGCAGAGCCTGGCGCTCTACATCATCGCCGCGTTCCACCGCGACAACATCCGCTCCACCGAGGCCGGGCTGAAGTATTTCGTCCTCGGCGCGCTGGCGTCGGGCATGCTTCTTTACGGGGCCTCGCTGGTCTACGGCTTTTCCGGCACCACCAACTTCCAGACGCTCGCCGCCCTGTTCGGCGGCCAGGCCGGGGAGCCGGTGCCGACCGGCCTGATCGTCGGTCTCGTCTTCATCCTCGCCGGCCTCGCCTTCAAGGTGTCAGCGGTGCCCTTTCACATGTGGACGCCGGACGTCTACGAGGGCGCGCCGACGCCGGTCACCGCGTTCTTCGCCGTGGTGCCGAAGCTGGCGGCGGTGGCCCTGTTCGTCCGCGTGATGATCGATCCGTTCGGCGATCTCGTGCCGCAGTGGCAGCAGATCGTCGTGTTCATCTCGGTGGCCTCGATGGTGCTGGGCGCCTTCGCCGCCATCGGCCAGAAGGACATCAAGCGGCTGATGGCCTACAGCTCCATCGGCAACATCGGCTACATGCTGATCGGCCTTGCCGTCGGCACGGAGGCGGGGGTGCGCGGCATCCTCATCTATCTCGCCATCTACGTGGCGATGACGCTGGGCGCCTTCACGGTGATCCTCTGCATGCGCCGCAACGACACGCCGGTGACCGAAATCGCCGACCTCGCGGGGCTGTCGAAGACCAATCCGGTGATGGCCTTCGCGCTCGCCATCTTCATGTTTTCGCTCGCCGGCATTCCGCCGCTCGCCGGCTTCTTCGCCAAGCTTTACATCTTTCTCGCCGCCGTCGAGGCGGGCTTCTTCGCGCTCGCCATCATCGGCGTCCTGGCCAGTGTCGTCGCCGCGTTCTACTACATCCGCATCGTCAAGGTGATGTATTTCGACGACGCGGTGGAGCCGCTCGACCGCCGTTTCGGCCGCGACGCGCGGATCGTCATGCTCGCGTCGACCGCCTTCGTTCTGTTCTTTTTCCTCTATCCGAGCCCGGTCCTGACCAGTGCGGCGAACGCGGCGCAATCCCTGTTCGCCCACTAGCGCATA
>CAYWRP010000058.1:238-10460 GCA_964460955.1 uncultured Rhodospirillaceae bacterium | reverse complement strand
CGAATTTCCCGCCGGCTTCTCGGTTGTCTGGGTTCCCGAATGTGCGTCGACCAACGACGAGGCACGGCATCGCGCCGAGGCCGGAGCGCCGGACGGGACTTTGGTGTGGACCGGCAAGCAGACGGCGGGCCGGGGCCGGTCGGGCCGGAAATGGCAATCGCCCCCTGGTAATCTCGCCGCGTCCCTGCTGGTCCGCCCGGATCAGCCGGCTTCGCAAGCGGCACGGCTGACCTTCGTCGCCAGTCTCGCCGTCGCCGATGCCGTCGCCGGCCACCTCGACGGCGAGGCGGCGGTGACCTGCAAATGGCCCAACGATGTCCTCGTCGGCGGCCGCAAGATCGCCGGGCTGCTGCTGGAAGCCGGCACCGACGCCAGGGGCGACATGGCGTTTCTCATCATCGGCGTCGGTATCAACGTCGTCGCCCATCCGCCGCCGGAGGGGCTGCTGTATCCGGCGACCGCCTTGCACGCCGAAGGGGCCCGCAAGGCCACCGACGCGGCGGTGCTCACCGCCTTCTGCCAAGCCTGGGCGCAGTGGCGCGGTCGGCTGGCTCTCGGCGGTTTCCCGGTGATCCGCGATGCCTGGTTGGCGCGGGCGCAGGGGCGCGGGCAGGCGATCCGCGTCCGCCTGCCGGAGGGCGACATCGATGGCCTGTTCGCCGACCTCGACGCGGAGGGGGCGTTGCTCGTCGACACGGATGGCGGCCAACGCCGCATCGTCGCCGGCGACGTTGTTCTGGCGCCGGTGGCCAGGCTCGCCTGAAGGGAACCCGGTTGGTCATGTTGCTCGCGGTCGACACCGGCAACACAAATACCGTTTTCGCGGTATTCGACGACAGTGGCAATTGTTGCGGCGAGTGGCGCGCGGCGACCAACGTGCAGCGGACCGCCGATGAAATGGGGATCTGGCTGTTGCAGATCTTCGGTCTCGCCGCCATCGATCCGAAAACCGTCACGGCGGCGATCATCGCCACCGTCGTGCCGGCGATGCGCTTCCCGCTGCTGACCCTGTGCCGGCGGTATTTCCATTGCGAGGCGCTGGTCGTCGGTCACGCCAACCTCGACGTCGGCTGCAAGATCCTCATCGACCATCCGGAAGACCTCGGCGCCGACCGGATCGTCAACGCGGTCGGCGCTTTCGAGATCTATGGCGGCCCGAAGATCGTCGTCGACTTCGGCACCGCGACGACGTTCGACGTTATCGACGCCGAGGGCAGCTACATCGGCGGCGCCATCGCGCCCGGCATCAATCTCTCCATCGAGGCGCTGCACCAGGCGGCGGCGCAGCTGCCGCGGGTCAACATTGGCCGGCCGGAGCGGGTGATCGGCAAGAACACCGTCGGCGCCATGCGCTCTGGCGTCTTCTTCGGCTATCTGGGTCTCATCGAGGGCCTCATCGCGCGGATCCGCGCCGAACTCGGCACCGATGCCGGCGTTGTCGCTACCGGTGGCCTGGCGCCCCTGTTTGCCGATTGCAGCGACTCCTTGAACCGGGTCGACCTACAACTGACGTTGAAGGGGCTATGGGCTATCTATAAACGCAATTTGAAAATATGACCGCCGAACGGCACGGCGATGAGCTGGTTTTCCTGCCCCTGGGCGGAGCCGGCGAGATCGGCATGAACCTCAATCTGTACGGCTACGGCCCGCCGACGGCGCGCCAATGGCTGATGGTGGATCTCGGCGTCACCTTCGGCAATCGCGACGGCATCCCCGGCGTCGACGTCATCATGCCCGACCCGGCCTATATCGTCGAACGCCGCGACCACCTGCTGGGGCTCATCCTGACGCACGCCCACGAGGACCATCTCGGCGCCGTCGCCTATCTGTGGCCTCGGCTCCGTTGCCCGGTGTGGGCCAGCCCGTTCACCACCGCGGTGCTGCGCCGCAAGCTGCAGGAGGTGGAGCTGGAGCGCGAGGTGCCGCTTCGGCCGTTGCCGGAAGGGGGGCGGCTGGAAATAGGTCCCTTCAAGCTGGAGACCATCGGTCTGACCCATTCGATTCCCGAGATGCAGGCGCTGGCGATCCGCACCCCCTTGGGTCGCGTGCTGCACACCGGCGACTGGAAGCTGGATCCCGACCCGGTGGTCGGCTCGGTGTCGGACGAGGTGGCACTGCGGGCGCTCGGCGACGCCGGCGTGCTGGCCATGATCTGCGATTCCACCAACGTCTTCGAACCGGGCCACTCCGGTTCCGAGGGCGACGTTCTCGACCCGCTGACCGAACTGGTTCGCGGCTGTCCGCGCAAGGCGGTCGTCACCTGCTTCGGCACCAACGTCGCCCGCCTGCACACCGTCGGCGAGGCGGCGAGGCGGACCGGACGCCGGGTCGTCATGGCTGGCTTCTCGCTCAAGCGAACCTACGCCGCGGCGCGCAACTGCGGCTACCTGCTGGACGTGCCGGAGTTCCTGGATGACGCCGACGCCAACGGACTCCCCGACAACAAGATGCTCATCGTCTGCACCGGCGGCCAGGGCGAGTCCAACGCGGCACTGGCCAAGCTGGCCGCCGATACCCACCAGCACCTGTCCCTTGGCGCCGGCGACACGATCATTTTTTCGGCGCGGGTCATTCCCGGCAATGAGGTCCCCGTGGGTCGGTTGTTCGACCAGTTGTTGCGGCGCGACATCCGGGTGATCGGCCAGAAGCAGGCACAGGTGCATGTCTCGGGTCACCCGGCGCGCGACGAGTTGGCGGCGATGTATCGGTTCGCACGGCCGAAAACGGCGGTGCCGGTGCACGGCGAGTACCGGCACCTCGTCGAGCACGCGGCGCTGGCCCGGTCGCTCGGCGTCGAGACGGCGATCGTCAATGAGAACGGCGGCATGGTCCGCCTGGCGCCGGGGCCGGCGGAAATCATCGCAACCGTACCCAGCGGCCGGCTCGGTCTCGACGGCAAGCGGCCGGTCCCGCTCAATGGCGAGCTCGTCCGCGGCCGCATGCGCGCCATCTACAACGGCGTCGCGGTGCTGACCGTGGTCCTCGGTGCCCGTCGTTCTGATCCCATAGAGCTGCAGATGTCGACCTTCGGCCTCCTCGACGAAGACGATGAAAGCATCGCCGAGATGGTGCGCCGCGACGTTCTGAACGCCATCGACGACGCGCAGGACGGCGCCTATGACGATGACGAGGTAGTCCAGGAACTGGTCCGGCAGGCGGCGCGCCGGACGTTTCGGCGCAACGTCGCCAAGAAGCCTTTGACCAGCGTTCATGTGGTCCGGCGGGAACAGCCGCCGAAAGGCCGGTAAAGCCGCATTCTCCGGACTCACCCGACCCGCGTCGATCCTGTCGCGCGGCGAACCCGCGGAGGCGCGCTCGATGGCTTTTAAGGGGTCGGTTTTGGCAAGTCCCGGCTTCCTCGCTGGTCTGGCGTCTGGTCCCCGCCATCGATCATCGACCATCTTCACAACCCCGGCGGGGCGTGGCATAGTTCGGCGCTCGCATAATCCAGATAACGCACCTAGGGAGAGTTACATGAGCGACAGACCCTTCAATGTCCTCGGCATTCAGCAAGTCGCCATCGGCGGTTTGGATAAGGAAAAGATGAAGAAGCTGTGGATCGACTCTCTCGGGCTGTCGATTACCGGCAATTTCAAGAGCGAGCGCGAAAACGTCGATGAGGATATCGCGGCGCTCGGCTCTGGCCCCTTGAAGGTCGAGGTCGATCTGATGCAGCCGGTGGACCCGGATAAGAAACCCGCCGTCCACAACACCCCGCTTAACCACATCGGCCTCTGGGTGGATGATCTGCCTGCGGCGGTGGAATGGCTGAGCGCCAACGGCGTGCGTTTCGCCCCCGGTGGGATCCGCAAGGGCGCGGCCGGCTTCGATATCACCTTTCTCCACCCGAAGGGCAACGATGAGTTTCCCATCAGCGGCGAGGGCGTCCTGATCGAGCTTGTGCAAGCGCCCCCGGAGGTCATCGAGGCTTTCAATAAGCTGGCCGCCTGAACGCGTGGCGGTGCCGGGCCCGGCTCAACATGGACTGAACTCAGGCAGGGCGGCGCCTGCCGATCGTTCTCCGATGGCCGATCCGGCAAGGGCGCGCCGCTGAGCCATGGGTTGGTTTACCGGCGCCGCCGTCTACCTGATCATCTGGTGGCTCGTCCTCTTCATGGTGTTGCCCTGGGGCGTGCGCCGTATCGGCGAAGAGGACGTGGCGCGGGGCCAGGATGCCGGCGCGCCGCGCACGTCCGGGCTCAAGTGGAAGCTCGGCCTGACCACCCTGATCTCGGCTGGTCTGTGGGTCGTCGTCTATCTCATCATCGAGAGCGACGCGATTTCGTTCCGCCAATAAATGCCGGATTATTGCGTCATCGCACCCGGCCATCCGTGGCACGGCCCCTATCACGACTTTGAATACGGGTTTCCGCTGACCGGCGAAGCGGCGCTGCTGGAACGGCTGTCTCTTGAGATCTTTCAGGCCGGCCTGTCCTGGCTGATCGTTCTGAAAAAGCGGGCGGCGCTCCATGCGGCGTTCGAAGGCTTCGCCGTCGATCGTGTCGCCAATTACGGGCGCGAGGACGTCCAACGGCTGCTGGCTGATTCGGCGATCATCCGAAACCGCCGTAAGATCGACGCGGTGATCGCCAATGCGGGGGTTGTCGCCGACCTGCGCGGCGAAGCCGGCGGTTTCGAGGCTTGGCTGGCGGCGCATCATCCCCGCGATCTCGGCGCCTGGGTCAAACTGTTTAAGTCGCGATTCCGTTTCGTCGGCCCGGAAGTCGTCGGCGAGTTTCTGATGAGCATCGGCTACCTTGCCGGGGCCCACCGCGCCGATTGTCCGACCCGCCGCCGCATCGTCGCGACCGATCCGCCGTGGGCGCGATAGTCTCTTTAAGTGGGCTTGAGTGGGAAGTGGGCGCCGAATGCATTGCAACCAAAGCGCACATTGTGCGTGCAGGGGACAGCGACAGGCAGGCCAGGGCTTCAGTACTTTGCCTGAGTACTCTAAAATAGTACGGCAGCGTGATTGAGCGTCCAGAATTAATGGCAAGACCGTTTCCGGCCTTGCCCACCCTCCGGCGCCTAAGCCGTTTGCGTACTATTTTTGACGTCTTCTGTTTCTTTATGGTTCTTGGTTTTCTTCCCAAAACCCGGGCCATGTCGACGAATATTTGCCAAAAAGGCCGATAGTAGGCAACGTAGTGCAAAATAAGTGTGCCGTCACGCATTTTTTGGGGAAGTTTTCACAGAATTGAGAATTTCGCGACGAACAGGAGGGCGATGATAGCGACCGAGGGACTCACGTCGCGGATTCGTCCACTTAAAACCTTTATCGCGGCATACGTTATGAAGCCGAAACCGATTCCCGTCGCGATGGAGAAGGTCAGCGGCATGGCGATGATGGTGACGACCGCCGGGACAACCTCGGTCAAGTCATCCCACGGCATGTCGCCGACGCTCTTCATCATCAGGGTGGCGACGAAGACCAGCGCCGGCGCCGTGGCGTAAGGCGGTACCGCGGCGGCCAGCGGAGAAAAGAACAGGCATAGCAGGAACAGGGCGCCGACCGTGACGGAGGTCAGGCCGGTGCGACCGCCGGCGTTCGTTCCGGCCGCGCTTTCGATGTAACTCGTCGTTGTGGAGGTTCCCGCCATTGCACCGCCGATCGTCGCGGCGCTGTCGGCGATGAGCGCGCGTCGCAAACGCGGCAGCCGCCCCCGCGCATCGAGAAGGCCGGCACGCTGCGAGATACCGACCAACGTTCCGGCTGTATCGAACAAATCCACGAACAGAAAAGCGAAAATAATCGCAATCAAACCAACATCCAGCGCACCGAGAATATCCAGTTGCAGCAGCGTCGGCGCGAGGCTCGGCGGCATCGAGACCAGAGCCGTCGCCGTCGTCAGGCCGAGCGCGGCGCTGATCCCGGTGACAGCGAGGATGGCAAGGATGATCGCACCCGGCACGCGGCGCGCCTCCAGCGCCACCATCAGCGTGAACCCACCCGCCGCCAGGACGCAGGGCAGGCTGGTCAGGTCGCCGAGCGTGACCAGGGTGGTCGGGTGGTCGACGACGATGCCGGCGTTCTTCAGGCCGATGAGGGCCAGGAACAGGCCGATGCCGGCGGCGATGGCGAGTTTCAGGGAGCGCGGGATGCTGTTGATCAGCCATTCGCGGATCGGCAGGATGCTGAGAATCAGGAACAGCACGCCGGAGAGGAAGACGGCGCCCAGTGCCACCTGCCACGGGTGATTCATGCCGAGGACGACGGAATAGGTGAAGTAGGCGTTGAGCCCCATGCCGGGCGCCAGGGCGATGGGGTGGTTGGCGTAGAAGCCCATGATGAACGACCCCAGCGCCGCCGCGAGGCAGGTGGCGACGAACACCGCCCCCTGGTCCATCCCGGTCGCCTGCAGGATCGACGGATTGACGAAGACGATGTAGGCCATGGTCAGGAAGGTGGTGATGCCGGCGACGATCTCCGTCCGCACGCTGGTGCCGTGCTCGGCGAGCTTGAAGAAACCATTCATTAACGCGCGTCCCCTAAAGTCGGTCGCCTGATGCGTAACTGGGCTGGTTCCCTCGATAGAGACCGGAAACGTCTTGCGCCGCCGTTGGGCCGGCGGTCGTCGGCGATCGCGGCACTGATCGCCGCGGGTATGGGCGCCGCCGCCGGCGCGGAGGCCGACGGCGGGGTGACGGTCGCGGTCGATGCCAGCGTCTGTCAAGCCCTAATCGAGCACGTGCCGGCGCCTGACGTTGCCTACCAGGCGGGCGTCGACGCGCGCGGTCGATCCGTGCCGCCGGCCGACATCGCGCCGCCGATTACCCTCGACGCGCTGGACCGGTTCGAGGCGACGTTCACCGTCGATCTCGCGCAAACCTACGGGCTGGCCGCCGAACTGCTAGTCCCCGTCGCCGATGTCACGTTTCGGGACGGCCAGCTGACGGTCAACGGCCAGCCGGTCGGCTCGGCGGACGATCGGCGCATCCGCGAGGCCTGCGCCAAGGCGCCGCCGCTCGGCAGGCGTTGATGAATGGCGCGGCTTTGCCTACAGTCGCGCCTTCGCCGCTTTTACCCCCCGTTGCTTGAGAGTCCCCAGGCCCGCCCATGCGATTGTCCAAGTATTTCCTGCCGACCTTGAAGGAAACGCCGTCGGAGGCGCAAATCGTCTCCCACCGCCTGATGCTGCGCGCCGGTATGATCCGGCAGTCGTCCGCCGGCATCTATTCGTGGCTGCCGCTGGGCCTGAAGGTGCTCAACCGGATCGCCGCCCTCGTCCGCGCCGAGCAGGACGCCTTCGGCTGCCAGGAGATGCTGATGCCAACCCTGCAGCCGGCCGATCTGTGGCGCGAAAGCGGCCGCTACGACGCCTACGGCCCGGAGATGCTGCGCATCCAGGATCGGCACGAGCGGGACATGCTGTATGGGCCGACTAACGAGGAGCAGATCACCGAGATCGTCCGCGCCAGCATCCGCAGCTACAAGCAGCTGCCGAAGCTGCTCTACCACATCCAGTGGAAGTTCCGCGACGAGGTGCGGCCGCGCTTCGGGGTGATGCGCGGCCGCGAGTTCCTGATGAAGGACGCCTATTCGTTCGACGTCGACAAGGAGGCCTCGATAAGGGCCTATAACAAGATGTTCGTCTGCTACCTGCGCACCTTCGAGCGGATGGGTCTGACGGCGATTCCGATGCGCGCCGAGACCGGGCCGATCGGCGGCGATCTCAGCCACGAATTCGTCATCCTCGCCGAAACCGGCGAGAGCGAGATCGCCTACCACCGCGACTTCCTCGACCTCGGCCTCGCCGGGCGCGCCATCGACATCGAGGGTGACCTGCAGCGGATCGTTGACGTGTTCACCGCCAAGTACGCCGCCACCGACGAGGAGCGCGACGCCGACCGGGAAGCGGTGCTGGGTGACGCGCTGGTGACCGGGCGCGGCATCGAGGTCGGCCATATATTCCACTTCGGCACCAAGTACTCGAAAGCGATGAACGCCATGGTGACGACGGCCGAAGGCAAGGAGGTGGCGATCGAAATGGGGTCCTACGGCATCGGCGTCTCCCGCCTGGTCGGCGCGATCATCGAGGCGTCGCACGACGAGGCGGGAATCATCTGGCCGGAGGCGGTGGCGCCGTTCGACTGCGGGCTGATCAATCTGAAGGCCGACGACGCGGCCTGCGCCGCCGCCTGTGATACGGCTTACGAGACGCTGCGCGCCGCCGGGGTCGACGTACTCTACGACGACAGAGCCGAGCGGGCCGGGGTCAAGTTCACCGACATGGACCTGATCGGCATCCCGCGCCAGCTCATCATCGGCCCGCGTGGCCTGAGCGCCGGCAGCGTCGAGCTGAAGCGCCGCCAGGGCGGGGCGCGCGAGGAGCTGCCGCTGGAGGCCGCTCTCGACCGCCTCGCCGGCACATCCTAGAAAAGGCCTAAACCTCAAGTGTTTACCCGCTTCGAACGCATGGTGGCGATGCGCTATCTGCGGCCGCGCCGCAAGGAGAGCTTCATCTCCGTCATCGCCATCTTCTCGCTGCTCGGCATTTTCCTCGGCGTCGCGACGCTGATCATCGTCATGGCGGTGATGAACGGCTTCCGCCAGGAACTGCTGACCCGCATCCTCGGCCTCAACGGCCATGTCAGCATCTACGGCCCGGCCAGCGGCATCGACGACTACGCCAGATGGGAGAGCATCCTCGCCGAAATTCCCGGCGTCGTTTCGGTGACACCAATGGTCGAGAACCAGGTGATGGTGACCGCCAACAACGTCGCCCGCGGCGCCGTCGTGCGCGGCATGTCGGCCGAGGATGTCCGCGCCCGCGACATTGTCGCCGACCGCATCGTCGCCGGCTCGCTGGACGCCTTCCAGGGCGACGATTCCATCCTCATCGGCGCGCGGATGGCGGAGCGCATGGGGCTGCGCGTCGGCGATCAGCTGACCATCATCTCGCCCAAGGGCAACGTCACTGCCTTCGGGTCGATCCCCCGGGTGCGCGCCTACACGGTGACGAGCATCTTCGACATCGGCATGTTCGAGTACGATTCCAGCTTCGTCTTCATGCCGTTGGCGGCCGCGCAGACCTACTTCAAGCTGCCGGGCGCGGTGACGGCGCTGGAGATCTTCGCCGACAGCCCGGACGCGGCACCGGCGTTGGCCAGCCGCATCCAGCGCGACGTCCCGACCATCGGCCGCATCCAGGACTGGCAGCGGGTCAACGCCAGCTTCTTCAACGCCATCCAGGTGGAGCGGAACGTGATGTTCCTGATCCTCACCCTGATCATCGTCGTCGCCGCCTTCAACATCATCTCCAGCATGATCATGCTGGTGAAGGACAAGGGGCGCGACATCGCCATCTTGCGCACCATGGGGGCAACGCGCGGCGCCGTGATGCGGGTGTTCTTCCTCGCCGGCGCCAGCCTCGGCATCGGCGGCACGCTGCTGGGCCTGATTGGCGGCGTGCTGTTCGCGAGCAACATCGAGACGCTGCGCCAGGGCATCCAGGCGCTGACCGGCGCCAACCTGTTCGCCGCCGAGATCTATTTCCTCTCCCACCTGCCGGCGCGGATCGACCCCGTCGAGGTGGCGGCGGTCACCGGCATGGGCTTCGCGCTGTCGATCCTGGCGACGCTGTATCCGTCGTGGCGGGCGGCGCGCATCGAGCCGGCGGAGGCGTTGCGCTATGAATAGCCGGCGGCGATGCTCGGCGGGTCCGCGGGAAGACTCCCGGCATGGGTGAGGGGGTGCTGCGGCTGGAGGGGGTGGCGCGGCGGTTCCGCCAGGGGCGCAACGGCGTCCTCGAGGTGCTGCGCGGTGTCGACCTCGCCGTCGAGGCGGGGGAGATCGTCGCCCTCATCGGCCCGTCGGGGTCCGGCAAGTCGACGCTGCTGCAGATCGCCGGCCTGTTGGAACGGCCCAGCGACGGCCGGGTGCATATCGCCGGCGCGGACTGCGGGCGGCTCGGGGAGGAGGCGCGGACCCGCGTGCGCGGCCGCACGCTCGGCTTCGTCTACCAGTACCACCACCTGCTGCCGGAGTTCTCGGCGCTGGAGAATGTCACCCTGCCGCAGCTGATCGGCGGCGCCGGCGCGGCGGCGGCGCGGCAACGGGCGACGGCGCTTCTCGGCAGCCTCGGCCTGGCGGAGCGCCTCGACCACCGGCCGCCGCAGCTTTCCGGCGGCGAGCAGCAGCGGGTCGCCATCGCCCGCGCGCTCGCCAACGCACCGAAGCTGCTGCTGGCCGACGAGCCGACCGGCAACCTCGACCCGGCGA
>CAYWRP010000058.1:0-228 GCA_964460955.1 uncultured Rhodospirillaceae bacterium | reverse complement strand
GCGGGACGTCTTCGCCGTGCTGCTGGAGGCGGTGCGCACGGCGGGGCTGGCGGCGGTGATCGCCACCCACAATCCCGATCTCGCGACGCGCATGGACCGCACCGTCCGCCTCGAGGGCGGCCACCTGGTGGCGGCGGGCTAACCCGCATATCTCATCGAAATAGGTGCATCGGCCCACACTACACGACTCTGGTAGATTTCGTTTTCCTGGAGTTGATGATCTTCCAG
>CAYWRP010000057.1:0-18715 GCA_964460955.1 uncultured Rhodospirillaceae bacterium | reverse complement strand
AGGTGCTGGAGGAAGGCTCCGACAAGCTGACCCTCGCCGATCCGAACGAGGAAGGTGCCAAGATGCTGGCCCTGCAGACCCGCCTGCAGCTCGGCGTCACCTCGATGTCGCTGGCCTCGCAGTCGCAGCAGAGCGTGCTGTCGCTGTTCTAAACCAACCTGCGTGAAGGCCGGTCGCCAGACCGGTCCACACCGCCGGCGGTGCCCGCAAGGGCGCCGCCGGTTTCGTTTCGGCCCGGCCGGACGACGCTGATGTTATTCCGCCGCCAGGCCGACCTCGTCCATCGCCATCGCGCAGGGGCTGCTTAGCGAGTCCTTATTGGACAGCAGGCACTTGGCGATGCGCCCCTCGCCCGGGATCAACTCGGCGCAGTGGGT
Source organism: uncultured Rhodospirillaceae bacterium (assembly GCA_964460955.1). GTDB lineage: Bacteria > Pseudomonadota > Alphaproteobacteria > Rhodospirillales > Defluviicoccaceae > Defluviicoccus. The sequence goes on along the minus strand of CAYWRP010000057.1, from coordinate 18,338 downwards.
ATCGATGTCGTGGCGGCACTGGGCTGCCACGTAGGAAATCGCCTCCACCGCTCGTTCCAGCGTCGCCATGCCGTCGTAGAGCGCCTGCAGACAACCGGCCGACAGCTTGTCCTCGTGGGCATAGAAACAGGCGAGCAACCGGCCCTCGCCGGGCGAAACCAGGCTGCAGTAGCTGGTGATTTCGCTCTCGCACGCCTCGGTGACCGCCTCGAAGATCGACTGTTGCGCCATCGCCGCCGGCGCCAGCGCCAACATCGCCGCCGCGACCAAACCGAACACTATCCCGCGCATTTCGCTTTTCTCCCTCGATTGACCGCGCACGGAGCCTGCCCGGCATCCAGCCGGTCCCGACCCTACCGATCCGTTTCGTAACCGAACTATGCGGAAAAAAAATGTCGGAGCCAAGCGGCGACATGCCTCCCGGCTCCGCAGGAGGGTTCGATCAGCGGAGGAAATCGCCCGAAACGACAGCGAGCGGCGCCACCTCTCGCCGGGTCAACCATCCGTCGGCCTGACTTTTCGCGGCTATCCTCGGGACGAAGGACGGCCGCATGGACGCACTCAACATCGCCGTCATCGGCGGCAGTGGGAGAAGCGGCGTGGCGACGCGACAGCCAAGTCGCCGGGTCGGAAAGAAAAGGTGGTCCGGCGGCGGGGAGCCACCGCCGTCGAACCACCGGTCAAGAGCACTGTCTCGATGCCCATCTGTTCCGGTCCCGCCGGGGTCCTGCCCAGGTCTCGCTACCGCTTACAGCGACGTTTCCTAAATATTTACTAATTTTATGGAAATTTGACCGATTTAGCTAATTAAAACAAATGATTTTCTACCCGTAAGCGACATGGCAGCCCTGCGTTTCATGCATGGCAGCCGATGCCGCACCGGTGTTTCTGTTTCCTTGACGAGAGGCCCGGCAACAGATATTTTCGCTTTTTGTTCTCACTCGATGCGACGGCGCCGGCCGACCGGCGCCCCAGGAATCGCCAGATTGAAATTGACGACAAACGGACGACATTTGACGCCATCGGGGGCCAAAAATGACGACATTTGACGACATCAGCAGTGTAACGAAATCAAGGCGTTAGGCGCGAAAATGACGACATTTGACGACAAATGACGACATTTTTCGCGCGGCGGCACCATTCTGAGAGAAAAACTATATAGATCAATTATTTAATATGAATTTCTCTTAAATGACTTGTACAATGGCGGCCAACCTATTCTAAAGATGGACACCCGGGTCGGCGAGCGCGGTTTCGGTCAGCCGGCTGGTGATGAAGGCGAAGGCCTCGTCGACGGAGTCGGTCTTGTAGAACAGGTCGAGGTCGGCGTGGCTGATGGTGCCGAAGTCGGCCAGCGCCTCGAGGTTGAGCACCGCGTCCCAGAACTCGGTGCCGAACAGGCAGATCGGCATCGGCTTGCGCAGTTTCTGCGTCTGCACCAGGGTCAGCACCTCGAACAGCTCGTCCAGGGTGCCGAAGCCGCCCGGAAAGGCGACCAGCGCCTTGGCCAGGTAGACGAACCAGAACTTGCGCATGAAGAAGTAGTGAAACTCGAAGGCCAGGTTGCGGGTGACGTAGGCGTTGCCGGACTGCTCGTTGGGCAGCGAGATGGACAGCCCGATGTTCATCCCCTTGGCCTCCGAGGCGCCGAGGTTGGCCGCCTCCATGATCCCCGGCCCACCGCCGGTGCAGACGACGAAGCGGCGCGGGGTGTCGGCGAGGCCCTTCGACCATTCGGTGACCCGGCGCGCCAGTTCCCGGCAGTCCTCGTAGTAGCGGGCCATCCGCATCATCCGCCGCGCCGCCTCCAGACCCTCGCCGGTCTCTTCGGCGAGCACGATCGCCCGCTCGGCCTCGTCGCGCGAGCGGATCCGCGCCGAGCCGAAGAAGACGATGGTGTCGGCGATGTTCAGCTTCTGGAATCGCGTCTCGGGATGCAGGTATTCGGCGAGGATGCGCAAGGGGCGCGCGCTCCGGCTATTAAGGAACGCCTCGTTCTGATAGGCCTTGTCGAGGGTCGTCGCCTTCTCATCCTTCTCCAGCCGCGCCACCTTGTCGAGGCTGTCGGCCTTGACCCGCCGCTCGCGGCCGCTCATGGCGGGGTAATCTCCGTCAGGTCGGGCACGGTCCCCGTGCCGGCGGGAAACGGGCTCTCGCCGCCGGGGCGCACCCGGCCGACGAAGGCGATGCCGGTGTCGGCGGCGGCGACGTAGTCAGTCATCGAATCGCCGACGAAGACGACGTGGTCGGCGGCCAGGTCGTGGCGGGCCAGGATGTCGTGGATGATCGGCGCCTTCTCCGGCGGTGAGCCGTGGATCTCGGCGAAGTAGCCGGCGATGCCGCGCCGGGCGGCGATGCGCTCCAATTCCGCCTGCGGCGTGCCGGAAACGACGAACAATTTCGCCCGCCCGCTCGCCGCCGCCAGCAGGGCCGCCGCCCCGCGCACCGCCGGCGCGTTGACCACCGCGTCCTCGACCAGGCCGGAAAAGCGCCCGCATAGCCCGTCCAGAGCCTCCGGCGCCAGGGCGATGCCGAGGAACTCCCGGTGGTAGAGGCGGATCTTCTGCCGCCGCGAGATACCGCCATGTGCCGTGTGATGGGCGATCACCCGGTCGACGACCTGGGCCCCGTGCTCGGCGTACAGCGCGCGAAACGCGGCGATCTTGATCTCGGCGGACTCGACCAGCACGCCGTCGAAGTCGAACAGGATCGCCTGCCACGGCCGCTCCGGCGGCGGCAATGGTTGCGGCGGGCTGGTCACCATTTCGCCTCCCCGGATGGCACACGCTTCCAAGCCTCGGCGGCGGCGCGGTCGCTGGCGCGGCCTTCCACCCAGCGTTCCGCCGCGCCGTCGGTCTCGCGCTTCCAGAACGGCGCCTCGGTCTTCAGCCAGTCGATGAGGAAATGGCAGGCCTCGAAGGCGGCGTCGCGGTGCGCCGAGGCGGCGATGACGAGCACGATCGGGTCGCCGGGCGCCAGGCGGCCGAAGCGGTGGATCACCGCCGTCGCCAGGAGCGGCCAGCGGCGGTGCGCCTCTTCCTCGATGCGCGCCAGCTGACGTTCCGCCATGCCGGGGTAGTGTTCCAGGGTCATCGTCGCCACCGCCTGCCCGTCGTTGAAGTCCCGCACCAAGCCGATAAACGAGCACACCCCGCCAATGTCGGTGCGGCCGTGGGTGACGCGGGCGATCTCGGCGCCGACATCGAACGCGCCAGCCTGGATGCGGATCATCGCCGCGAACCGCCCGTCACCGGCGGGAAGAAGGCGACCTCGTCGCCGTCGGCGAGCGGCGCGTCGAGGCCGGCGTGGTCGGCGTTAACGGCGACCCGGACATGGTCGAGATCAGCCAGCGCCGCCGCCGGCCCGCCGCCGCGATCGCGCAGCCAGTCGATCAGCCCGGTCACGGTGGTCACGCCGGCCGGCACGGTTACCGTCTCCGAGCCGCGGCCGGCGCGGTCGCGCACCCAGGCGAAATAGAGGATCGTCAAGGTCTTTTCCGTTTCCATCTCCCTCTGCCACGATCGGCCGCCCGCCTGCGCCGCGCCCTTAACGCGGCTCAAGAGCCTTCCCGGGCTGGTCCGCCTCGCCGTTGGCCAGCGCTGCCATGCCGGCGCGGACATAGCCATAGCCAGAAACCACACTTAGCACGGCGGCCAGCCACAGACCAACCGTGCCGATATGGATCATGGTGACGGGTGGTGGCAGGGCGAGGGCGTCGCCGAGGATGAGGAGACCGAGCGCCACCATCTGCGCCGTCGTCTTCCACTTCGCCGTCCAGGACACCTTGAGCACCACCGAACGGCCGCCGAGATGCTCGCGCATGCCGGAGATCAGCAACTCCCGGCAGATCAGCAGGATCGCCGCCGCCAGGGTCCAGCCGGCGATGCGGCCGTCGGCGACGAGCATGATGATCACCGAGGCGACCAGCAGCTTGTCGGCGATGTGGTCGGCCATCCGGCCGAGGTCGGATTCCATGTCGAACCGCCGGGCGATAACGCCATCGAAATAGTCGGTAAGGCAGGCGAACACGTAAAGGCCGAGCGCCCACCAGGCAGCCGCCGCGCCGCCGAGGGCGATCAGCCCGCAGATCGGCGGGATCAGCAGAATCCTGAGCAGGGACAGCCAAGTGGGTAGGGTCATGACGCCTCGCTGCACCCACTAGGGGCGACTATTCGCTGGGATGGAACCATTCGTAGATCCGGTTGGCGATCGCCTCGCTGATGCCCGGTACGTCGCGCAGGTCGGCGCGGCCGGCGCGGCCGACCGCCTTCGCCGAGCCGAAGTGGTGCAACAGCGCCTTCTTCCGCTTGCCGCCGATGCCGGGGATGTCATCGAGACCGCTGTGCTTGATCGCCGCCGAGCGGCGGGCGCGGTGGGTGCCGATGGCGAACCGGTGTGCCTCGTCGCGCAACCGCTGCAGGAAGTAGAGCACCGGGTCGCGGCGGTCCGGCGACAGCGGCGGCCGCCCGGGCAGGAATATGCGCTCGCGTCCGGCGTCGCGGTCCGGGCCCTTGGCGATGGCGGCGACGGCGACATCCTCGATGCCGAGCTCAGTCAGCGTCGCCAGGGCGGCATTGAGTTGGCCGGCGCCGCCGTCGATGAGCACCAGGTCCGGCCACTGGCCGCGGGCGCGCGCCGGGTCCTCCTCCAGGGCGCGGGCGAACCGGCGGTTCAGCACCTCGCGCATCATCGCGTAGTCGTCGCCGGGGGCGTCCGGGTCGGCGCGGCGGATGGTGTACTTGCGGTAGGCGGTCTTGACGAAGCCTTCCGGCCCGGCGACGACCATGGCGCCGACCGCGTCGCGCCCCTGGACGTGGCTGTTGTCATAGATCTCGATGCGCTCCGGCGTCACCTCGAGGTCCAGCAGCGTGGCCAGCCCGTCGAGCAGGCGGCGCTGGCTGGCGCTCTCCGCCAACCGCCGCGACAGCGCCTCGCGGGCGTTGGCGAGCGCGTTGTCGATCAGGTTGCGCTTGTTACCACGCACCGGCGCGGCGATGCGCACCCGCCGGCCCGAACGCACGCTGAGCGCCTCGGCGAGCAGGTCGCGTTGCGGCAGCTCGTGGCTGACCAGCAGTAACGGCGGCGCCAAGCGGTCGGCGTAGAACTGGCCGATGAACGCCTCGATCACCTGCGCCGCGTCCTCGCCGCCGCGATGGTCGGGATAGAAGGCGCGGTTGCCGTAGTTGCAGCCGGCGCGGAAGAAGAACACCTGCATGCAGGTCGAGCCGCCGGCCTGATGCGCGGCGATGACATCCGCCTCGCCGATCCCCTGCAGGTTGATGTCCTGGTGCGTCTGCACGGCGGTCAGCGCGCGGATCCGGTCGCGGTAGCGGGCGGCGGTTTCGAAGTCGAGGGCCTGGCTGGCCGCTTCCATGCGCTCGGCGAGCCGCTGCTGGCTGCTGTGGCTGTCGCCGGCGAGGAACAGCCGCGCCTCTTCGACCAGCGCCGCGTAGTCCTCCTTGCCGATGCGGCCGACGCAGGGCGCCGAGCAGCGTTTTATTTGATAGAGGAGGCAGGGCCGGGTGCGGGCGGCGAATACCGAATCCGAGCAGCTGCGCAACAGGAAGGCGCGCTGCAGCGCCGTCAGCGTCCGGTTGACCGCCCAGGCGGAGGCGAAGGGGCCGAAGTAGTCGCCGTCGCGGCTCTGCGCGCCGCGGTGCTTGAGGACTTGCGGAAAGTCATGGTCGCGCCGGAGCAGGATCGCCGGGAACGATTTGTCGTCGCGCAGCAGGATGTTGTAGCGCGGCTTCAGCTGCTTGATCAGGTTGGATTCGAGGAGCAGCGCCTCGACCTCAGTGTTGGTGGTGACCACCTCGAGCGCCGCCGTCTCGGAGACCATGCGCAGCAGCCGCCCCGACAGCCGCCCTGCGTTGGTGTAGCTTATAACCCGCTTGCGGAGGTCCTTCGCCTTGCCGACGTAGAGCGCGTCGCCGGCGGGGTTGAGCATCCGGTAGACGCCGGGCGCGTTCGGCAACGTCGGCAACGCCGCGGCGATCACATCGAGGCCGCGGGCGACGCGATTCGACGGTTGGTCGCCCGCAACCGCAGGGGGCAATTCATGATCCGTCACCCGTACCCCCCTCCTGCGGCCAGCAGCACCCCGGGCCGGCGCCTGACACCCCCATCCGAGCATCTGGTCCGACATTTCCACCAACCCTGTGGAAAACTCTGTTAACAATCCGTCGACAACCCGTCATACCCCCTCGAAAGATTACAGTTTCGGGAAACGCCCAGTTTTTGAGCATTCATATATCGCATTGATTTAATTGGTTTTTTATTTCGAAGCCTTCACGGAAACGTTAGCAGGCGCAGCATCTCCCCGTTTGCAGGCAATAATCCTTATCATCGATCCAGGTGTGTACAACTTACTGGCAAAGCAGCATTCACTTCCACATGCCCGCGTTGGAAATCCCCCTAAATGGGGCTATCGCCGACGGCGAATCGCTCGATTTCGACACCGACACTTGCGGCATCGGCCAGCACCGCCAGTTTTTCGAGCCTCACCCGGACCGATTTGACGCGGCCATCGGATAGACACAGATTGGCGATTTCCTCGGCCAATGTTTCAACCAGGTTGATGTGCCGGCCGTGCACCAGGGTCCGCACGCCATCGGCTATCTGTTCGTAACAGACGACGTTCTCGAGGGCGTCGCCGAGGTCCGCGCCTTCGCGCACCGCAAGGTCAAGATTAATGCGCACCGGTTGCTCGGCTTTTTTCTCGTGGCGATGGACACCGATGAAACACTGCAGGACGAGATCGCGGATGAAAACGTGACGGATCGCGTTCCGCGCGTCGGCGATGTGCAAGGGCGTGACATTGCGGGCAGGTTGGGTCGACATGAAACCAGCTTCTCCGTGATACGCGATTTCCCGAGTGTCGGCTCACTCTAGGGCTTCGGCATTGTTTTGACCAGTCGAGGCGCCGAGATGCTGACCGGAATCAAGGGCGATCATCTGTCCCGTCATCGACGGCGTCGCCAGGATGAATCGGACGGCGCGGCAGATCTCCGCGGGGTCGACCGGCCTGGCCAAGGGGGTCCGCCGCCACTGTTCGGCGAAATGCTCGGCAGACTGGCGCTTGCTCGGCAGGGTCGGCCCCGGACCGATGCCGTTGACACGGATGCGCGGCGCCAACGCCATCGCCAGGGTCTGTGTCAGCGTCCAAAGCCCCGCCTTGCTGACCGTGTAAGACGTGAAAAAGGGCGTCAGGTTCCACACCCGCTGATCGAGGATGTTGATCACGTTGCCCTGGCTCTCACTGTCACTCTCGATCCCGGCGGCGAACGCCTGGGTGAGCTGCAGCGGCGCCCAGGTATTGATTGCCAAGTGGGCATCGAAGGATGCCTTCGTTACCGTCTCGACAGTGTCGTTCTCGAACAGACTCGCGTTGTTGATCAGCACCCCCAGCGGCCCGACGGCCGCCGCCGCGCGGCCGATCAGCGTCTCGGTTTCCCGCTCGTTGGCGAGATCCGCCGCCACCGCCGCCGCCCGTCCGCCGTCGGCCTCGATCGCCGCGACGACGTCGAGCGCGTCCGTCTCGGAGCCGTGGTAATGCACGACGATGGCCCAACCGTCCCGCGCGAGATCCAACGCCAGGGCCCGGCCGATCCGCCGCGCCGCGCCGGTGATCAGTGCTGCCCGCCGACCGTTCGTCGCTTTCCCTGCCACCGCCCGCCCCTTCTAACGATCCACCGAAAGCATCGCCAGCGGTTCGACGCCGGGGTTCATGGCCAGCCAGCCGATGTAGCCGAAATACAGCACAAGGAAAGCCGCTCCGGCCAGGCGCCCGCACCGTATGCGCGTGACGATAAAGGGAAGGAAGATCGCCGTCGCCGCCAACATCACCCAGATATGGATGGTCTGAATTTCCGGTGCCACCGCCAACGGCGCCACCACCGCGGCCAATCCGCCGACGCCCAGCATGTTGAAGAGATTGCTGCCGATGACATTACCGACGGCGATGTCCGAATGCTTGCGGATCGCCGCGACGACCGAGGCGCCCAGTTCCGGCAGCGATGTGCCAATGGCGATCAACGTCAGGCCGATGACGGCCTCGGATACACCGTGCGCCCGGGCCACGGCGATCGACCCTTCGACCAGCATGTCGGCGCCGAGAACAAGCCCTGCCAGCCCGCCAGCGGTGGCGACCAAGGCCAGCCACAAGGGCATGCGCGCCGTCGCCAGTTCCTCGGTCTCCTCCAGACGACCGGCGGCGATCGGGTCGCCGGCCCCCATTTTCTCACGGCGGTAGGAAAAGACCAGGAACGCGGCGAGTCCGACCACCAAAACCGCGCCGGCCCAACGCGGGATGACACCCAGCCAGCAAAAACCGGCGAACACCAAACTCGCCGCCGTGAGGATAAACGCATCGAACACCAGCGGGCGTTGGCAGCGGACGATCGGCATGATCGCCGCCGCCGTGCCAATGATCAGCATCAGATTGGCGATGTTGCTGCCGATGATGTTGCCGACGGCGACATCCGGCGCGCCTTCGAGCACCGCATCCACGGTGACCACCAGTTCCGGCGCCGAGGTGCCGAAGGCGACCACCGTCATGCCGATCAAAAGGGTCGACAGGCCGAGCCGCTTCGCCAATCCCACCGAGCCGCGGACCATGAATTCAGCACCCACCACCAGGATCGCAAGACCGGCGACGATCAGGAGATAATTCACCACCGTCAGCGTGCCCCGGCGACAGGATACGCCGAGAGGGCCGTTTTACGGCGAACGGACGTCGTCGACGAGACTTCCGAACTCGGCGACCAGTTCGGCGTAAACGGCGCGTTTGAAATCGATCGCCAGCTCGGGCAGTCGGTCGATGGGGATCCACCGCCAGTCATCGAATTCCGGATGGTTACTCGCATCGAGCTGGATCTCGCTGTCGACGCCGGCGAACCGCAGCGCGAACCACAACTGCCGCTGACCCCGGTACCGGCCGCCCCAGACGCGATCGGCCAGTTCGGCGGGAAGATCGTACGCACGCCACTGCCGCGCGTGGGCGATGATTTCGACATTACGTGTCCCTATTTCCTCTTCCAATTCGCGCAGCACGGCGTCGGCCGGATCCTCTTCATCATCGATGCCGCCTTGCGGCAACTGCCAAGCCTCGCCCGGCGTATCGATCCGCCGGGCGACGAAAACGAGGCCGTCATCGTTGAACATCAACGCGCCGACGCCGCGTCGATACGGCCGATCCTGGTAACGCGGGGAGGACATTCAAGAAGGCTCCGGAGACACGACGGCTGACACGGGCGCCAACGTCCAAGACCGTTGCCGCGACGCCGCCGCCCATGTCGTAATGCGTTCTAGGGCCAACGGTGTCGCGAAGGCAAGACCGATGGCTCGGCCTTCCCGCCGCGCCGTCTCCTCGAGCGCGGCCAGCAGGGCGTCGATCTCCGCCGGACCCGCATCGACAGTGACCACCGCCGTCGCCCGCTTCACCCAATCTTTCTGGGTCACGGAACTTGTTGCCAGCCCGTCCGGCCCGCCAGCCTCGAGATAGAGCAGGCCGCGACCGAGAAGACCGCCGACGACATCGGTAACCGTCTCCGGGCTGTCGGAGAAGGTCTGACGAAGGTCGCCGACCAGCCCCACGTAACCGACGGCCGCGCTGAGGATGCGCCGCAGCCGCCGCGTGCGCTCGGCGACAGCGAGGTCGGCGGTGATCGCCAGGGGACCGAGATCGCCGTTGGCAATCGGCTCGATACGGAATGGCAGCGCGAGGAGCGCCTCGTGACCGGCTTGCCGCGCCTGGTCGACCCACCGCTGCGGCGAGTCCGAATAGACGGAAAAGGCGAGCGTGACGGTGCTTGGCAGGCGGTATATCGCCGCTTCCGTCGCCACCGGGCTGAGGCCGGCATCGAGGATGACCAGCGCGACCAGCCCCGCGCCGGCGGGCGGGGTGAACGGCTTAGCGTACGCGGTGCGTGGTGCTCGGCCGTCGGCGGCGATCACCGGCAATCGCCCCGCCTGCGTCTCTTCGTAGAGGCCCGCCACTGGTGCCGGGGCCAGTGCGGGCGACGGCGGCAAGAATGGAATGCCGGCGAACGCGGTCGCCGAAGCGGCGGGTGCGCTTATCGCCGCACCGCCGCCGAGCGCCGGCGGCGACGCAATCTTGGAACGCTCGTCGTTCGGCGCTTGCCGCGTCGGACCCGCGGAGTCGCTGCGTTCAAGCGCCGGAAGGGCGAGGCGGACAGGCTCCGACCCGGCGGGTAACGTTGCCTCTGAGGACGCCAGCAGCCACAGGACAACTCCGCCGATCAGGCCGACGGTCGCCAGGCAACCGACGACAGCGACGGTGGCCGATTTCCAAAGTGGCCAGCCGCCGGCGCGCTTACCGAGCACCGTCGCCGACGCGCGCCGCGTAAAGGGACAGCCCGTGAATCAGGTCGAAGGCGCGCAGCAGCTGGTAGTCACTCGCCGCCGGATCGGCCGTCTCCTCGCCGTCCGCTGCCGCGCTCGGGTCATCGACATCGGCCGGCTCAGGCGGCTCTCCGGTCGAATCGCCGTTGTCCAGGGCGCCGCGCAAATCCGCCTCGCGCCGGTTCCGCGGGCCGTTGACGGGCTCGATTCGCGCCTGGATAACCTCGATATCCGGCTCGATACCGATCGCCTGGATCGACCGGCCGGACGGCGTGTAGTACCGCGCCGTGGTCAGCCGCATGGCGCCGCGGCTGGCCAGCGGGATGATCGTCTGCACCGAGCCCTTGCCGAAAGATCGCGTGCCGAGCACGATCGCCCGGTTGTGGTCCTGCAGCGCGCCGGCGACGATCTCGGAAGCCGAGGCCGAGCCGGCATTGATCAGCACGACGATCGGTTTGCCGTCCGTGATGTCCCCCGGCTCGGCGTTGAAGCGTTGCGAGTCCTCGGACCGCCGAGAGCGGGTGGAGACGATCTCGCCCCGCTCCAGGAACGCATCGGCGACCGCCACCGCCTGGCTCAGCAGGCCGCCCGGATTGTTGCGCAAGTCGAGGACATAGCCCTGCAGCGCCTCACCGGCCTCGGCGCGGATCTCGCGAACCGCCTTCTGAACGCCTGGCCCCGCCTGCTCGTTGAAGGAACTGACGCGGATGTAGCCGATGTTGTCTTCCAGCCGGTGGCGGACGGACTCGATCTTGATGATGGCGCGCGTCAGGCTGACGTCGAAGGGCTCCCCGTCGGCGCGACGCACGGTGAGGCGGATCTTGGTGCCGACACGGCCCCGCATCAACTCGACCGCCTCGGCCAACGTCATGCCGAGCACTTGCTCGCCGTCGATGTGGGTGATCAGGTCGCCCGGCTCCAGCCCGGCGCGGAACGCCGGCGTATCGTCGATCGGCGAGACGACCTTCACCAAGCCGCCTTCCATCGTCACTTCGATGCCGAGCCCGCCAAATTCGCCCTGCGTCTGCACCTTCATGTCATCGAAGCGTTGCGGCGTCATGTACCCGGAATGCGGATCCAGCGACGACAACATGCCGTTCACCGCCGCCTCGATGAGCTCATCCTCGTCGGCCTCGTCGACATAGTCAGCGCGCACCCGCTCGAAGACATCGCCAAACAGGTCGAGCAGTTCGTACGTGCTCGTTTCGTCGGACTGCGCGAACGCCGCCGGCGCATTGACCACGACGGCGAAAGCGAAGAGCGCGGCCAACAGTTGCCTGCGAACCATCATCCATTTTCCTCTACAGTCAGGACCGGCACCCACGGTCGGGGATCGATCGGCGCCCGGCCGCGCCAAAGCTCGAACAACAGCCGCCGTCGGCGGCTGGAGTCGTCGGTCATCCTACCCACCGGCTGGCCGCCAACCACCAAGCTGCCAACGGTGGCGTCAAGGCGACCCAACCCTGCCAATAAGCTATGATATCCGCCGCCGTGATCAATGATCAAGACATGCCCATAACCCCGGAAGGCGCCGGCATATCGCACCTGCCCGGCCTCTGGCGCGACCACCTCGGCGTTCGGCGGCGCCGCGAGCACAAGCCCGCGCGACCTGATTCCGTCCGCGCCCACGTCGCCGAAGCCGGCGACGACAGCCCCAGCCACCGGCAGTCGCAACATCCGGTCGGCGGCAAACCACCCGTCGACCGCCTCGGTCGGCCGCGACGCTTGACCCGAAGGCGACGCGATGTCAGCACCCGCTTGAGCGGCTGCCGCGGCCGATAGGGCGCATTGCCGGTGACGCGCCATGCCAATGGCCGTTTCCAACTCGGCGATCGCCCGCTGAACGGTGCGTTGGCGTGCCAGTACGACCCGGCGTGCGCCGGCGGCGATGCTGGCGGCGCGTGCCGTATCAATCGCAATCGTGGGGCGGACGAGCACCGCGACGGCGTCGGCCTGACCGTTGACCGGCCGAGACGCCAGCGCGATGCGAACAAGCCCGGCCTCGATCGCCGCGAGGCGACGCGTTTCGGCTTGAAAACGGGCTTCGAGCGCCTTGCGCGAGGCGGCGTAGAGGTCGAGTTGGCGCTCGATGCCCATGAGGGCCTCGGCGATCGGCGGCGCGGCCGCTGGCCCCGGCTCGGCCGATGCCGTCGGCGCAGCCAACACGGCCAGCGCCCAGACCAGGCCGCCGGCAACCGTGCCAAGGCCGGGTCTCGGAGACCAGAGCTTCACGACGCCGTCACGCGATCGGACGTCGGCCAGGGATTTCACAACTCACCTCCCCCGCATCCGCCCCGACGACCTCGGCCGGGTTGACCGCGGCACCCGGCACGCGCCACCGCCCCGATGACCGACCATGAATCGCCGCGCCTATCCCGCCGCGGATACCGTTTCCCGACCCCACAGACGTTCCAAGGCGTAAAAGCCGCGCACCTCCGGCCGCAGTAAGTGGACAACAACGTCACCGGCGTCGATCAACACCCAATCGCCGACGGCCAGACCCTCGGATCGCACGTCGCGGACCCCGAGTTGCTTCAGTTTTTCGAGGAGATGTTCGGCGGCCGCCGACACGTGGCGCTGCGATCGTCCCGAGGCGACCACCATGTAATCCGCCATCGCGGTTTTCCCCGCCAATGAGATGACCACGATTTCCTGAGCTTGGTTGTCGTCAAGAGACGCCGTGATGGCTTCCAGCAGCGTCTCCGGTGTTTGAACGCTTGTGATCGAGTGTCGTATCGCCCGTATCTCCTTCCAACTGTGGCGCCCTGGTGGGAAATCCAAAAGAGAACCAGAGCTAATCTTCGAGACTGCCACCCCGGGAGCGGCGTATCGCCGTCGCCGAACCCGCGTGTGGCCGGTGGTGGAGAAAGACCCACGCCGGCGGCTGCATCAAGGGAAGCCTGGCCGCGGCCCGTTCCTTGATCCGCGATTTCGCGAATACCGTCGCCGCCTTGCCCCTTAACGCCCTTTGAGAATATGGGGGCCGATCGAAAACCGCAACCGGCAGGCGTTCGAAGATCCGCCGCCAGTCCTTCCACTGGCTGATCTGCAGCAGGTTGTCGGCGCCCATCAACCAGACGAAGCGGCAGTCGGGAAATCGCGGCAAGAGCGCCGTCAGTGTCGCCGCGGTATAGACGGTGCCCAATTGTTGTTCGATATCAGTCACCCGCACCCGCGGCGAGTGCGCCACATCTTGTGCCATCCGCAACCTTTTGGCGAATGGCGCCATCCCCTTGACGCTTTTCAGCGGGTTCTGCGGCGAGACCATCCACCAGATTTCGGTCAGTTGCAGGCGCTTCAACGCCTCCCGGGAGATGTAAAGATGACCGTCGTGGGCCGGATTGAATGAGCCGCCGAGGAGCCCGATGCGCCGAATCGCCACGAATCGCCTACCGCCTGGAGGGCCGCGCACGCGGCCCGCGCGCGCCGCCACCGGCTGCGATCATCCGCCGTCCTCCGCCTAGGCGCGGCACTGTCCATTGCCACGAACCACATACTTGAAGCTGGTCAGTTGTTCGACGCCCACCGGCCCGCGGGCATGCAGCTTGCCGGTGGCGATGCCGATCTCCGCCCCCATTCCAAACTCCCCACCGTCGGCGAACTGGGTCGAGGAGTTGACCATCACAATCGCGCTGTCCAACCCGGCGATGAACGCCTCGGCAATGGCGCGGTCTTCGGTGAGGATGGCTTCCGTATGGCCGGAGGAATAGCGGGCGACATGCGCCAGCGCCGCGTCGAAGTCGGCGACCGTCTTCACCGCCAGGATCTTATCAAGATATTCGGTTTGCCAATCGGCCTCCGACGCCGGCAGGACCCGGCCGTCGATGGCCCGCGTCATGGCGTCGCCCCGCACCTCGCAGCCGGCGGCGATCAAATCGTCGAGAATGCCAGGCAGGAACGCGGCGGCGATCGCCTGGTCGACGAGCAGTGTCTCCGTCGCGCCGCAGATGCCCGGCCGGCGCATTTTCGCATTGAAGACCACCCGGCGCGCCTTCTCGAGGTCGGCCACCGCGTGGACGTACGTGTGGCAGAGGCCCTCCAGATGGTTGAACAGCGGCACCTTGCTGTCCGCCATCACCCGCTCAATCAGCGACTTGCCGCCGCGCGGCACGATGACGTCCAGATACTGCGGCATCCTCAGCATCGCGCCGACCGCCTGGCGGTCGGTGGTCGGCACCAGTTGGATGCTGGTATCGGGGAGCCCGGCGCTGACCAGGCCGGCGATCAGGCACTCGGTGATGATCGAACTGGTGCGGAAGCTCTCCGATCCGCAGCGCAGGATCGACGCGTTACCGGCCTTCAGGCACAGCCCCCCGGCGTCGGCGGTGACATTGGGCCGCGATTCGTAGATAACGCCAATAACACCGAGCGGCGTGCGGACGCGGGCAATGCGCAGCCCGTTGGGCCGCTCCCAGGCGGCGATCTCGGACCCGATGGGATCGGGCAGGGCGGCGATGTCCTCGAGCGCCACCGCCATCGCTTCGACGCGGGATGCGTCGACGGCGAGCCGGTCGAGCAGTGCCGGACTCAAGCCCCGTTTCGCCCCGTCCTCGCAATCGAGCTTGTTGACATGCAGGATGTCATCGACCCGGCCGCGGATATTGATCGCCGCCTGCAGCAGAGCCCCGTTCCGCTCCTTGGCCGTCGATTGGGCCAGCATCAGCGCCGCCCGCCGCGCCGCGGCGCCAAGCTGACACAGCAGATGGCCAACGTCGTCGGCCGCTGGGACCTTGCTGTCTTCGGGGGCGGAAATCGTCGCGGCAGTCATGTTTTTTTCTCTCGTTCCAACGCCAGGTCGTCTCGATGAATCAATTCATCCCGACCACGGTAGCCGAGGCATTCCTCGATTTCATGCGTTTTGTGGCCGATGATACGCCGCGCCTCGTCGGCCGTGTAGGCGATCAGTCCACGCCCCAGTATCCGCCCGTCGGCGGCTTGGATCAAGACCGCCGCGCCGCGGCTGAACTCGCCCGAGGCGGCGACGACGCCGGCCGGCAGCAGACTCTTGCCCTGCATCAAGGCTTTCTCGGCGCCGGTATCGACGGTGATGGCGCCCGCCGGCTTCAGGGTGCCGGCGATCCACTGCTTGCGCGCCGCCTGCGGCGACTCCGACGCCAGGAACCAGGTGCATTT
This sequence comes from uncultured Rhodospirillaceae bacterium, assembly GCA_964460955.1. GTDB lineage: Bacteria > Pseudomonadota > Alphaproteobacteria > Rhodospirillales > Defluviicoccaceae > Defluviicoccus. The sequence goes on along the minus strand of CAYWRP010000057.1, from coordinate 2,843 downwards.
GCCGCCCGCCTCGACCTCCCTCAGGGGATGCAGGCGGCGGCCATTGGCGATCACCATCCGACAGCCGGCGGCAAGCGCGATGCGGGCGGCGGCGAGCTTGGTCACCATGCCGCCCGACCCGACGCCCGGCCGCGCCGTGCCGGCCATGTCGAGAACAGGGGGCGAGATTTCGCGCACCACCGGCACGAATTCGGCCCGAGGATCGGTGCTCGGGTCGGCGGTATAGAGGCCGTCGACATCGGAAAGCAGGACCAGCGTGTCGGCGCTGACCATCGCCGCGACGCGGGCCGCCAGGCGGTCGTTATCACCGAAACGGATTTCGTCGGTAGCGACCGTATCGTTCTCGTTGATCAACGGGACCGCGCCCGCCTTGACCACCGTGAGCAGGGTGTTTCGGGCGTTGATGTAGCGGCGGCGATCCTCGGTATCGTCCAGGGTCAGAAGCACCTGCGCCACGGTGATGTCGAATCGACGGAGAACGTCCTGATAGGCCTCCGCCAGGACGATCATGCCGGCGGCGGCGGCGGCCTGGAGTTCTGGCAGGCTGGCCGGGCGGGCATTGAATTTGAGCCGGTGCCGGCCGAGCGCGATCGCCCCCGAGGAGACGATGAGCAGTTCCGTGCCGCGCCCGGCGAACACGGCGAGATCCTCGGCCAGGGCGCGCAGCCAGTCGCGACGCAGGCGCGCCGCGGCTTCGTCGACCAGCAGTGACGAGCCGATCTTGACGACGAGGCGCCGACTGGCGGCGATATCGCCGACGGGTTGCTGGGCCGGGCAGTCCATCAGCCGGCCTCGACGTCGACGTCGGCGCGCGCCGGCGCGATAAGTCGGCGCGCCTCTTCCAGCACCGGCCGCACACCGGTGCCGGAAACGCCGGAAGCCAGCGCGACGGGGCGACCGATGGCGGCCGCGAAATCGGCGCGCCGGCGTTCCGATGTCTCGGCCTCCATGGCGTCCGCCTTGTTGAGCACGACGATCTCCGGCTTGTCGGCGAGGCCGCCGCCATAGGCGGCCAACTCGTCGCGCACCGTGCGGTAGGCGGCGACCGCCGTTTCCGCCTCGAGGGTGCCGTCGACGAGATGGATCAATACCCGGCAGCGCTCGATGTGGCCGAGAAACCGCGTGCCGAGGCCGGTGCCTTCGTGCGCCCCCTCGATCAACCCCGGAATGTCGGCCAGGACGAATGGGTCGAAGCCGATGTCGACGACACCCAGATTGGGATGCAGGGTGGTGAACGGATAGGCGGCGATCTTGGGCCGGGCGCGGCTGGCGGCGGCGAGGAATGTCGACTTGCCGGCATTGGGCAGACCGACAAGGCCGGCGTCGGCGATCAGCTTGAGGCGCAGCCAGACCCAGGCCTCCTCGCCGGGATAGCCGGGATTGGCCCGGCGCGGCGCCTGGTCGCGGGATGTCTTGAAGTGGATATTGCCGTGGCCGCCGCTGCCACCGTGGGCAAGCACCGCGACCTGACCGACTTCCGTGAGGTCGGCGAGCAGCAGCCGCTTGCTTTCGTCGAGGACCTGGGTGCCGACGGGAACGCGGAGCACGGCGTCCTTGCCACGCGCCCCGGTCCGCTGCTTGCCCATGCCGTTGTGGCCGCGGCCGGCCTTGAAATGCTGTTGGTAGCGGAAGTCGATCAGGGTGTTGAGCGCCGGCACGGCCTCGATGAGGACGTCGCCGCCATTACCGCCGTCACCGCCGTCCGGCCCCCCGAACGGTTTGTGCTTTTCGCGCAGGAACGAGACGCAGCCGTCGCCGCCATCGCCGCCACGCACGTACACCTTCGCCTGATCGAGGAATTTCATGGCATCGCCGACTTGAGACGGCGCGTCCGAGGAGCCGGGACGGCGCCGTCAACGAGGCCGCGCCGGAGTTTAGGCGGCCGGCGTCTCGGTGGCCGCGGGTTCCTTCGGTTCGACCGAGACCCAACGTTTGTTGCCGGCTTTTCGGCGAAACGTCACTCGGCCTTCCGCGAGCGCGAACAGGGTGAAATCGCGCCCGATGCCGACGTTGGGGCCCGGATTGAACCGGCAGCCGCGCTGGCGGACGATGATGTTGCCCGGCACGACGATCTCGCCGCCGAATTTTTTAACGCCGAGCCGCTGCCCGGGACTGTCGCGGCCGTTGCGAGAGCTGCCACCGGCTTTCTTGTGCGCCATCTCGCCCTACTCCTTCCTTGTTTCTTCGTCCGACGTGGCCTCGGCCTTTGTCTCGTCGGACGCGGCCTCGGCGACCGCATCGTCCGTTCGAACTTCGTCGGCGCCTGGTGTTTCATCGGCCGCTGGTTCGACGATGGCTTGCGTCGCCACTGCCGGCGCCGCCGTTTCGGCGGCCAATGAGTCGAGGTCCGGCGCCTCGCCACTGGCGCTGATCGACATGATGCGAACCACCGTTTGATATTGGCGATGGCCACGCTTGCGTCGATAGCCCTGGCGACGTTTCTTCTTGAAAACGATGATCTTGGCGCCGCGCTTTTGCTCGAGCACCTGGCCGAACACGCGCGCCGTGCCGGGGACGGCATCGCCAATCAGCGGCGCTTCCGCGTCTCCGACAAGCATCAACACCTTGTCGAAGGCAACCGTCGCGCCAGGATCGGCGGACAGGCGCTCGACAACGATCCGATCATTTTCCGAGACCCGGTGCTGCTTCCCACCGGTGTGTATGACAGCAAACATTTTAACCCTAACCCGGTGCTTCAGGCTCGGCCCGCCCGGATTCACGTAGAAAACTAAGAAGAGAAGAAGTCGGTGACTATATCGGCGCCTCGACGGAAGTCAACCTTCGCGGTGCGCCGCCGCAGGGCTGCGAACTCATATGACAGGTGACAGGCGGGAGATTTTCTG
>CAYWRP010000056.1:0-18925 GCA_964460955.1 uncultured Rhodospirillaceae bacterium | reverse complement strand
ATCATCCAGGCGGTGCCGCGGGCGATATGACCGCGAATGGCCGATGCGCTGTATTCTTGGTCCGACATGTCAAGCGACTCGTTGCTGAGAGATTGACGCTGGTTCGGGATCGTGTCGCCGGGCCTTCATCGCGGGGGAGATGTTGATCAAGTGCGGTTACTCGTCGTCATTTGTTTCTCCGTATTGCCTGGTGGGGAAGAGGCGCCGTTCGCTCAAGGCGCAGACGCGACATCCCCCACGCGACGCCTCCGAAATGAAATGAATAGGACTTTCTTCAATGTTAGTCTGCGAAGATGCGGTGAATTGACGACCATGAGGGGCCATTCTCGTGAAACACAAAGCAACAAACGGCTATCGGGGGCGGGTCAGCATGCTTGGATCGCGGTCGTATTCAACCGTGGACGGCGGCGGTTTAAGGTGGCGTTAAGGCGATGGCCATTACGGTGCATCGAACGCTTGAAGAGCTTCCGGCGTCATTCGATCCGGTATTCGCCGAGGGCGCAAGCGATTGCTTCTACTTGACGAAGGCTTGGTTTCGCACGCTGATCGACACCACCCTCGAAGACGCGGCGGAATTGCGCATCTACGCCGTCTCGGCCGGTTTTCAAGCGCCGGGAGACGGGCTTTTCGTGATGCGCCGCCAACCGCCCGCGCCCCTGACCCGGCGGATAACCTTATGCGGCCTGTCGAATTTCTACACAATGGTTTTCGCGCCGGTATTGCGGGCCTCGGCCGACAGCGGCCGTGTTGTCGGAGAGGTATTCGATGCGATGGCGGCGGAGAAACCAGCCCTCGACGTCGTCCATTTGCGCGCGCTCGATCATGAGTCCCCCCTGTTCGAGCTCATCGGCGCCGCGCTCAAACAGAGCGGCTTCTGGATTCAACCCTATTTCCATTTCGGCAATCGCTACGAGTCGGTCAGAAACGATACCGTCACCTCTTACATGGACAGGCGCCCGAGTGCCCTGCGAAACACGATCCGCAGAAAGGAAAAAAAAATAACAAAAGAATTCAATATCACGTACGCGTACACCAATGACGATTCCGGCCTCGGCGCTAAAATCGAAGACTATGAAAAAATCCACGCGAAAAGCTGGAAACCCGCCGAGCCGTTTCCATTATTCATGCCCGAGCTCATGCGTGGCGCGGCGGCATGCGGCGCCCTGCGCCTAGGCTTTGCCCTCATCGACGGAACCCCCGTCGCGACACAGCTGTGGCTCGTTTGGAATCGCCGCGCAACGATTTATAAACTGAGCCATGATAAGGATGTCGATCATTTGTCGATCGGCTCCTTGTTGACCCGATTCATGGTAGAGAAGGTTCTCGAGGAGAATAACCTGGATGAGATTGACTTCGGCGCCGGCGATGATCCTTATAAGGCCTTGTGGATGAGCCAGAGACGCGAACGCTGGGGGATCATCGCATTCAATCGCCGGACAATGTCGGGGCGACTCGAGGCGGCGCGGCACTTCGGCGCGCGCGGCGTTCGATCGCTGGCCCGCCGCATCGCACCCTGAGGCGATTCCTCGTTCGAGGTTCATTTATGGACCCGAACCGGGGACAATCTTGGCCGCAGATGACCATTTCCGGAACGCAACCAACGGCCACCGGAAAAATCGAGGAAACGCTCGGCGAGGGGAAGAGGTGCCCCTGAAGCGCCTCTAGGAAAACAACGCTGTTGCCAAGTAGCCGTTGCCGCCCCCGGATCACGACGCGCCGGATCACCGATCCCGGCAGTCTCGCCGCGATGGCCGGCGACTGGGAATCGTTGCTGACGCGCAGTCACGCGGACTCGATCTTTCTTACACCCGAATGGACCAATGCCTGGCTCAAGGCCTTCGGGCAAGGTTGCCGCCTCCTTGCCCTGCGCATCGAGCGCGATGACGACCTGATCGGCCTCGCCCTGTTAGCGTGGCAATCCCGAAAGACGGGGCGTTTCGGGCCGAGGCAGTGCCTGGCATTCGCGGCGGACGGTTCGACCGACAGCGAGTATCTCGACATCATCGCGGCGCGCGGCGAGGAAGAAACCGTGGTCGAGGCGACGCTTGACGCCTGCGCATCCGAGATCGAGGGCTGGACCGTCGTTTGTCTGAGCGAAATCCCGGACACCTCGCCGACCGTCGGCGTGACCCGCGAGTGGGCAAAAAAGCACGGCTGGTTCTGTGACGAAACACCCCTGCCCTGCGCGTTCGTCCGGCTTCCGGCGACCTGGGACGACTATCTCGCGCAACTAAAGCCAAGGATGAGAACGAAGGTTCGGTCGCTGCTCAAGCAGTTTGATAATGAAAGCGCATACGCGTTCGATTGTTGCGAGTCGCCAGACGACTTGCAACCACGGCTTGAGTCCCTATTCGTGTTGCATGCGCGGCGGTGGCGACAGAAGGGACAGACCGGCGTATTCGTCGACGAACGACGTCGCTTATTCTATCAGCTGCTGAGCCCAGAGTTGCTTCGCCGGGGGTGGCTGCGTTTTTTCGCCCTGCGCGCCGAAAGCGGTTTCGTCGCCCACCAGTTCTGCTTCGAGCGCAACGGGACGCTCTTTTTGCTGCAGGAAGGCTTCGATGTCGATAAGGCGCATGCCGGCGTCGGCAACATGCTGCGCGCCTGCGTGTTTCGGGATGCGATCGAGCGAGGCGTTGCCGTTTACGACTTTCTCGGCGGCGTGACACCGCACAAGCTAAGCTGGAACGCCGAGGTCAAGTTCAGCGTCCGCGTCACGCTCGCGCCCCCCGGCGCCCGGAACGCCGCGTACTTCACGGCCCGACGAAGCGTTCGCTGGGCGCGGCGAAACCTCTTGCCCCTATTCGGCAAATAAAAATGCTAATCCTCGCGACAGAGTTTCGCCCCCACCCGATCCCGATCGACGAAGGGCGGGAACCAATCCATTTCGGAAGCAGGCCGGCTTGAGGATCGAATGAAAATCTTGTTCCATCATCGGATCGCGTCGCGCGATGGCCAGGCCGTGCACATGGAAGAGCTCATCGAGGCCTTCCGGCGACTCGGGCATGAGGTCATTGTCGCCGGACCGAACCTCGTCGATGAAGACGCGATTGGCGGTGAAAGCCGCCTGGTTGCCCGCCTCAAATCAACCCTTCCCAAATTCGCCTATGAACTCCTTGAATTCCTTTACTCGTTCGTCGCCCTGAGGCGGTTGAAGCGGGCCCACGACCAGCATCGTCCCGATGTGCTCTATGAGCGATACAACTTGTTTACCCTCGCCGGCGTCTGGCTCAAGCGTCTGACCGGCATCCCGATGTTCTTGGAGGTCAACGCGCCGTTGTTCGAGGAGCGGCGGCGGTACAATGGCCTGGCCCTCGCACGCCTGGCCCGATGGACCGAAAGGGCAACCTGGAAAGGCGCCGATTACGTTCTTCCGGTGACCCGTGTTCTGGCTCGCGGCATCGAGGCGGCGGGGGTGCCGGAGGAGCGGCTTGTCGTCGTGCCGAACGGCATCAACCGCGATCGCTTTCCGCGCCATGCCGACGATCAGGCCGAGGTACAAGGGGTGAAAGACCGTTTCGGGCTGCATGGCAAAATCATCCTCGGATTTTCCGGATTCATCCGGGAATGGCACGGCCTGGGCATGGTCGTCGATCTGTTGGCCGACAATCGCGGCATGCCCTTGTGTCTGCTGCTGATCGGCGATGGCCCGGGGCGTCCGATCCTGGAGTCGCACGCCCGATCCCGCGGCGTGCTCGATCAGGTCCATTTTGTCGGCTTCGTCGGCCGCGACGAGGTCAGACCCCATACCGCCGCCTTCGACATTGCCCTGCAGCCGGCGGTCACCCCCTACGCCTCCCCGCTCAAGCTGTTTGAATACCTTGCCCTCGGCAAGCCGGTCGTCGCGCCGAAAACCCCCAACATCGAAGAGATCCTCGTCGACGAGGAGACGGCGCTTCTTTTCGCGCCGGAAGACCAACAGGCTTTCGCGGCCCAGGCGCTGCGGCTCAGCCGGGATCAACAGCTGCGCGAGAAGATCGGCGCCGCCGGGCGGCGCCTGATCGAGGAACGCGACCTGACCTGGGACGGGAACGCGCGTCGACTGACCGCCCTGTTCGAAAACGCCGTGAACCGGCGCGCCGCCGAGTTGGTTATCCGCGAATCGTCGTAAATTGGCTTCTTGATTTGGATTCCATGGCGCATGAACGTGCTGTTCGTTTGTCACCGCTTTCCTTATCCGCCGCGGGACGGGTCGCGGGTAAGGGCATTTCACATGATCCGCCATCTGGCTCGGCACCACACGGTGACCGTGGCCGCGCCAACCCGGTCGGCGGCGGAGGCACAAGCGGTCCCTGCCCTGGCCGAGCATTGCCAGCGGGTGTTGACGGCCAGGATTTCGGCGCCGGCGGCGCTGTCGCGGATGATCGCCCGATTGCCGACGCCAACGCCCTCGTCGATGGGCTATTTCTATTCGCCAGCGCTCGCCGCCCGGATTCGAACCGCCTTGGCCGGCGATGCTTTCGACCTGATCGTCGTCCATTGCTCGTCCGTCGCCCAGTACGTCGAGGATGTCGGCGGCGTTCCCAAGCTGCTCGACTTTGCCGACATGGACTCCCAGAAATGGCTGATGTACGCGACGCATCATCGGTTTCCCAAGTCGTCGGGCTATCGCCTGGAGGGGCGCAAGCTGCAGGCGGCGGAAACCGAACTTGCCAGCAAATTCGACTGCTGCAGCTGCATCACCGCCGGCGAACTGGAGACGCTTCGCGGCTTCGGCGCGGCAGGCGCGGCGGGGTGGTTCCCCAACGGCGTCGATCTCGACTATTTCCGGCCCGACGGCGGCGCGTATGACCCGAACCGCCTCGTCTTCGTCGGCCGGATGGACTACTTCCCGAACGAAGAGGCAATGGTGACCTTTTGCCGCGACGTCCTGCCGCGGATTCGCGCCCGCCGGCCGGCGGCGGCACTGAGCATCGTTGGCGCCGACCCCTCGCCGGCGGTGCGTGCCCTGGCGCGGATGCCAGGGGTGACGGTAACCGGCACGGTGGCGGACGTGCGGCCCTTTGTCCGCGACGCGGCGGTTTCCGTAGCACCGCTCAAGATCGCCAGAGGCACCCAGAACAAGATCCTCGAATCCTGGGCGCTCGGCGTGCCGGTGGTCGCCTCGGCGCGTGCCGCGGCGGGGGTTGACGGACAACCCGGCGACCACCTCGTGGTCGCCGACGATCCGGACACCGTCGCCGAAGCAATCCTCCGCCTCATGGGCGATGCCGAGGAACGAGGCCGGCTGGCCACGGCGGGCCGGGCACAAGTCGAAGCCCTCTATACCTGGGACAAGGCGATGCAGCGGTTCGACACCCTGATCGACACCGCCATCGCCCGCCACCACGACCGCGACCACCCTCAACGGGCCTGACCGGCGCCCGTGGCGCGAAAGCGACGCCGCGCTGGCTGATTGGGCTGGTTTCGGGCAGGCCAGCTTGCCGGAACCATGACATTCAGTGAGTATCCCGGAAATGCCACTCGATCAGGGCGTATTTCCGACAGCCGCCCAGCAAAAAACGAGGCAGCGCAACCATGCGGGAACTGATTGCCGAGCCGGTGCTGCTCGTTCTGGTGATTGGCCTCGTCGGCCTCGGGCTGGGCCTGCGGCGCCCCCGATTGGGGCTTGGCGTCGTCGGCGTTGGCCTGCTCCTTCTCTATGCCCTGTCGACCTCGGCGGTCGGCTCATCATTGCTGGTTTTGGCCGAGGTTCGGCACACACCGCTTTCGCGAGAGCGCCTCGAAGAGCAAAAACCGGGCGCCGTCGTCGTGCTGAGCGCCGGGCGCAATCGGGCGGCGCCGGAATACGGCGGCGATACCGTCGACCGGTTGACCCTGGAGCGCCTGCGGTACGCGGCGCGGGTGGCGCGGCAAACCGGCCTGCCGGTCCTCGTCTCGGGCGGCCGCGGCCCGGATGAGGAAATCCCGGTGGCGGCTTTGATGAAGCAGTCATTGGAACAGGACTTCAACGTGCCCGTCCGCTGGTCGGAGGAGCGGTCGACCAGCACCTTCGAAAACGCCCTTTACTCGGCGCGACGGCTGAAAGACGAAGGGATCGGTTCGGCGATCGTGGTTACATCGGCATTCCACATGCGCCGCGCCCAGGAAGCCTTTGAACAAGCGGGGATTCGCGTTCTCCCGGCGGCAACCGATTTCTCCTCGAATGAGGTATTCAGCGCACGCCATTTCATCCCAACCTCGCGAAACCTGAAAAATAGCGCTTATGCAATGCACGAAATCATTGGACGGCTGGGATACCGGATGTTTCTTTACTAGATAAAAAGAGCAGATGAGGTATCATCCGCGACATCACTCGCCAATCGGGACGCGCAGGGGGGCAAAGGACCGATCTCGGCTGTTGGGGGAATAAGCAAACGTGGCTAAATTGTGGTAGGCTCCACCTCGGCGACGGTGGTGGATAAAGGCAACCCGCCCGAGAGGGCGAGAACTGGTTTTGGTCATGTATACGGACTTTTATCGACTGACGGCGCTTCCGTTTCAACTCACGCCCGATCATCGATTCTTTTTCGACAGTCGGCAGCACCGCAAGGCGATGGCCTATCTCTCCTATGGACTGTCCAAGGGCGAAGGGTTCGTGATCGTCACCGGGGAGATTGGCGCCGGCAAAACGACGTTGATCGATCAGTTGCTGGCGACGGTGGCGGACCGGGAACTGGTGGTGGCGAAGATCAATACGACCCAGCTCGAAGCCGAGGACCTGCTACGCCTTGTCGCGTCGGGATTGGGAATTTCCGTCAACCAGATCAGCAAGGCCGAGCTGCTTGGCCGGCTGGAAAAGTTTTTTCTGCAAACGTACCACTCTGGAAAGCGCGTCATCATCATTGTCGACGAGTCGCAAAGCCTCCGCCCCTCGGCGCTGGAGGAACTGCGGATGCTTTCCAATTTCGGGACCAACTCGCAGCCCGTGGTTCAAATCGTCCTGGTCGGTCAGCCGGAATTCCGACGCTACCTGATGAGCGACAGCTTCGAGCAATTGCGCCAGCGCATGATCGCCTCCTTTCATCTCCGCGCGCTCGACGCGGAGGATACACAGCGGTATATCGAACACCGGCTGGCCCGCGTCGAATGGCACGGTGATCCGAGTTTCACCCCCGACGCCTACGGAAAGATTTTCCAACGCAGCGGCGGCATCCCGCGCCAGATCAACCTGCTTTGCGATCGCATGCTCCTCTTCGGGTATCTCGAGGAAAAACATGAACTCACGGCGAGCGACGTCGACGAGGTTCTGATCGATTTGGACGAGGAGATGGCGGTCGGAACCTTTCGCGACCCCCGGTCCGGCTTGCCACACGGCGGAAGCACCGACGAGATCGCGCATTCCTCGTACGGACCGAACGGCCAGAAAGGCCCTTCATCAACTTGGTCTGATAACGGGGGATCACCAGGTCAGAACTCGCCCGCCGCTGGATTGGACTCTCGGGCCGAAACCAACCGCGAGTCCCGGTCGCGGAATTCGGACCGGACGGATCGGTCGTCCAATGGGCGGGACGCCAACCAACCTCCGGCGATCGCCGATATCCTGCGGCGGCTCGAAGCCCTCGAAAAGGGCAAGAGGCGCTAATGGAATCGCCGCGCGGGGCCCATTCCGAACCATCGTCGCAACCGGTGGTCAACGCGATGACCGTCGACGTGGAAGACTATTTCCAGGTCTCGGCATTTGAATCAGCCGTCGCGCGGGCCAACTGGGAGATCTGCGAGCGTCGCGTCGACCGGAATATCGATGCCATACTCGACCTTTTCGACGCGCGGGGGGCACGGGCGACCTTTTTCGTTCTGGGTTGGATCGCCGAACGGCACCCGGCACTGGTTCGACGCATCGCCGCCCAGGGGCACGAAATCGCCAGTCACGGCCATGACCACCGTCGCATCCACGACCAGACGCGCGCGGCATTCGGTGCCGATATCGAGCGGAGCAAGAAGCTGCTCGAAGATGCGATTGGCCAGCCGGTAAACGGCTATCGCGCACCGAGCTTTTCGCTAAGCGACAAAACGCCATGGGCCTACGACGTGCTCATCGATGCCGGACATGCGTACAGTTCGAGTGTTTATCCGGTCCGGCACGACCACTACGGGGCGCCGGAAGCGCCGCGGTTCCCCTTCCCGCCCGTGCCGGGCGAACCGTTCATGGAAATTCCCATCACCACCGCTTCCGTGCGCGGGAAAAATCTGCCGTGCGGCGGCGGCGGCTATTTTCGGCTGTTCCCTTATGCGTACACCCGATGGGGAATTCGCCGGTTCAACAGCCGCGATGGCGCCCGTGCCGTTTTCTACTTTCATCCCTGGGAGATCGACCCGGCGCAGCCGAGAATGGCGAACCTGACCTGGAGAACCCGTTTTCGCCACTACACCAATCTTCGCAAGATGGCGAACAAACTACACCGTCTGTTGACCGACTTCGCCTGGGACCGGCTCGATCGCGTGATCTCCCCAGTCCAGCCACAGCGAAGCGCCGAGACCGTGCCGTGAGTATCACGGTGCACCGTCTCGCCGACGCCGAGCAAGCGCGGCGTTGGGACGACTTCGTCCTGGCATGCGAGGAAGCGACATTTTTCCATCTGTCGGGCTGGAAAGAGGTTGTCGAGCGAAGCTACAAGCATCGCTGCGTCTTTCTCTTCGCCGAGGAAAACGGCGAGCTGCGAGGTGTTCTGCCGCTTGTCCACATCAACAGCCCATTCTTCGGCAATGCGTTGGTCTCCAATGCCTTTTGCGTAATCGGCGGGCCGGCGGCGGTCACCGTTTCGGCCCGCATGGCGCTCGACGCGGAAGCGGTCCGCCTCGCCGAGGAGCTTGGCGTCGACCACCTCGAATACCGGCTTGCGGCGCCGGTCCATGACGACTGGGCCTGCAACGCCGATCTCTACGTCAACTTCGCCAAGGTTCTCGACCCCGAGCCGGAGAAAAACCTGCTCGCCATACCCCGCAAGCAGCGGGCGGTGGTGCGCAAGGGATTAAAGGCCGGCCTGACGGCCGAGATCGATCCTAGCGTCGACCGTTTTTTCCGGCTTTATTCGGAAAGCGTGCGAAACCATGGAACGCCGGTCCATTCGAAACGCTACTTCGCAAGCCTGAAGGAGGTCTTCGGCGACCGGTGTGAAATCGTCACCGTCCTCGAGGGCGCGACGCCGGTCAGCACGGTGATGAATTTCTATTTCAAGGAAACGGTGCTTGCCTACTACGGTGGTGGGGCGCCGAGGGCGCGGGAAGTCGCGGCGTTCGATTTCATGTACTGGGATATCATGCGCCGGGGGTGCGAGAGCGGTATCCGAATCTTCGACTACGGTCGGAGCAAGCGGAATACGGGCTCCTTCGATTTCAAGAAGAATTGGGGGTTCACGCCGCAGCCGCTGTACTACGAGTATAAACTGCTTCGCCGGAAGGACGTTCCCCACGTCAACCCGCTTAATCCGAAATACCGGCTGTTCATTTCCCTTTGGCGGCGGCTGCCCCTGGGAATAGCAAATACCTTCGGACCTCTTTTTGCCCGCCAACTTGGTTGATCGGCGAAAGCGCGATCTGGCTATCGCCAGCAGCCGACCCTTGCGACGAATTGGCGCGCCGTTACCAGCGGATCGGCGACTTCTCCAGCGCTGCCGGCGGCGTTCACGGTAAATGTCGATCCGTTGCGCTGCAGAAACGCAGCTACGACGTCCACGGGCACGGCAAAGCCGATTTCCTTTTGCCGCGACCCCTTGGCGGATTGCCGCTTGGCAAAGACGACACCAATGACGTTGGCATTCGGGTCGATCAACGGGCCACCGCTTTGGCCATGTTGCACCTTGCCTTGGAAGCCAATCACCGTGAGGCCGCGCGTTGCTTTTTTGTAGCCGAGAAGGCTGGCGCCGAACGGCTTTGGTCGCGCCCCGAGGGTCGATCCGCTGGGATATCCGATAACGATCACCCCTTTCTCAAGGGCGGGACCGAGGTTTTGCGCCAACTGGGCAAAGGGCGGTGACTGAACCGGCACCTTGAGCAGGGCAAGGTCGGTTGGTTTGTCCGTCGCGACGAGGCGGGCAAATTGGCTCCCGCCAGCCGCCGGCGAGACGGAAATATGCGAGCAATCGTCGACGACATGTTCGCTGGTGACCATGTCGCCTCCGGCATTGATGAAAAAGCCGGTGCCACTGGCGACCATTCGACCCAGCGGCGCGCCGATCCGATATGCTGTCGGCTTCCTCGTTTGCGGCGTTCCGGCCGACCGGATCCTGTCGGCCACATCATCGCTGACAATCCGCCCCTTGCAGTCGTTGACGAACGTTTTGGCGACGACCTGACGCGCCTCGTCGTGGCAATTGATGAGGGGGCCGGTGGCGGCGCCGCGAGGCGTTTCCCCGCCGCCGGAACAGGCGACGACGCCAATCAGGAGCAACGCGATGATCAGGCGGTGCGGCCAGAACAACCGAGGCTTTCCTTATTGGACGCCGGCTTGGCCAGCGGCAACCTTGGATTTCGGCGCATTGGGTTCGGCGCCCCCATCCAACAGCGACCGACCGCGAACGCATCGGTGGACCTTCACGGTTAATGATCCGCCGCCGACGAGGCCATTGTCGGAGATTACCGCCACCTCGATGTCCTCGAGACCGAAACCCGCGCCCATCCGATAGCATCGATGATAATCGTGTTTTCCGCTAATTTCACCGCGTTTCTCGGATGGGTTGCCGTGTTCAGTCGCCACATGGATCCCCTGTCGCCCATGCAGTCAGGGATCTTCGCGCTTTTACGATCCCATGGATATGACAGCGCCCGCTCGAAAATAAAACCGCGAAAAAAGGCACCCTATGCTCAGCCTGCCGCGTGCTCGACGCATCGAAAGACCACAAAGACCGATGGGCTATCATGCGGAAAATCTTGCGCTCCGTTTTGGAAGCATTCAATCTATTCCCGGTTTTGAACGAAATGAATTTACTTTCTCATATCAGACCAGACGACCGCTTCGGGCATTCGAGGGCAAGGATACGGAATTGCGGGTTCGAGGAGAGCAGGCTTTGACCAACGGAGGCAGGGGGAAACCAGCCGGAAAGCCGATAGGATCGGCAATTCCGTGCGCGGTCGAGTCAAGAGCCGGTTAGTCCAAACGAGGCCATGTCGGGTCCCTCCATAGTTCACGAAGATCTCATCGATCCCGGACACAACGTCGGAGACCTTTATCTCGATCAGGCACGCCGCGAGTTGCTGGCGTCCCTGACATCGACGGTTTGGGAAGGCGGCAAGACAGTCCTCGTGCTTGGCGCGCCTGGCGCCGGAAAGAGCCGTTTACTCTTTCACGTGGCTGCACAGATCGGTGCTCGCCAAAATGGCAACGCGCGTGTTCTGCACGCCATGCTGGACGGGCAACTGGCATCCACGGTCGTGGCCATCGAGGCCATAATCAGCCAAGGCAGTGGTGTCGCCGCCGATGCCAAAACCGAAGCCAGAGACGCGGCGGCTTTCGTTCTCTTTTTGGATAATGCTGATTGCCTGCATGACGATACCGTATGCCGTCTCCTCGAACGGCGCGGTGTCTTCGAAAAGGCTTATGCGTCCTTTACCCTGATCGCTGCGGCGACACGGCATTCGAATCCCGAGCCTTCCGGCAAGGCTTGCCGGCGGTTGGTAGACGGCGCTGATTTGGTTTTGCATCTGCAACCCTTTTCGCCAACAGACGCGGTCGGATTTCTCCAACATTGCCTCGACGGCGCTGGCGGCGATGACCCGCCATTCTTCACGCCCGAGGCCATCGACCACCTTGTCTATTATTGCGGCGGCAATCCCGCGCGGATCCGCGATCTCAGCCAGGCCGCCATCGCCATCGCCAGAGAAACATACAGCTACCCAATTTTGCCGATTCTCATCGATGAGGCGGTGGAACTTCATCCCGCCGACACGCCGGCCGGCCCTCAATTCAATGAACCGAAGGCCGATGGCATCCCAACGGCGAATATGCGCCGACCGCCCATGGAAACCGCCAGTAGCGCCGCGAGCGTATCGTCTCCGGCCACGGTGAGCCAACAGCCGATCCGGCGCCAGCTTCGCCCGCGTCATCTCATCGCGACAGCCGTCGGATTGATGCTCCTCGTCGGTGGGATCGGCGCCGCCCTCGAATTCTCCGGGCTCGCCGGCCCTGACATCGCGGAGTTGCGGCGACCTGTCGGCAACCCGCCTCCCGAAGCCGCCTCCACCCGCCAGCCAGCGGCGGCGCCGGCCGCACCGGAAGGACGCGGCCAGGGGGAACGCGAAATCGCCGCCGCAACACCTGTCGAATTGGCCGAGGAGACAGCGCCCGGGCGTGAGGCCCGCGACCCCGAAATCGAGCAATCGGCGGCGGTTCGTCGCCCGGCGCGGCAATCCGGAATGCCGGAACCCGTCATGGAGGAACAAGCAACCCTCGCCGAGCCGGCGACGCCGCCCGCAGAGACCGCGAAATCGGCGGAGTCTCGCCCCGGATCCGCCGAGCCGGGCGCGACGGCGGCACCGGCGGTGGATAGTCCGCCATCCGTTCGCTCTCCGACGTCCAGCGGCAACGCCAGCGACCGCGCGGCGCAACCCGCCGTGCCGCGTTCGCCGCCCGCAACACAGTCGCCGCTCTCGAACGATCCGCGCTCGCCCCCTGCTTCGTTCGAGTCCGCCGCCGGTCGGCAAGAACGCGAGACCAAGCAGCCAACCGTGACTTCCGATGATGCCGCCGGCAAACCCGCCGCGAATGGTTTAACGGTAATGCCCGACTCGCCCGGCGAAACGTCAACGGGCACCGAGGATCGGACGCCACCCAACAGCACTAAGCCGAAATCGACCGCGACGGCTGTCATGTCGGTGGAGACAATCGACACCGCCGCGCTTGTCGCCCGCGGCGATGCGTTGATAGAGTTGGGCGATGTAGCGTCCGCCCGCCTGTTCTTCAAGTTGGCGGCGCGGCACGGAAGCGGTCAGGCCGCGACCCTCATGGGCAAAACCCATGATCCGCTGTTCTTATCAACAGCCGGCGTCATTGGGATCCAGCCGAACGCCCTGGAAGCGGCGCGGTGGTACCGAAAGGCGACGCAACTGGGGGATGAATCCGGGGCCGAACGTCTCATGAAGCTCGAACAATGGCTGCAACGAAGGGCGGCGACGGGTGATGTGGAGGCGAAGAATACTATCGACTTGCTACGATAATGGCCGAATGTATTGGCCCCGAGAAATCTTGTTTGAGAAAAGCGCGGGAAAATCAGAAATAATGTCGCATTGTTCTTTTTATTTTTTCGCCGATGCCGGAAGTCTATATTTTATATGGCTTTACCAAAACGCGTCGTTGAGATAAATCCGTGCTTATTGTCAATATGATGCGGGAAAACTCACCGCGAAAAAGTTAGTTACGCTTCGATTGGGGGTGCTTCCATGAGCGATAAGATCCAGCATAAAATGCTCATCATTGACGATGATGACGGCATCAGACAGCAACTTCGCTGGGCTTTCGATAATTTCGATGTGCTGCTTGCGAACGATCGAAAATCGGGTTCGGAGGTTTTTCGCAACCACACCCCGCCTGTCGTTTTGCTGGATCTCGGCCTGCCTCCGGACCCTCATGGTCCGACCGAGGGTCTTTCCACGTTGAAGGAAATCCTGTCGATTTCACCCCATTCGAAGGTGATTGTCATGACCGGGCAGAATGAACGGGATTTTGCCGTGCGGGCGATCGCTCACGGCGCTTACGATTATTATCATAAGCCAATCGAGATGCCGACGCTTAGCCTCATCGTCGAGCGCGCGCTGAATATTTTCGAACTCGAATCCGAAAACCGCCGTTTGCACGAGCGGGAACGGCAATTGCCGCTACCGGGGCTTACGGCAACCAATCCCAACATGCTGGAACTCTGCCAAGAGGTTCGCATGCTGGCGCCGTCGGACGTCAGCATCCTCTTGAGTGGCGAAAGCGGGACGGGCAAGGAAGTCTTGGCCCGCGCCATTCATCAATTGAGCAAGCGGTCTTCGCGGCCATTTGTCGCCATCAACTGCGCCGCGATCCCGGACAATCTCCTCGAAAGCGAGCTTTTTGGACACGAGAAGGGAGCCTTTACCGGCGCTTCCCAGAGAACCCTTGGAAAGATCGAAGTGGCGAACCGGGGGACCTTGTTTCTGGACGAGATCGGCGATTTGCCGTTGTCGCTTCAGGCAAAGCTATTTCGGTTTCTCCAGGAACGTGTCATCGAACGCATCGGTGGACGCGAAGAAATCGCCGTCGACGTGCGTGTCGTCTCGGCAACGAACAAGGATGTCGAAGGGGCCGTAACGGCGGGTCACTTTCGCCAGGAATTGTACTACAGGTTGGCGGAAGCGACGGTGACCATTCCGCCACTCCGTGAGCGCCCCGAAGACGCGATCCTGATCGCGAACCAGTTTTTGCGTGACTACGCGAGCCAGGAAAACCGGCATTTGACCGGCTTTTCCACCGACGCCCTCGACGCGATTCTTAGTTACGAATGGCCAGGAAACGTTCGCGAACTCGAGAATCGTGTCAAGAAAGCAGTGGTAACAACACACGGAGCCCAAGTGGCGGCCTCGGACTTGGGGCTGTCCTCTCACAATCCAAGGACGACGGCATTGAAATCGGTGCGTGCCGAGGCTGATCGCATTGCAATCACCCGCGCGATCGCCCTGGCGGACGGAAATATTTCGAAGGCCGCGCAAATTCTGGAAATTAGCCGCCCGACTTTGTATCAAATGATTAAAGAGCACCAGCTTAAGATATAGATTTTCGACCATCTTGACCCTGGAATTCTGTCCGTATCTTGTTTTCGGCGTTGAAGCGGGTCATGCCTGAAAGATTCTGTACGGGTTCTCGATAAAGAGAGAAATGTAATGGCACTTCATGCTTTCCAACCCAAACGGGTTTATGTTGCTTGGATTCACACAAATGGCTTCGTCTTCTGCAGAAACACGATGTAAGGTGGAGCGATTAGTGTTGAGGCAATTTTTGAAATTCACATAATAATGTGCTGTAGAAATCATTTTTTACTATTTAATATTGGGGGCGGAGAGATGACCCGGTCAAGGGTATAAAAAGTTGTCCTTTGTCATAAACGCAAAGCTTGCTGTTCTCGCATGCGCCTTGGTGACTGCCCTTGGCACGGTCTTCCTCGAACGGCATGCGGCCGCGTCATCCTTATTCGACAAGGAGAATTTCTCCGCCCTGACGCCGTATCACTCCTTTTATATAAAACAAGCGCCGCGAGGGGGGGGACCGGCCTCACTGGCGGCAACCACCGTCGCCGCGACCCAAGGTGTCGCCGCGAGCCAGACTCCGGGCAGTACGTACCTGATTGGCCCTCTTGATGTCCTCCAAATCACCGTCCGCGATGAACCGGACCTGTCGATTACCGGCGCCGTGCGCCCCGACGGGCGGATAACGGTCCCACTGGTCGAGGATATTGTCGCCGCCAACAAGACCCCCGAGCAGTTGGCGCGAGAGATCGAACAATCCCTGCAATCCTATGTCAAAAATCCCAGCGTCTTGGTCGAAGTTATCCAGGGAACCGGGCCCCCACAACGGCAGGTGAGGATTGTTGGGTCGGCCGAACAACTCGCCGCCGTTCCCTACCGCGACGGAATGACGTTGCTGGACGTGATCATCGAGGTTGGCGGCGCATCGCCGTTCGCGGCCCCCAACCGGGCCGTGATCGTTCGCCGGACCGTTGATGGCGTCGATGAGATTCCCGTGCGCCTTGGCGACCTGATTGGCGAAGGAGATCCGACCGCCAACGTCGCGATGCAACCTGGCGACACCGTCATGATTCCGGAAGGCTTTTTCTCAGGCGAGTGGCAGGCCTCTGGGGCGGTCGAATTTTTCACCACGTTTACCGACAACGAGGGTCTCGACCCAGACGGGGAGAAGGACCCGGCGCTCATCTTCGGCGTGACACCAAGCATCAGTATTCGCGGCCAGACCGCGCGCGTCTCGGCGGCGTTGGATGCTTCCGTCACCGGATCCTATCAGACACTTTCGAACGAGGGGCCGGAGGCGCAGACCCGGTTGAACGGCATTTCCACCACCGAGCTTTCCCGCGACTTCTTCTTTGTTGATGCGCAGGCCTCCGTCTCGCAACAGGTTCTCGATGAGCGGCAGGGGGAGTCGCAAGCCGCGTCCAACGACGAGAATCTGACAACGGTTCAGACGTACTCGGTCAGTCCCTATCTCCTCAATCGGCTGGGCTCGTTCGCCAACGTCGAAACCCGCTATTTGTTCGGCGCGACGCTTACCAGCGATGACGATAGCGATAGCGACGGCGGTGGCGACGACGACGGAAACAACGATCTATCCAACGGTATCATAAATGGCGTCGCGGTGGGGGTCGCCAGCGGCCGCGATTTCACCAGGATCCCGTGGCTGTTTCGCGTCGGCGCCGCCAGGCAAACCCGTTTCGACGCCAACGACGTCGACTCCGCGCAGGTATCGCTCAGTCCGGAATATGTCGTAACCCCTCATTTTGGGCTGATCGGCCAGTTCGGTTACGAGCTCCTCGATGATGGCGACGAAAACCTTAGCGGTCCCACCGCGTTGGGGGGATTCCGATGGGACCCAAATCCGAGCTTGAGCGTCCGGGCCGAGTATGGACGACGCCTGGAAAACAATGCGGCGGAAGCGCTTGTCCGCTACGATCTGGGTGCCCGCACCAGGCTGGTCGGCACGTTCCAAGAGCGCGTCGAGACCGGCCAGGAAAGCCTGCTCCGCGTCGGACAACGGCAAACCGTCGACCCTTTGAGCGGCCAATTCGTCGACCGCGTGACAGGCCTTGCCTTCGTCCCGAGGCCCGGGAGCGTGTCGATAGACGATGACATCTCCCGGACACGAACGGGCCGCCTTACGCTCGCCCATGCCTTTGGACGCAATACGATGTCTGTGGCTGGTTTCGTCAACAACCAAGAAACGCTCAGCGATGACGATTCCGATGCGTCGGACGAAGACAACTCGACCGTGTGGGGCGCCAACGCGCAATGGGCGAGACAGCTCAATCCGCGCACCGATTTTAGCGTGAACGGATTTTTCTCCACCGGTGATGACGATGGTTCGGATGACGACGGGGGCGGCGGCGACGATGGTTCCGGAGATTTTTATCGGTATGGAGTCAATATCCAGTTAAACCGGACACTCCATGGCGATATTCGCGGCTTTGCCCGCTATGGATTCCAGCAGAACGATGCCAGCGATGCCGACGATGACTACACCGAGAATGTCTTCACCATTGGCTTCATTGTTCCGTTCGGCCTCTGAAAACCGCCGGTCGCGATCAGCCGGGCGGGCGAACACCGTCCCGTTCGGCGCATTTCATTGCTCACGCGCTGGGCTTGGACGCGGCGCCAGACAGGCTTGAAACAGGGCTTGGTAATCGGCGATCATGCGGTCCATCGAGTAAGTCGCTTCGACTTTGCGGCGATTGCTCGATCCGATGCGATGCGCCAACGCCGAATCCGCGACAAGCCGCGACATCGAGCCGGCGAGGGTCCGGGCATCCTTCTCGACGATGTAGGGTCGGTTCTCTTCGCTGACGATCTCCTTGGTGTCGCCGACATCGACGCCGGCAACGGGCAGTCCGGCCGCCATCGCTTCCAGGTCGCCATAGGGCATCTGTTCGGTATCGGACGATATCGCGTAAATAACGAAGCTGGTAAGAAGGCGTTCGGGGGCATCCTGGTGACCCAGAAATGAGACCTTTTTCTCCAACCCCTTCGCTCGCACGTGGGATTCAAGGGCCATCCGCTCCGCGCCGTCGCCGACGATGACGAGGTGACTATCGTGCGATTCGGCCACCAAGGCGAAGGCGTCGACGAGCCGAAAGAGGTTTTTCTCCGGGCCGAGCCGCGTCACCGTCCCGATGATCGACGTTGCCGGCGACAGGCCAAGCCGCTGATGCAATACCGGCGGATGGTGCGGCTGGAAGCGGTCGGTATCCACGCCGTTGGGAATGTAGCGAACACGGCGCGCCGGTATCCGCCAGGTGCTTCGCGCCATCTCGAAAAGCGTCCGCGACGGCACGACAACCGTCGAATGGGGAGTGAGGACGAGGCGCCTGAACCAGACCCGTCGAACGAGCTGCCGGTCGGCTTCCTCGGGTCCAAACCCATCTTCCAAATGCACATGCGGACAAAGGGGCACAATGTTCGCCAGCGCCCATTCGATGGCGCCCCAATTGTAGGTCACGAGAATGGCCGGTCGACACGCGTTCAGGAACCGGCGGTATTGAAGCAGACGCCCTGTAAACGGCCGCTTCTCGGGCGTGGGCCCGAACGTGACTTGAACGTCGGATTTGATCCGGTCGGCGCAATCGTAACAGCCATCCATCGCAATCACGTGATGCTTGAAGATCCCCGACAGCGCGTTTACCAAGTCACAAAATCGCACTTGCGGCCCACCGACTTTAAAAGTTGAAAATACCTGGAGAATCGTTAGCCTGCGCAATGCTTTTCAAGACCAGTTAATATATTTAATTACCAAATGCCTTCCGAATAAAATCTTCCTGATTTTTAACAGGACTCCAAGAGAGTTCCTGTTTTGTATCTGCGCAGTCGAAACTTGCCACCAAGCTGCGTGATATCAAGTCATAATATGTCACTCGAATCGGATCTCTGCCACCAATGCGCTTCACCAACCATTTTAAGCTCTCCTCAAGAAAAATTAATTTTGTACTCTGCCCATGATATCGGAGAGGGCGACTGGTTTTCTTTGCTAGTATTTTCGTATACTCTGATGCGGAAAAACGGACATCACCAACTAGATTAAGACACCGCCCGTCAAGTTGTTCACCACCGTCAAGAGCCGACACAATGGCCGATGCAACGTCCTCCACGAGCACAAGCGGCAGAGGGTTATGCCCCCAGTTCCAACCAAGACAATGCTGTTGATTATTGTAGTAACCAATGCCGGAATGGAACGGTGAAGTGCCATCGCCCAACACGACACCCGGACGCAAAATAC
>CAYWRP010000055.1:0-18943 GCA_964460955.1 uncultured Rhodospirillaceae bacterium | reverse complement strand
CATCTTGGCCCTGCTGGCCTGGGCCAACGCGCGGACGACCGTCTACACGATCACCAATCGCCGGGTGATCTTCCGTTTCGGCGTCGCCCTGCCGATGACCATCAACATCCCCTTCACGCTGATCAAGTCGGCGGAGATCAAGGTCAGGGATCAAGGCGTCGGCGACATCGCGCTTACCCTGAAGGGCTCGCAGCGCGTCGCCTACCTGCTGATGTGGCCGCACGCCCGCCCCTGGCGCTTCGCGCCCGCGCAACCGTCGTTCCGGTCGGTACCCGATGTCGAGTTGGTGGCCGCGCGATTGGCGCGCGAACTCACCCAATCGACCGGCGACGCGGCCGACGGCACGCCGGACGCCGTCGCGGCGGCGATGCGGCGATCGCACCCCCGGCCATCCGCCCCCCAACCCGAGCCGGCATTCGCCGCGGGGAACCGTTAGGAGCCGCCGTCGATGAGTGATCCGCACGCCAACCGCCCATTCCCACGCGGCGTTCTCATCGCCACCGGGATTTTGCTGACCCTGATCCTGCTGACCGTCGGGACGCTGCGATTGACCGGATACGAGCCCTCGTCCGAACCGACGGGCGCGGTGCTGCAAAGCCGCGGCCTCCACTTCGTCGATCGGGCGGACGGCGCGGTGGTCGTCTACGACGCGGCGGACGAAAGCCTGATCAAGGTCCTCGAACCCGGCAGCAACGGGTTCGTGCGCGGCGTTCTGCGCGGCCTCGCCCGCGAACGGGCGGCGAACGATGTCGGCCCGCAACCGCCGTTCGAACTGACGTACTGGTCCGACGGCCGCCTGACGCTGACCGACGTGTCGACGGGACGCATGATCGATCTGAAGGCATTCGGCAAGACCAACGTCGCCGCCTTCGCGCAACTTCTCGAAAGCAATGACAGGAGCGCCACGGGTACGGCGGCGACCCATCACGCCGCGATCCAGGATACCCGGCGCCGGCAACAGGGAGAAACCGGCGATGACGGCTAGCGCCCGCGCCACGAAGGTGGAGACGGCCACCGATCAAGCGAAGCAGGACACGCTGATCAGCCCGCGGTTCTACCACACCGACTACGCGGCGATGGACCGGCTCGACGTCGGCGCCATCCGCGGCGAGTGGGACGCCCTGATCGAGGAGTTCCGCGCCGACCGCAACCGAGGCCACTTCCAACCGGGCGAGGACTTCGACGCCGAGACCAAGGAGCTGCCGGCCCCGCTGCGCCGCGAGTTCCTCGACTTCCTGATCAGTTCGATCACCGCCGAATTCTCCGGCTGCGTGCTCTACGCCGAGATCAAGAAGCGCGCCAGCAACCCGGACGTCCGCGCGCTGTTCGGCTACATGAGCCGCGACGAGGCGCGCCACGCCGGCTTCATCAACGAGTCCCTGAAGCGGCTCGGCATGGGGGTCGACCTGAGCCTGCTGAAGCGGCAGAAGGCCTACACCTATTTCAGCCCGAAGTTCATTTTCTATGCGACGTATCTTTCGGAAAAGATCGGCTACGCGCGGTACATCACCATTCACCGCCACCTCGAACGGCACCCGGAATACCGCTTCCACCCGATCTTTCGCTGGTTCAAGGAGTGGTGCAACGACGAGTTCCGCCACGGCGAGGCGTTCGCGCTTCTGATGCGCGCCGACCCGCGCCTGCTCACCGGCGTCAACAAGCTGTGGATCCGCTTCTTCGTCCTCGCCGTCTTTGCGACGATGTATGTGCGCGACCATGCCCGGCCGGAACTGCACGCGGCGCTCGGTCTCGACCCGACCGACTACGATTACCGGGTGTTTCGCATCACCACCGAGATCATGCGCCAGGTGTTCCCGCTGACGCTGGACATCGACCATCCGAAGTTTCGCGCCGGCCTCGAGAGGATGCGGCGCATCTCCGAAGCCAAGACGGCGGCGCAGGCGCGCGGCGGTATGGTCGGCGCGCTCAAGGTCGCCGGCCTTAACGTCGCTACCGGCGCCGTGTTCGCCCGCATATTCGCCCTTCCGGCACCGCGCAACACCGCGCCGGCGGACGTTCGATTGACACCGGCCTGGTGATCGCCGCCGGCCGCCATGATGACTGAGGTGACGATGACGCAATACGTTCTGCCGGTGATTTTCACATTGGGCCTGTGGTGGCTCAGCACGGGCGTCGTGTTGATCGTCGTCAACCGGAAACGCGCCACCTATCGCTGGAGCATGCTCGCCGCCAGCGTGGTCCTGGCGGGCGCCCTCTTCGGGCTGGCATGGAGCAGCGCCGAGGCCAGCCTACTCAACGTTTACCTCGCCTTCCTGTGCGGTGTGCTGATCTGGGGCTGGAACGAGACGGCCTACTTCATGGGCCTGATCACCGGGCCGCGGCCGCGCGCCTGTCCGCCGGCGGTCGGCGCCTGGCGGCGGTTCTGGCTGGCAATCCAGACCAGCCTGTACCACGAGCTCTGCATCATCGCCTTCGCGGCGGCGCTCATCACGTTGACCTGGGACGCGCCGAACAGGGTCGGTATGTGGGCCTTCGTCATCCTCTGGCTGATGCGCTGGAGCGCCAAGCTGAACATCTTCTTCGGCGTGCCGAACATCAACCTGCACTTCTTTCCCGATCACCTCCGCTATTTGGAGAGTTTCATCGTCCGGCAGCCGATCAATCTGTTCTTCCCCGCGTCGATGGCGGTCGCCTGCGTCATCGCGGCGCACGTCCTCGACGGCGCCATCCTGCCGTCCGGCGGACCGGTGGACGTCGCCGCCTCGCTTTTGCTGGGCAGCCTGATGCTGCTCGCCATCCTAGAGCACGGCTTCATGATCCTGCCATTGCGGGACGCGGCGCTGTGGCGTTGGGCGGTGCCGTCGGAGCAGGCGGCGGCCCCTGGGGACGACCGCCCGGCCGCGGCGGACGCCTGCGCCCCGCCGGCCCCGGACGAGACCTTGCGTTTTTCCCACCAGCCGTTCGACGGGTTCGACCGCGTTCCGTCGTGCGGTTCACCATCACCTCGACCGGCAATAACCACCAGCGGGAGGTAGCCAACCATGGACTATCAAGGATTCTTCGAACAAGAGCTCGCCGCGCTTCGCAGCCAAGGCAATTACCGCGTCTTCGCCGACCTCGAACGACACGCCGGACAGTTTCCGAAGGCGACGCATTTCCGTCAAAACGGGCAGGCGGAGGTCTCGGTTTGGTGTTCCAACGATTATCTCGGCATGGGCCAGCACCCGGATGTCATCGCGGCGATGCACGCGGCATTGGACACCTGCGGCGCCGGCGCCGGCGGCACCCGCAACATTTCCGGCACCAACCATAACCTGGTGCTGCTGGAGCGCGAACTCGCTGACCTGCACGGCGCCGAGGCGGCGCTCGTTTTTACCTCCGGCTACGTTTCCAACATGGCGGCGCTGTCGACCCTGGCCGCCAAGTTGCCCGGCTGCGTCGTCCTCTCCGACGCCCTCAACCACGCCTCGATGATCGAAGGCATCCGCCATTCGCGTGCCGATAAGATGGTCTTCCGCCACAGCGATCCGGAGGATCTCGACCGCAAGCTCGCCCGCATCGACCCGGCGCGGCCGAAGCTGGTCGCCTTCGAATCCGTCTATTCGATGGACGGCGACATCGCCCCCATCGCCGAGATCTGCGACGTCGCCGACCGGCACGGCGCCATGACCTACCTCGACGAGGTGCACGCCGTCGGCCTCTATGGCGCGCGCGGCGGCGGCATTTCCGAACGCGACGGCGTCGCCCATCGTCTGACGGTGATCGAAGGGACGCTGGCCAAGGCGTTCGGCGTGCTCGGCGGCTACATCGCCGGCACGACGGCGGTGTGCGACTTCATCCGCAGCTTCGCGTCCGGCTTCATCTTCACGACCGCCCTGCCGCCATCCGTCGCCGCCGGCGCTTGCGCCAGCATCCGCCACCTGAAGGCCTCGTCGGTGGAACGCGAAACGCAGCAGGAACGGGTCCGCACGCTGCGCGCCCGCCTCGACGCCGTCGGCGTGCCGCACTATGACAACCCGAGCCACATCGTGCCGGTGATCGTCGGGGATCCGATCCTGTGCAAGCGGATGACGGATATCCTGTTGGACGACTACAACATCTACGTCCAGCCGATCAATTATCCGACGGTGCCGCGCGGCACCGAACGGCTGCGGATCACCCCGTCGCCGCTGCACACCGACGCCGAGATTGATCATTTCGTCGACTCCCTGTCGACGGTATGGTCGGCCTTGAGCCTGCGGCGCGCCGCTTGAAGCATCCACAACTGCCTCTAGCCCCACGGACAAAAACCATGAACTACGTTCGCAACCTCGACGACCATGCGCCCGCGAAGAACCTCAGGATCATGCTGGTCCATCCGAACTACCATTCCGGTGGGGCGGAGATCGCCGGCAACTGGCCCCCGGCCTGGGTGGCCTACCTCGCCGGTGCGCTGAAGACGGCCGGTTTCACCAACGTCGGCTTCATCGACGCGATGACCAATGACCTGACGGACGAGCAACTGCGCGAGAAGCTGATCGCCGACAAGCCGGACATTGTCGGCGCCACGTCGATCACACCGTCGATCTACAAGGCGGAGCGCGCGCTGGAGATCGCCAAGGAAGTCGATCCCAACGTGGTGACGATCCTCGGCGGCGTCCATGCCACCTTCATGTACAAGCAGGTATTGAGCGAGGCGCCGTGGATCGATGCCATCATCCGCGGCGAGGGCGAGGAAATCCTCGTCGAGTTCGTCCGCGCGGTCAGCGAGGGCCGCTGGCCGGCGGAAAAGCACGACATCCGCGGCCTTGCCTTCCGCGACGGGAATAATCTCGTCGCCACCGAGGCGGCGCCGACGGTGAAGGACATCGACGCCATCGTGCCGGACTGGAGCCTGCTCGAGTGGCATAAGTACACGTACATCCCGCTGAATACCCGGGTCGCCATCCCCAACATGGCGCGCGGCTGCCCGTTCACCTGCTCGTTCTGCTCGCAGTGGAAGTTCTGGCGGGACTACCGGGTGCGCGATCCGAAGAAGGTGGTCGACGAGATCGAGGCGCTGGTGCGCGATCATCAGGTCGGGTTCTTCATCCTCGCCGACGAGGAACCGACCATCCATCGCAAGAAATTCATCGAATTCTGCGAGGAACTGATCGCCCGCGACCTGCCGAAGAAGGTGAAATGGGGCATCAACACCCGGGTCACCGACGTCCTGCGCGACGAGGAGTACCTGGAATTGTACCATCGCGCCGGTCTCGTCCACGTTTCCTTGGGCACCGAGGCGGCGGCGCAGCTGAAGCTCAACCGCTTCAACAAGGAAACCACGGTTGCCCACAACGCCAAGGCGATCCGCCTCCTGCGCGAGGCCAACATCGTCGTCGAGGCGCAGTTCATCGTCGGCCTCGAGAACGAGACGAAGGAGACGCTCGAGGAAACCTACCAGATGGCGAAGGAATGGAAGCCGGACATGGTGAATTGGGCGATGTACACGCCCTGGCCGTTTTCCAACCTGTTCCAAGACCTTGGCGACAAGGTGGAGATCTTCGACTTCGAGAAGTACAATTTCGTCACGCCGATCATCAAACCGGAGGCGATGGACCGCGGCGAACTGCTCGACCGGACGATGCACAATTATCGCCGCTTTTACATGAAGAAGGCGCTGTTCTCCTATCCCTGGGCGGGGACCGGTTTCCGGCGCCGCTATCTGTTGGGCTGTCTGAAGGCGTTCCTCAAGGCTGGCTTCCAGCGTAAGTTCTACGACCTTGGCAAGGTCAACTACTGGGGTCCGCAGTCGCGCAAGAAGGTCGACTTCCACTTCGACGAGTCGCGCACCATCGCGCAAGCGCAGATGGATGACTGGCACGCGGCGGCCGACAAGTCCCGCAAGGCGAAGGGCGAAAGCGCCGCCGTGAAGGCCTGCGGCGGCGGCGATCAGCAACTCGAGGACCTCGAGACGCCGAAGAAGAGCGCGTCAACGGTGGCGGCCGAGTAGCGGCAATGACGGCGGACGGACCGGCATCGTTGGCGGCCGCCGCCCCGCCGGCCGACGCCGACAGCGCGTCGGCGTCCGGCCGCGTGTCCGGACAGATCGGCCCCAACGCCATCATCCGCATGGCCGAGGCCCTGCACGACGCGGCCGGTGTCGGCACCACCGAGCGGGTCTTCGCCGCCGCCGGGCTGGCCGGCTATCTCGACCGCGCGCCGAGCGAGATGGTCGACGAACGCGAAGTCTCGGCGCTGCATGCCGCCGTGATGGAAAGCCTCGGCGCCGAGGCGGGCGCCCGGGTCTGCCGGTCCGCCGGCGCCAAGACCGCCGACTATCTGCTGGCCAACCGCATCCCCGCCGCCGTCCAGCGGCTGCTGCGGCGGCTGCCGCCGGCCATCGGCAGCCGGGTGTTGCTGGCCGCCGTCGCCAAGAATGCCTGGACCTTCGCCGGCAGCGGCGCCTTCGACACGCGGAACGGCAAGCGGCCGCGGGTTCGCATCCAGGGATGTCCGTTCTGCCGCGACATGACCGCCGAGGCGCCCCGCTGCGACTATCTCGCCGGCACATTCGAGCGTTTGTATCGCGTGCTTGTCCATTCCCGGACCGAGGTGCGGGAGATCGCCTGTGAAGCGGCCGGCGACAACGCCTGCGTGTTCGAGCTTCACTGGCGCGATTGAGAAAGCCCCGCCGCCGACGCGCGGGCCGTCGCGGCGACGGAATTTGGGACGTCAGTCCGGTGGCGGCGCCGCCGCCAGGGCGAATGCCCCAGAAAGGGTCTGATGTCCGGTTGAAACGGGGGTGCCGATGCGGCCCTTACTGCGGAAAGATGCAGCACCATGCCGACCAATCCGCGGATCATTCCCGATGTGGTGCGCGAACGCCGGGTTTGCGCCATGCGCCCCGACGGCCGCGTCGACGAGGCGGCGCGGCGGATGCAATATTTCAACATCGGCGCGATTGTCATTGTCGACGACCGGGGCCGTCTGACCGGGATCGTGACCGAACGCGACATCACGCGACGAGTCGTCGCCGACGCCCGCGATCCGGCGAAAACGCTGCTGGGCGACATCATGACCCAAAATCCGGATACCCTGGCGCCGCACGACACGGCGTACAACGCCCTCGACCTGATGCGGTTGCGCGGTTACCGCCACCTGCCTGTCGTCGACGGCGACCGCTTGGTGGGCATCGTTTCCGTGCGCGACCTCTACGAGGTGACGCGGAGCGCGCTGCAGGACTCACTCGAAGACAAAAGGCGCCGCCATGACTGAGCCGGACGCTCCGTTTCACCCCCAAGCCGACGTCGTCCCGGTTGCCGGGAGGCGGGAAAAGCATGACATACTAATCAACTTTCCGACATCAAATAGAAAAATGCCGGCATTCTTTTCAGTCTATAATTAAGGTATTATTCGAGATGAATATTTCATTACCGAGGCACCACGCAAGAAAATCCTTGGCGTTATCCTTGGTTCATTCCGATAAGAAAAGATGCTGCCTGGCAAGACACATTCGGGTGGGTTGATTTGAAAACCTTTAGACAGATTTTAAAAGGTGGTATCCTAATTACGGAATTTTATGGAACGGACCTTCGGGCCGTGAAAGCGCAATCATGATGAGATCCGCGAATGTCGCCCAGCCCGATATCACCCTTGTGCTCGATCTCGAGGGGGTTATTCGTGAGGCGAAGCTCTCCGGCGATATCGACGGGGCGAGCGTCGACGCCTGGATCGGTCGCCCGTGGACGGAAACCGTCACCGAGGGCGGTATCGACAAGGTCCGGCGGATGGTCGCCGACGCCTGCGCCAACCGGGTGTCGATCTTCAACGAGGTGCCGCAGCGGCTCCCCGACGGCCGCGAATTCCTTGTCGAGTACACGACCGTGCGCCTCGGCGGCGACACCGGTCTCATCGCCGTGGGTAAGAGCCTGCGCGCGGTCGCCGACCTGCAGGCGCGCCTGATCGCCTCGCAACAGGCGATGGAGCGCGATTACTGGAAGCTGCACCAGGTCGAAC
The DNA here is from genome assembly GCA_964460955.1 of uncultured Rhodospirillaceae bacterium. Classification (GTDB taxonomy): domain Bacteria; phylum Pseudomonadota; class Alphaproteobacteria; order Rhodospirillales; family Defluviicoccaceae; genus Defluviicoccus. The sequence continues at coordinate 11,005 of CAYWRP010000055.1, read as the reverse complement.
CGCGACATCAGCCGGTGCTCGCCGATACCAGCGAGGCGGTGCTCCTGGTGCGCGATCCCGGTTTCCGCGTCATCGAGGCAAACCCCGTGGCCTTGGCGGCGTTGACGATGCCGACCGCCGATCCGGCGTCGGTCGTCGGCCAGCCGTTATTGTCCCAGGTCGCCGCCGAGGAACGCGAAGCCGTTCGGGCCAACCTCGAACAGGCGCGCGCCCACGAACGCACGCCCCGCTTCCTCGCCCATCTTGGACCCGAACGCAAACCCTGGCTGCTGCGCGCCTCGGTGATGTCGGCGGGCCCGGCGGCGACATTCCTGTTGCGGCTATCACCGGCCGAGCCCGCGCCGGCGCCGATCGAGGCACCTCGGCCGGCGGTTTCGGTCGGCGGCTTGATCGAACGCATGCCGGACCCCTTCGTGATCGTCGATGCGTCGGGCGTGGTGCTTCAGTGCAACACCGGCTTCCTCGATCTCGTTCAGGTGGGCACCGCCGGCGGCGCCGTCGGCGAAAACATCGGCCGCTGGCTCAACAAACCCGGCGCCGATGCCGAGGTCCTGCTCGCCAATGTCCGCAAGCACGGGTCGGCGAAACGGTTCGAAACGATGCTCGCCGGCGAGTATGGCACCGAAACGGAAGTGGAGATTTCCGCCGCCGGCGACGGCCAGGCGACCTGCGAGCAGATCGCCGTGACAGTGCGCGACATCAGCCGGCGACTGCCTCCGTCGGCGAGGGCGGAGCCTGTCAACACCGTTCTCTCCGGGCTGCATAGCCAACTCGGCATTGCAACGCTGCGAGAGTTGGTGAAAGATGTAGTCGGACTGGTGGAGCGGTTCTATATAGAAGAGGCGTTGGGACGCACCGGCGGCAATCGAACCGCGGCCGCCGAATTGTTGGGCTTGAGCCGCCAGAATCTTTACACGAAACTGGACCGATATGGTCTTTACGGAGCCTCGCAAGCGGAACGCACGGAAGACTGACCTAATTTCGCTCGACCAAGACACTCGCTCCGCCGCCGGACCGGCCTTCGGACAGGCCGATCTCTCGAACTGCGAACGCGAACAGATCCATCTCGCCGGGTCGACCCAACCGCATGGAACCCTGTTGGTCGCCGACGAAACGGAGGGGCGCGTCGTCCAGGCGGCAGACAACGCGCGCCCGTTTCTCGGCCTTGACGATGACCCCGTCGGCATGCCGCTGTCCGCCCTGCCCGGCGACCTCGCCGAACGCCTTGCCGAGGTCAACCGCGCGGATCTGACGGACATTCCCGCCTCCATTCAATGCCGCGTCGGCCGCCGTGGCGCCGTCGATGGGCTGATCCACCGGGTCGATGGCGGCTGCCTGGTCCTGGAGTTCGAGCCGGCGATGGCCCCGGCGGCGGATCTGACCGAACAGGTCGAGGCTGGCCTGCGGACCATTGTCACCGCCACCTCGCTTCGCGCCCTGTGCGACGACGCGGTCCGTTTGTTCCGCGATATTACCGGCTATGACCGGGTGATGGCCTACTGCTTCGATGACGAGGGCCACGGGAAAGTGGTATCGGAGCACAAGCGGCAGGACCTCGAGCCATTTCTCGGCAACCGTTATCCCGCCTCCGACATCCCGCAAATGGCGCGCCGTCTTTATGAGCGCAATCGGGTCCGCGTCCTGGCCGATGTCGATTACGCGCCGGTGCCGGTCCACCCGCGGATCTGCCCAGCCACCGGCCAGGATCTCGATATGTCGATGTCGTTCCTGCGCAGCATGTCGCCGATCCACATCCAGTATCTGAAGAACATGGGCGTGTCGGCGACGCTGGTCCTTTCGCTGGTCGTCAAGGGCCGGCTTTGGGGCCTCGTCGCCTGCCACCACTACAGCCCGCGCACCATCGGCTATCCCGTGCGCGTGTTGTGCGAGATCCTCATCGAGGCGATGGCGACCCGCGTTGCCGCCCTCGACAGCTTCACCCAGTCGCAGGCGGAACTGGCGGTCAAGCGCGTCGAACAGCGCCTCGTCGACGCCGTTTCCCGAGACGGCGATTGGCGCGCCGCGCTTTTCGAAAGCGTGCAGGCACTGCTGCAGCCGGTCAACGCCGGCGGCGTCGCCCTGTTCACCGACGGCCAGGTGCTGACCGCCGGCGAGGTTCCCGGCACCGCGGAATGCCGTGCCATCGCCGATTGGCTGGACACCCGGCCGCGGGCGCCGGTGATCTCCACCGTCCGCCTCGGCGCCGAGGACGAACGGTTTCGCCGGCTTTCGGCGGTGGTCAGCGGCCTGATCGCGACGCCGCTGTCCAACACCCCTGGCGAATACCTGGTCTGGATGCGGCCCGAGCAGATCCGCACCGAAACGTGGGGCGGCAACCCGTTCAAGCCCGTCGAGGTCGGCGACGACCCCGGCGAGCTTTCGCCAAGGCGATCCTTCAGCAAGTGGCATCAGCTGGTGAAGGGGACTTCCGAGCCGTGGTCGACGGCGGAGACGGCGGCGGCGCGGGCGATCGGCGCGATGATTTCCGATGTGCTGCTGCAGTTCCGCTCCGTCCGCATGCTGATCGCCCAGGATCAACTGACCCAGGCGACGCGCACCGCCGAGCGCTCCGACCAGCCGCTGATCATCGCCGATGCCGCCGGCACCATCCTCCTGATTAACGATGCGGCACGCCGCCTCTCGCCGACCCTCGGCCGCAACCCGGCCTCACTGGCCGAGTTGTTCGCGCTCCTGACGACGGAGGAGTCGAGCACCGCCGAAAAACTGGCCGCAGCGACCAGCCAGCGCGCTTCCTGGCGCGGCGAGGTGACGATGGACACCGGTGACGGCGGCGGCGCGCCGCTGCTGCTGCGCGTCGATCCGGTGATCTCGCCGAACGAGCGGATGCTCGGTTTCGTGCTGCTGTTCTCTGATCTCAGCGAACGCAAGGCGGCGGAGACGGCGCGCAACCGGCTGCAGGAAGGGATCATCCAGCGTTACCGGCTGATGGCGCGCCACGATGATCCGACGGTGGATCTGGCCTATCGCGACCTCGTCGAGAAGATCGTCGGCAACGCCCAACTCGCCGCCCTGGAGATCACCGACGGCATCGACCTCGACCGGATGCCGGACTCCCTCGAGTGTGTCCGCACGTCCGTCTCCCGCGCCACCGAGCTGTTGCATCATCTCATCTGGCATTCGACGCACGGTCCGGATCGTCGATCCTGACCCCCGTCGCCCGATGACGGGAGAGCCGGCGGGGCGGATCTCCCCTGAGGCGACCCGGCCTAGAAAAATCGCCACTCGTAGAGCGGGCCGGTGTAGCGGACCGGCCGCGCCTCGCCCTGAACCAGCGCCATGGCGCCTGGACGCACCGGCGCGGCGAAACAATCCTGCCCCGCCTCGCCGTCTGCATCGAGATACTGGAAACAGAAGCGGACCTCGACCGAACGCTGGCAGATGTTCTGCACCGTCGCCTGGGGGCGTTGATTGGCGACGGTGTAATCCTTGACGACGATGCAAGGCGCGTCGCCGGCGCGCGGATTATCGTAAACCTCCTCGGCGACGCCAACTCCCGCGCCCACCAGCGCCGTTAATCCGATAACAAGACCAATTCCAAGCCGGGTCATTTTTAGCTCCTCAGACTTCGCTCGCGGGAAAACATGTGATTCTTGCAAGTAATGCGTTGATGCGGCGTTAAGGTTGGGCGGAAAGAGACACCGTCCGGCGCGCCAAGGTCGGCGACCCGTATCCTAACCGCGGGCGCTTCCTTCTCAGAGAGATGCCGGACGCTTTGCGCGCGCCCGGCATCCTACCCAAGGGTGGTCCCCGAAAGGAAGACGCTTTCGTCAGTCGGCGGCGGGCACCGCGACGACGGCGTCGGCGGCCGGCAGCGGTGTCATGCCGCGCAGCATGGCGGCCTCGTGCGCCGCGTTGGCCTCCTGGGTCCCGTATGTTTGCAGCAGCGACGGATAGTCCTTGGCCATCTGTGCGCCGAACAGCGGTTTATAGACGCCGTAGTGGCAGGTGGTGCAGTTGGCTTTCGGCGCATCGCCGAGCGGGCCTAACCGGTTGTCCGGATATTGCGGCCCGAGCGGCACCAGATAGTCGTTGTTCAACGCCCGCACCATGCGGATGCCGTACCAGGCGGACGTCCGTTGCGGCGGGCTCTGCTCCCAGTTATAGAACGCGCGGCTGTTGTGACAATACGAGCAGTTAACGCCGAGCGAATCGGACATGTGCATCATCAGCCCATAGGTCCATTCCGTCTGCTTGATCGACCTGCGGTTGCCGGCCGGCAGGGGAGTGAGCGAGATGGCCCGGATGTTGTTGTCTTCGAGCAGGAACGGGGTGAACGGATCATAGGGCAGCGACGCCATGGCGACGTTTGGCGACGGCGTGTTCTGGCCGGCGCGGTTGCCGACCATCCCGGTTGGCCGTTCCGGTTCCGGCTGCTTGAACCAGATGGCCGGCGGCACCGGCTGGCCGCGGTGACACGTGTAGCAAGTGACACCCGTCTGCACGACATGATCCTGCCAGTCGGCGTTGATGTGCTGCGTCATCTGGAGCATGCGACGGGAGACAATCTTGGTGTAGATGTTCTCGGCGGCGAAACCGTCATCGGAGTGGCAGTAGTTGCACCCCTGTTCCGGCGACACCCATTCGGTGATAGCGGTCATCAGCCGGAGAAACTGTTCCTCGGGAAGATCGCCCAGGACCTCGACATTCTCGTAGATGTCCTTGGCCAGGGGACCGCCGGTCAGTTCCAGCGGATAGACTTCCGGTGGCGCCTGATTGCGGGCGACGACCTGCTCGAACTTGCGCGGGTTGTAGTTGGTTTCCATGCCGACGCCACGAAAGCCGTTCTGCACCGAATCGATGGGGGGACGTTCCCAGCCGGCCATGAACAGCATGGCAATGGTCAAGAGGGCGGCGATGGCGCCGGGAATGATGATCCAGATTCTCATTGCATTGCTCCCGGCTGCGCAGCTGGGTCCATAACTGGCGCCCAGACTTCAGGGTACATCGGCGCGAAGTCGTGCTTGACGGCCCACAGATACCAGTTGTCGACGACCGTACCGGTCAGAAGGATGCCGATACCGCCCGTGATGACGGTGAGGACGGCGAACCACCAAGCCCAGCGGTGGATCGATTCCATGGTCGCATTGAAGCCCATGGTCCAGCGCCAGAACACGGCGGCGCGTTCACCGGCGGTGCCGCGGTCGAGGGTCTGTTCCACCTCCCGTTCACCGCCGAAGCGGCTCACCGCGAGGATCGTCGCCCCGTGCATCGCGAACAACACCGCCGAGCCGTAGAGGAACACGATGGAAAGCGCGTGGAACGGATTGTAGAACAGGTTTCCGTAGCGGATGGAGAACGCCGCCGTCCAGTCGAGGTGCGGGAAGATGCCGAACGGCACCGCTTCACCCCAGCTTCCCATGAACAACGGCCGGATGAAGCCGAGGACCAGGTAAAGCCAGATCGCCGCCGCGAACGCCCAGGCAACATGCGTGCCCATGCCGAGCTGCAGGGCCCGTCGGTACATCCGCACCCACCACAGCAGGATCGACGCGGTGAGGAAGAAGCCGGCCAGCAGCCACCATCCGCCGTCGTTGAGCGGCGGCAGACTGAGGCCGTACGCCGGTGGCGGCGGTTCCAGGGCGAGCCACGGCAACTGCCGAACGAACTCGATGGGATTCCAGTCCACCGACGCCCACATGTTGAGGCCGATGATCTCGATGGCGATGAAGCCGCACAGCAGCGAGGCGACACCGAACCAGCCGAGATAGATGGGTCCGATCTGCGCGTCGCCGATGAAGCCGAGATAACGCGACAACGTGGGCGGACCAAGCCTCTTGTCGTTCCCCGCCGGCAACGGGACGCCGTCGTGGACCGCGTGGACTTGGACCCGCGTGAAGATATTTTGATATTCAGCCATTGTCAGATGTCCGCCTTACTGTTGCCAGATCGGCAAGTTCAGCCACCAGTTCCACCACTCGGGCCAGCCGCGCGTCCAGAACGGGCCGCTGATCACGATGCAGATGGCACTCCAGAAACCGGCATTCAGCGCCAGGAACAGGCCCAGGCGGTGGATGCCGAGGGCTCCGATGGAATACCCGATGGTATCCCGGAAGTAGGTGTTCTCGTGTTCGGCGCTCGCGACCGGCTTGCCCTTACCCGGGTTGGTCGCCGACAGGATCACTCCACCGTGCATGGCCAAGGCCAAGGCGTTGGTGAAGAAAAAGGTGATGGCGAGCATGTGCGCCGGGTTGTAATGGAAGTGAAGATACTGGTAGCCGACGTTGGATACCCAATCGAGATGACTGAAAATGCCGTACGGAAATCCGTGGCCCCAGGCTCCCAGGAGGAGCGGCCGAACAACGACCAGGACCACGTACGCGAAAACAGCGACGCTGAAGGCAAGGGGGATGTGATAGCCCATGCCGAGCTTTCGCGAGATCTCAGCTTGCCGCAACACCCATGATCCGAATGCGCCAATCGCGCAGATCGTGATGAGTTGCCACAGACCGCCATCTTGCAAGGGCGCCAGCCCCAGGCCATAACTCAGGTCTGGCGGCGCGATGTTGATCTCCCAGATGTTCCAGGTCGGACCGAGCGCGGCGCCCCAAACGATTAACGCCGTGCCTAGAATGGTGAAGAAAATCGTCGTTACGCCGAAGAAACCAACGTAGAACGGTCCAACCCAAAAATCGAAGAGTTCGCCCCCGACCAGTGTTCCGCCGCGAACGCGGTACTTCCGCTCGAAGTTTAACATTGCCATGAATGAAACCTCCTCCTCGGAGGGACGCCAGGGGTTTATCCAAATGGTCGACGTCCGGCACCGGCTGGACCGCGCACGAGGCCCGGTCCGTTTATCGCCGGCGCCGACGCCGATAGTTCGATGCTATTGTTGGCCCTGCGCGGCCGGCATCGGCGACATCTGCTCCGCCGTCACCTGGCTCGGACCTTCGAGCCAGTTGAACCGATCCGTGCTGAGCAGGATGAAATGGATGACGATCGCGAGCACGAACAAGAACGTCGCCAGGGCGACGAGTGCGCGACGCGGATCAAAAAGCAGCCAAACACGCCACATGATTTAGATCTCCTATGCCACGAAAGTGGAAAGTTGGGCGACGGTGGTGCCGACGCTGTCCATCAGCGACGAGTAGCCTTCGACGGGCGGCAGCCACGGACGCCAGATCCACGCGAGGATGTGGGCGAAGATCGCCACGCCAATGAAGATGACGAAGCTCTTCATGAACAAGTCATGAAATTCCTTCGCATCGTTTTCCGTCAATCCTGACAACGACGCGCCAGCCTTGGTTTCGGGTTCCATATTAGATACCTCCGGATGCTAGGCCTCTCGGCCGAAACCGCGCACTTCCCGCGCGGCAGGGATGGCCGTGCCCAGGGGGGCAATCGGCCGCTTCCCGCCCGATATCGCCGGGCGAAAACGAGACTTGACGACAACCGGACAAGCCGGTTTCAGACGAGCGACGTACCCGGGCGTGAATTCTGTGAGACCAGCGACTGGGTGCCTCGAACACTGCATCACGCACGCGCTCCCGCCATCGTCGTCAGGGATTTTGCGACGCGCTCGACGGTGATCCGCGTTTCACCCGCCTGTGCGGCGTCATGGTCGACCTGGTCGCGCAGCCGCTTGGCGGCGGAGATACGGATCAGGAAGGGTTGTTTCTCGAGATGGGATTCGAACAGGGCCTGAGCGTCGGCATCCCATGGCCGCGCCGAGGGCTGGTCGAGACGCGACGGCGTCGCCTGGATCCGATCGAGATCGGTGCCGAGCGGCAGGATGTGGAACAGCGCATCGAACAGCGCGTTGCAGAATTCCTGCACCAGGTAGGTGGCGCCGGCGAAGCCCATGAACGGCGTGCCGGTCGCCCGGCGGACGATGGCGCCCGGGAACGACGCCGGCACGAACATCGACCGGCCACCGGCTTCCGCCGCGTACATCCGCTCGTTGTAGGAGCCGAACAGCACCAGCGGCGGGTTCTCGTGGATCGCCGCCCGCACGGCGGCGTTATCCGGTTTGTCGCCCGCCGTCCGCGACAGCGCGAAATGGCACGGCACGCCCATCTCGTCTTCCAGGAAATGGCGCACGCCGCGCGCGTACGTGTCGGTGGCGACAATGCCGAAGGACGCGGTGGGGAAGAAGTCCTGGGTGACGCTGCGCCACAGGTCCCAGATCGGTTTCACCGTGGTGCGTTTTTCCGCCTCGATGAACGGCTCCGGGTCGACGCCGACGAGCTCGCCCAGGGCGCGCAGGAAATTCGTTGTCGCGAACAGGCCGATCGGTGCCTGCAGGTAGGGCCGGTCCAGCTCCTCGCACAGCTTGCGGCCGAATTCGCGATAGAGGCAGATGTTGACGTCGGCGTCGGCGAGCCGCTTGATGTCGTCAAGGTGGGTTCCCAGCGGGAACACCATGTTGACCTCGCAGCCGATCCCCTCGACGAGCCGGCGGACCTCGGCGAGATCGGACGGCATGTTGAAGGTCCCGTAGATCGGGCCGATGATGTTGACCTTCGGCTTGCCGCCCGCCGCTGGCGTTTGTGGCGTCGCCGCCGGCTTGGCCTTGCCCTTCCCCTTCTTCGGCCCGAACTCGGTCCACAGCCAGTAGATCGCCCGGTCGGCGCTCTGCCATTGGTCCTCGTCGATGGTGCGCGGCAGGAACCGGCGCAGGTTGGAGCCCTCCGAGGTGACGCCGCCGCCGATCATCTCGGCGATGCTGCCGGTGACGACCACCGACGGCTTGTCCGGGTCGAGCGTCGCGTTGGCCCGCCTGAGCGCGCCCTCGGTGCCGTTCATGCTGAGCTCTTCCTCGGAGAGCCCGGTGACGACGATGGGCAACTCGTGCGGCGGTAGCGCGTCGGTGTAGTGGAGGACGGCGGTCGCTGGCAGATTCTCGCAGCCGACGGGGCCGTCGATGACCACCTGCAGCCCGCGCACGGCGGTGAAGGTATACACGGCCCCCCAGTAGCCGCCGGCGCGATCGTGATCGAGAACGAGCATGGCGGCTAGCTCCCCGCCGATTCGCGCGTGGCGGGCTTGGCGGCGACGGGGCCACCGTAGCCGGCCGTCTCCCGGGTGCCGACGCCGTCGAAGAAATCGACCATCCGCCGGAAGCGGTCGGGACACCGCGTCTGCGCGCCGACGACGCTGGCGAGCGCGCCGGCCCCGGCGGGTCCGAACAGCGGTCGGGCCGAGACGATGTTGGTGAAGTAGAGCCCGGGAATGCCGCGTTCCTTAGCCTTCTGCACCAGCGGCGTCGTGCCGAGCGCCAGGTCGGGGCAAACGTCGAGCATCGCCGCGATGTCCTGTTCCAGCGCTGCGCGGTATTGCACGTGGACGCCGCGCGCCCGCAGCCATTGCCGGTCGGGCTCGTTCCATTCGGTCTTCGGGCACGCCGTGCCGACGTAGGGCACCTCGGCCCCGGCCTCGATCAGCAGGCGGGCAACGAGCAGCTCGGAGCCTTCGTAACCGGAGACCGTGATCCTAGCCTTGATCGGATTGGCGTCCAACGCCGCCCGAATCGCCGGCAGGGCACGCGCCTTGGCGGCATCGATCCTCGCCTCCTCGACGCCGGCCGCGCGGCCGATGGCGTCGAGCCAGACCGCCGTGCCGTCGACGCCGACCGGGCCGGAGCCGACGATGGGCCGTCCGGCGGCGCGAAACTCGCGCACGCATCCAGTGTAGAACGGGTGCACCGCCGCCGCCACGCGGCTGTCGAGCGCGGCATACAGATCGCGCCACTCGCGGGATGGCAATTGCGGCGCCACCGCCAGGCCCATCGGTTCGATCAGCGCGCCGATGCCCACCGGGTCGGCGGGAAACAGCTCGCCGATCAGGGCGACCATCGGCATGTCGACGACGGCGTTCGGCGACCGCTGCACGGGGGCCTGTTCGGCCTCGAGGCGGGCGTATTTGAGCATCGCCGCGGCGAGCACGTCCTTCGCCTCGGCATGTGTCGGCACGCCGAAGCCGGGGACGTCGACGCCGATCACCCGCACGCCGTTGATCTCGCGCGGCAGCCGATCCAAGGGCACGCCCGACGCCGTCGGCACGCAGAGATTGATGACGACAATGGCATCGTAGTTATCGGGATTCGCGGTCTCGCCGACGGCGCCGCAGATATCCTCGTACAATTTGCCGGTGACCAGCGTTTCGGAGTTGAACGGCACGTAGCCGACCGTGCGCCGGGCGCCATAGAAGTGCGACGTGAAGGTGAGCCCGTAGACGCAGTAGGCCGACCCCGAGAGGATGGTCGCCGTGCGGCGCATCCGTAGACCCACCCGCAGCGCGCCGAAGGCCGGGCACATCGACTGCGGCTGATCGTGCGGGCCACGCGGATAGTCGGTCGCCAGCCGGGCGAGGGTTTCGCTCTTGCCGGCCGCCTCTGCCGCCGCGCGCAGGGTCTCGTCACCGCCATGGCAACCGTCCGCCGTTACAGCTGCCTCGGGGGCGTCCGTCTGCGCGGCGGCTTGAGGCTGAAATCGGGGGTCGACGTCGTAGGGGGACACGCGCGCTCTCTCCTACACGCCTTCGTAGACGACTTCGAGCGACGGCTTTTGAACCGCCGGACCGCCGCACATGTCTTCCGCCGTCGCCGGTTCGAGCACCACGTCGCGGCCGACGTCCTCGCTGCTGAAAAGGTCGAGCAGCGCGTCTTGGTCGAGCGGAGTCGGATGGCGCGGCAGCGCGCCCGCCGCCTGCTCCGCCAACGCCGCGAACAGCGGCCCCCATTGGCTGTCCGGCCGAGCGATGATCTCGTAGTTGGCGCTCTTGCGGCGGATGTCGTCATGCGCCGGGATCGCCGCCAGGACGGGGATGTCCACCGCGTCGGCGAACGCCTGCGCCTCGCCGGTGCCGTCGTCCTTGTTGATGACCATGCCGGCCACGCCGACATTGCCGCCGAGGTTGCGGAAATAATTGACCGCCGAGCAGACGTTGTTGGCGACGTAGAGCGACTGCAGGTCGTTGGAACCGACGACGATCACCTTCTGGCACATGTCGCGGGCGATCGGCAGGCCGAAGCCGCCGCAGACGACGT
>CAYWRP010000054.1:0-19096 GCA_964460955.1 uncultured Rhodospirillaceae bacterium | reverse complement strand
ACCTTCTGGCACATGTCGCGGGCGATCGGCAGGCCGAAGCCGCCGCAGACGACGTCGCCGAGGAAATCCAGCAAAACGTAGTCGAAGTCCCAGTCGTGGAAGCCGAGTTTTTCCAACAGCTCGAAGCCGTGGATGATGCCGCGGCCGCCGCAGCCACGGCCGACTTCCGGGCCGCCCAGTTCCATCGCGAACACGCCGTCGCGCTTGAAGCAGACATCACCGATCTCGACGGCCTCGCCGGCGAGCTTCTTCTTCGTGGACGTCTCGATGATGGTGGGGCAGGCGCGGCCGCCGAACAGCAGCGAGGTCGTGTCGCTCTTCGGATCGCAGCCGATCAGCAGCACCTTCTTGCCTTGCCGCGCCATCATGTAGGAGAGGTTGGACAGGGTGAAACTCTTGCCGATGCCGCCCTTGCCGTAGATGGCGATGACTTGCGTTTCCTTGGTCTGCGGCGCGGTGACAAGCGGATCGGGGCCCAGTGCCGCCTCGGCGCGCAGCCGGGCGCTCATCGCGTCTTGCGGCGCCGTGGTCGAGGCGTGGCTTGTGGCCTGGCCGACGGTCGGCGTCATGAGCACTCCCTCCAGTCGAGGATCATCTTCAGGCATGCCGGGTCGTTGAAGGCTGTCTCGTACGCCGCCGCCGCGTCGCTGGCGCGATGGCGATGGGTGATCAGCCCATCGAGCGACAGGCGGCCCTCGCTTACCAGGGCGGTGACCGCGCGCAGATCGGCTTCCTTCCACTCGGCGGCGATGCGCAGCCGTGCTTCCCGCATGAAGGCGGGCGGAAAATCGAACCGGACGGGATCGGCATAGAAGCCGGCGAGCACCACCTCGCCGCCTGGGGCCAGCCGCGCGATCAGGGAATCGAGCAGGGCGGCGTCGCCACTGACGTCAAAGATCGCCCGATAGTCCCGCCGCGGATCCTGCCCGGGATCGACGACGCTGTAGCCGGTGGCGCCGTCGACGCGCACCGGGTTGCGTTCCCAAACCGCTGGCGCGGCGCCCGTCGCGGCCATCGCCACCCGCGCGAGCAGGCGGCCGAGGACACCATGGCCGACAATCAGATCGGGGGCCGCCGCGCCCGGCGCCATCACCGCGTGATACGCCGTCGCCGCGAGGGCGAGCAGGATGCCGCGCTCGCCGAGGTCGGCGGCGATCGGCATGATCCGGTTGGCGGCGACGACGACACGCGACGCGGCGCCGCCGAACAGGCCGCGCACCTCGCCGTAGCAACGGGCGCCCGGCACGAAGACATATTCGCCCGCGCGCCTGGCCGCCGCCGGCCCAGCCGAAATCACCCGTCCCACCGATTCGTAACCGGGAACAAGCGGATAACCCATGCCGGGAAAATCGGGCATGCGGCCCGACCAGAGGAGACGCTCGGTACCCGTGCTGATGCCGCTCCAGTCAATGTCGACGACGACCTCGTCATCAGCGGGCTGGGGCAGATCAAAGCGGCTGAGCCTGAGGCTTTTCGGCTTCTCCAGCACAGCGGCAAGGGTATTCAGCAATGGACAGTTCCCGGATCATCGAGTTTATGGAAAACCAGTTTTTAGGCTGGTGTCAGTTTAACCTTACACTAAGTATTGTCAATTCAAATTAACGGTTTTACGCCGTTCGGTGCGTCTCGCCGACATGACACGCACCAGCATCGGCGTCCGCGTCGTGTGCAGTTTGATCTCCCAGAACCCGGCTTCCGCGAGCATCGCCTGGAGCTCGGCGGGCCTGCGCGGACGCCCCTGCCCCATCGCGAAAAGATACAGCCCGAAGTAGGCATCGCCGATCGGCTCGGCGCCCGGCGTGCCGGCCATCGGTTCGGCGACGATCAGCGTGCCGCCGGCCGGCAGGGCGCGAAATACCGCCGCCAGCAGGGCCCGAGCGGCGGCGTCGTCATGGTCGTGCAGGATGCGCACGAGGGTGACCACGTCGGCGCCCTCGGGCAGCGGCTGGCTGAAGAAATCGCCGCCGATGGTGGTAATCCGCTCCGCCAGGCCGGCCTCGCGGAACCGCCGCTCGGCGCGCGCGGCGACCGCCGGCAGGTCCAGCAGCATCAGGCGCAGCCTGGGCGCCTTGGCGGCGGCGGCGGCGACGAATGCCCCCTCGCCGCCGCCGACGTCGAGCAGGCAGCGGTGGCGGGAGAACGGATAGGCGGCCAGCACCACCTCGGCGATCATCGACTGCGAGGCCCCCATCAGCGCCGAATAGGCGCCCGTGCGCTCCGTCGACAAGTCCTCCGGCCGATCGCTCCGCGCGTAGGCCCAGTATCGGCCGAGCGCGGTGTCGGCGCCGCCGCCGGCCAGCAGGGCGACCGGATCGGCGAGGTCCTCGTAGAGGAGCGCGTGATGCTCGACCATGGCGGCGATGCCCGGATTGTCGATCATCGCCGCGCCCAGCGGCCCGAGGCCGACGCGGCCGCCGGAGCGCTCCTCCAGCAGGCGCAGCGAGACCGCCGCCGCGACGAGGCGCCGCGCCGGTTCCGCCGGCAGGTCGACCCGCCCGGCGATCTCCGCTGGCGTCAGCGGCGCTTGGCGAAGCAACGCGAAAACGTCAAGGCGGACACAAGCCAGCAGAATTTGCGAATAGATGAACCCGGCGCAGAGGTCGAACAGTTCCCGCGCCCGCCGGTTGGCGATCGGCCGGGTCAACGGAAACGACGCGGCGAGGCGGCGGAAGCGGGGGCTGGCGAGCAAGCGGTCACGCCTGGCGCGCCACCAGTCACCGAAGCCGGCGCCCGCCCCGGGGGAGACCGGCGAAGGCGCCAGGGTGGTCGGCCGCGCGGGGGATCCGGGCGCCATCAGGCGGCGAGACGCGCCAGTTCCCGCGGCAGGAATCGCTTCGATTCTTCCTGGATCAGGGCGCGCAGGGTATCGGTGCCGGGGCCGGGCGGGATCGCGTCGACGGCGTCCTGGACGAGGCGTTTGAGCTGCTGCACGGCGCCGGGAATGCCGAGCTCGCGCGCCGCGTTCGGGCGGTCGTGGGCGATGTCCTGGCCGACCGGCTTGCCGAGCTGGTCGGCGCTCGACGCCGCGTCGTGCAGGTCGTCGGCCACCTGATAGGCCTCGCCGAGCCGATCGCCGACGGTGCGCCACGGCAGCGGCGACCCGCCGGCGGCGATGGCGCCGGCGGTGGTCGCACCGATGAACAAGGCGCCGGTCTTGGCGCGCTGGTAGTCGGCGAGGACGACGCTGTCCTCGCATTCCCAGGCCTGGCCGGCGACGATGCCCGTCGACATGTTGACGGCGCGGGCGATGGTCTTGGTCAGGCCGATCATCCGTTCCGGCTTCGACGCGGCGCCGCGGGCGACGGTCTCGAAGGCGAGGATGATCAATGCATCGCCGGCAAGGACCGCCAGCGGCTCGCCGTAGGCGCAATGGACGGACGGCTTGCCCCGGCGCGTCGGCGCGTCGTCGAAACACGGCAGGTCGTCGTGCACCAGCGAAGCGCAATGCAGAAGCTCGATCGCCGCCGCCGCCGCGTTGGCGATGTCGGGATCGTCGGCACCACAGGCGCCGGCCACGGCGAGACACAGACGCGGGCGGATGCGTGCGCCGCCGGGGAACACCGCGTAACGCGTCGCCTCGCGCAGCAAGGGAGGAGAACCGTCCGCCGCGTCGTTGAGAATCGCTTCCAAGACATGTTCGATGCGCGACGCAGCTACCATCGGAACCTTCCTCTCACTCTGCTAATCTGCTCGCCGTTCATGCGACGAAGCGTAAACTTTACTTGTCAAAAAAATGTGTCATTAACTATAGACAGATTGCTGTCAGCAAACAATGACAAACTGCCAAAACACCCATGGAGATCGGAAACAGCGTGCGAAATCCGAAAGTTGTCGTCATCGGCGCGGGCATCGCCGGGCTCGTCGCCGCCGTGACACTTGCGGCGCGTGGCGTGAGTGTCACCCTCGTCGAACGCATGCAGGCCCCCGGCGGCAAGATGCGCCAGGTCGCCGTCGGCGGACGCCACCTCGATGCCGGCCCCACCGTTTTCACCATGCGCTGGGTCTTCGACGAGATCGCCGCCGCCGCCGGATCGCGCCTTGATGATCTGGTTACCCTCCGCGCCTGCGAGACGCTCGCCCGACACGCCTGGCCCGACGGCGGCCGGCTCGATCTGTTCGCCGATCGCCGACGTGCCATCGAGGCCATCGCCGAGTTCGCCGGCGCCGCCGAGGGCCGCCGCTACCAAGCCTTCTGCAGCCAGGCGGCGCGCACCTTCCAGGTGCTCGACGAGACGTTCATGCAGGCCGCGCAACCGGATGTGGTGGCGCTGGTTCGCCGCTCGAGGATGCGCGACCTGCGGCACATCCAGCCCTTCCTGACCCTCTGGCGGGCGCTCGGGCGATACTTCCACGACCAACGCTTGCGCCAGTTGTTCGGCCGCTACGCCACCTATTGCGGCTCGTCGCCGTTCCATGCGCCGGCGACCTTGATGCTGGTGGCGCATGTCGAGCAGGAAGGCGTGTGGATGGTCGAGGGCGGCATGCACCGCCTGGCACGGGCCCTCGCCGACCTCGCCGCGCGCCACGGCGCCGAGATTCGCTACGGCGCCGAGACGACGGAGATTCGTGTCGCCAACGGCCGCGCCAACGGCGTCGTGCTGGCCTCCGGCGAACGGCTGGATGCCGACGCCGTGGTGGCGACGGCGGATGTTTCGGCGATCGCCGGTGGCAAGTTTGGCACGCCGGCCGCCGGGTCGCTGGCCGCCGTGCCGCCCGAGGCACGTTCGCTGTCCGCCGTGACCTGGAACCTGATCGGCGAACCACATGGGCTGGAGTTGTTGCGTCACACCGTGTTTTTCTCCGGCGATTATCGCGCCGAGTTCGACGACATCCTGCGCCGCCGGCGCACCCCCGCCGACCCGACGGTCTACATTTGCGCCCAGGATCGCGGCGACAGCGATGATCCGCCGCCCGTTGGGCCGGAACGGCTGCTCTGCCTGGTCAACGCGCCGGCGACCGGCGACCGCCACACCTTTTCAGAAGCGGAGATGGAGCAATGCACCGCCACCATGCGCGCGACCCTCGCGACCTGCGGCCTCAGCCTCGACGTTCAACCGGAAACCACGGTGGCGACGACACCGGCGGATTTCGACCGCCTGTTCCCAGGAACGGGGGGAGCGCTGTATGGCCGGGCCTCGCATGGGTGGACGGCATCGTTCCGCCGGCCCGGTTGCAGAACGAAGCTGCCGGGCCTTTACGTGGCGGGGGGCAGCGCGCATCCGGGGCCGGGCGTGCCGATGGTGGCGTTATCCGGCCGCATCGCCTCGACGAGCCTGATCGAGGACCTCGCTTCGACGTAGACGTTCCGGAGCGCGGCTATGTCTGGTGGTATCTCGACGCGGTCAGCGACGACGGCGCACACGCGCTTACCATCATCACCTTCATCGGCAGCGTGTTCTCGCCCTACTATGCCTGGGCGCGCGGCCGTGGCGCCGGCGATCCGCTGAACCACGCGGCGATCAACGTCGCCCTGTACGGCCGGACCAAGCGCTGGACGATGACCGAACGCCGCCGCGACGCCATCGCCGCCAAGCCGGCCTCGCTCGCCATCGGCCCGAGCGGGGTCAGCTGGGACGGCGCCGCCTTCACCGTCGACATCGACGAGGTCGCCGTGCCGCTGCCAACCCGGGTACGCGGCACGGTGCTTGTCCATCCCGCCGCGCTGACCGGGATCGAGGTCCACCTCGATGCGAATGGCCGGCACCGCTGGCGGCCGCTGGCGCCGGTAGCGCGCGTCGAGGTGAATCTGCGGCAACCGGCGTTGACGTGGTCCGGCGCCGCCTACCTCGACATGAATGCCGGCGACGAGCCGCTGGAGGATGGCTTTCAGTCCTGGACCTGGTCGCGCACCGCCGAGGGCGACGCGGCGACCATCCTATACGATGTCACCGACACCGCCGGTGAGCCGGCATCGTTCGCCATGCGGTTCGACGCCAATGGCGAGGCCAGCGCGGTCGAACCGCCGCCGCGGGCCGAACTCGCCGGGACCGTGTGGCGGGTCCCCCGGCGGACGCGCGCCGATGCCGGGAGCGCCGCCACGGTGGTGGAAACCTTGGAGGACGCGCCGTTCTACGCCCGGTCGCTGATCGCGACGACGCTGCACGGCCGGTCGTGCCAATCGGTGCACGAAAGCCTGTCGCTGGACCGCTTCCGCCGCGGTTGGGTCAAGGCGCTGCTTCCCTTCCGCATGCCACGCGCTTTCTGGTAGATGAGAAACGGTCCGGTCTCGCCGTCAAGCACCGTCGGTTTTGTCCTCGGCCGTCTTGGCCTGCCCCGACTTCGCAGCTGCCTCGCGGGCTTCGCGGTCCTTTTTCAGCGACCGCAACTCGCGGAAGGCGAAGAAAAAGACCACGCCAGCGATGGCCAGCAGTTCAATCAGACCGAGGAGATTCCCGTCCATCGCTTCGCGTATCCGCCATCAGGTGGGTCGGTATGATGCGCATCGCCGCGGCCAACGCCAGGATGATCAGCGCCAGCAGCGCCAGTTCCGCCATCAGCGCCTGGAACACCGGATCGTGGATGTCGAGGTGCGTCGCGCTCTCGACGGTGATGACGAGCATGCGGCGAATGGCGGCGATGATGGCGATGATGAAAAAGGGATGCGCTTCCAGCTTGTGATACTGCGCAACCCGCCGGACGGTGTAGATGATCTCCGCCAGCATCAGCACCAGCAGCACGCGATCGATCAGCTTCAACAGCGCGCCGATGTAATCGAGTTCCAAGAGCCGTTCGCCGGCGTTGATGATCGCGGCGACCATCAGCGCGCCGGCGGCGATGGTCAGGATCACCGCCGTCGCAACATAGATAAAATGCTCCGCCCGGCGGAGCGTCGGCATTACCTCGGCCAACCGATCCTTCATCCGCTCACGCTCTCCGGCCTAGGCCAGGCGGCCGCTCCGCCGTCCGCGGGAACCTGCCGATGACGCCAAGCTCACGGCGCGAGGGCACCGTCGACGCCACCACGCGCCATCCGGTCCCGCCGTTCGAGGTCGGCGAAAAGGCCGATCACCCAGCTAATCCGGTCATCCAATGATGGCCGCACCCCGGTGTTGTTGTCGAGCGAACGCCTCGTCTTCCACCATCCCTCATTGGTGACGGCTTCGACCAGGAAAGCCGTTTCAGGCACCGGCGACTCCGAGGCCACCGTGCCCTTATCGAACTTGGCGGTCAGCGCCTGTGTTACAAGCTGAAGTTTGCGCGACGGTCCGACGACAGCCCGCTGGCTCACCGAATCCAGCCCGTTGCGTTCCACCTGGCGGCCGATCTCGGTGTAAAGCAGGCGGGCGGCATGGATACCCGGCCGGCAGGCGCGCGGCAGGCCGGCGATGCCGGCGGTGGCGCGCATGTAATGGCCGTCCGCCGTCCGCAACAGACGTCGGATCACGCTGCCGAGTTGCGGGCTGAAGCGCGGGTTCGCCAGGAACTCCTCCGGCTCGATCGCCGCGGCGCGCAGCCACTGCAGCGGCAGGTAGACCCGGCCCGCCTGCGCATCCTCGCCGACGTCGCGGGCGATGTTGGTAAGCTGCATGGCGACGCCGAGTTGGCTCGCCCGGGCGATCTCGTCCGATGTCCGCACGCCCATCAACAGCGTCATCATCGCGCCGACGGCGCCGGCGACGCGCGCGGCGTAAGCGTTGAGCTCCGCGATGGTCTCGTAGCGCCGGCCGAGGGCATCCCATTCCAGACCCTCGAGAAGCGCGCGCGGCAGGGCCGGCGGAATGGCGAAACGGGCGACAACGTCGGCGAACGCGCGGTCGACGGCGACGGGTTGCGGCCGACCGGCGTAGGCGAGTTCCAGCCTCTGGTGCAGGCGTTCGAGTGCCGGCAGGCGGCCACCGCCGACGTCGACGACATCGTCCGCCAACCGGCAGAAGGCGTAGAGCGCCGACGCCGGGTCGCGCACATTCGATGGCAGCAACAAAGAGGCGGCGAAGAAGGAGCGCGATCCGCCGCGCAACATCTCCCGGCACGCCGCCAGATCGGCGCGACGGGTACAAGGGTAGTTAAACAAGCGCTGCTGCATCGGGCACCACGGCATCAAGAATACGGGCTGACGACAGGACACCCGGAACCCCCGCACCGGGATGGGTGCCGGCGCCGACAAGGTAGAGCCGGTCGACGTCCTGGCTCCTGTTGTGGGGGCGGAACCAGGCGCTCTGGGTGAAGATCGGCTCAAGCCCGAACGCGGCGCCCTGATAGGAGAGGAACCGCTGCTTGAAGTGCCTGGGGTCGGCGAGGCACGAGGTGACGATGTTGTCCTCGAGGCCCGGCAGCACCGTTTCGCTCAGCGACTTGGCGATGGCCCGCCGGTAGGGTTCGGCCTCCGTCGCCCAGTCGATGTCGGCGCCGAGATGGGGCACCGGCGACAGGACGTAAAATCCATCGCAGCCGGCGGGCGCCAGGGTCTCGTCGGTCGCCGTCGGCCGATGCAGGTAGAGGCTGAAGTCGGGGGCCAGCACCTTGCGCTTGAAGATGTCGCGTAAAAGCTCTCGATAGCGCGGCCCCAGCAGGATGGTGTGATGCGGCAGATCGTCGTAGCGGCGGCGGGTGCCGAAGTACCAGAGGAACAGGCCCATGGAATAGCGAGACCGCTCGACCCGGCGGTCGGTCCAGGCCTTGCGCGCCGCCGCCGGCACCAAGTGGCGGTAGGTCCAGGCCGAGTCGGCGTTGGAGACGACGACATCGGCGGCGATCTTTTCGCCGCAGGCCAGGCGGACGCCGCGCGCGGTGCGGTTTTCGACCAGGATCTCGGCGACATCGGCGCCGTACCGGACAATGCCGCCCTGGCCCTGGATCAGGTTGACCAAGCCGCGGATCAGCTCACCGGTGCCGCCCTTCGGGAAATGAACCCCCCACTTCCGCTCCAGGAAGGCGATCAACGCATAGATCGAGGTCACGTTGAAGGGGTTGCCGCCGATCAGGAGGGGATGGAAGCTGAACGCTACCCGCAGCCGCTCGTCCTTGAAGTAGTCGGACACGAAGCTGTAGACGCTGCGATAGCTGGAAAGCCGGACCATGTCCGGCAGCACGCGGAGCATCGTCGAGAACTTGTTGAACGGCACATGGCCCAGTTCCTCGAAACCGACCTTGAAGATCTTTTCGCTCGCCTGCATGAAGCGGCGGTAGCCGTCGACGTCGCCGGGGCTGACGCGACTGATCTCCGCGCTCATCGCGTCCATGTCGCCCGAGCAGTCGAGGGTCTCGCCATCGTCGAAGCGGATCCGGTAGTAGGGCACGATCGGCTTGAGTTCGATGTCGTCGGCGAGCCGCCGGCCGCACAGCGACCACAGCTCTTCGAGGAGGAACGGCGCGGTAATCATCGTCGGCCCGGCATCGAAGGTGAAGCCGTCCTGGCGGATCACCCCGGCGCGCCCCCCCGGCTCATCGAGCCGTTCCAGAACCGTTACCCGATAGCCGCGCGCGCCCAGCCGGACGGCCGCCGCGAGACCGCCAAAACCGCTGCCGATGACCACCGCGTGCGGTCGATGTCTCCCGATGTGCATTTAGCCGAGGCCCCTTTCCGTAATTGTCACACGGAATTTACGGTTTGCACTGTAAGCTTTAATTGACGCCGGCGGCAAGCGTCAATCGGCCTCGATCGGCAAGATTGTTTCGGTGGATCCGCTCAGGCAACGTCGGCGGGCACGCCGACCGAGCGCGCGAAGTCGTCGATCACCTCGGCGACGGTTGGCGCGTTCTCCTCGTGGGCGAGGTGGCCGAGCCCCTTCAGGGTATGCACGCGGGCCCGCGTGACCAATGCCTCGACCTCCTTGGCGTCGCCGGGCGGCGTTGTCCGGTCGTTGGCGCCGACGACCAGAAGCAGCGGCGTCGCAAGGCGCGGCATATCGCGGACCAGGCCTTCGAGATCCCAATTGGCCATCATCCCCAGCGCGCCGGCGACGTGACCCGAGCGGCGGAACAGCCGCTGGTAGAGCTCGATGCCGTCGGGTTCGATCTTCGAGCCCGTCCCGTTGATCAGCTTTTCGACCCGGCCACGGTCGGTGGCGCTGCGCGCGAACAGCCGCGGGACCAGCGGATTGAGGAACAGAACCTTGGCCATCGGCGGGAAAATCTGCCCGGCGAGACCCTTGAACGGCCTCAGCGCGCCGTTCAGGCTGACGATTCCGGCCGGTGCGATGCGGCCGTCGATGGCCATGCGGATCAGGATCGCCGCGCCGGCGGAGTGGCCGGCGACCAGCGCCGGCGAGACTTCAAGCTGGTCGAGCAGCGCGTGCAGCGACCGCGTCATGCCGGGCAGCGACAGGCGCCCGTAGGTGCGCGTTTCGGAAAAGCCGTGGCCGGGCAGGTCCGGCGCGATGACGGTGAAGTGGCGGCCGAGGATCGGCGCGATGGCGCGCCACGAATGGGTCGACGCCCCCGTGCCGTGCACCAGCAACAGCACCGGACCGGACCCGAATTGCTGGACGTGCCAGCGGGAGTCGCCGACCTGGACGAAGCGGCTCGCCGACCGGTGCGGCCAATCGGCGCCGTCGACGCGCCACGAAGGGGCGTCATACATGAACGGAAGAACCAGCATGATCGACCGACTTCGGGCGCATGTTCATCGTCTCATCGTTCCCATGTTCGCCTGGATGGCGCCAGACAGCATCGGCGCGTCGGCATACGGCAGCGACAGATACACCGCCGCCAACTCCGTCGCCAACTGTTTCGCCTGCGGGCGCGCGCGCGGCGAGATGTCGACCAACAGGCTGGAGACGCCATCGCCACGCAAGCGGCGCGCGGCGGCTAGCGCTTCCGCCTCGGCGGCCTCGCGGTCGACCCTGCCGTCACGCGAGATATTGGCCCGGCCGTCGGTCATTACCACCACCACCGGCGTCAGCTCCTTGCGCCGCGCCGAATCGGCCAGGGCGGCCGCCGCGTCCAGGCCGGCGGCAAGCGGCGTCGCGCCGCCCCCCGGCAGGGCGGCGAGGCAGCGCTTGGCGCGCGCCAGGGACCGCGTCGGCGGCAGCAGGACCTCGGCGGCGTATTGGCGAAAGGCCAACAAGGCGACCTGGTCGCGACGCACGTAGCACTCGGCGAGCAGATGTTCGACGGCGCCCTTGGCCTCCGCCAGGCGGTGCAGGGCCGCCGAACCGGAAGCATCGACGACGAAAATGGTCAGCGTCTCGCCGCGCTGGACACGCCGGGTGACGCGGAAATCGTCGCGGCGGATCTGGATGCGCGGCGTGCCGCTCCTTGTTTCGGGCATGGCGGCGCGGCGGCGGACCTTCTGCCACGGCGCGGCGGCGCGCAGCGTTTCGATGACGTTGAGCCGTGCCCCCGACCCCGGCGAACCGCGCCGGACGCCGACCGGCCGGCCGCGCTGCGTCGCCGTGCGCAATGCGCCGGCACGCCCGCCGGCGGTCGGCCGGTTGCGCTGCGCCTGCGCTTGGCGCAGCTGCGCCAGCAGGTTTTCCGGGATTGCCGCCTCCGCCGCCGCCAGGACAATGTCCGAGATGTCGAGGTCGGACAGCTCCTGATCCCGCGGTTCATTGTCGCTGTCGTCCGACGGCTCGGGTGGCTCCGGCGGCTCGGGCGGCGGTTGGTCCGGCGGCGGCGGCTCCTCGTCGGCCGGCTGTTCCTCAACCGGCAACCGGCGGGCGCGCGGCGCCAGGACCAGCCGCGCCGCGACCGCCGCGTCATCGCCGGAAACGCTGTCGCGGCCGATCAGCGCGGCATGCGCCACCGCCGCCCGGTAGGCGAACAGGCTGCCGCGCAGCGACTCGATGCCAAGGCTGAGGCCGGCGGCGCACAAGGCTTCCATGATCGCCGCGTCACCGACCACCGTTCCCAGCCGCGCGCGGGCGGCGTCGATATCCGCCGCCTCACCGGCATCGTCGAGCGGTTCGCGCGCGCCGATGCCGCGCAGATCGACGCGAAAAGCGCAGCGGTCAGCGACCGCGTCGGGGAGGCGCTCGTCGGCCTCCAACCCCTCGTCGAGGGCGATGACGCCGAAGCGGGCGGGCACGCGGGCCGCCTCCGCGTAGCGCTCCAAGACGATCTCACCCGCATCAAGCACCGCCGCCAAGTGGGCGGCGATGGTGCGCGACAGCCGTTCGGCCATGGGAATGACAATCAAGCCGCCGTCTGCTTCCGCCAGCAGGCCGCGATCGGCCACCGGGCGGCCGGCATTCAGCGTCGCCACCAGATCCAACCCGCCCAAAAGCCTGTCATCGGCGATGCCGGCGGGCAGCTTGCGGATCGGCGCCGGTGGCGGCAGGGCGCGCCGGACAAGGGCGAGCCAGGCGTCTCGCGCCGGCCCCGGCATCGCCGCGACGACGATGCCGCCGAGCCCTGGCGGATCAATGAGCAACAGCTTGGCGGCGAGCACCGGGTCGGCCCAGGGCGACTCTCTCTCTGGTGGAACCCGCGGAGCCGGACCATGCATCATCCGGCGAAGACTTCCGCGATCACCCGCTCGACGCGTACCGTCGACCCCGCCTCGTCCAGCGGGTCGCGGCGCAGCCGGTGGCGCAGCGCCGCAGGCGCCATCCGCCGCAGATGCGCGTCGCTCACCGCCGGGTCACCCTCCAGGCCGGCGAGGGCGCGGGCGGCGCGGATCAGGGTCAATTCGCCGCGCAGGCCGTCGGTGCCAAGCGCGATACAGAGCGTCGCCGCGCGTTCCAACGCGGCATCGGGCACGTCGACCGTGTCGACGCGCTCCCGGCCTTCCGAAACGCGGCGGCGCACCTTGCCTTCCTCGCGTTTCCATTTCTCGGTAAAGGCTTCCGGATCGCGTTCGTAGGCGTCCCGCCGGCGCACCACCTCGACGCGGCTCTTGAGATCCTCCGGCGTCGACACCTCCACCGACAAGCCGAACCGGTCGAGCAGCTGCGGCCGCAACTCGCCCTCCTCCGGGTTGCCGCTGCCGACCAACACGAACCGGGAGGGATGGCGCACGCTGAGGCCCTCCCGCTCGACCAGGTTCTCGTTCGACGCGGCGACATCCAACAGCAGATCGACCAGGTGGTCCTCCAGCAGGTTGACCTCGTCGATGTAGAGAAAGCCGCGGTGCGCCCGCGCCAGCAGACCGGGCTCGAACTCCTTGCGCCCCTCGGTCAACGCGCGCTCCAGATCCAGCGCGCCGACGATGCGGTCTTCCGTCGCGCCCAGCGGCAGGTCGACCACGGGTACGCCAACCCGCCGCGTCTTTGGCACCTTCTTGGCCGACCGCAGGCGGCATTCGCTGGCGCACAGCGACGCATCCGCCTCCGGATCGCAGTTGAAGCGGCAGCCGTCGATGACGCGCATCGGTGGCAGCAGTCCGGCCAGGGCGCGCACGGCGGTGGATTTCCCGGTGCCGCGGTCGCCGAACACCAGCACCCCGCCGATGGACGGGTCGACGGCGGCGACCAGGAGCGCCGTCTTGATTTCTTCCTGTCCGACGATCGCCGAAAACGGAAAGGGACTTTTCATGCGCCGATCCACGCCGATCCAAACGGCGCCGCGGCACGCGGTCGCCCGCCCCCGGACGGCGAACCGGCGGACGTGTGAGCAATGAGAACCATGAGACGTCTCCGCGAGATGGGCCTCTCCGGGCCAAGAAGGCGCGATACTAGAACCGCATGGCGCCGGTTGCCAACCCGTCATCCGGCGGCGGGGCACGGGCGCGTTTTCCGAGCCCGACGTTCGGTGCTAGGCTGGACATGTCGTTTTGGGCCCCGGCAAGGGCACCGCGGCAACGGCGACAGAAACCGCCAGAAGGTATGAACGGAAAGACGATGCCCGAACTTCCCGACGTCGAGAATTATGCGCGGTATCTCAAGGCGACGGCTCTCCACCAGCGCATCGCCGATGTTCATGTCGCCAGCGAGAAATTCCTTAACGACATTTCGCCGGAAACGCTGCGGCGGCGGCTGAACGGCGAGACGTTCACCGGTTGTCGCCGCCACGGCAAGCATTTGCTGGTCTCCCTCGCCGGCGGCGGCTGGCTCGACAGCCATTTCGGGATGACCGGACGCCTCCGTTACGACAAGACCGACAGCGACGACCGGCGATACGACCGTGTGCGCGTCGCGTTCGACAACGGCCATCACCTCGCGTTCGTCAGCAAGCGGCTCCTCGGTCATCTCGGGCTGGTCGAGGATGCCGACCGCTTCATCGAGGTGCAAGGGCTCGGCCCCGATGCGGCGGCGCTCGACCGGGAGCGATTCCACGCGATGCTGGCGCACAAACGGGGCAAGCTGAAATCCGCTCTCATGGATCAGGGATTCATCGCCGGGCTCGGCAACGTCTACTCGGACGAGATACTCTTCCAGGCCCGGTTGGCGCCGACGGCCGAGACGCCGCGCCTGAGCGACGACGAGATCGACCGCCTGTTCGACGCCATGACGGAGGTGTTGCAAACGGCGATCGACTGCGGCGCCGGTTCCGAAGCCCTCTTGGAGCGGTTGCCTGCCCGCTACCTGTTGCGACACCGCGAAAAGAGCGCGCGATGCCCGCGCTGTGGAGAAACGATCGCCACCCGCAAGGTCGCCGGCCGGACGGCCTACCTGTGCCCCTTTTGCCAACGGCCGTAACGGCGGCCGCCGCGACGTTCGCCTACAGGTGCTCAATCTCGATGTCGGCGCAAGTGTGGCCGAAATCCTCCAGCGCGTCTTCTAGATACTCGGCGACGAGGGGAACGGTGAACAGCATCTCGGCCAGCGGTTCGCCGGCGCGGCGGCGGGCCTCGGTGACGGCGTCCGCCCATGCCTCGACCTCGTAGTCGCCGCGTCCGATCCACATCAACGCCCGCACCTCCGCCCGTTCGTCCTCGCTCAGGCTTGCCACCGCGCCGCGAATCTCCTCGGCTGCGGTATCGTTGGCCGTGGCAAGGAGGGCGGCGCTTTCGTCGTCGTCGGCGGGATTGCTGCCATCCGCCTCGTCGTTGGCGGCGGCCATGGCGTGATAGGCGCGGGCCTTGACGACCAGGAAGCAGACGGTGTCGGGATCGACGCCGAGCGCCGGCCGATCGGTCTCGGGCCCGCCGGTGGCGTCGACCATGCCGCGCTCCGGCCGCCCGGCAATTCGCCCAGCAGTTCCTTGAAGCGCGACCATTCCTCGGCCGCCCAGATCTCGACATGGGCGTGGCCGACGCTGCGGACGATGGTCGACACCTTCATCGCCGTCGCGTTGTCCGGCGCACGGAAGACGTCCAGGTAATCGTAGGGACCGAGGGTCGCCAGGTTCAGCATCCACTCGACCTCCGGCACATCGGCGCGCAGACGTGCCATGGCGTCGTTTTCAAGGCTTGCGAAACTGTCCGGCGCGGAGAGGGCGGCCGGCGCGACTCGGGTGAGCATGACGAATGTCGGCATGACGATCATCTCCTGACAGGGGGCGGACATGTTACATCGTGGGTTCGCTCATAGAGATCCCGGCTCGCGGCCGGCGGCTCCACCTCAGGACGGCCGCGATTCCGAAGGCCAGAGGGCGCGAATATCGCCCGGCAACACCGACCGGATATCGGACGTCTCGCCGGCGGTGACGTGGTTTTCCAAGACCTTGAACACGGCGCGCGCCGCCTGGTCGGTGTTCATCGGCCGCACGCTCCGCAACTCGTCACCGATGCGGGCGAGGAACTCCTCGCGCGAGCGAAGCTTTTGCGGCGTTTTCGCCGGGTTCCAGCCTTCGTAATAGATGCCGCGGACGAGCATCGGCAGCTGGGCACCGAGATCCGTCGCCTCTTAGACGGTCAGGCGGTCCCGCAAGGCATGCAGCGTCGCCCGCAGCGCCGAATACGCGCGCTGCTTGTCGGGGCCCAGTTCTTCCATCAACTCGTGAAGCCACGTATTGGTCTCGTGGACGGTGTGGTCGAACACCGGTAGCCCGGTCATACTCATTCGCGCACCTCCGATCCTGCACGGTATCCCTCCGCATAGGAACCGCATTAGACCACGCGTTGCCACGACATCGCCTTTACATGGGATAAGCCGTGCCGGAAACGCACGATCTCCCGGCGGTTCGGACAAAGCGCCGCGCGCGGCTTCGCTCTTCTAGCGGGTGTTTGCGGCGCCGGTTGCCGTCGAAAGGGGGCGCCCCCGTCGACGCTCCCGCCTAACCTTTAGGCGATCTCGTGCACCGGGAACGCCGGGTGTCCTGGTCGCCTGGCGCAGGGATGACAAGGACGGCGATCGCTTCTCGGTCGGTTTCGCTTCGGAAGTCGAGGCTCGTGTCCAGGCGATTCAGCAACTTGTGAAGGTAGTAGACCGAAACATTGCGCGAGGTTAACTCACCGCGATGGGACGGGTCGATGCCGTCCATGAGATCGTCGGGGAAGCGCGCGCCCTGGCCGAAAATACCGAGGCGCAGGGTGAGATGTTGGCGTGTTTCGTGGAACCGCACTTCGATGCGTCCGCCGCGCGGCAAACCGCGCGCCGCCTCCGAGATCAGGCACAGGATCAACCGGCCGACATCCGCCGGGCGGGCCTTGCCCATGTCGACCGGATCGGGGCCGCCGGAAACGATGTCGACCTGGACGCGCCCGCCGCGCAGGCTTTCCACGGCGATGGCGGTGATCTGCGCCAGGGAAGATTCGCTGGCCGACGTGCCGCCAAACCCGAACGCGGCACGCAGAAAATTCAACCGGCCGCGAAAGATCCGCGAGCTTTCGGCGATGAGCTGCAGCGCCTCGGGATCCGGAGCCTTGTGGTCGCCGATGATCTCCACCGCCGCGGCGACGGCGCCGCCGGGGCCGGAAAGATCGTGGCAAATGCGAGAGCACATCATCTGCATGGCGGCGAAATCGTCGATCTCATCGCCGTGAATGTTGGGATCCGACTCGGGCTCGACGAATGCCAAAGGTATCATGACGTTCGCTCCTGTCCTGCCTTGGGCCGACCGCATGCCACCCTCTCGCCCGCTTTTTCCGATGCGCCTCGCGGCCGTCGGGGCTTGTCGCCATTCACCAAGACAAGCCGCGCTGGCCCGCCCAATCGGTTGGACGCCATGGCACGGAAGGCGCAGACGCCAGAGTTAACCTACTTATAGTCGTGGATATGGGTTTTTGAAAACCTTTTTTACCCCATAACCGGCAAAAAAGGCCTTAAAAACACCCTTAAAAAGAGTTTGTGCGTACAATACTCTCATAAAATGCATGGAACGGCAGCGCGTCTGCCGCGGCATCAGACGCTTGGGAAGGCGAGTCGACGGACGTCGCGGCCGAAGCACACCCTGTGTCCGCGTTCAATGACAAAAACGCCCCGCCGGTGAACCGGCGGGGCGCCCTTGCAATCGAGGAGCGTGGGTGACGGCGGGGTCTTTAAGCCGTGCGGTCGGAGCGTTGGCCAAGCGCCGCCTGGGCCGCCGCGAGGCGGGCGATCGGCACCCGGTAGGGCGAGCAGGAGACGTAGTTGAGGCCGATCTGGTCGCAGAAGGCGATCGAAGCCGGGTCGCCACCATGCTCGCCGCAGATGCCAAGCTTGATGTCGGGGCGCGTCGAGCGGCCCTTTTCACAGGCGGTCTTGACCAGCTGGCCGACGCCCTCCTGATCCAGCGTCACGAACGGATCGTTGGGAATGACGCCCAGTTCCTGGTACGTGACGAGGAAATTGCCGGCGTCGTCGCGGGACAGCCCGAAGGTGGTTTGCGTCAGGTCATTGGTGCCGAAGCTGAAGAACTCGGCTCCCTCGGCGATCTGGTCGGCGGTCAGCGCCGCGCGCGGCAACTCGATCATCGTGCCGACGAGGTACGCGATCTTGGCGCCGGACTTGCCCATCACCTCCTGGGCGACAGCGTCCGTCATCTCCTTCAGCCGGTCGAACTCGCTCTTCACCGAGACGAGCGGGATCATCACCTCCGGCAGCACGACGACGCCCTTCATGGCCACTTCGGCCGCCGCCTCGAAGATGGCGCGCACCTGCATCTCGTAGATTTCCGGATACGTCACGCCGAGCCGGCAACCGCGATGGCCGAGCATCGGGTTGCTTTCGTGCAGTTGCTCGATGCGTTCCTTGACGCTGGCGACATCGGTACCCGCCGCCTTGGCGACGGTGGCCATTTCGGCGTCGGAATGCGGCAGGAACTCGTGCAGCGGCGGATCGAGGAGACGGATCGTCACCGGCAGGCCGGCCATGATCTCGAACAGTTCGACGAAATCGCCGCGCTGGTAAGGGAGCAGCTTGGCGAGCGCTGTGCGGCGGTGTTCCTCGCTGGTGGCGACGATCATCTCGCGGACGTGGATGATCCGCTCCGGATCGAAGAACATATGCTCCGTCCGGCACAGGCCGATGCCCTCGCAACCGAAGTTGCGCGCCGTCGACGCGTCGAGCGGTGTCTCAGCGTTGGCGCGCACCTTCAACGTCCGCACCTCGTCGACCCACTGCATCAGCTTGCCGAAATTGCCGGTCAGTTCGGGCTGGATCTTCGGCACCTCGCCCTTGATCACGTCGCCGGACGACCCGTCGATGGTGAGCATGTCGCCTTCCTTGAGCACGACGCCGTTGGCGGTCAGGGTCTTCGCCGCGTAATCCACCTTGAGATCGCCGGCACCGGCGACGCAGGGCGTGCCCATGCCGCGGGCGACCACCGCCGCGTGGCTGGTCATGCCACCGCGCGAGGTGAGGATGCCCTTGGCGGCGTGCATGCCGTGGATGTCGTCGGGCGAGGTCTCGACCCTGACCAGGATGACGTCGTCGCCGGCCTGGGTCTGCGCCAGTGCGTCGTCGGCGAGAAAGACGATCTTGCCGGAGGCGGCACCCGGCGAGGCCGGCAGGCCGTGCGCCAGCACTTCCGCCTGGTGATCGGGATCGAGGGTCGGGTGCAGGAGCTGGTCGAGCGAGGACGGATCGACGCGAAGGATCGCCTCGTCCTCGGTGATCAAGCCTTCGGCCGCCATGTCGACCGCGATCTTCAGCGCCGCAGGTGCCGTCCGCTTGCCGGTGCGCGTCTGCAGGATGTAGAGCTTACGCTGCTGGACCGTGAACTCGATGTCCTGCATCTCGCGGTAGTGGTCTTCGAGCTTCTCGAAGACGTCCGCCAATTCCTTGTAGGATTGCGGCATCACCGTCTCGAGCGCCAGGTTCGGGTCGCTGCTGCCGCTTTCGGCCATGGCCCGACTCAAGGGCTGCGGCGTGCGGATGCCGGCGACCACGTCCTCGCCCTGCGCGTTGACCAG
>CAYWRP010000053.1:3795-19252 GCA_964460955.1 uncultured Rhodospirillaceae bacterium | reverse complement strand
CGCGTTCTCGAGGACTCCGAATTCACCCGCCCCGAGGACATCGACATGGTGATCGACGGCGAGGTGGTGATGTTGGGGGACGATCCAGCGCGGGTCGGCGTCAACCCGATCACCGTCGATCGCTCGAACGAGTGGGTTTATTTCGGGCCGATGTCGGGAACGTCGATCTACCGGGTCCGCACGGTCGACCTCCTCGATGAAAGCCTCGCGCCCGATGCCCTGGCGGCGCGCGTCGAGCGCCATGGCGACAAGCCGATCTCCGACGGCTCGACCATTGATGGCGGCGGCAACGTCTACATCACCGCGGTGACCGATGACGCCATTGGCGTCGTGCGGCCGGACGGCAGCTATACCCCCCTGCATCAGCGGGACGACCTCTCATGGCCGGACGGCTTCGCCTATGGCCCGGATGACTTCATCTATTTCACGGTCAACGAATTGCACCGCTCGCCAGTGCTCAACGGCGGCGTCGATGCGTCGCGGGGTGAATTCAAGATCATGCGGTTTCCCGCCCTCGTGCCCGGCGTCCCAGGGCGGTGACGCTCCCGGCGCCATGGGCGGCGGCGCGGCGATGACGTGGCGAGCATCGACGACCTGAGCCGGCACCTAGCGCCGGCCACCCGTTGGGTTGGCTCGCGCGCCGAATGGCGGGAGACCGTGGTCGGCCTCGCCGTCGCCGGCGCCGGTGGCGCGCTCTTCTTCGCGCTCGGTATTCCGGCGCCGTGGATTTCCGGGGCCATGATCGCCGTCGCCACCGCGGCACTCTTCGGCCTGCCGGTCGGCGTCGTCGCCTGGATGCGCAACCTGGCCCTGCTCGGCCTCGGCTTTTCGCTTGGCGCGAAGGTGACGCCGGCGGCGCTGGAAAAGATCACGCTGTGGCCGATGAGCCTTGTGATGCTCGCCGCCTGCGTGGTGACCACCGTGCTCGCCATGCGCCTGTTCCTCATCCGCGCGCTCCGTTGGGATGCCGCCAGTGCCAGCTTCGCCGTCATTCCGGGCGCCTTCTCGTATGTGATGCTGTTGACCGTCGGCAGTCGGGCCGATACCGGCCGCGTCGGCGTCGTCCAAGTGATGCGGCTGTTGGTGCTCTCGGTCGCCCTGCCGCCGCTGATCGCCGCACTGGAACCGGCGGCCGCGGCGAGCCCGGCAGCCGTCGCCCCGCAGGCGCCGCTACTGGAACTGCTCGTCGCGGTCGCCGCCTGTGCCGCCGCCGGCGCCCTTTTCGCCCGCCTCAATGTGCCGGCCGGGGTACTCATCGGCGCCATGGTTGGCAGCGCCGTTCTGCATGCACCCGGGATCACCGCCGTCGAAATCCCTCCCGCCGCCCTGATCCCCGGCTATGTCATCGCCGGCTGTTACATCGGCGCCCGCTTCCGCGGCATGGACCGCCGCCTGCTCGCCCGCACCGCCTTCGCCGGCGTCGCCACGGTGGTTGTCGCGCTTGGCATCTCCGGACTCTTCGCCGCCGCGGCGGCATGGGCGCTCGATCTGCCGTTCGGTCAGGTATGGCTGGCCTACGTGCCGGGCAGCCTCGAGGTGATGGTCATCCTTTCCCTGGCCCTCGATCTCGACCCCGCATTCGTCGGCGCGCATCACGTGCTGCGTTTTCTGGCGCTCACCGTGGTGGCGCCGATTTGGCTGCGCCGACACCTCAACTAAGTTTCGTTTTCGCGCCGGCCCCGTGGACAGACCGCGCCGCCATCCCAATGTCATTATTATCGCAAGGGAAGGATCGGTGTCGACAAGACGGCTCGGAAGGAGCTCAGCCCAGTGTTGGACCTGGATCCGGTATTACTGTCGCGAATCCAATTCGCTTTTACCGTCTCATTCCACATCGTGTTCCCGGCCATCTCGATCGGCCTCGCCAGCTATCTTGCCGTGCTCGAAGGCTTGTGGCTGTGGCGAAAGCAAGCCGTCTACCTACAGCTCTACAAGTACTGGCTGAAGATCTTCGCCGTTATTTTCGGGATGGGGGTCGTTTCTGGCCTCGTCATGAGCTACCAGTTCGGGACCAACTGGAGCGTGTTTTCCGACCGAACCGGACCGATACTTGGGCCACTGATGGGCTATGAGGTGCTGACCGCGTTCTTCCTCGAGGCGGGATTCCTCGGCGTGATGCTGTTCGGCATGAACCGGGTCGGCAAGCGCCTGCACTTCTTCGCGACGCTCATGGTCGCAGGCGGGACGCTGATGTCCGCCTTCTGGATCCTGTCGGTGAATAGTTGGATGCACACCCCCGCTGGCTTCGCCATCAACGATGTCGGCCAGTTCGTGCCCGCCGACTGGTGGGCTGTGGTGTTCAATCCATCCTTCCCCTATCGACTGGTGCACATGGTGCTCGCCGCCTACCTGACGACGGCCTTCGTCGTCGGCGCGGTCGGCGCCTACCACCTCTTACGCGAGCGCCGTAACGAGGCGGCGCGGACGATGTTTTCGATGGCGCTTTGGATGGCGGCGATCGTCGCGCCGATCCAGGTTGTCGCCGGGGACCTGCATGGATTGAATACGCTCGAACACCAGCCGGCCAAGGTCGCGGCGATGGAGGGCCATTTCGACTCGCAACGGGGCGCGCCGCTGATCCTTTTCGGCATGCCCGACATGGAAGAGGAGCGCACCAAGTACGCCGTTGAGATCCCCAAGCTCGGCAGTCTCATTCTGACCCACGAGTGGGATGGCGAGATTAAGGGACTCAAGGAGTGGGCGCCGGAGGATCGGCCGAATGCGGGAATCGTCTTTTGGAGCTTCCGCATCATGGTGGCGATCGGTCTTTTAATGGTGGCAATGGGAGTCGTCGGCCTTGTGCTGCGCTATCGGGGCAGCCTCTACGAGTCCATCTTTCTCCATCGGTGGGCAGTGGCAATGGGACCGTCCGGCATCGTCGCCGTCCTCGCCGGATGGGTGACGACGGAAGTCGGCCGCCAGCCCTATACCGTCTATGGCCTGCTGCGCACTTCGGAGTCCGCGTCGCCGCTGGGCGCGCCGGGCGTCGCCGGGTCGCTGGCCGCCTTCGTCGTTGTCTATCTTCTCGTCTTCGGCGCCGGCACCGTCTATGTGCTGCGACAGATGGCGCAGCCGCCGAAGCCGATCGAGGAGCCGCCGGAGTCCGGCAAGCCGGTGCGCACCGCCGGCATCACCCCGACACCCGCCTACAAGTTGGGCGAGAGCAAAGCTTCGGGAGCCGCCGAGTGATGGTCATCGACTTTGCCCTCGTCTGGGCGCTGCTGATCGCCTTCGCCATCCTCGCCTACGTCGTGCTCGACGGTTTCGACCTCGGCATCGGCATTCTGTTCCCGTTCATCAGCGACCGCAAGGATCGCGACACCATGATCAACTCGGTGGCCCCGGTATGGGACGGTAACGAGACGTGGTTGATTCTCGGCGGCGGCGGGTTATTCGCCGCCTTTCCGCTCGCCTATTCCGTCTTGTTGACGGCGCTGTACGCGCCGCTGATCGCGATGCTGCTGGCGCTCGTTTTCCGCGGTGTCGCCTTCGAGTTCCGCTTCCGCTCGGAGCGCAACAAAGGGGCCTGGGATGTCGGGTTCGCCGCCGGGTCCATCGTCGCCGCGTTGTGTCAGGGGATCGCGCTCGGCGCGTTCATCAACGGGGTTGCGATCGAGGGCCGCGCCTACGCCGGCGGTTGGTTCGACTGGCTGACGCCGTTTTCCGTGATGACCGGGATCGCCGTGGTCGCCGGCTACGGGCTGTTGGGCGCCACCTGGCTGATCTGGAAGACCGTCGGCAAGCTGCAGCGGGACTGCTACCGGCTGACCCCGATCTTCGCCGTGATCGTCATCGCCGCCATCGCCGCCGTCAGCTTGTGGACGCCGCTGACCCACCCGGATATCGCCGAGCGGTGGTTCTCGTGGCCGAATATCGCATTCTTTTCGCCGGTCCCGCTGTTGGTGGCGGTTGCCGCGTTCGGCCTTTACCGCGCCATCGGCGAGCACAACGACACGTGGCCGTTCCCGCTATCGCTGGGCCTGTTCGTGCTGTCCTTCGTCGGCCTCGGGATCAGCCTTTTTCCTTACATCATCCCGCGCAGCGTGACGATCTGGGAGGCGGCGGCGCCGGATACCAGCCTCGCCTTCATGCTGGTCGGCGCGGGCATTCTCCTGCCGATCATCCTCGCGTACACCGCATATGCCTACTGGGTGTTTCGCGGCAAGGTGGACCCGGACGAAGGCTATCACTGATGGCCGGCTCATCGGGAAGTCAGCGCCTATGGAAACGGATCGCCTGGTTCGTCGGTCTTTGGGCGGCCGGCGTGGCGACCATTACGGTGATCGGCATGACACTGCGCGCCGTACTGCGGCTATGATCCAGGCTCAATCCGACCAACGCACGACAGTCTATTTCGATGGCGGCTGCCCGGTGTGCTCGCGGGAAATTGCCTTCTACCAGCGGCTCGATCACGCCGGCTTAGTCCACTGGCACGATGTCAGCCTCGGGATCGGCGACCTTGCCGATGACGGCGTCACGCACGAGGAGGCGCTCGCACGCTTCCACGCGCGACTGCCGGACGGGCGGCTCGTGACGGGCGTTCAGGCGTTTATCGCCCTCTGGCGGCGACTGCCCTGGTTCCGTCGCGTCGCGCCGATCGCCAATTTGAAACCGATCCGCTTCGTCCTTGAGCGAGGTTATGCGTGGTACGCTCCGCGCCGTCTGCGCCTCACGGGACGTGGCGACACCTGTCGCCTCGAAACATAAACTTCTTCGAAAAGTCGGGCCTGCGGTACCCGCAACGTGGCGGCTTAACCGTTCGCCGGCGCGGCAGCATCTCGGATACATCGCATGCCCTCGTCGAGCGAATGCGACGCTTCGGGATGAGACGCATGCGCGTGGCCAAAGACCATTTCGGCCAGTCGGTCGATGTAGAGCGGATCGAGATGGTGCCCGGACAGCCTTCGGATGATCGCGAACGCCTCATCGGCGTTCAGTTGCGGCTTGTAGGATCGCCGCTCCGTCAGCGCACAGTAGACATCGCAGACGGCCAGCATCCTGCCAATTTCCGACAGCTTTTCGCCGGGCAAGCCGTAAGGGTAGCCCGTGCCATCAAGCTTCTCGTGGTGCTGGACGGCGCCGTTCACGACGAGGTCGTCGTACTCGCCGGATGAACGCAGGATCCTCTCCGATTCCAGCGGATGAGTGCGCATGACCGCCCGCTCGTCGGTATTCAAGGCGCCAGGCTTCTGCAGGATCGCCAACGGCATCGCTAACTTGCCGATATCGTGAAGCAGACCGATTTCAAAGAGGTGATGCTGATCAACTTTGTTCCGGATGCCGATGTGACGGCCCAGCAACAGAGTGGTGATCGCCAGGTCGAGACTGTGGACGACGGTTTCGTTGTGGTGGTCGCGCAATAGGCCAACGACATCCCGCAACGGGCCTTCCTCGGTCTGGTCGACAACCGTCATCGCCAGTTCGCGCACCGCCGAGCGCGGTAGCGGTTCGCCGGATCGGACGATCCAGGTGAGCGAGTTGAGTGTTTCCTTGGCTTGCTTCCAGATCGCCTTCGCCGCCGGGCTGAGGGACTCGATCCGCCGGTCACCTGTCTGCGAGGCAAGCAGGCGGAAAGCGGTAACTTGGTGTTCCCACGACGCCGCGCTGCGGATCAGTCCGCTGACGACCGCGTGGCTCTCGGCGATCGCCGTCCAGGCCGCCCACGGCGAGTCGGGGCGCTCGATGACGATGACAAGTTCCGGGCGCTGGCGCCGCCGCGCCATGCGGTCGCAAAAATCCTTGATTGGCATATCAAAGGGCGGTTGACCAATGATGACGGCCCGGCATGCGCCGAGATCCGTTTGAGAAAAGATATCCTCCTTGGCGGGGAGCGAGATGACGTCATGATCGAAGGCCAGAAATCGCAGCAAGCCCTGAATGGCCGCCGTATCCTCTGCGACAACGATGACCCGTTGCCGGGTTGCCGTCGATTCTCGACCGCCTCCGCTACTCTTATCGGCGAAACGGTCCGCTCGAACTGATGGATGGCTTGCGGCGACACCGTCGGTCATGTCTCGGTCCCAAGGCTTGTGGTGGCGACCAGGCGAATGCTGGAGCCCGACCATAATCCCGCGATGTCTAATAAACCCCTAACACCACTTAAGCTTGAATGGGCAATCCGCCGCGCTTGCACGACGGCATCGGTTATCCCGCTGAAGGATCAGACAAAATGTTCACAGCGGCGGGTATTTTGGTGTGGAATAGGTAACGTTGGGCGATCCGAGGTGACGCTCGACGCGTAATTTGTTAGCATTTATAAAAAGCCGTAACCGTCCAATCTCCGAACAATCCTTAGAGGCCAAGCATGACCCGGCATGCCGCAGCCCCGCGAGAACAATCGTCTGTATCTCATTCGACCACCCTCGCCGCCCGTCTGATGGCGACCCGCGCCGAGTCCCGCGCCCTGGCCGAACCGCTGACGCCGGAGGATCAGACCGTCCAGTCGATGCCCGATGCCAGCCCCGCGAAGTGGCACTTGGCGCACACAACATGGTTTTTCGAAACGTTCATTCTGTCACGCGTTCTCGACGGCTATCGCATCTTCGATCCCGCGTTTGGATACCTCTTTAATTCCTATTACGAGGCCGAGGGTGAACGCCATCCGCGCCCGCGGCGCGGCATGCTAACCCGGCCTTGCGTGGACACCGTTCGGCGCTATCGAGCGCACGTGGACGAAGCCTTGATGGCGCTCCTGGATGCGGGCATCGCTCCCAATGGCGAGACCGCCTTCCTGCTCGAACTGGGAATTCATCACGAACAGCAGCACCAAGAGTTGCTGCTTACGGATATTCTGCACCTGCTTTCGCTTAATCCCTTACGCCCGGCATACCGGTCTGTAGCGCCCGACCTGTCGCCGGCAGCCACCGACGACGCGGAATGGATCGAGTTTGCCGGCGGCATCCACAGTATCGGTCATAATGGGGATGGTTTCGCGTTCGACAACGAGGGCCCCCGTCACGAGGTTCTGATCCGTCCGTTCCGGCTGGCTTCGCGGCCGGTGACGAACGCGGAGTGGATGGCCTTCATTGCCGATGACGGCTATCGCCGAGCCGAACTGTGGCTTTCGGATGGCTGGGCGACGGTGCAGGCCGAGGAATGGTCGATGCCGCGTTATTGGACGCTCGGCGCGGAAGGCGGTTATGAGTGCTTCGGTCTCAACGGCGGGCGACCAGTCGAACCCAGCGCGCCCGTCGCGCATGTCAGTTACTATGAGGCCGATGCGTTCGCCCGTTGGGCCGGCAAGCGGTTGCCGCTGGAAAGCGAATGGGAGCTCGCGGCGGCCACGCTGCCGATCGCCGGCAATATGCTCGGCTCCGCCCTCCTTCGGCCCGCTGCCACCGCAAGGTCAGGCGGGCTGCGCCAGATGTTCGGCGATGTCTGGGAATGGACGCAGAGCCCTTATATGCCATATCCGGGATTCGAGCCGGCGACGGGTGCCGTTGGCGAGTACAATGGCAAGTTCATGTGCAACCAGTTCGTGCTGCGCGGCGGATCGTGTGTAACCCCCGAAGGTCACATCCGCGCTACCTATCGCAATTTCTTCTATCCACATCAGCGTTGGCAATTCTCCGGCCTGCGCCTGGCGGAGGATGCATGATGCCCCTGACTTCGAACGGCCCCGCCCTTACCACCATTCACGACTTCGAGCCAGAGAGCGGTGATTTCCAGAGTGATGTGTTAACGGGTCTCGCCCAGCCGCAGAAGCAGGTGCCGGCGAAGTATTTCTACGATCAGGAAGGCTCACGGCTATTCGACGAGATCTGCCGGCTTGACGAGTACTATCCGACCCGCACCGAGATCGGCATCCTGACAAAAGCGGCACCTGAAATTGGCGCCCTTGTGCCGCGCCGGGCGACGGTAATCGAGTTTGGCGCCGGCTCGGTCGAGAAGATTCGCTTGCTGATGGATGCCCTGGGCGAGCCCCGTCGCTATGTGCCGATCGATATCTCCAGGGAGCACCTGCTCGACAACGCCGAAAGCTTCGCCGCCGACTTCCCGGATCTCAGCGTCGCGGCGGTTTGCGCTGATTTCACCCAGCGGGTCGACCTCGCCGACGTCGTGCCGCGGGAGGATCGCGTCGGTTTCTTCCCAGGCTCGACCATCGGCAACTTCACGCCGGAAGCGGCGCGGCTGTTCCTGGCCGAGATCGCGGCCACCCTCGGCGCCGGCGGAGTCCTCATCATCGGCGTCGACCTGGTGAAGGCCCCGGCCGTCCTCGAGGCGGCCTACGATGATCACCAGAACGTTACCGCGCGATTCAATCTCAATCTCCTGCGGCGGATCAACCGGGATCTCGACGCGGACTTCGACCTGACCGCCTTCCGCCATCGGGCGATCTTCAACGCCGACAAGAGCCGGGTCGAAATGCACCTCGAGAGCCTCGCCGATCAGACGGTTATCGTCGCCGGCGAGCGCTTCGCGTTCAAGAACGGCGAGACCATTCACACAGAGAATTCCTACAAGTACACCATCGAGGCGTTTCAGGCTCTGGCGGACGAGGCGGGCTTTGACGCGGAACGGGTGTGGACCGACGCCGAGGCCCTGTTCAGCGTCCACGCCCTCAAGGTGCGCTGAGCGCGCGGCCGACGCGGTCAATGCCCGCGATCGATGTCGCCAAGGCGCGCGCCGACACACCGGCGTGCGAAAAGATTCTGCATTTCAATAATGCCGGCGCGGCGCTGCCGCCCGATCCTGTCCATGCCGCCGTGGTCGGCTATCTGGAGCTGGAGCGTGATTGCGGCGGTTACGAGGCGGAAGCCGCGGCGCGTGACCGCCTCGACGGGTTCTACCTTAATTTCGCGCGGCTGCTGAACTGCGATCGCGACGAGATCGCCTTCGCCGAAAGCGCCACCCGCGCCTGGGACATGGCGTTCCATGCCCTTCCCTTCGCGCCAGGCGATCGTATCGTTACCGGGCGCGCCGAATACGTGAGCAACTATTTCGCCTTCCTGCAGGCGAAGCGCCACAGAGACGTCGAGATTACGGTGATCGACAACGACGGCGACGGACAGATAGACCTCGCAGCCTTGGAGCGGGCCCTCGACGGCGCCGTCAAGCTTATCGCGCTGACCCATGTGCCAACCTCGGGCGGCCTGATCAACCCAGCGGCGGAAGTCGGCGCCATCGCCCGGCGCCACGGTATTCCCTATCTGCTGGATGCCTGCCAGTCGGTCGGCCAGATGCCAGTCGACGTGGCGGCCATTGGCTGCGACATGCTCGCTGGTACGGGGCGGAAATTCCTGCGCGGTCCCCGCGGCACCGGCTTCCTCTACGTCCGGCGGGAGATGCTCGACCGGCTGGATCCGCCTTTCGTCGACCTGCACGCCGCCGACTGGACCAGCCGCGATGTTTTCACGCTGCGCCCCGATGCGATGCGGTTCGAAGCGTTCGAATATTCGCGTGCCGGCCAAGCGGGCCTGGCGACGGCGGCCGACTACGCGCTTGGTCTCGGCCTCGAGGCCATTCGTGACCGCATCCGGGTCCTCGCCGATAACTTGCGCGAAAAGCTGGCGGACCTGGCAGGGGTCACGGTACACGATCTCGGGCGGCATCGCTGCGGGATCGTCACCTTCACCCGGCGGGGCGAGCCGCCATCGACGATCCGATCAAGGCTCGCGAAGACGAGCATCAACATCTCCGTTACGCCGGCGTCCATGGCCCGCCTCGATCTCGACCCGCGTGGCCTGGAGGCGGTCGCCCGCGCCTCGCTGCACTACTATAATACGGAAACAGAGATCGATCGTTTTTGTGCCACCCTTGCCGCCGGATAAAGCCATCCAGGTGCCGCGATGACGGAAAAACGGCTTCTCATCGTCGCCCATGCGCCATCCCCGAACACCGCTCTGTTACGCGACGCGGTTGTCGAGGGGGCGCGATCACCGGACATCGAAGGGGTCGAGGTTGTCGCGCGGCCGCCGCTGGAAGCGGGGCCGGAAGACGTGCTCGCGGCGCGGGCGATCATCCTTGGGACCACCGAGAACTTCGGGTACATGAGCGGTGCCCTGAAGGATTTCTTCGACCGAACCTATTATCCGTGCCTGGAGAAAACCGAAGGCCTTCCTTACGCGCTCTTTATCCGCGCCGGTCAGGACGGGACCGGCGCCCGGCGGGCGGTGGAAACCATCGTCACCGGGCTTCGCTGGCGCGCCATCCAGAAACCGCTGATCTGTTGTGGCCCCTTCGATGCGGGGTTCGCCGAACCGTGTCGAGAACTCGGCATGCTGATGGCGGCTGGCCTTGAAACGGGGGTTTTCTGAGCCGCTGGCGGCGATCCAAGCCTCAAGCGGCGGGGGCAATCCGCGCCCCGCAGCAGAAATCCTCGATGATATGGCGTTCCAGGTGATCGTGCACCGGGGACGCGGCTTCGTCCGCGCGCAACAGCGCCATCTCATACTCCGGCAGCGGCGGGAAGCCGTCGCGTTCGGTGAGCACGCGCAACCCCGGGACAACATTGCTACGCGGCAGAGCGCCGATGGCCAGACCGGCGCTGATCGCCGCGAGGATGCCGGCCAGGCTGACGCTGGTATAGGCCAGCCGATAGCTTCGACTCTGCCGCGCCAGGGTGTCGATTGCCCACTTGCGGAAACGGCACCCGTCATGGAACAGGGCCAGCGGCACCGGCTCGCGTTCGTGCGCGCAGTGATAGGCCGAGGTCACCCATACGACGGGTTCACGCATCAGCACGGTCCCTCCGTCGTTACCGTGGCCGTGGGTAATCACGGCGAAATCCAGAGTGCCGGTGGCGATCCGCGGAATCAAGTTGGTCGACGTGTCGCAAAAAACCTCAACATGTACCAGCGGATGGGTTTCGGCGAAGCGGCCTAGGAATCCCGGAAGGAAGGCAACCGCATACTCGTCGATAATGCCGAGCCGGACAGTACCGCGCAGGTTGGTCTCGGTGAAGTCGGCCAGCGCTTCTTGGTGCGCCTGAAGGATGCGCCTGGCGTGGCCGAGGAGGATCTCGCCGTCACGCGACAGCCGCACGCTTCGGCCTTCGCGGATAAACACCGGTCTCGTCAGTTGCTCCTCCAGCCGCTTGATCTGCATGCTGACGGCGGACTGGGTCCGGTTGAGCCGCCGGGCGGCCTCGGTGAAGCTGTTCGTGTCAGCGATGGCGACGAACGCCTGCAACAGGTCCGGTTCGAGCGACGGGGGCATCGGCTTTCCCATCAGTTTTCATGATGCGAAGCATAAGATCTATTCGTTTTACTGATCAATCCCTCGCCGTCATTCTTTTCTGCGGATTTGCTATCGACTTTCCGATGGCATGGTACGGAGAGGGGCGCTCAGATGATACTCCATGGTCACGATCCAGCAGCCGATTCGCACCGGTATTTCATCGCTCGGGCACGGGCCGTGCGGGCGCGCGTGTGGGCGGCGATGGCTGGCGCCGTGTGGCGCGGAGCGGCGCGGCTGGCGGTCCGCACCGGTGGCCGCTTCGGAACGGCCATCGGCGGCGGTTGGCGCGCGATGGCTGCGGCATATCAACGCCGCCTTGCCCTGCGTCAGCTTCAGGCGATGGACGATGCGTTGTTGAAGGACATCGGTCTGTCGCGCAGCCAGATCGCGGCGGCGGTCGACGGCAGGCTGTCCTTCGATGAGACGGCCACCCGCCGCCGCCAGTGTGTGCCCCGCGACCCCAAACGGGAAAGACGAAAGCTTACGGACTTCTGACGGAAACGTTATCCAATTCACCGCGGTGAGGCCAAAACGGCGCGTGCGGCGAGACCCCAGCGCGGATAATGGAGGCGCATCGTGGCGGCGGCCCGCCGACGAGTGCGCCGTCGCACATCAGCGCTTGTCGGTCGACTTGGACAGGCGTTTGGCGTTGGCGACGACGCGCCGATGCGCCGGGCGCAGCGAACGGACCGCGGTCCGGGACCCGATCTCGCCGATGGCCGCGGTAAGCTCCGAGACCAGTTCGGCGGAAAGCTGACCCTGCCGGTGCAATCGCCGCAGCGCCGCCGGCGGGTTGCTGTCGCCGATCGCTTCCGCCACCGCGTTGAAGACCTTTTGTTGATGCCGCGATGTCCGCTGTAACGTCGCCATCAGGGCCCACCAGCCGTCGCCGATGGCGCCGGCAGACTCGTGCGCCGCCTCCGCCTTCTCGACCACCATGCGCAACAATTCCGGGTCCTCGCGGGCACCGCCGGTGAACGGTGCGGTGAATAACATGGGAATACGGTACGCCAGGGTGGTGAATGTCGCCGCCGGCAGATCCGAGGCGAGTTGCCCGAGGGTCGCGTTGTGACCCGTTGTTCGTTTCGTCCGGCGGGTTCGTTTGCGTAGACCCGGTGACGGTGCCACGGCGTTTGCCTCCTTGCTGAATATCGCCATTAATTAACCGAACTCGGCCAGCGAAACAATGATTACCGGGTACGACTGTCGCTAACACGAGGTATGTCCGGCTTAGGGAACGGATGATCGGCACGATCCGTAATTTGGTGCTTG
This sequence comes from uncultured Rhodospirillaceae bacterium, assembly GCA_964460955.1. Taxonomy (GTDB): domain Bacteria; phylum Pseudomonadota; class Alphaproteobacteria; order Rhodospirillales; family Defluviicoccaceae; genus Defluviicoccus. Next base: position 6,802 of record CAYWRP010000053.1, on the reverse strand, counting down.
AGGCCATAGTGATGGCGTGAAAGGAGGCATCACATGGTTATCGACAAAGAAGTTCTGGAGCAGCTTCTTGCTGGTCGTGATCCGGATGGTGTTTTCACGAAGGACGGGTTACTCGACGATCTGAAGAAGGCGCTTTCGAAGCGTATTTTGAACGCCCGGACCGACGCCCACTCCAATCCCTAGTAGGATGGGAACACCGGTGAGAAACGCGGGCTAAAGCTCTTCGTTCCTCGCGGGATGGCGTGTTAGGGTTGGTTGGTGACAGTTGCGATTCAGCGCCGTCGCCGCGAAAAATACCAAGGTGAAGTGAGGTTGCCCCGATGCCCGACGCGATACCCGCTGCCCGTTTCGACAAGTCAAAGCTGCCAAGCCGTCATGTCACCGTCGGGCCGGAACGCGCACCACACCGTTCATACTACTACGCGATGGGGCTCACCCGCGAGGAAATCGACCAGCCGTTTGTCGGCGTCGCTACCTGCTGGAACGAGGCGGCGCCCTGCAACATCACCCTGTCGCGCCAGGCGCAGGCGGTTAAGCTCGGCGTCAAGGCGGCCGGCGGCACGCCGCGCGAATTCGTCACCATAACGGTGACCGATGGCATCGCCATGGGCCATCAGGGGATGAAATCGTCGCTGGTCTCGCGGGAGGTGATCGCCGACTCGGTCGAGTTGACGATGCGCGGCCATTGCTACGACGCGCTCGTCGGCCTTGCCGGTTGCGACAAGTCGCTGCCCGGCATGATGATGGCGATGATCCGCCTCAACGTGCCGTCGGTGTTCATCTACGGCGGGACGATCTTGCCTGGCCGTTTCAAGGGCAAGGATGTCACCGTCGTCGACGTCTTCGAGGCGGTCGGTCAGCATCGCGTCGGCAACCTCTCGAGCGAAGACCTCGAACAGTTGGAATGCGTCGCCTGCCCGTCCGGCGGCTCGTGCGGTGGTCAGTTCACCGCCAACACAATGGCCTGTGTCTCGGAAGCGATCGGCCTTGCGCTGCCCGGGTCGGCCGGGGCGCCGGCGCCTTTCGAAAGCCGCGATGCGCTATGCACCCTGTCGGGCGACGCCGTCATGACCTGCCTCGCCAGCGGCATCCGCCCGCGCGACATCGTGACCCCGAAGTCATTGGAGAATGCGGCCACCATCGTCGCCGCCACCGGTGGCTCAACCAACGCGGGGCTGCACCTGCCGGCGCTGGCGGCGGAAGCGGGGATCGAGTTCACCCTCGACGATGTCTGCCGGATCTTTCGACGCACCCCGTACATCGCCGATCTCAAGCCCGCCGGCCGTTATGTCGCCAAGGATGTCTACGAGATTGGCGGCGTGCCCTTTATCCTCAAAGCGCTGCTCGAAGGCGGGTACCTGCATGGGGATTGCATCACGGTTACCGGCAAGACGCTGGCGGAGAATCTCGCCGGTGTCACGTTCCATACCGACCAGGACATCGTCCGCCCCACCGCCAGCCCGCTGTCGCCGACCGGCGGGGTGGTCGGCCTGAAGGGCTCACTGGCGCCGCAGGGCGCCATCGTCAAGGTTGCGGGGATGAAGAACCCGAAGTTCTCCGGCCCCGCCCGCTGCTTCGATTCGGAAGAGGAATGTTTTGCCGCCGTCGAGGCCCGCGCCTATAAGGAAGGCGACGTCCTGGTCATCCGCTACGAAGGGCCGCGCGGCGGCCCCGGCATGCGGGAGATGCTGTCAACCACAGCGGCCCTATACGGCCAAGGCATGGGTGACAAGGTGGCGCTGATCACCGACGGTCGGTTCTCCGGCGGCACGCGCGGCTTTTGCATCGGCCACGTCGGCCCGGAAGCGGCGGTGGGCGGACCGATCGCCTTGTTGGCGGATGGCGATATCGTTCACATCGACGCCGAGGCCGGCACCCTCGACGTCGAGATCACGGCCGAGGAAATGGACCGGCGCCGCATGAAGTGGCAGCCGCGGCCGACGGACTTCCAGTCCGGCGCGCTATGGAAATACGCGCAGATCGTCGGCGATGCCTGCTATGGCGCCTTGACCCATCCCGGCGCCAAGGCGGAGACCCAGTGCTACGCGGATTATTGATGGCAATCGGCAAAAAGTGCCGCCGTGCGGTTTGCTTTTCAATCCGTACAAGCGATCCGAATATTCATGCCACCGCGCGATGATTGGAACAGACGGCGGTTGTCGGCGAGGCGGTCCAGATGCCGGCGCGGGCCTCTCCAGTAGGCGATGTCGGATCGCATTTTTACACACTATCAAGTAGGTTGTGGAGCGCTGATTCCGATATATTGACCGTTGAGCGCATCCAGCGGCAAGACGACAGATGAAAGTCCCTAATTAACCGGGGAATTTTGCTGGCTTGATGCGGGTGGCGGCATGTTGGGGCGTTGGAAGGATCGATCAGGCCTGATTTCGGCGCCGGCTTCGGGTTTAAGGCTGTTTTTTCGGGCTGAGGACGCAGTCCGGCAACGGGCCGTCGTTCATGGAACAGATGGCGCCGCAGATTGTGGGCGAGGTTGGGCGAGAGTGACCTTGGATAACGTAGAAGAGATTTTTCCCCATCCAGCGGGCGTGGCCGTGCTACCACGCGGCCCTCGCTGGTTTGTCAGGTCAGATACGGAACGCTGCTCTTGCTTGCCTTGATCGCGTTCTTACGCGACTCGCGTGTCGCACTGCTTCGGTCGTAGACCAGCGAGGCGTCAACGATTCGACCGTCAATCGCCAAGTCGAGAAGGAGCGGCGGTCGCGTCGCCGCGACCGCCTTGCCCACTGTTTGAATTGACCGAGGCCAGTTTAGGCGATCAAGGTCGTATCCACGTCGACGAAGAAGGTGACGTCGTCGAAGTTGGTTCCCGTGACACCCAGCAGGTCTTCCCAACCGAGTTCGTTTCCATTCACTTGGGCGTGCGCCAACCCGTCGGCGTTTTTCGCTACCTCGGTGAACAGGGCAAACTCGGTGAGCCCGAAGGTGCCGCCGCCGCTTGCGTCGAGCGCTTCGCCGCCCGCCGTCTCGACAACCCAGGTTCCGTCCT
>CAYWRP010000053.1:0-3695 GCA_964460955.1 uncultured Rhodospirillaceae bacterium | reverse complement strand
AGGTGCCGCCACCGCTTGCGTCGAGCGCTTCGCCGCCCGCCGTCTCGACAACCCACGTGCCGTTTTGCTGAACGACACGATATCCGTCACCCGCCGTCAAGCCGGGGTTCAGGTTGGCGCCGTTGGGAACGAGGAAGAACTCGACATCGGCGGGAACGGTGAAGCTCTGCAGTTCCGTCGTCGCCACATTGTTGGTATCGACAATGACCACCGTCGCCGCGCCGGTATCCGGATCATAAAATCCGAAGGTGCTGCTGAAACCAGCGCTCTCGGCGAGGAAGCCGGTTTCCAACACGGCGTCGCCGCCGCCGCCGGTATCGCCACCGCCATCGCTACCACCGCCGCCGCCACTTTGCAGGTCGACGAAGACGGTGAGGTCGTCGAAGCTGGTGGCCGTGACGCCAAGCTTGTCTTCCCAGCCGAGCTGGGTTCCAGCCAATTGGGCGTGCGCCAAGCCGTCGGCGTTTTTCGCCACCTCGGTGAACAGGGCAAACTCGGTGAGCCCAAAGGTGCCGCCGCCGCTTGCGTCGAGCGCTTCGCCGGCCGCCGTCTCGACAACCCAGGTTCCATTCTGCTGAACGACACGATATCCGTCACCCGCCGTCAAGCCGGGGTTCAGGTTGGCGCCGTTGGGAACGAGGAAGAACTCGACATCGGCGGGAACGGTGAAGCTCTGCAGTTCCGTCGTCGCCACATTGTTGGTATCGACAATGACCACCGTCGCCGCGCCGGTATCCGGATCATAGAATCCGAAGGTGCTGCTGAAACCAGCGTTCTCGGCGACGAAGCCGGTTTCCAACACGGCCTGGCTACCACCCGTGTCGCCGCCGCCCGTGTCACCACCGCCGCCGTTGATTAACACACGGCCGAAGCTGAAGAGATTAGTGAAGTAGATGTAGCCGTCCGGCCCCATGGTCATGCTGCTGATAGCCGGCAGCAGATCCTCGCCGACCGACTCGGTTGGAGCGCCTGGCGCGTTCACGTCAATCGCGTACAGATCATCGGCCGCCGCATCGGCGACGAGCAGTTTGCCGTTCAACTCGCCGGGATAGCGAAAACCGCTGACGAAGGCGCCGGGCACGATCGCGTTCATGTCCGGCGGCGCGTTCGTCGTGATCTGTCCATGATCGAACGCCGCGATGGCCGGAGTGGCGTCGGCGGAATTGAAATAGGCTGACGCCGAGGCTAGATCCTTATAAGCATTTGGCGTGGCGAGGACGCCATCTCCGCCCTCGTAGAATGGCCAGCCAAAATCGGCGCCCGCCTGGGGATTGTCGGCACTTCCGTCGCCGCCATAGTTGAGCTCTTCCCAACTGAACCAGCCGACGTCGCCGATATAGTATTCGTCGGTATCGGGGTTCTGGGCGACCCGGAAGCCGTTCCGCAGGCCCATTTGATAGACCTTGGATTGGTTGGACCCCGGATCACCATCGTAGAACGGATTATCCGGCAATCCCAAGCCGGTGTCCGGATCGATCCTGAGGACTTTTCCGTTGAGGCTGTTGACTTCCACGGCGCGGGTGTTGCGCACGTCCAGGCCGTTGAACGAGCCGCCGTCGCCAACGGTGACGAACAACTCGGTCCCATCCTGGTCGAACCACAGACTGCCAGTGGCGTGGGATGTCGAATCCATGGCGATGAAATCGCGCAGGAAATACAAGCCGCCGAACTGCTCGAAGCCAGGTTCGTTCGCCAGCCACGTCCCGTCACCCTCGTAATCCGGCCCCGGTGTCGCGCTCGTTCCTGACGGTTGCGCCGTTTTATTGTCGGCGCCCTTGGTGTCCGGTCCGACGATGTTATCCCATGTCCCGTTGTTGCCGATGAGGATCTCTTCACTGTTGCGAAGCGCCGTATATCCAGTGGTGGCGTCGCCCTCGACTTCGAAACGAGAGACGATGACCGTTCGATTGCCCTGCTGATCCGGCCGCGCGAAGAGGCTATTGCTGGCGACGGCCTGCGGAGGATCGTAAACGTACGTCACATAGACGTGAGGATTGTTCTCGAAATCGGGATGAATGGCAAAATCCATCAACCCGCGGTCTTGAGTCCGGTTGACGATATCACGAATATCGAGAAATGGCGTGTCACGCAGGGCGCCGTCTTCGTAGGCCTCGATGGTGCCATAGAGGGTGCTGATCAGCATCGTCCCGTCAGGGAGCCAGTCGATTGCCGTTTCGCTGCGGCCGTCGGTTTCGCCCCGTTGGGCGTCACCCGGGATCCCGATGGACCCGAGCATCTCCATTTCAACATTGAACGATGTCGTGCCGCCGCCGCCGCCGCCGCCGGATGACGCCTCGTCGGTAATGGTGATCAGCGCGGTGCGTGGAAAGTCGAGAACACCCGGCGCTTGAACGTCCTCGATGACGAACGAGAACTGATGGTCGCCCTCCGGATCCGAGTCATCGATGATTGGAATACTGATCGTTTTGGATATTTCCCCGTCGGCGAAAACAACCGTCCCGCTGGCGGCCGTATAATCTTCCCCCGCGAGCGCGCTTCCATCGAGGGTATTGTAGACAACCTCAATCGCGCCGTCGGCGCCACCGCTGCGTGCGATTTGCACCTCGATGCTACCGTTTGTCTCGTCAACGGTGTACTGAGACTGCGCAAGACCGAAAGTTCCCGCTGCCATGTTTCGTCCTCCTCAGCTGGGCAATTTAAAAGAAAAAGTTGCGACAAGCGGCAACCGCTCGCGGCAAGTCCCGCCGCGTCCTGCCGCGCCAATCGCCGACAGGGGCCAAGTTTGCGCCATCGCAGACCTGAAATCATTCGAGGCGCCGCCAGTGAATGCGAGCAGCCCTTTGCATATTTCCAAGAAATCCACTGAAAAACAGTGGACTGGCAATCCCTTTTTCATAGGCAAATAGCGACCTCCACGACGATCATCATCTGATTCTCAGACCACAGGATCCCTGCGATTTGTCATTTCTCTCCCGATGAAAGTTCCCTACGAGCCGCTATTGTTGTTTCGCGTCTCTCAATTCTTTCTTCTAACGCTTTATTAATACGTCACGATCTCCATGCGTCCCCGGAGCGTGCCGTGTCCCGTTCCGCCGCCGACTGGCCGCCCCGAAAACGCGACGAAAGTCGTAAAATGTGAACCGCGACCCAATGATACCGGCCGACCTGATTGTTACCGGGATTTTAAGGTACGTTACAGAACGACATTCTTTGTGAGTGGATGCCTATTCCCGCTATTGAATGGATGCATTTCCATTATTCACGCCGCACGAACCGTGCATCTCCTAGAGCACGAATTGGATGCAACCACTATTTGTTACATCTCGTTTTATAAATAAATACCATAAGAAAACAACATGTTTTGAGTCCCACGCGGACTGCTTGCCACAAAATAGTCGAAATTAAGCGCCGAGCAGGATGCTCAAGTTACCCAATTACAGGGTATAAACTCTCTTTTTTAACCCTAAAGGGGATAATTGCTGTCCACAAACTTCCTTAATCGGCAACGATGAGTGGCGGACGTCAAGCCGCGCCCCAGACGCGCCCGACGTTCGACTCTGGCGAATATTCTAACCGCCGCCCGAACGCTTTTGATCGATCATCGCCGCGGCTGTCGGCGTACCCGGTAATCATGTCGATAACAAACAGAACTGTCCGGCTTAGGTATCAGATGAATACAACACGACTCTGGTAGATTTCGCTTTCCTGGAGTTGATGATCTTCCAGGGTTCGAT
>CAYWRP010000052.1:0-19572 GCA_964460955.1 uncultured Rhodospirillaceae bacterium | reverse complement strand
ACTCCTGCATGAATAAATCAGGATCGCAGATCACGAATGTCGTGTCATTTTCTAGCTTCAGGCAATGTCTTCTGAATGGTCAATCAACAAAAAGACCAACGACTGGTTTGATTGTTATTCTCAATTTTCTTGCTGAATTTGCGTTCGTACTGATCGCTCGGCATCAAGGGGTCCAGGGCTTAAGGATCCGGCGGCGCTGAGTAACCATCTGGGCGGCGCGCCCGCCTGTAGCGGATGACGAGAGATGCGCGGTGGGGACTGGCATATCTCGAGCCAGCCGGGTGCCCGGCTTGCGCTCAAGGCTCAGATGGCGCTTGGGGGCGCCGCCCGGGCCGTCATTCTTTCCGCTTTCGCCTCTTGTGCGCGCGGACCGGTCGACGCGGCGGTTAATGGCGATTTGATCGATAGGGCCAACGCCGCTCCCGGGCGCAGGGGTCGGTCTAGGCAACGCAGGAGCGCCGCGAGTATCGCGCGGTGTTTCATCCTAACAACTTTCCCGACTCGAATGCTCGGTTGTCGCAACGTACTAGGTGAATTGCGCTCGTCGGAAATAACGGCGCGAGTAAAAACCAATCTTTATAAGGGGCCATCCGTAGAAAACATGGCCAAATAAGGAAAAACTAGGAGATTAGGTTTCGGAAATTACCTTCTCGAAGTCATAGATGAGACACAAAAATCGTTCATTTCATTGCCCCAGTAACAGCAGAGCTAAGTGATCATCATTTGTGGTTGATACTGTTTTAGATGATCTTCACTTGGGTTATTTCTCTGTATTGGAACAGCTGTGTGACTTCTGAGGGCGCAGAACGTCTTTAGAAAAAAGGAGCCCGATTAATGGTCTTTGCAATAGAAGCGATCTCTTATCCTGCTAACTATGGCGGTTTTTATAAGCCTGCTACGCTTGCTGATCGGATCCAGCATCTGAAGGAGATGGATGCGGAGTGGATCACGCTGACGACGCGTATCATGACGCCCAATAAGCAGTCATCGAACCTGTTCACCGACGACTCGTCGGTGTCGGATGCGGACCTGAGGCAGGCGATTGATCAGGCGCACGATGCCGGCTTGAAGGTGATGGTGAAACCGCATGTGCGCTATACGCCTTGGAACGGACCGGTTGACCCCGCCAACAATGAGCAATGGTTCAATAACTACCAGCAATACATGGTCCGCTATGCGAAGATCGCCCAGCAGGAAGGGGCGGAGATGTACAGCCTCGGTAACGAGCTAACGGGGGTGACGGATGCAGCCAACCAGGGCCGGTGGAACAAGCTAATCAACGCGGTTGACAGCGTCTACAAGGGCGATTTGACGATTGCAGCGCATTACCTAAACGTTGACGACGCCGAGTTCATCTACGCCAACTCCAAGGTCGATGTCATCGGCGTCAACGGCTACTATCCGGTCGCAGCGAAAAATGATTACAACGCCAGCTATCAGGAAATGAAGGCGGCTTGGTCGTCGACCGCCCATTTGAACGGTCCCAATCCCCATTATGCGGCGCGGGCTGTTCTCGATAACAAGTCGGTGATCAAATACTTCGGTGAACTTGCAGCTAAGTACGACAAACCGGTGATGTTTACTGAGTTTGGCTACGCCAGCGTTGACGGCACGGCGATTAATCCCGGAGACATCAACAACAACAGGCGTGCTGACCAAGCAGAACAGGCCAACGCTTTCAAGGCGTTCTTCGACGCCTGGGCGCCCCATGCCCTGCCGTCGGATAACACCAAGCAACCGGTGAACCAGAATAAGTTTTTCCTCGGCGTTCACATTTGGGAAACCAACCCGGGCGGACATTCCGATCCGCGCGATCACAGTTACGAAAACAAGCAGGCCGAGAACGTCATTAAAAGCTATTACAAGACTGACACCTCCGGCGCGAAAACGAACAGCTTCACGCCGATCTCCAACTCCAGCGACGATAACGGCGGGAGTAGCGGCGGCGGTACGGTCGGTAGCGTCAATACCGGCGGCGGCGACACCGGTGGTGCCAACACCGACATCGTCCAGGTCGAGGCGCGCGGCACCCAGGCCGGCGGTCAGTTCGCCCAACTGCAGGTGCTCGTCGATGGCGTCTCCCAAGGCATCCGCACCACCACCGGGACGAAGAAGACCTACACCTTCACGGTGAAGGAACTCGACAATGCCGACACGCTCGAAGTCCGCTTCCCCAACGATGGCGTGGATGGGAGAGGCAACGACCGCAACCTGATCGTCACCAAGGTGACCGCCGATGGCGAGACCCTTGATATTTCCGATGCCACCTACGAACGCGACGGCAAAAGCGACATCGGCGGCCAGAACGGTCTGTGGTGGAACGGCGAACTCAACTTCGCTCTCGACGGTGTCGGTTCCGGAGGCGGTGGCAATACAAGTGGCGGCAAGACCGGCGGCGGTACGTCAAGTGGCGGCGACACCGGTGGTGCCAACACCGACATCGTCCAGGTCGAGGCGCGCGGCACCCAGGCCGGCGGTCAGTTCGCCCAACTGCAGGTGCTCGTCGATGGCGTCTCCCAAGGCATCCGCACCACCACCGGGACGAAGAAGACCTACACCTTCACAGTGCCGGAGCTCGACAATGCCGATACGCTCGAGCTTCGCTTCCCCAACGATGGCGTGGATGGAAGAGGCAACGACCGCAACCTGATCATCACCAAGGTGGTCGCCGACGGCCAGACCCTCGATATTTCCGATGCCACCTATGAGCGTGACAGCAAGAGCGATATCGGCGGCCAGAACGGCCTGTGGTGGAACGGCGAACTCAACTTCGATCTCGACGCGGTCCTCGGTTAACCTCGACCGCCAAATGGGCGCCGGAAACGCAAGTCCGGCGCCCATTCCCGCGAAGAGGGCGGCCCGCCACGGCGGATACCGTCATCGCGGGAAAATCTTTGCTCCAAGCATTCCTTTGCGGCACAATCGTGGACCTCTCGCGCGGGACAGATAGTGCCGTTCGGGGTGTCGCACCGCAAGCCTGGGGCGTACCAAGCGCGATGGGGCCGTTTGTCGGCCCGCATCGCCGGCGACCCGATGCGGGAGCGCCTCCCGGCCGGCACATGCGTTCCCGCGGGCGGCGGTGGCGTGGGCTCGCAATTGAGGAACAACGGAATGCGGTCTAAGGGCAATATCCTTCTCTGGCTTCTCGTCGGCGTCGTCTTGGTGACCTTGATCAGCCAGACGTACCAGCCATCGGCGGGCCGCCAGGAAACCCGGCTCGCCTATTCCGATTTCCTGGCCAGCGTCAATTCCGGCGACATTGACGCAGTCACCATCGTTGACGACAAAGTCTCCGGAACATTGAGCGACGGGAGTGCCTTCGTCAGCTACATTCCGACGCAGGCCGATATCGTGCCGCTGTTGACGCAAAAGGGCGTCACGATTCGAGCCGAGCCGCCGGCGCAACCGAGCTTGCTGACGTCATTGCTGATTTCCTCGTTTCCGGTCCTGCTGCTGATCGGCGTCTGGATCTATTTCATGCGCCGAATGCAAGGCGGTGGCGGTGGCGGTGGCGTTCTTGGCTTCGGTAAGAGCCGGGCGCGGATGATGCAGCAGGATCAACGCCGCATCACTTTTTCGGATGTCGCCGGAATCGACGAGGCGAAACAGGAACTCGAGGAAATTGTCGAGTTTCTGAAGGATCCGAAAAAGTTTCAGCGTCTCGGCGGCAAGATCCCCAAGGGCTGCCTGCTCGTTGGCCCGCCCGGCACCGGTAAGACGCTCTTGGCGCGCGCCATCGCCGGCGAGGCCAACGTGCCGTTTTTCACCATTTCCGGCTCGGATTTCGTCGAGATGTTCGTCGGCGTCGGCGCCTCGCGGGTTCGCGACATGTTCGAACAGGCGAAGAAAAACGCCCCTTGCATCGTCTTCATCGATGAAATCGACGCCGTTGGCCGGCATCGCGGCACGGGCCTCGGCGGCGGCCATGACGAGCGCGAGCAGACCTTGAACCAGCTCCTCGTCGAGATGGACGGTTTCGAGGCCAACGAGGGGGTCATTCTTATCGCCGCCACCAACCGGCCCGACGTGCTTGACCCGGCGTTGCTGCGTCCCGGCCGCTTCGACCGCCAGGTGACGGTGCCGAACCCGGATGTCATGGGCCGCGAGCAGATCTTGCGCGTGCACATGCGCAAGGTTCCGCTCGCCCCCGACGTCGATGCCCGGGTTCTGGCGCGGTCGACGCCGGGCTTTTCCGGCGCTGATCTCGCCAATCTGGTCAACGAGGCGGCGCTTCTGGCGGCGCGCGCCAACCGCCGTTTGGTTGGCATGGCCGATTTCGAGGCCGCCAAGGACAAGGTGATGATCGGCGCCGAACGCCGATCGCTGGTGATGACCGAGCACGAGAAGAAGCTCACCGCCTATCACGAGGCCGGCCACGCGCTGGTCAGCCTCAAGGTTCCCGGCAATGACCCGCTGCACAAGGTGACGATCATTCCACGCGGCCGGGCCCTCGGGGTGACCATGAACCTGCCGGAAAAGGACCGCTACACCTACAAGAAGTCCGAGATCGAGGGACGGTTGGCGACCATGTTCGGCGGCCGCACCGCGGAGCAGATCATCTTCGGTGACGAGAATGTCACCACCGGCGCCGCCAACGATATTCAGCAGGCGACGGACATGGCGCGGCGCATGGTCACCGAGTGGGGGATGAGCGACGTCCTCGGTCGCCTGCGCTACAGCGACAACGAGGAAGAGATCTTCCTCGGCCGTTCCATCACCCGTAGCCGCAACGTCTCCGAGGACACCGCCGAGCTCATCGACAGCGAAGTCCGCCGCCTGGTCGAGGAATCCGAGGCCAAGGCGCGCCGCATCCTGACCGAGAACCTCGATGAATTGCACGCGCTGACCACCGCTCTGCTCGAGTACGAAACCTTGAGCGGCGACGAGGTCGACAAGGTGTTGCGGGGCGAGCCGATCGAACGGCCCGATCCAGCGGACGAAGCGGGCGGACCGGCGCCGTCGGGCGGCAAACGGTCTTCCGTACCCACCGGCGGCGGCAAACGGTCGAAGGCAGGCCCATCCGGCGGCATGCCGAGCCCACATCCCAACGCGTAAGTTTCTGGCGAGGCTCCCCCACATGCGGCGGCTGAGTTTTCTCCTCGCCGGGATCGTCGGCCTGCTGATCGCGGCCTGTGAAGAGCGGATCGACACGCTGGAAGACCTGCAAGCGGGCGGCGAACTCATCATTCTGACCCGCAACGCGCCGACCATCACCTATGTCGGTCCTTTCCGCCAGCAAGGACCGGAACACGACCTCGCCGTCGCCTTCGCCGAATCACTCGGCCTGGAACCGCGTTTCGCGTTCAAGGATACGGTGGCGGATCTGCTCGCCGGCCTTGAACGGGGCGAGGGGCATATCGCCGCCGCCGGGTTGACCCGCACCGCCGACCGGGAAGCCCGCTACGCCTTCGGCGCCGATTACAAGCAGGTGCGCGAGCAGGTGGTCTGCCACCGCGAGGGACCGAGACCGGCGACGCCGGCCGACCTTGTCGGGATCAATCTGTTCGCCATCGCCGAGTCCAGTTATATCGAGACCCTGAGCGAACTCGCCTCCGAGGTGCCGGGACTGACGTGGCGCGAGGATACCGAGCGCAGCACGGAGGAACTCCTCGCCGAGGTGGCCGCCGGGACGATCGCCTGCGTTGTCGCCGATTCCACCATCGTCGCGATCAATCGCCGCTATCATCCCGAACTGCGCGTCGCCATGGATCTGACCGGGGATCGGCCGCTGGCATGGATCGTCGCCGACCACGTACCGGTCCTCGTGCCGCTCCTCGACGCGTGGTTCGCTGAGATCCGAGCCGACGGAACGCTGCGCGCCATCGATGATCGCTACTATGCCTTCGTCGACCTGTTCGATCCCGGGGGCGCCGAGCATTTCCACGGTCGCATCGACGACCGCCTGCCGAGCTTGCGCGCGGTGCTCGAGCAGGCGGCGGCGGAAACCGACCTGCCGTGGGAAGTTCTAGCCGCCGTCGCTTATCAAGAATCCCACTGGGATCCCTTGGCGCGAAGCCCGACCGGGGTGCGGGGCGTGATGATGCTCACGCGGGCGACCGCGAAGGAACTGGGGGTCAGCGACCGCCTCAATCCGCAGCAAAGCGTCCGAGGCGGCGCCCGTTACATCCGCCACCTGATGGATCGGTTGCCGGAAACGGTGGTTGGCGAAAACCGGTTATGGATCGCGCTCGCCGCCTACAACATCGGCCTCGGCCATGTCTGGGACGCGCGAAAGTTGGCACGCCAGCTCGGCCACGATCCCGAGACGTGGGAAGGGCTTGAGCAGACCTTGCCGCTTCTCTCGAAGAAGCAGTACCGGCATGAACTTAAGTACGGCTATGCTCGGGGCAGTGGTGCCGTCGCCTATGTTCGCCGGGTACGCAATTTCGCCGATATCCTGGCGCGCAAAATCCGCGCCGAAGCAACGTAGCCACTTTTCTATCCCGAGGTGTCTCACGATGACCGACGCCACTCCGTCCACCGCCAAGCTGCGGGTCTGGGATCCGCCGACGCGCCTGTTCCATTGGCTGCTGACCGTTCTCGTCGCCGTCAACATCTACACCGGCCTCATCGGCGGCCTTGATGAGATGGAAATCCACTTCTGGTCCGGCTATTCCATCCTCGCGCTCATTGTCTTTCGTCTCCTGTGGGGTGTGATCGGTAGCCGGCATTCCCACTTCGTCGATTTCGTCACTGGGCCGGGGCCGATCATCACTTACGTTGTCAATTTGGCGCGCGGCCGCCACAACCCGACCGTCAGTCACAATCCATTAGGTGCGCTGTCCGTCCTTGCACTCCTACTTGCGTTGGCCGTGCAGGCGGGGACAGGCCTGTTCGCCTCCGACGATATTTTCACCGAGGGGCCGCTCGCCGACACCGCCAGCGACGACATGGTGAACACGCTGACGAGCATCCATCACGCCGGGGCCACCGTGCTCTACGTGCTGATCGGCCTGCACGTGGCAACGGTGTTCGCCTATCTGTTGTTCTTGAAGGTCGATCTGATCCGGCCGATGATCACCGGCCGGAAGGATGCCGGCTCGTTTCCCGCCGCCGCCGACGAGCCGTTTGCCAGCCCGTGGCGGGCGGCGGGGGCCGCCGCCGCCGCCGGATTGGCGGTATGGGCGCTGCTGCGGATCTGAGGCTCAAGCGGAGCCCCATTAGGCGCCGTGGCGCGCCTCAGTCTTCGCGGAAATCGTCATGGCAGGCCTTACAGGTACCGCCGAGTTCTTGCACCGCCTTCGCCAGTTGGGCGGGGTCGGAGCCGGCAACGTCGGCCAAGTTGGCGGCGGCGGCCTGGAAGGCATCGACCCGCTCCTGGAATTCGTCCGGCTTCTCCCAGATCACCGGCAACGCCTCGGTCTCGGCACCGGTATCCGATCCCTCGGGGAAGATGTGGCCGGTGATTTGCGCCAGCTGGTTCAAGGCATTGGCGTGCGCCGGTGCGTCTTCGGAGAACGGCACCTCGCCTTTGACGATGGCGACCAGCGCGCCCATGTGGCCGCCGATGGAGTGGTAGACGTCCTGGCGGTATTTGATGATGGCTTCGTCGCTGAATGCCGGCGCGGCGGCGAGACCAATCGCCGAGGCGATGCAGGCCGCGCAGGCGAGGGGGGCAAACTTCATCCTTTAGGTCCTCCTGATTGAGTGTCTGGATTGATGATCTTGGCGTTTGGGACATAGCACGATCGGCCGGCGAGCGGTACCGCCGACGGAAAGCATGTGAACTTCGCCGCCAATAACGTATCTTTATGAGGTGATTTGCCGCCGAGCACCGGCGGCGCAGGTTTGAAAGGCGATACAATGGCGGAACTGCAAGCGATTTGCGTCCTCTGCGGCTCACGGCCGGGGTCGGATCCGGCGTATGAGCGGGATGCGATTCGTTTGGGCGAGATGATCGCCGAGCGGGGCATGCGCCTTGTCTATGGCGGCGGCTCCATCGGCCTCATGGGCGTCATCGCCAACAGCGCGCTCGCCGCCGGCGGCGAGGTGGTTGGCGTCATCCCCGATTTTCTGATGCGCTACGAGGTTGGCCACATGCGGCTCACCGATCTCGTTATCACCGGCAGCATGCACGACCGGAAACGCCGCATGTTCGAGATGGCGGATGGCTTCGTCGTGCTGCCGGGAGGGCTCGGCACCCTCGATGAGACCTTCGAGGTGTTGACCTGGAAGCAGATCCGCCTGCACGACGAGCCCATCGTCATCCTCGATTCCGGCGGCTATTGGGCGCCGCTGCGGAAGATGATCGAGGCGGTCGTTAACGGCGGCTTCGCGCACACCGGCATCGCTGATCTCTTCACCGTCGTCTCCCGCCCCGAGGACGTATTCGCCGCGCTGTCCGCTGCTCCTCAGCCCAAGGAGGAAGTGTTAACCAGCCATTTCTGAGCGCGCCGCGAATTGGCACGTCATCCGCTGTTCGCCTAATTCCCGCCGTATCTGTCCATAGGCGATGAGTGTGAATAGAACCGTGCCGCCGATGACGTTGCCGATCAAGGCAGGCAACATAAAGTCGATCAACGCCGAACCAATTCCCAGCCCTCCACTCACGACGAGAGCCGCCATTTCAACGGCGCCGGCAATCACGTGGGCAAAATCGCACAGGAGCGATGACATATGTAATGGTTGCAACGAGAAGAAACTCGCCCGCGCGTGCGTTGGCGAGCAGCCAGACGAGGGCGGCGATCAGGAATCCAGCGCCGACACCTTGGGCGACTGTCTGGCCAAACGCCCCTTCGACCTCGTGCCGGCTCAGCGACAGAATGGCCTGCTTGACCTCGTCGGGGATGGAACTGCTTTCGATCATGAAAAGCCCGAACAAACTGGCGCCCACGAGATTCGCCGCGAAAACAATCGACCAGATTTTCCCCAATGAGACAAAGTTTCGTATTGTCGGCGCATGACACATCGGCATCACAGGCGTAATCGTGTTTTCGGTAACCAGTTGCAGCCTTCCAAGAATGACGAGCACGAAACCAACGGTGTAACCCAAGTCGGCGACGAGCGGCGCCCAAGGTTCCTCGGCGGGTAGTCGGGACAAGACAACGGCCTCCGTGACGAGCGAAAAGCCGATGGCGAGTCCCGCCGCCATGCCCGATCACGCCAGCGAAACGACCGGCCGGTTCAGTTCAGCCTCGCCATCCCGGCGCACAACTTCGAAAATCTGATCGGCACGCAACCGCCGCTGTGCCTCGATCTGTCCACTGGAGGTTTCGTCGAATTTCGGCGCGTTCATGATCAATGCTGTCCCGTGTTACGAGCGATGCGGGCAACGGCCAACAAACGTTGAACGGCCGCGTCCCCATTGCTTCGTGGTCAGACTTCCCATTTGACGCGCCTTCGCGGTGCAACCGGGGCCCGCGCGACCGCCGCCAGCAAATTTGCGTTGTGGGGAAAAATCGGGTGTGCCGCAATCTCTCCCGACAATGACCACGACGTCGCTGGAAGCGCCGTCCGCCCGGACCCAGAAAAGTGCATGGCGCGAGCCGGGCGCATGTTACTTTGTCTTGCGCAGGAGGCTCCGCCACACGGAAGGTTTTTCGCGAGGCGACTTTGGGGGGCGCGTTTCCTCGGCGGAACCAGCAGCGCCGATCCGTGATTGATGGTGCGGCGACCCGGGCGGGGGATATTCCAGCGTATCTTCCAATTCGTCGCGTTCCTCGTCGTCGAACTCTGGGAACGGCAGTTTCTTGCGAATCCGCATTTCCGCGACCCGCGATTCGGCCTCCTTTCCGCGCTCCTCGTCCAAGCCTTGATCGCGGGTGTAGTACATGGTTTGCGACGGATAGGCGAACCCGGTGCCGGCCTTCTCGACGATATCGGCAATGCGCAGCAGGATGTCTTCCTGGATCGCCAGGAAGGTGTCCTGATCCTGGCAGCGGAGGTAGGCGAAGATTTCCAAGTCCAGCGAGTAGGCGCCATAGGCAACGAAGCGAACGCGCGCCGGCGCCTCGGTCACCTTGGGGTGGGCGAGCAGCATGGCGCGCAATTCGGTCAACACATGGCGCAGCTGCTCCGGCGTCGTCTCGTAGCGCAGTTGCAGGATCGTTTGCAGTAAGCGTAGATCGCGCGCCTGGAAATTATCCAACTCCATCTGCGCGAAGGTCGAGTTGGGGATCGTGACGAGCGTTCGTTCGAGGGATCGAATGCGCGTCGAGCGCAGGCCGATCTGCTCCACGGTGCCGATTTCGTTGCCATAACGGCAGAAATCACCAACCCTGACGGGCCGGTCGGCGAACAAGGTCAGCCCGCCGACGACGTTTTCCAGGGTCGGCCGCACGGCAAGCGCGACGGCGAGGCCGCCGACACTCAGGCCGGCGATCAGCGGAGCGACCGGCACGCCGAGTGCTTCCGCCGCGTAAATCGCCAAGTACACCAGGACGAAAATGCTGGCCAGCCGGAACAGAATGCGCAGCAGCGCCGCGTCCGCGAACCGCCGTCCCTGCGATGCCTGTTGGTGTGCGGCAATCGCGTCGGCGACGCGTCCAGACATAACGATCGTAAACCAGGCAAAGCCACCGACTTGGATGACGAGGGCCGTGTAAGACACAAAATCGAGCGGCAGTTCCAGGAGTCCGAGCCCATACAGGGAAAACCTGTAGACAAGCTCGGCCAGGCCAATGGCGATGAGAATGGCGAGCGGCACGCCGAGCCGAAACCAGATCGTGCCGCTTTCCTGCACCGCGGCGTCCCAGTGAACGCCGGCACGATACAAGAGACGCAAAAGCACGAGAAACAGGGTGAGGGTCAGGCCCAACGCGATCCATTGCCAAATACCCTGTCCGAGGACAATGCTCGTCGCCCAGGGTGGGACTGGATCGATGATGGTCGGCGGCAGCCAGATGCCGGGGCTGTAGCGGATCTCGTCGTACAAGCCAACGAAAGAGCCGGGTTTGTAGGGCAAGTGCTGCGCTTTTTCATAATAGGTTTTAAGCTTTCGAACCGTCTCCCTGTTGAACAGAAACTGTCCGGCTCGCGGGCCGTCTTCGATTTTCTCGATGGTGATATCGGTGTTGGGGATTGTCCAGCGGGTAAGGCCGGTCTCCGCCACCTCCTGGTTTCCCGGGATCTGATCGTACGGCGGCACCTCTATACGGTCGAGAATTTCGTTCAGCAGCGTGACCTTGGTGAGCATCGCCGGGTCGCGGCGATATTGCGGCAAGTCGCTTAAATCGAGGGTTTGTGTGGCGCGTAACACCGGCTCGAGATAGGCGGCCCGATCTTGGTTGTTCTGCCAAGCCTGCAAGCCGTCCTTCATCTCGCGGATGAAGCTGCGCAGGGTGTCGCGGGGTGATGACGTAACGGCTGTGCGGAGAGGATAAGGTTCATCGAGCGTGCCAAAGATCTTATCGTCTTCGAGAATTCCGAACAGGGTCGGATCCGCCATCGTTCTGACCGGCATTGTCAGAACGAGCACGACCACAAACCATTTTAGGAAACGTGCGTACCTCATGTGGGTAATACGCTACCTGCGATCGTCGGAAGAAACGCGATGGCGCTCGTCGATCCCGCCGCTCGTGTGTTGATGCAGACCGACTTCCCGGAAGTACCTTTCGGCGCCTTCATGTAGGGGAGCGGCACCCACCGTTCCAAGCATTTGTTCTTTTGTAAGGACCGAAAAAATCGGCGATGCCTCTCTCAATAGATCAAGATTTTCAAAAAAACTCTTGGAGAACCAATAGATAATTTCCGGGTCGACCTTGGTTGTTGTGACAAGTTTGGCAGGAACACCAAAACCGGATACTTCTCGATTGACGCCGCGATACATATTGCCCGGTATCACGGAGGCAACATAGAGGTTGCTTCCCTCCGTCAGCGGCCTTACGGCTTCGTCGACAATCGGCACCAAGACCACATTACACGTGACCGACGCATCGTACGCCGACTGATTCGGATGGCCAATAATCTGAACGAACGCGTCGAATTCGTTATCGCACAGCGCTTCCGCCTCGGTCGGCGCCTTGATTTCTTGGATGTCGATCACGTCCTCGGAATCCCATCCATGGGCTTCCATCAGGACGCGCATGGTATCGTGACGCCCTGACCGGACGTTGCCCGAATACACGCGCTTGCCCTTCAGCTCATCGAAGCGGTCGATGTCGGCGTAGGCGCGCGCAACAACGGTGAAATGTTCGATGTAGGGTTCAAAGACCTTCCGAAGCGTGTCGAACGGCGCTCTTGAAGCGAATGCGCCGCTGCCCTGGACGGCATCGGTCACCTGGTCCGCCTGCGCGAGCGCCAGTTGAACATTGCCGTCACGGAGATTGTCGAGGTTGGCAATGGATCCGTTGGTGATTTCCACGGTGCAGGTAATGCCGTGTTCCCAGCGATTTTTATTGATGAGGGTGCAGATCGCCCCGGCGACCGGATAGTAGAGGCCGCCGACCCGCCCCGAGCTAATGGTGACAACGGTTTCCTCCACATCGGCGATCGCCGCGCCGCTGCTGCCGATTGCCGCGGCAAGACTGGCGACGAAAGCAAGCGCCGATAAGAAGGATCGCTTTCTCGGCATGATTTCTGTTCTCCCAAAACGCCAGCTGAAAGAGGGGAACTGCGGCCCGGCGGCGGCGGTTGATAAAACAACGGAACTATATCGGCATATGGAAGGGCATAAAAGCCATCCTCGGCCAAATGCGATAGCCCTGGGTTGACGGGTGACGTTCATTGCGCAAGAACCCGGCGGTCAGTAGGGTATCGTCCATGACGCCTCGGGGATGCCGCCCGGCTGGCGCGCTCCAAACTCAATCCAGGTAATCGGGCCCGCACCAGGGCCGGGAAGGAGAAGGCCGCATGATCGATCTGATGTCCATTGCCAGAACGGAAGCCGAGGGCGGCGACCTGTTCGGGCTTCTGTCGGGCCTTTTCGAACCGGCCGAGATACGACCCGAGGGCTATCCGGACGCGGTGGTGTGGAAGGGCGGTCATTTCGACGACGACGTCAATCCGGTCGCCCATTCGCTGACCGACGCCTATGCGCTGCTCGGCACCATCGCCGCCATCGACGTCCTCGGCCTGCCGTTCTACGCGGTGCCGATGTGGTCGCAGTATCGCCACGACATGAAGCTCGAGCCACTCGCCTGGTTCGGCAACATTCCCTGCACGTCGATCAAGTGGTCGACCGCCGGCGACGCCTACGTCAACGACGGCAAGGGCGGCAAGGTGGTGGTGATGGGCAAGTCCGGCAACGCGCCGCTGCGCACCCAGGCCGGCGTCTACTGCAACGTCCGCCCGTATGGCACCATTACCGTGGTCCGCTGCATGCCGTGCCTGCCCTACAGCCAGGACCGCGCCGCCTTCCGCGTCGACCCCGAGACCGGCATCGTGCACTCGGAGATGAACACCCCAGGCGTCCAGATGGCCTACGCCAACCGCCAGTTCCTGCGCATGGTGCACGAGACCGGCAAGCTGGGCCGTGTCGCCATGAAACCGACCCAGGCGATGGAGGACGGCATCAACGCCGGCATCCTGTCGTGGATGCTGCAAGGCACCAAGTTCGAGGTCGGTCGCAAATACGCCGTCGACGGCTACGTCGAGCACAAGGAGCGGGTGGACAGCATCGTCGCCCTGCTGCCGGATGACTTCAAGGCCGGCATGGAAGAGTGGGGCGGGCGGATAGAGCAGCACATCGCCGATACCAACTACGGCCTGCTGCTGTGGGACCTGATCGAGAAGAGGGACGTGATCGTACTCGCCACCGACCTTGACGGCGACCGGCTGACCGACCTGCTCGCCGACGTCTCCGACCCGCTGCGCGCCTTCGGCCAGAAGGTCTGCGATTACTTCGGCGTCGAGGCCGACATGCGCAAGAAATGGTACGAGATGGGCTACACCACCGGCAACGGGCGCGACATGACGTCGGTGATGTACCGGATGTCCGGCCCGCCGATCCTGGAACAGACATTGGGCTCGGCCGACGCGATGCTGCTGCGCCTGCTCGACGGCGACGAGTCCATGGGCGGCACCAAGCAGCCCTATGATCCGCGCATCCATTTCATCCTCATCCGCGACGCCTACCGGATGGCCAACCCGGACAACGTCGAGTTGCGCGACTGGCTCGACAAGGTGATCGAGACCTTCGACGAGATCTATTCGGGCGAACGCCCCGGCTTCCTCGAGGGCTACAAGATGCTGAAGGACAAGATCGTCCCCTGGGGCGGCTGACGCGGAGAGGCTCCGCGCCGCCCGCCGCGCAACGGCAATGCGGGCGGCGGCCGCCGCTTCGTTTAGCGTTTCACCTCAAGGGACATTTGGAGTATCCTATTCCCGTAATCGTTTTCCAAAAATTCGCTCGACTCCAGTAGTCGGTAACCAATTGATTTCATTGGATTGAGGTGAGGGTATGGCGCGGATTACGGCGTTTCGCCGCAGACTTTTATTGGTTTTAGGAGGTGTCTGCGGGGGCTCGGTTCCGTTTATGGTCATCCCTGCCTATGCGCGCGACGGCTTTGGCAATGCGGCGACGGCGCTGCCCGTCCTGCTCTGGCTGGCCTTGCCGTTGATCGTCGCCGTGGGCACGATTGCCCTGGTTGTGGCCTTCCATGGGTTGGCGCGACTGAGGAGTCCGACACCGCCACCGCCGTGCGACCTAGATAACTGGCCGAATACGTCCCGTTGGGCCTGAGATCCCCCGTTCTTGATGAATGGCGGGGAAGGCTCGGCTGCCACGCGGCAACCGGGCTAAACGCCTATGGCCTTTGTGTCGACGTCACACCAACCCGTGCTTCTTGAACGGCAGGGTGCGGATGCGGCGGCCGGTGGCGGCGGCGACGGCGTTGGCCACCGCCGGGCCGATGGGCGGTGTGCCGGGCTCGCCGACCCCCGTGGGCGGCTCGCTGGACGGCACGATGTGCACCTCGATCTCCGGCATGTCGGCGATGCGAAGCGGCTCATAGGCATCGAAGTTGGCTTCGTTGACTTCGCCGTCGGTAAGCGTGATCTCGTTGCGCAGGACGGCGCCGAGGCCGAAGCCGATGCCGCCCTCCATCTGCGCGCGGATGTTGTCCGGATTGACGGCGATCCCGCAGTCGACGGCGCAGACCACCTTGTGCACCTTGAGGGCCCCTGAATCGCCGACCGAGACCTCGGCGACCTCGGCGACGTAGGAATTGAACGACTTGTGCACGGCGACGCCGTGATGGCGGCCTTCCGGCGCCGCGCCCCACCAGTCGGCTTTCTCCGCCGCCAGCCTGAGGACGCCGGCCTTGCGCGGATCCCCCTGCAACAGCTTCAGGCGGAAGTCGACCGGATCGGCGCCGGCCGCCGCCGCCAGTTCGTCGATCATCGTCTCCATGACATACGCCGTGTGGGTGTGCCCGACCGAGCGCCACCACAAGACCGGCACCGCGGCTTCGGCGTTATGCACCTCGAGATGGAAGCTCTTTGCGGCGTAGGTCATGTCCTCGATGCCTTCGACCGACACCTTGTCGATGCCGTCCTTGACCATGAATTGCTCGAAAAGGGTGCCGATGAGGATCGACTGGCCGGCGAGGCGGTGATGCCAGCCGACGATAGCGCCGTCGGCGTCGATGCCAGCCTTCACCTTGTGCACGAACAACGGCCGGTAATAGCCTCCACGAATGTCATCCTCGCGCGTGTAGACCAACTTGATCGGTGTCGGCCGGGCGACGGCTTGGGCGATCGCCGCGGCCTCGGCGACGTAGTGGGAATCGTAGATCGCCCGCCGGCCGAACGAGCCGCCGGCCCACAGCGTGTTGATGGCGACGTTCTCCGGCGGGATGCCGAGCCGGGCGGCGGCGGTGTTCTGATCGACTGTCTGTAGCTGCGAGCCGGTCCAGAATTCGGCGCGGTCGCCGTCGAGGCGGACGATCACGTCGATCGGCTCCATCGGCGCGTGCGCCAGGTAGGGGAAGCTGTAAAAGGCTTCGACCGTCTTCGCCGCCCCGGCCAGTCCGGCTTCCCAGTCGCCGTGGCTGTGGGCGACCAAGCCCGGCCGGTCGATCAGCGCAGTGAAGTCGTCGAGGATCTGCTGCGAGGAGCGGGACTCGACGTCGGAGAAATCCCAGTCGATCTTGAGGCGAGCGCGCGCCTTGATCGCCGGCCACGTCTTCTCGGCCAGCACGACGACGCCCTCGGGAATTTGCAAGACGTCGACGACACCCGGCACCGCCTTCGCCGCCGCCGCGTCGACGGATTTGGCCGTCGCGCCCCAACGCGGCGGCTTGGTCAGCACGGCGACCAGCATGCCGTCGAAATGCAGGTCCATGCCGAAGGTATCCGGCGCGCCGGCGGTCTTGTTGGGCACGTCGACGCGCGGGAAGTGCTTGCCGATGTAGATCCAGTCTTGCGGCCGTTTCAGCGCCAACGTCTCGGCGGCGGGAACCGACTGTTTCGCCGCCGCGTCGGCGAGGGCGCCGAACGGGGCCTCGCGGCCGGAGGTGGCGTGGCGCAGTCGGCCCTCGGCGACGCCGATCTCGCCCGCCGGCACGCTCCACGCATCGGCGGCGGCGGAGACCAGCATCGCGCGCGCCGTGGCGCCGGCGCGCCGGTACTGCTCGAACGAGTTGGGGATGGCGGTCGAGCCGCCGGTGCCCTGGATGCCGAAAAACAGGTTCTTGTAGGTCTCGGCGTCGGCCGGCGCGAAGTCGGTGGTGATCTGGCCGACGCGGGCGTCGAGTTCCTCGGCGACCAGCGTGGCAAGGCCGGTGGCGATGCCCTGGCCCTTGTCGAGGTGCTTGACGATCACCGTCACCGTGTCGTCGGCGGCGATGCGCACGAACGGCGTGAACACGTAACGCTCGCCGTCGGGCGTCGCGGCGCCGGCCGGGCGCGGTAGATAGGCACCGATGATCAGCCCGGCGCCGGTGCCGACGGCGAGCTTGAGAAAGCCACGGCGGCTGGCCTCGGGCGCCTGTTCGATGAAGGGAACCGGAAACATCGCTCAGCCCTCCAGGATCTTCGCCGCGCGGTGCACGGCGGCGCGGATGCGGTGATAGGTGGCGCAGCGGCAGACGTTGGTCCATAGCGCTGCGTCGATATCGTCGTCGCCAGGCTTCGGCGTCTCGGCGAGCAGGGCGGTCGCCGCCATCACTTGGCCCGACTGGCAGTAGCCGCATTGCGGTACCTGCAGCTCGCTCCAGGCGGCACGCACCGCGTTCGCGGCCGGCGACTCCAGCGCCTCGATGGTGGTGATCTCCGCCCCGCCGACGTCGCGCAGCGCGACCTGGCACGACTGCGTCGGCGCGCCATCCAGATGCACGGTGCAGGCGCCGCACAGTCCGACACCGCAGCCGTACTTGGTACCGGTCAATCTCAAGTCATCTCGCAGGACCCATAACAGCGGCGTGTCGGCGTCGGCCTCGACGCCGCGCTGTGTCCCGTTGACCCGGATTTGGAACGCCATCCCTTCCTCTCCCTGTCCCCGATCACTCCGGCATTGCGCGCAGAGCCCTGGAACTCGTGGCTATAACCCCTTACAAGTGGGGGGAGTCCGACGCGCTGTAAACGTCGCGGCGCCGGTCGCCGGAAAATGGAAGTGAAAAGGGAGGAGAGGGGCGATGAGCGATACTTTCGAAGCGATCCTGGTCAACAAGCCCAGCGAGCATTCGTACTCCGTCGAACTGACCCGACTCAGCGAGGAAGACTTGATGGAGGGCGACGTCCTGGTGCGGGTCGAATACTCGACGCTGAACTACAAGGACGGGCTGGCGCTGACCGGGAAGGGGCCGATCATCCGCAAGTTTCCGCTCGTTCCCGGCATCGACCTCTCCGGCACGGTGGAGCAGTCGACCCATGCGGACTACAAGCCGGGCGACAAGGTCGTGCTCAACGGTTGGGGTGTTGGCGAAACCCATTTCGGCGGTTATGCCGGTAAGGCGCGGGTGAACGGCGATTGGCTGGTGCCGCTGCCGGCGGGGTTCACGACGGCGCAGGCGATGGCCATCGGCACGGCGGGGTATACGGCGATGCTGAGCGTGCTCGCCCTCGAACACGAGAACATCACACCGGATCGCGGCGACGTGCTGGTCACTGGCGCATCCGGCGGCGTTGGCAGCGTCGCCGTCGCGGTCCTCGCCAAGCTCGGCTTCCGGGTCGTCGCCGCCACCGGCCGCACCGACGAGGCGGATTATCTCAAGCAGATTGGCGCGGCGGACGTCGTCGACCGCAACCAGTTCAGCGGCAAACCGAAGCCGCTGGCCCGCGAGCGTTGGGCGGCGGCGGTCGACGTCGCCGGCGGCGAGACGCTGGCCAACGTGCTGAGCGCCATCCAGGCCGATGGCGCCGTCGCCGCCTCCGGCCTCGCCGACAGCATGGACCTGCCGACATCGGTGG
This sequence comes from uncultured Rhodospirillaceae bacterium, assembly GCA_964460955.1. Taxonomy (GTDB): domain Bacteria; phylum Pseudomonadota; class Alphaproteobacteria; order Rhodospirillales; family Defluviicoccaceae; genus Defluviicoccus. Next base: position 1,284 of record CAYWRP010000052.1, on the reverse strand, counting down.
CGCCGTTCATCCTGCGCGGGGTGACCTTGTGCGGCATCAACTCGGTCTACGTGACGAAGGAAAAACGAATCCAGTGCTGGCAGCGGCTGGAACGCGATCTGGATGTCGCGCTGCTCGACAGCATGACGACGACCGTGGCGCTCAAGGACTTGCCGCCGCTGGGCGAACAGATCGTCGAGGGGAAGGTGCGCGGCCGCACCGTCGTCGAGGTGCCCTGATCTGCACGAGATAAAGACCGCCATTCGCATGCGAGATAAGGACCGATCAGTCGGTTTTGGCGAGGCGATGCCGAACAGGAAGCGGAGTCGAAGGGGATAACCGGGATGGACGTCAAGAGGCACCGGCTGGTCGACGATGCGGGCAACGCCGTCCCCTATGTGGCGTCGCCCAACCGCAGCGGTCGCTTCGCGGCGGGTGCCTGCCGCTATGTCATTATCCACTATACCGCCGGCGGCGGCGCCAACGGGACGGTCAGCCATTTCCAACGCCGCGCTGCCCGCTGCTCGGCGCACCTGGTCATCGATCGCGACGGCTCGATCACGCAGATGGTGCCCTTCGACCGAATTGCCTGGCACGCCGGCCGCAGCCAATGGCACGGGCTCAGCGGGCTGAACCGGCACAGCATCGGCATCGAGCTCTGCAACTGGGGCCCGTTACGCGGCCACCCCGGCGCCTGGCGGACCGAGGTCGGCGGCTACGCCATCGATGACGCGTTGGTCGAAGTGGCCGCCCACCGCAACGAGCATCGCGAGCGCGGGTGGGAGGTTTTTCCGCATGCTCAAGTCGAAGCCGCCCTGGCCGCGGCACAGGCACTCGTGTTCCAATACGGTCTGACCGACGTGCTCGGCCATGACGACATCGCGCCGGCGCGCAAGATCGATCCCGGTCCGGGGTTTCCCATGCGCTGGCTGCGGGGCAAGGTGGTCGGCCGCGACAGTGATGCGGCGGATATCATGACCGTGACGGCGCACCGGCTGAACATCCGGGTCCGGCCGGGCATCGACCAACCGACACTGCCGGAGAGCCCGCTGTCGGCCGGCACCCGCGTGCAGGCGGCGGAGGCCGAGAGGCGGTGGTTCCTCGTTCACGTCCTTGACGATGCCGGCGAACCGACGCTGACGGGCTGGGTGCACGGCGACTTCGTTGCCTGACGCCGCGCGGCCTTGTCGTTGCGTCCCGGCGATCCGCCGCCATGACGTTTCCGGGATGTCAGGCCATTCGATTGTCGTGCCAGGGCTCCGAATCCAAGTTAGGTGGGTTGTGAGGAGAGGATGGCGTTGAGGT
>CAYWRP010000051.1:0-20884 GCA_964460955.1 uncultured Rhodospirillaceae bacterium | reverse complement strand
CCGCGTTCTCATCCTGATTGACCCTGGATTCTCACCTTGTTTGTCGCGCTGCAGCCGAACCCTCGAGATCATGCAACGGATGATTTTTTTGGGTCGCGGGATATCTTGATGTACGCGACGCGGCAATGCGCGGCGCAATACGGCCTGCCGAGTTCCGCTTTCTCCCCGCAAAAATGAAAGTCGGCTTCGCCCGGATTACCAATCGGCCAGCTGCACATGCCGATCCCAAGCTTGTCGAGCCGAATGATATCCGCTGTTTCTTCCGCGGCCTTCGGCGACTGCCGCCGCTTCGGTAGGCCTAACCGATGCACCTTCCCGATGACCGCGTTTTTGGTTATTCCAAGCCGTCTTCCGATCTCGCTGGTCGACAGTTCTTTGCTCCACAGCGCAATGAGGGCCGCAGTTCGCTCAGGTGTCCACTCGGGATTTGTCATTGCCGTTAACCCCATATAACCAAAGTCTGTCAATGGGCGGCCTACGATGACGCTAAACCATCGCTCTCCCTACCAGAGATCGACTGCCCGAAATCGTTACTAATCTTACCCATGATTTCGGCCATGTCTACTATATATTGGGTTGGGCACCATATTTCGGAAAAATCCCGATTCCCGCCGCGAGCGCATCAAGCGCTAGTTACCAGATCCAAGGGAAGCGGCGAAAGGATGAACCGAGACCGATAGGCACTCATACCGGATCTCGTGTCGCGTTCCGACATCCAGGGCTATTGGGGGATCCGATAAAAGAGGAATTTTCCGAACGAGGCGATGGGGTTTACCTTGCAGGCCCAGGCGGGATTTTCGAAGATGGTGTGATAGGCATTGGCTCCACGGGTTGGATCTTCGAGTGCGCCAACCATCACGCGCCTTACGATGCGACGACAGACATCCAGTTCGTCGCTATCTTCGGCCAAAGGATTGTCGAATTGAGGCGCCTGAGGCGCCGTGCACCGCGGTCCTCTTGCCAATTCGTGGCAGTGTTGACCTAGCATTCTCTTCTCGCCCAGGTGCGGCACGACCCCGGTGCAACAGGGTCTATCGCTCCCCATCATGACCGTGGCCACAGCTTCCTTGGCTCGAACCGACTCGCCGCGAGTCTGATCGTAGAGTGCCAAAGCCAAATGCTCGGCTTCATCGTAATGCGTGGTGTGCTTGAGAGGGCCGGAAGAATGCACTTTTGGCTGCATCGTTTAGCGATTCCCTGAATATTGGAAAGGTTGCTCGGTGGTTATGCGTGACCGAACGGAGGCGCGCCCGTCGGCCGCTGGGAAATTTTCCCTAAATCGCCGCCAAAGCGCCTTCGTTATTGCCCCAGCGCCGGGCTTCGCCAGCGGCAAGCGTGGAGCTGAGCCCCGCCGCCCGGGTCGCCGGGATGGTGAAGGTGCCGTTGGGAGCAGCAAGAAGCTCGATAGCCAGCATCCATGCCCCTACCGGCAACGATGGGATTTCGAAAAACTCGATTTCGCTTGTCCGGATGAAGTCGCCGCGCCGCGCAAAACACGGATTCTCTTTCGCTTCAGCGCCCCGCCTGACCATTTCACCGGACTAGGCGCTGATACTCAAACTGCGAACTCGGTATTTGCTGTCACGCCGTCGGCGCCCGGCCGCCATGATTGCTTCAATGTGTCGACTGAGTTTGGAACTCGACGAAACTTGGGCAGTCGAATTGGTTCGCTGGACAAGCACCCGGCAACAGCGTCGAGACCGTCATCAGGCGAAGAGACTCCGGGCCGCCACTCTTTCATTTCCGAAATAAATGGCGTCTCCGCAACACTAGAATGGGCGAACAGACGTTGCGCAGCTAACACGGCTTCGAATGAATCAACAATTCGGAGGTCCTTCTGCACGCGTGACACGTGTTCGATGACGGCGCATGACATACCCTTTCGCGCGAGTTCGACCCGGAGCAATCCGGGGAGAAATCGGCCGAGACCATTGGTCTCGACGGTAACCGCCGGCACAAAGAACTGATCAACGAAAGCGACGACAGCCCGGCAAAGTTGCGTCGCGGCATCCACGTCATGCAGCTTGGCTGGATCGTGTCTTAAGTAAACGATGCGATGCAACCAGTAATACCCGTCTTCGCTGGTGAAGACGACGGCGGCGACACTGGCATCTCCCTTGCTAGGCGCACCGTAAGCAGGGTCCCACCAGCAGGTTGCGGAAACCAGCCTTTGGCCCCGCAACTTCAGCACCGCTTGTCCGTTCGTTTCCCGGTAGACGAGTTCGTCGTCGTAGAGTCTCAGTTGCTCCGGATCGAGCCTCGAATTCTCGAGACTGCGTGGCCGCAGCATCATCTGGCTCTCGAACTTCGCGGGGCTGGTTCGCTGGCGCAGTCTGTCGATCGTCTCCGGAGGGAAACGCTCCGGCCAGCGGCTTTTGCCATTCGCGTCGAGTAATGGCAGATCCAAGCGTTTATAGCCGCTCAGAAAGGCCGTTCCGCTTCCATCTTCGGCAAGCGGGACAGCCCTATAGATAGAGTTTTGCGCATGGGGCGTCCCGACGAATAATTTCAGACCACCCGGAACGAGTATGTACTCGATTTCACTCAAGCGTGCCCGGAGGTTACGGCGCTTCGCGGGTGTATCGCAAGTATTCGGAACTTCGACGTCGTCGCAAACGATAACGTCCGCACGCAATCCTGTCAGGTTGGACGAAACTCCCTTCGCCAGCACCGATGGGTCCCGCAACGCGGCGGACCGTCGGACCGAGAACTGGTCGGCCGCCCATTGTTCGGATTTGACCGGTTTCAGACCGCGGGTCGCCGGGTGCCGTTCGATGAGTTGCTTAATGTTGCGCGCCATTTTCTTGGCGAGCTCGAAATCGCCGGCGAGAACAAGGATGCGAACATTTCGATCTCGGTACAGCATCCAGGCGCAGAACAAACCGACGATGGTCGATTTGCCTGAGTTTCGGAACGCGAGAAGTAAGAGTTCGCGAGTGCCTGAGAGTCCCTCCCGACAAAGCCAACGGGCAATCCGCAGATGAAGGCCCGGTGTCGTCAACCCTTGTGACCGATTCCAAATCCAAACGAACTCATCGAAATCAAGCATCTCGATGCTCCCTCGATCCTTCTTCCGTGAGGCGCGATATCTCGAGGTTCTGTCGCCTCGACTTGGATGCGGGGATGACCTGGGTCCTGACATCGACAGCGCAAGCGGTCTACTCGGCGACCGACGCGGCGGAACTCTCTTTTTTCAATTCGTGCAACGAGAGCCCTCGCTCGACGACCAGTTGCGTGACCACAACCGAGAAACGGGGGCAGTCGTGAAGAAGCTCATCCAACCAGGGACGGCCGAGTCTGGCATCCATGGCACCGGCACCGATCGCCGCCGGATTCAGCAACGGACTGTGGCATCGCGCTCGACGAAGGCGTTGCCGTTCGGTTTCGGCTTCGACAAGCACTTCGAGGTTGAATTGGTGGGCTGCATCGACACCAAGGGCCGTTGCACGACGCGCCTTATCAATGGCACCACAACTCGCCAACAAAGATGTTGCAAAAATCACCAACATTACAAACGGTTTACTTCTGATGTTTGGTCGGCGTAAATTGTCCGGTATCATTTTTCCTCCTTTTATATTAAAAATCAAAATATAATTATTCTATTATTGTTGACAGTTATGATTCGCTTTCCGACCAATCTTCGGCGTTCAATGCCGTTCGAGCTTCACTCAGCAGACGATCCAAGTCCGCATCGCTGATTTCCGCCGGATCGGTTTTAAGGTCCGATCCCGCCCATTCGGCCAACTTGATCAGAAGGTGAATATGGGCCAAGGCGGCGCGACACCCGGATTGATATGCCGCGTAAGACTTCGGATCGTCGGCCACGCAGCATGCGCTGAACCGATGGTAAGACGCCAAAGCCCTCTTCAATGATCCTGCCAAATCCTTCGCAAGTTGCTCCCGGAGGCCATGTATCCCGATCGCATTACCGTTGGGCTCGAGGGAGGGAGGAGTTGGGTCGGGGTCGTCTGTCATGGTCCACCTCGTTTCAGGCCGACGGATCGGTGTCGATAGGTGAGAGGTGATTGCCGTGGATAATAAACAGACCCAAATCGGCATGCCTCACACGAGCTTTGGAGGCTGATCGCCTCAATCGTCAAACAAGGAAAGTCCACCAATTCCGCGTTGCAAAAGGCTGGAACCGGATCGTTTGATCGGCGAAGCGAGTTGAAGCAGATTACGCCTTCGCGACCAGTCCGATTGGTCCTGCAAACGATCGATTCTCAGCTCTGCCATCTGCTCTTCGGACGCTGCTTCGCGTTTGGCTTCGTCGACGTAGCCGCGCAACGCTGCCTCGGAAGATTGCCCGGAGGATATGCCTTGCGCCGCGAACCGGGCCCGCTGAGTCGCCAGGGCCCGCTTTAGCCGTTTTTGTCGTTCTAGCTGGCTGGCGTTCCGGGCAGTTTTGATCTGTTCGGCTTGATTGTCGGCTGTCGAACGCTGCTGAGCCGTCTCCATCCCCATCTTGAGGGCGCTCATTGCCAGCGTGGGAGCGATACCACCCATGATCAATCTCCAAAACTTCGTTCACTTAAAGACGGTTGAGAAAGCGGGACCGGTGCGATGTTCCCGCGCTCCAGCAAGGGGTCAGCCGTTGGCACTAACCTCCGAGGATACGGCAAGCAGGGTAAATGGCAGGGGAGTATCCTGTTCAATCCGCCAAAGCGGCTCTGGCCCGGGTGGCCGCCACCCCATCGCCTTAACGCGAACGTCCCCATTGATTGGTAACGGGTACTGATCAAACTTGCTCTGGCCGAATCGCCGAAGCGGCGTCTGCCGAACGCCCCGCCCGGTATCCACGAATAACGCGCCTGCGTTCTGGACTCGGAAGGTGAACGAGACCGGACGCATTCGGCCGCCCATACTAGAAGGGCCGCTGTTGAACGGTGGCGCCAAGGGTTCGATGATATGCGTGAAACCGAGGCCGGTTTCCGAACGCCTCGCCGGTTCGGAAAGCTCAACCGATCCCGCTTCGACAGTCGCATCGTCGACGGGCACACCATCGGCGACAACCTTGACCTGTTTACCTTCGAGATGATGAAGACCGGTCCAGTGTTGCGTCGGGGTTGGGCTTTCACCGCTAAGCGCGGAGTCCATGTTGAGTTCTGAGTCGAAGGTTTCGATACACCAACCATTTTCGCGCTTAACGAGCACGTACGTGCGCTCCCCAAGCGTCGCCACGGAACGGAATTCCCCGACCGTTTCCTGGCGTGTCCAGGCTGTTACCTGCTCATCCCGGTAAAGGGTCAGGGTCGCCATTGAGCCGTCCTCCATGACGATATGGAAGAGCCTCGATGCCGGATCGTAATCCATATCGATCGGACGATGGATGAGATGATGCGCCAACATGGCCAAGTCCGCCGCCTGGTAAGCCTGTTCCGTATCGGTGAACAGGAACTCCCGAAGCTGCGGACCATTGCGGGGAATAAACAACGTCGCACCATCAACGTCCCGCGGCGGAACTGTCCTATCCGTTGGAGAGCCGATCCGGGTTTGCCGGTGCAATTGGATCGTCGTGGGCGTCAAGGGATCGCCGGAAACCATCCACTCCGCGCCCGACGTGAAAACCTGGAGATGGCGTCCCGAGAAGACATGCCGAATGGCATTCACCTGATCCGAAAGGATGGGGAATGAGATCGCTTCGTCATCCAACCCTTCACCGAGTTCGAAATTGAAGAGGTCTCCCGACTTCGAAAGCCAAAGATGATTGGGTAAATCCCGGCTGCCGCCGATCACCAAGCGGTCTTGATGGAAACACACCGAGGTCGGCCAGCCGCGAACGGTCGAAAAAGCCTGCTCCGTCCAATCGGTGCTAGGTTGTAGGCTGGTCAACGGCTCCTTGACCTCGGCGGAAGCCTGCGTTGGCGACGTCACACCGGTGATCAGGACCTCTTTGTCATGGATCCGATACCGCGTACCAACGTGCTTGGGATCGAAAATAGCATCCGAGGCGGTTAACGTAATGCTGCCATTAAGCGCACTCGGCGAAAGCGTCACCTCGTGTCGGGCGAACTTGTAGTGGGGACAAGAGATTCGAGGGTCGGTTCCGAAGAAGTTCCAGTCGGACAACTCCCAAGTGGACCCCGTTGAACGGGTAATTTTCTTCGGTGGGATATCCGGATGCACAACGAGGAGCGTATCGGCGCTTTGAGTCCAGTTCAGCTGCGACACGTGGGCGGTTGTCCATGGCGACGGAAGCTGAGCGATCTTGACATCGTCCTTGTAGATCGAGACCATCCCGTCAAGTAATGCCAAGAGGTAGATCTGCTGGCTGTTGAACTCGAACGCGATCAGCCGGCCAGCACTCGTCGTCTGATCGACGAACCTTAAGCCAGGACGGCGGTACACGCCCCCGGTCGGATGAATGAAAACGTTCCGCAACCGTTTCGCCCCGTTGTAGTAGGCGCGCAGGTCGCCGCGCCCGAGAAGCAACGGCGAGACTTCGCCGGCGGTGAAGTTGGTCTTATGAACGTGAAATCGAGCCATTAGTAACGATCCTCGACGAGGCTGAAGCCTTCGAGGCGATCAGGGCTGTCTTCCTGCGAATCGATTAGTCGGGCACGCCGAAATTCGGACTCCGCCATTTTCCGCATGGTTTCCCAGCGGCTGGTGCTTTCCACGAGCGGAATGCAAAATTCGGCCGCCAGATGGGCGACCAAAGCCATGACGAAGAACGGCGGGAACGTCGCTTCTTCAGGGCGATGGATATAGGTCAACGTCAACTGATGCGCGTCGCACATGAGGAGACGACCGCGAAGCTTGTACTGAACCCCTCGGCCACGTCCGTTCGAGCCCGCCGACAAAACGCGCACACAATCCGCGGGTAACGCGTAGGCAAACTGAAAATCAGCAGAGGGCGCAGTGCTGACTCGCGACAGAGCAAATTGCTTGATGGCAAAATTCCAAGGATGTGCCGCTAAAAGAAAATCGCGCACCATTGGATAAAGGTTGGCCGCGACCTCCGCCTCCAGGGTTCCATCCTGAAATGAGGAAATCGTATTGGCGCCGAGCTTCAACAAAGCATGCGAGCATATTTCAACGGAATTTTCATTCATGTTAGAAATCCTGCAGCGCCGATCAATCTCGGTTCTTTCGAGTGAAAAACGAAATTCCTCGGCCATCAAAATTTGATATCGGCCACTGAGGAGGTGCGCATCTTCGCCGGCCAACAGCCGGCGAAGATGCGACCAGTCTTGGCCTTCGGGAACGCGGTTACTGGGAGTCGGCGTTGCCGACCGGTGTCAGGTTGGCCACGTCGACAACACCGGCGGCGTTCTGATTGACAAGGAAGATCCCCGCCGTCGCCGCACCATCTGTCTCGAGATTAGCAAGAATCATGTCGCCAGTTCGCAGCATGTCGGCGGCCGAATTGAAGTAGCCGGTAGTGGAGACGACCGCGGCCGAGTCAGCGCTCGCGAAATGCCAGAGAGTGAAGCCGTTGGCATAGGCCAGGACACTTAGGTTATTGGGATCGTAAGCCATTTCGCTGGTTCCCCGATTACGCTTCGTGACAAGGCAGGACGACGACGCCGTTGGTATCGATCAGGGTCGCCCCCTGACTCATCATGTTGTTGACGAAGTGCGCGGCGCGGTCACCGTGCCACGTAATGTCGGTCTTCACGTCCGAGCCGACGGCATGACCGACGGCCGTCTTGTGGTACCAGAAGCACGACCGCACGCCGTCGGCCTTCGGCAGCCCCGAGTGGGGAATCCAGAGAGTTCCAAGCCACCGCTTGACCTGGGTTCCCTTCCAGGGGAGTTGCTCCTCACCGACATAGTCGGAGCTGGCGAACTCATCGATCGCCAGGAGATCGCTCCACTGTTTCCAACCGACCACGGCAAAACGTTGCCCGTCATCGGGAACATCCGTTTCGCCAAGGCGTTCGAACGCTTCAAGCACCTTTGTTTTCGTCAGGCCTTCGGTCTCGACACCGACGCTGATGGTCCCATTCGCCATCTGTTGGATGATCATCTCATCCGTCTTCCGGCCCAGCGCGTAGGCGCCAGCCTTGGCGACGACCTGCTGTTCGTTGATGTTGGTTTTCAACTCGTCGAGCTTGTCGACCCAGTCGCCGGCGTAAAAGTCCTCCAGCATGCACTCCACGGGCTCGTGATCGACGTTCATCACGGGAACCTGGCCGTGACGAGCCTTCGTGCTGGCGGTGCCTTTGCCGACTTTCTGAAAAGTCGTCGACAGCCCGATGACATTATCCTTGGTGCGAACCGTGTTTCTCAGCTTCGAGCCCATCTGCTGGTACTGGATGTGTACCTCGGCTTCGAAATTCTTGATGAATGACAGTTCGACAGAAGTAGACATGAGTAATTCTCCTGTCCGTTCGATTTAAGGGCGGGTTTGAGAATCACGCCTGTCCGGTTGTGGAACGTCCGCCGATCAGGAGCGTCGGAAAGGCCGGGCCGCGAAGCGGATGGAATGCACTTGACGGGTTGTCCGGCGGTCGTGCCTGGATCGTCGCCCGAGCGACAGGGAGCCGCCAGCAGCGATCAATCAGACAGCTTACGGGAAACGAGAGAAGGGAGGCGCGGGTGCCGGGCTCGATATGAGCCGGCACCCGCGAGGGGAGCCGCGTCTCGCTACCGCGCTCACCCTAATCCTTGTAAAGCCTTCGGAAACCTTCGCGGACGTGCTGAACGACCGCCGGATCCTGGTCGCGCCAGTAGCGGGGATCCCGCATCATCTGTTTCAGCTCGGTGTCCGATTGAATCGACTGTTCGCCTTTGGCGGAGAAGTTGAGCTTTGGTTCGTCGGCGACCATCATCCGATGAATTGTCAGCACCCCCTCGTAGGTGCCCGACAAGGCCTCAAAGACCGGCTCGGGAAGCTTCGCCTTACCCCAAGCGCTCACCTGACGCGCCACCTGACGCCAACGTGCCTCACCGCCGAAATGCTCGATCAACTTTTCTGTTTGCCGCTCCGCTTCGAAAACGCTGGCGACTTCGTTAATCATCGGCAAGAGATATTCGGCCGCCAGTTCGTAAACAAGCTGCGCCTGCTTTTGCGTGAAGCCGGCCTGGTGCAGTCGCCTGTTGACGTCGGGATCGCTTTCCAACAATTCGTGGACAATTTCGATCTGGTAATCTTCTGGTTTTTCGGGTGTTTCTCGATTTTCTCCGGAACTATATTTACGCTCCAGTTCTAGATAGGATTTGAGAAGCGCATCCGTTCGTAAATGTTTTTTTTCCGGATCCCAGAATTTCTCCGGAACCGCCGCTGGTCGACGCTCCGTTCCTTTTTGGTCAAAGCCAGCGACGGAAGCGTTTTTCGGTCCGGATGCGCCGACGGCGGCAGCGATCAGATCTTCACTCATCATTATTCTCCATTAATGGCTCGCTTGAACTCATTTCACCCTTGGTGACCACAGGCCGTCCGCCTCCGCGCTCGACAAGCGACAGGACGTAGGACACCAGTTGCCTTTGCCCTTCCAGATGACGCAGCATGGCGTCGGTCGCATCGGGCCCTTGGCTTCGTTCCAATGTGATCCTCCTCAAATGGGCAAGAACGTAGGCGCCGTTACGCCCTTGGAACGTTTTTGCGAACGTGCGCGCGAGGCTCTCCTCATCGAGTTGGCCGCCAAGTCGAACCTCTGTCTCGAAATTAGCCGCATCGAACCATCCCCAACCCGAGAAGTCGCGTGGCATTGTATTAGGCTCCAAATACTGCTGGCAGGGCGGCAACGGCCGCAAACTCGGCGATACGCTCCCAGGCGCCGGGTTATTCGAGGCCTTCCTCGAAAAGCTCTTGCGCGGTGGCGCGCAATGCATCGGCCTGCTGGGGCTCGGGGTAGATCAATTCACCAGGCACTCCGAGCGTTCGGCCAAGCCAGCGGGCCGTGGCCGGCGCGTCGACCGCCGACAACGCCTCGGGGCCCAGCGATTGAACGGCTTGTAGCCAAAGCAGCGTGTTCTGGACATCGTGCTGCGCATTGATACGGGTGTGCGGCGCTTTGTAATCGAGGGAAACCATGCGGCTATCGTCCGGCAGATAAGGAATTTCACCGCGTCGAGAGAGAATAGATTTGGCCCGACCTATTAAAGGGGCGAGCAGTTCCGACTGAAGGCGTCCGTAGGTTGCGCCGAGAATGCGGCCCATTTCAGCGGATCGCTCGAGAACCTCGGTTGCGGTCATGCGCGGACCGTGGATGGCACCGAGCTGGTCGACGAACAGGGCCTTGCGAATGCGCGCCCGCAGCTGATCGAGGACGAGTTCGGAAACATCAAACCGCCCCGGGGTCTCGAGGGGCTTCAAACCGGCCGACCCGACCGCCTTGGGAATGATCGTGCCGGGTGCCAGTTTGATGTTGGCCGGATTGATGACACCGTCGTCGTCGACCTGCCAGATACCGGTGACGGCGATCGAGGCGTTCTTCAAGACTAGCTCGACCACTTTATTCGCGGTTTTGATGTCCGGAAGCGCCTTCATAACAGGAGAGCGGCCGTAAACTTCGCCCGGTGCCTTCAACCAACGAAAGTTGATGAAGGGTGCCGCATCAAACGTTCCGGAGGCGAGGGTAATCTGGTCATTGATGTCCCAGCGCGGGTCGTCGGTAGTTGCCAAGTACTTGAATCCGCTGGCTCCGGGAATGACCGCTTCAAGCACCGCCACTTTATGTTGCTCGCCCGCACCCACTGCGGGAAGTCGATTGACGACATCGTCGATGGACGGAAACCGGTCGGCCAAGTGGTCGACAAGCATTTCCGCGCGGCGAAAGGTTGTATCAAGCCGTCCGGATGGACCCTCTTCCAATACGACATCGGATAAGGGCACGGCCGTAAACCGAAACGCCGATGGATCGCCTGGCTTCGCTTCCTCGAACATCAGGCAGCTAGACCCCACGGTGACGAGATCGAGGAGGCACTGGTGGATTTCGACGGCAAAATTGGATTTGTCGAAATGCTGCTGCAGAATGATCGTGGCGCGTTCGAGTTCTCCGGTCAGCGCCGCACGGTCGGCTTCGGCGACATCGGGCCCCACGGAGAACCCGAACCATCGCCCCCACGACGGTGTCAACTCAGCCATCAAGGTTGCCGCCAGTTGATCGACGGCGTCGGGCGCTGTGCCATCGAATAACCGGTCGTAGGACGTAATTCGGCCCGTGGGACCCTTGACGGCGGTATCACGCGATGGGAGGGCGAAATCGTAGCAGTCCTGCCAGAGACTTTCCCACGACCGCCGCTGCTCCGCCGCGCGCCTGTAGCGCGCGATGACGGATGCGGGTGAAAGGTTGTCCATGGTCATTCCCCCAGAAGGGACTTCCGGTTCGGAACGGTCGATGTCTCCGTCAAAAAGCCCTTTGGTGAGGTCAGAATAGTTTGAGAACGGCCGCGACGCCGGCGCTCGACGTCGTTCGTTTCCATCTCCTCGGTTTTCGGAATGACAACGGATGGTGTCGGTTTCTTCGGCTTCGGAGGATTGATCAAACCACCCATTATAGACTTCCTCGTGCCAGCAATTTCGGAGATGGGACCTGCGGCGGACATACGTCCGCCATTCGTTAAATAGGCTTTTATTCCTATTTTGCCCTTGTGTCAACACTTTTTTGTTTGTTATCGTGCGTCAGAAGGTAACGATACAAGGCCCATGGCGTGAGGACCCAGCCGGCGTGGATACCGAGGGCGCGTTTCACGGCTTCAACGCAAGTGAAAGGACGTACCGGTGCGGGTTGGCCACGCGGTGGCCGCACCACGGTGCGAATAGCGGTACTGCCTTGTTGCGTATACCAGGCAATCAACTCCTCGCTGGAGACATTTTCGATCACCGCGAGCCCCATGAAATTTGACAACGGATCGCAAATGACCCATCTCCCCTCACGCCTTATGGCGACAAAACAATGGCGGAAATTCTTTCTGAAAATGCGCAGAATCTTAAGAGAATTTGCGTGTGCGAAAACAACCACCGCTTCCGAATTGTAATAGAATGAATAATCGTTCAATGTTTTTGGGGAGAAATGATTGTCGGTCTCTAAAATCATTGGATCACGCCTTTCTCTGACAAAATAGTCGTCAGTCGGTCCAATGCCTCGTACCAGAGCTTAAAAGCACGCCCCTCTTGTGGATCACGCGCATCCGGTGGCCGCCCTTTAAGCCCAAACTCTCCAAGGACACGCAGGTGGCATTGGCAGAGCGTGCCAACCCTTAACAATCGCATCAGCGCCCGGTAGATATCGTCCGGATCGCACGGCCGGCAGCCCCCTTGACCGGCGGATTTCAGGTGGGCGCCCTCGCGTCTGACAATTTGGCATCGCACAAACCAGAACCATGCCTCCTCGGCATCATGAAAGGGAACAGCGGTCGAGCCGGTTCCTCCATGTAGACTGACTTTCGTCATCATTCGATCCATATTTCCGTTTTGTTCCCCTTATGGGGCAATAGTATGGGTTTTTTATCAAATGTAAAGCGAATTTATAGGTTCATGATCCTAATGACAAAATTGTCAGTATATGTGAAGATGTTCCCATGTTTAGGCATTCTGATATCTGGCGAGCCATCGACACCCTTGCGAGGGAACGCAACCTGTCCCCATCCGCGCTCGCGCGATTGGCCGGACTGGACCCAACCACTTTTAATAAGAGCAAGCGAAGCACGGCTGATGGCAAGTTGCGGTGGCCAGGCACCGAAAGCATCGCCAAAATCCTCGAGGCCACGGGCGCAAGTGTTCCCGAGTTCATGGAGTACCTGACCGGTGATTACAATTCGGCTGGATTTCGCCGCATCCCTTTGATCGGCTTAGCCCAAGCGGGTTCCGAAGGATACTTCGACGATGGTGGATACCCCATTAGTTCGGGATGGGATGAAATTGCCTTCCCAGATGGAAGTGATCCAAATGCATACGCCCTTGAAGTAAGCGGCGATAGCATGGAACCGGTCTATCGTGATGGAGATATCATCATCGTCTCGCCGGAAAAAGAAGTCCGACGCGGTGATCGCGTCGTGGTCAAAACGCGCGACGAAGAAGTGATGGCCAAGACACTTGGACGTAAGACGGCGACGCGGATTGAACTACGGTCAATTAATCCCGCCTATATGGACCGCGATATTGCCATCGAGGATATCCATTGGATGTCGAAGATCACCTGGGCAAGCCAGTGAATAAAAAGCACTCCCAAGACAGGTCGGGAAAAACACCCATGGAAGGGCGAGCACTTAAATCAAACACTTTTCAGATTCTTTGATGTGAATTAATTATAATCTTGATAGTAAACGCCGAATCGCGTTTGAGTGAGGAAATCGGCTGTTTGATTGAGAATTAGATTAATGTTCTCATTTATTGATATTAATTTTATAGCTTCTTTAACAGTATCTCTCGGCGTCTTGTCGGCGGCTACCACAAAGATAATTTGACCGGCTATCTGAGCCAGAATGGACGTTTCGCTCGTGGCAAGGACGGGCGGCGCATCGATAACAACAATGCGGTCTTCGTAACGGGTCGAGATTTCATCCATTAGCTCCGTCATCTTGTTGCTTGCCAGCAATTCGGCGCTTAACAGATGCGCATTACCAGGAGCTAATACACTGAATCCATCGATATCAGTCTTTATCAAAATTTCAGAAATATCCGAATGCTCGCTGGAAAGGATATCAATTAACCCCTGTCGTGCTTCGATCCCCAACATGCGCGTCAATGTTGCCTTTATTAAATCGCAGTCGATCAGTAGCACACGGTGGTCGTGCTCCAATGCAATGCTCATTGCGAGGTTTATCGATGTAAAAGTCTTTCCCTCTCCTTGTACAGAGCTGGTTACCAATATCATATTGCGACGATGCACGTCTCTGGCAGCACATTTCGTGAGTATGTTTCTTTTTATCAAGCGGAACTCCTCGATAGTTCGTGATCTTTGACTTTCCGCCGTAATAATGTTCTGTCTTTTCAATTTTTCTCTATCAAATTGGACGAAACGCTTGGGTTGATTTTTTAAATTTTGAAACGAGCCGGCCGCAGCGTTATCTGGAATGGCGCGAGTATCGGTAAACGTAATCGGCGGTGTTGCCGGTTGGACGCCTTGTCTGGCCTGCTTCGCCATGACTTGTTCAATGAGAGAAGATTGGCGCATTGATATGCCAGTCCTTTGCATCTAATTCAGCTGTTCACGACTTTAGCCGCGCAGTCAATCGCACGCGATCATCACACCTCTGGGAGCTGAAAATTATCAAGGAAAAGCTTGATGGCTGGATCGATCGAACCGGTTTCCATGACGGAGTTTGCCAGGGTTCCCAGGCCGATCTGCCGTTCCACCAACAGTAAACTCAAGCAACTCGATATCAATACCAAGCCAATGAGCGAGAGGCCGACAAATTCCATAACATAGGATGCTTTCTTCCGTCGGTTGACGACTGTGGTCACTGCGCCAATCGTTGCCAACGCGAAATCCTCGCGAAGGTCCTCCAGATTATGATAGGTGTTCGTCATCAAGGTAAAAACAACGGCGACACCGGTCCCAACACCGATGCTAAACACCAAGACCGCCAAAATAAGCAGAGGGCGATTGGGACTGACTGGTTCAGCTGGGACAATCGGTGGTTCGACAATTCTGAACCTAACCTGTTCGCCGGTTGCTCCCTGTTCTCGAGCAATCTTGGCAGATTCCCGCCGCGAGATCAGGTCCTCGTATTTGCTTTGTAAAACACCATAATCCCTGGTTAACTTGGCGAGTTCGGCCTCGATAACTGGAACGGTCAGCGCTTTTTTTTCCAGGTCCTTCAAGTTCTCTGTTTGTCGTTCAACCCGTCTCTGCAAGGATTCGACGACGGCTTTTTTCTCGGCCAGCCTGAGAGTCAATTCCGTGAAGGTGGGATTCGGAACGCCGAGGCCGGCCACCGCGACGTCGTTCCTGTCGCCCGCGGCATCGAGGCTGTCGCCAGCCGCCAAGGTGGTTTCCAAATCCTCGATCCGCCGTTTGAGCGCGATGACCGTGGGGTGCGCCTCGGTGTACCGGCCCAATGCATCCGCGAGTTGGACCTTGAGAGCGGTGAGCTGACCCATGCCGCCGGTCGGCTGGCTGTTGCCCGAAACGCCGCCTGATTGCAGCGATATCGTTTTCGGAATCTGCTGCAGTTGCCGCTCCAGGGCGTTGCTTTCCGCGATGGTGTCTTGGAGTTCCGCCTCAGTGTCGCGCAGGTTCGCTTGCGCCCTCTCCAAGCGGCCATCATACCCCCCGGGCCCCGGAAGGAGGCCGAGGTTGTCGCGTTTGAAGTTGGCGAGTTGCCGCTCGGCCTGGATTAATTGCCCCTGGTAATATGCGATCTGTTCATCGATGAACCTGCGAGCCGTATCCATCTCCTGCCGATTGGCACCGAGATTTTGCTCAACAAACATGTCGATGAAGGATTGGACGGATTGTTGAGCGCGCACGGGATCGGTATCGCTGAACTCGATCGTGAAGATGTTCGATCGGTCGGATTTAATACTCGTCGCCCTGCGAAGTTGGGCTATCAACTCCTCCTGCTCGATGGCGCTGGTCGCCTCGACGTCTCGGTCGGTCAACCGCGCCAGCTTTTCGAGGTTCGGGCGACTGAGGAGTGTCCGATTGATAATCTCGACTTCGGATTGAACATCGGTCGCCACGGTAACGCCGGAAAGAAGGGGGCCCAGAACACTCCGCGTATCGACATAGATCTGCCCCGACGCGACGTATTTATCAGGCATTACAGCGACATAGGTCCAGCCGAGCACCGCGACGAGACATGCCACCCCGGCGACCAGCCAGCGTCGCCGCAACACGCCTCTCAGATGCATTCGGATTTGGTCAAGCAACTCGTTCAATGAACTTGATCCTTTTGGACAAGGTCGTCAGCTGGGCGCAAGTGTAGTTCATGAGCTCCGTTGTTGCAAATCAAGGCGTTGTCCTTGAAATGGCCACCAAGAGACGACAGGCGGTGGGGCACAGGAATTTAAATTGCCCCTTATTGGGGAGCGCAGTTCTACCTATAGGACCATCACTGCCGCCAACTAAAATCTTGTATTTTTAAATAAAATACATAAAAGGGTTAATATTTCATGAGAATTATATACCTGTCTATTAATTGGGTTGACGTTATTTTCCAACAAGAAATAATTTCATATTCTCTTATTAAAAAATTTTTTAATGGGAGAATTAGATATAATAACATTATTGTAGTAAAAATTTCAAAAATGGTTCTTTAAGCTGTTTCCCGGCGTCATTTGACGATATAATTTTCGAGGGCAGGAGTTATAGTGAATTCTTCGTCAAAATTTTATGCTCCAAGCTGAATTCGCCATGAGGATATGGATGGAAATATTAGAGCGAAAAACAACCAATTCCCCGAGTTTTACAAGCCTAACATTCACAACACTCTACCCAAACTCGGCGCAGCCGGGGCACGGCCTTTTCGTCGAGGCGCGTCTCCGCCACCTTTTGGCGACCGGGGCAGTCGAGACGCGCGTCGTGGCGCCGGTGCCCTGGTTCCCCTTTTCGACTGCGCGGTTCGGCCGCTATTCGGCCTTCGCCCGCGTGCCAAACCGAGAGCAACGCTTTGGCATCGAAGTGATCCATCCGCGTTACCCGTTGCTGCCAAAGGTGGGCATGTCGCTGGCACCCATGGGTCTCTATCGCGGCGCGCTCGGTCGGGTGCGCGAACTCATCACCGCCGGCTTCGAGTTCGACCTCATCGATGCCCACTACTTCTACCCCGACGGCGTCGCCGCCATGATGATCGGCCAGGCTCTCCGCAAGCCGGTTGTCATTACGGCGCGCGGGACGGACCTGAACTTGATCCCCGAATTCGCGTTGCCGCGGCGGATGATCCGCTGGGCGGCCGAGCGGGCGGACGGCCTGGTTACCGTCTGTCAGGCCTTGAAGGATGCGCTGGTTTCCCTCGGCGTTGATGAAGGCAGGGTGCGGGTGCTGCGCAATGGCGTCGACCTCGATCTGTTTACGCCCATCGAGCCGGACGCCGCCAAGAGCCAACTGCGGGTGGGCAAACCGACCCTCGTCTCGGTGGGATTTCTTGTCGCGCGAAAGCGGCACGACCTCGTCATCCGGGCGTTGGCCGAGTTGCCCGACGCGTCGCTGCTCATTGCCGGCGACGGCCCCGAGAAGGCCTCCCTGCAAAACCTGGCGGCGGAGCTTGGCGTTGCCTCGCGGGTCCGTTTTCTCGGTCTCGTGCCGCAGCACGAACTGCCGTCGATTTACAGCGCCGCCGACGTTCTGGTCCTGGCTTCCAGCCGCGAAGGCTGGGCCAATGTGTTGTTGGAGGCGATGGCCTGCGGAACGCCGGTCGCGGCGACGCGGATATGGGGCACGCCGGAGGTCGTCGCGGCGCCGCAAGCCGGACGGCTCATCGACCAGCCGACCCCACAAGCCGTCGCCGCCGCCGTTCGCCAAATCCTGGCCAATCCGCCCGGCAGGGCCGCGACCCGGGCCTATGCCGAGCGGTTCAGCTGGGACGAGACAACGCTCGGCCAACTCGCCCTTTTCGAGCAGGTCACGCGGCGGCATCGCCAATCCGTTTAAGCGCCGATCTTCGCGACATTTCCGTCCTCAGCCGCCGAGACGCTCCAGCAGGGACTCGGCTTCCGCCCGTTCCGGAAAATCCGTGCCCGAGGCGAGGGCGCGCCTCAACACGCCTCGCGCCTGCTCGGCTTGGTCTTGGGCGATCAGGGCCTGGGCGTAATGATATTGCACCTCGGCGTTGTCGGGCAGCGCCGCCGCCGCCTCGGCCAGCAGTGCCGAGGCGCGGCCGACGTTGCCGAGTTCGAGGTGGATGATGCCGGCCGTATCCTTCACCCCCGGCGCGTCGGGGGCCAGTTCCAGCGCGCGCCCGGCGTGCGGCAGCGCCGCCCGCGCCTCGCCATCGTGCCACAAAAGCCACGCCAGATTGTTGCGCACCAACGCATTGTCGGGAGCCTCTTCGACAGCCCTCTCGTAGTGTTCCCGCGCGGCCGCGAATCGCCGCGCCCGGATATCCTCGTTGGCGATATAGAGCCGCGCCGCGGTATCCTGCGGGTTCTGGGCCAGCCAATCGACAACGACCCGCTCGGGGTCGCTTTCGCCGGCGATCTTGCGCGCCTGGGCCAGTTTGAGCACCCGCTGCGTCGTTTGCTGCGCATTATATGCCTGTTCGTAGGCCGCCACGGCGGTGGCCGGATCGTCGCTCCGCAGCGCCACGTCGCCCTTCAATTCGAGAAAGCGCGGATCGCTCGCCGCCGGCGTTTGCGCCAATTCGTCGACGAACGTCCCCGCGCGGGCGGTGTCGCCCTCGGCCAACGCGATGCGCGCCAGACCGATCTTGGCGAGCGCGGACTCCGGCTGCACCGCCAGCAGTTTCTCAAGCTGGCTTTCGGCTTTATCGCGCTGCCCGAGTTGCTCGTAGGCCAACGCCAGTTGCAAATGAGCCGGCGCGTTATCGGGCGTCAACGCCAGCAGGCGTTCGTAGGTTCGAGCCGCTTTTTCCGTCTCCCCGCTCGCCCGATAGGCTTCCGCCACGACGTCGAGCAGACCGGCGTTGTCCGGGTGCAGGGGAACCTGCCCCGCCACCAGATCGAGCGCCCGCCGCGGCTCGCCGGTCCGCACATGGAGGCGGGCGAGAAGGATCTTCGGCCCGATCGCCTCCGGATCGAGCGCGCCCAGCGCCAGCAGGTGCCGTTCCGCCGCCTTGAAGTCGCCG
The DNA here is from genome assembly GCA_964460955.1 of uncultured Rhodospirillaceae bacterium. GTDB lineage: Bacteria > Pseudomonadota > Alphaproteobacteria > Rhodospirillales > Defluviicoccaceae > Defluviicoccus. Next base: position 2,245 of record CAYWRP010000051.1, on the reverse strand, counting down.
AGTTGCGCCTCGATGTTGGCCAGCCGGCCGAGCAGGCGGGGATTGTCCGGCGTTTCGGCGGCCGCCGCGGCGAGAATGTCGCGCGCCGCTTCGAGGTCGTTTTCCCGCACCTTCAACGCCGCCAGGTTCATGCTGGCGTCCACCGTCGCCGGATCGATCTCCAGCGCCCGCTCGAACGCCGCCCGCGCCGCCTCGACGTCGTCCTTGCCGGCGTGGGCGATGCCGCTCAGCGTCGCCCCGATCGGGCTTTCGGGAAACTCGCGACTGATGCGTTCGGCGACCTCGAGCGCCTTGTCGAACTCGCGCGCCTGGATGTGGGTCACCGCGAGCACGGCCAGCGAGCGCAGATTGGGGTCCTGCTCGATGGCCTGCTCGAGATCGAGCGTGCCTTCCTCGACCTCGCCCAAACCAACCCGGATCGTCCCCAACTGCGCCCGCGCCGCCGGATTTTCCGGCTGCAACTCGGTCAGGCGCTCGAAATAACGCTCGCCGCCGGCCAGGTCGCCGCTGCGCAGCGCGGCGGTGCCGATCATCGCCAACAGCGCCGCGTCGTCGGCCGACCCCGCCTCCAGCGGCGCCAGGACCTCGCGCGCCTGCCGGGCATCGCCGTTGCGCAGCAGCGCCGCCCCCAGCATCCGCCGCGCCGCGACATTGTTCGGCGCCCGCGAATTGACCACCGTCAGCCGGTTGATCGCCTGCTCGTCCTCGCCGAGCGCGAAATGCGCGCCGCCGAGCACCATCAGCGTCGGCAGATGGGTCGGCGCCGCCTGGATCATCGGCTGGGCGAACGTCTTGGCGGCCTCGAAATCCTGCTTCTGATAGGCGGCGAGGCCGCGCAGGTAGCTGGCGTAGGGCTGGTTGGGATAGCGTTTGAGGAACGGATCCAGCGTTGCGATCGCCGCGTCGATGTCGCCGCTGTTGACCTGCGCCTCGGCGAGCAGCAGGACAAAGCGCGGGTTGCCGGGCACGCTGTCGACCAGCGCCTGGTACTCGGCGACCGCCCGCGCGGTGTCGCCCCGAGCCGCCGCCAGGCCGCCGGCGCGCGCCAGCACCTCCGGGTCGGTCGGCGCGATCGCCTTGGCCTCGGCGATCAGGTCACGCGCCGCGTCGCCGTCGTCGCGGCTTTGCGCCAGGCCGGCCATCAGGGCGAGGACACGCGCATTGTTCGGGTCGAGTTCATGCGCCTCGGCCAGCGCGCGCTCCCCGTCCTCCGCATCGCCGAGGCCAAAATGCGCCTTCGCGCGAATCAGTAGGAGGGACGCCCGCCGCGCCGGCGCCGCCGTGGTGTCGTCGGCGACCGCGTCCAGCACGTCGTCGAACCGGCCCAGCCCCAATCGCGCGTCGGCCAGCGCCAGCAGCACCCGTTCGGAATCGGCGCCCAGCTCCTCGGCGCGGATGAATTCCTTCTCGGCGCCGGCGTTGTCGCCCAGCAACAGATAGGTTTCGGCGAGCACAAGCCGCGCCTCGGCCAGATCGGGGTCCTTCTGCACCGCGTTTTTCAGCTCGATCACCGCCGTCGGGTAGGCGTTCTCGGCGATGTGCGCCCGCGCGCGTTGCAGATGATCCTCTGCCGTCACCCCGTCGTCGCCGCAGCCGGCGAGCCCGCCGACGAGCAGCGCGGCGAGCCCCAGGCGGACAACCGACTTGATGATCCCTTGCCCCCGCGATCGACCCTCGTTGGCTTTGTTCATTGACCCGTATCCTCGTCATTTTTCATCAAGGCATCCCCGGTATGCCGGGCAGCCGGCCGCCCGATTGCACGCCAGGCGAGCACGGTAACAAAGTTGCCACAAAATTACAATCATTAGTGGTAGAGCCCCCGCGAATGATCTGACCACGGCGCCGCCGCGCCAACGCGCACATTATCCACCGGGTGGGCGGCGGATACAAGCCGCCCGAAGCCCGGCACGGGCTCTTCAATGACACGCGATTCTGGCATCCGCGCGCCGGACACCTGTTTGGGTTGTAAAATAATCTTACAATGGCATTTTGATGGCGAGGTGCCTGTAACCATCTGAAACGGAACGTTTTTTTCAGCGTGCCGCGCGGCGCCGGGCTTCCAGCACTGCAACACCGTGTAAAAACTTTTGACAGATTGCAATCGAACGGGCCCGCCCATTTTTCGCTAAATCACTGGCATGGAACGAAAAGATGTTGGCGGCATGCGGTTTGCTTATGGCAGGCAAAACGAATGATGCCGGGCGCCAACTTCGAAACCTTTTGAACAGCGAGAAACGAGCAATGA
>CAYWRP010000050.1:0-20999 GCA_964460955.1 uncultured Rhodospirillaceae bacterium | reverse complement strand
GTACGACGCGGCGACCACCGCCCGCCGAGAGGGTGCCGATGTCATCCTGACCTCGCTGTTCGCCATCGATCGCATGATGGCGGCGCGACGCGAGATCGATGACGCGCTGCGCGAAGGGGTGGACATCGTCGGCGGCGTGATGCCGTTGGCGGTGATCAAGGATGCACAGGGCCGCGTCGAGGCGCTCAAGGTCTGCCGCTGCGAGATGGACGGCATGCAACCGATTCCCATCGCCGGCACCGAATACGAGTTGCCGTGCCAGCTCCTGGTGGTGGCGATCGGCCAGCAGGGCGACCTCGGCGACCTCGCCGAACTCGATAACGGCAATGGCTTCATCGCCACCGACCGGCAGATGGCGGTCGCTGGGAGAGTCGGCCACTTCGCCGGCGGCGACATCCTGCGGCCGCACCTGATGACGACCGCCATCGGCCACGCGCGCATCGCCGCCGACAGCATCGATGCGCATCTGCGGGGCGTCGAACCGCGCCGCCGTCCGCGCGTCGACGGGCTGCGCTACGACCTCGCCGGTCGCCTCGCCCGGACCGGCGAGCCGGTGTCGTCGCACGCGGCGGCGATCCATAACTTCGAGGACCGGTCGGCGCATGAAATCAGCACCCATGAGGAGCTGTTCCTGGGCCAGTTCCCCCATCTGCCACGGCACGTGCGTCGCGGCTGCGCCCTCGACTCCGAGCGCGTTCTCGGCGATTTCGACGAGCGCCTGCTGCCGCTCGACGAGGCGGAGGCGACGGCGGAAGCCGGCCGCTGCATGAGTTGCGGGCTCTGCATCCAGTGCGACAACTGCGTGATCTTCTGTCCGCAGCAGGCGGTGAGCCGGCTGCCGGTGAAGGAGCGCGTCCTCGGCCGCTACGTGCAGACCGATTATGCCCGCTGCATCGGCTGCCACATCTGCCACGACGTCTGCCCCACCGGCTACATCAAGATGGGGCTCGGCGAATGAAGCCCGCCTGGCTCGCGCTGCCCGGTTGGTGGAAGGCCGGCGCCGGCCTCGCCGCCGCGGCCTTGCTGGTCCTGGCGCCATTCGCGGTGGCGAGTGACCGGCACGGCGTCGGTGTCGACGCGGCCACCGTGGCAACCGCCCTCGAGGGTCCGTGCCTGATGCCGGCGCCGGAAATGCGCCGCCACCACCCGGCGCTGTTGGCACAAGAACGCGTGCGGGCGGTCCGCCGCGGCCAACGCAATCCGCGGCACAGCATCGAGCGCTGCGTCGCCTGCCATGCCATCGCCGACGCCTCCGGCGACGCCATCCCCCATGAGGACGAGCGGCACTTCTGCCGCGCCTGCCATCTTCGAGTGGCGGTCGCCGCCGACTGCTTTTCGTGTCATCGCTCGACCCCGGCGGGTTCTCGGTCGGAGCCGGCGTCATGACAGCGCCGACCGCGGTTCGACGCCGCGGCTTCCTGGTGCTTGCCGCGGCGCATCTGGCAACGCTGCTCAACCGGCATTACCGGCGCTACAATCCCGTCACCGGCCATGCCGCCAACCTGTGGCGCTTCGCCCTGACGACCGGCACCGGCCTCGATCTCGGAGTGATCATCGCCCGCGATCTCTACGCCTCGGCGATGTACGCGCCGCTGTTCATCGCGTATTCGCTGACCTATGGATTGGCCGTCTTGCTGGTCCTGCTTCCGGCCATCGCGTGGCTGGGCGGCGGCCGGCCCGAACAAGCCCTCGAACACCGCCTCGGCCGATTGCTGGCGATTTTCATCGCCGTTTCATTCTATCTGACGCTGGTCCTCCACCTGTTTAACCTCTACGCGCCGGCCGGGCGCGAACTGACGCGGTTCCTCTGGCTCGAGGGCGGCTTTCTGACGGCGCTGTTCTGGGGCGGGCAGGTCCTCGTCGGGACCCTTTTGCCGCTGATTTTGATCGTGCGGCGGCAGGTGATTGCCGCCGCCGGCTGCATGGCGACCGGTGGGCTGGCCACCCTCTACGTCGTGCTGATCGCCGCCCAGGCCCTGCCGCAACGGATTCTTCCCGGCCTCGATCTCTCGTCGGCCCACGGCGACGGCGCCATCGCCGCCTACACCGCCACCTCGCCGGAGTGGCTACTTGGAGGGGGCGGCGTCGCGGTGGCGATGCTGGTGCTGCTCGGCGGCTGCCTGGCACTCCGCGTCGCGCCGACGCCGCGTCCACACCCGACAACACACAACATCACCTTGGAGGTCCCGTCATGACGCCAGAGCATCCGTTCGCCCGGTACATTCGTCCGCTGGCCGGCCCCCAGTTTTCCCGGGCGCTGAGCGAGGAAGAAACGTTCGAGGCCTTCCGCATGATCATCGCCGAACAGGTCGAACCGGTGCAGATCGGCTCGTTCCTGTCGCTGGTCCGCGAAGGCACCGAAACCCCGCAGGAGGTCGCGGGTTTCGTGCGGGCCGCGCGGTCTAGCCTGGCGCTGCCGGCGGATCGATACCTGGTCGACGTCGATTGGCCGGCCTATTCCGGTAAATCGCGGCGCCTGCCGTGGTTCCTGCTGGCGGCGCTGCTGCTGGCGCGCAACGGGATCCGCGTCCTGATGCATGGTAGCGACGAGCACAGCGAGGGGCGGATGTCGGCCGCCGCTGCCCTGGCCAGCCTCGGCATCGCCCCGGCGGCGAACACCGGCGAGGCGATCCAGCAACTCGAGACCGTCAATTTCGCCTACCTGCCGCTGCGGTCGCTGTCGCCCCGCCTGCACGACCTGATGGCGCTGAAGTCGGTACTCGGCGTCAGGACGCCGGTCCATTCCTTCGTTCGCAACTTGAATCCGTTCAAGGCCCGCTGCCTGCTGATCGGTGTCGCCCACGAGCCCTACCGGGCGCTGCACCAGGCCGCCGGCGCCCTGCTCGGCGAACGCCACCTCGCCGTCTTCGTTGGCGATGGCGGCGAGGCGGAACGGCGGCCGGAAACGGCGTGCGATGTCGGCGTCGTCGGCGGGGACGGCGTGCCGCGGATCGAAACCTGGCCGGCGCTGATCCCGCGCTCCCACCGGCCGCGCGAGTGCGACATGCGGGCCGATCACCTGGCCGCCGTCTGGGCGGGGAAAGTCGACGACGCGGTTGGCGAGGCGGCCATCACCGGCACCGTGGCGATCGTCCTGAAGGCGCTCTCGCGCGCCAGCGATCAACCGCGGGCGCTCGACTTCGCGCGCGGCATGTGGGAGGGCCGGGAGCCCCTGTGGGCGACCGAACAGCCGGCGCGGGGCCTCGCCTCGCCGGCGGCATGATCGGCGGCCGCGACATGGCCCGGCTTTTCATCTCGGCGGCCCGCAAGTCTTCCGGCAAGACGATGGTCTCGCTCGGCCTGTGCGCCGCCTTGCGGGCGCGCGGCTACAGCGTCCAACCGTTCAAGAAAGGGCCGGACTTCATCGATCCGCTTTGGTTGTCGGCGGCGGCGGGGCGTCCGTGCCGCAACCTCGACCACCACACGATGAGCGCTTGCGAGATCCGCGCCACCGTCGCCCGGCACGCCGCGACGGCGGACATCGCCGTTATCGAAGGCAACAAGGGACTGCACGACGGCGTCTCCCTGGACGGCCGCGACTCCGCCGCCGCCCTGGCCCGCGCGCTGGACGCGCCCGTCGTGCTGGTCATCGACGTCGAGGGGATGACCCGGGGTATCGCGCCGCTGCTGCGTGGCCTATGCGACTTCGATCCGGCCCCGTCGGTCGCCGGCATCATCCTCAACAAGGTGGCGGGGTCGCGCCACGAGAGCAAACTGCGGCAGGCGGTGGAAGCCTATACCGACCTGACGGTTCTCGGCGCCCTGCGGCGAACACCGATGCTGAAGATCACCCAACGGCATCTGGGCCTGATCCCCGCCAACGAGGACGTCACCGCCCAGGCGACGACGGCGCGGGTCGCCGAGCGGGTCGCGGCGGAAGTGGATCTCGCCGCCGTTCTCGCCATCGCCCGGTCGGCGCCGGCCCTGCCGCCGGTGGCTCTGCCCCGCCCCGACGTCTGGCACGGCCCGAGGCGGCGCATCGGCCTCGCCACCGATCCGGCGTTCGGTTTCTACTATCCCGAGGATCTCGAAGGCCTCGAGGCGGCGGGATGCGATCTTTTTCGTTTCAATGCGCTGACGGACCGGCAATTGCCGCCCGATCTCGATGGCCTGTTGCTCGGCGGTGGTTTTCCGGAAACACACATGGCGGCGCTGGAAGCCAATGCCGCGCTGCGCCACGACATCCGCGTCGCCATTCAGCGCGAAATGCCGGTCTACGCCGAGTGCGGCGGCATGATGTATCTCGCCCAGGGCATCCGCTGGCAAGGCGAGTACCGCGCCATGGTCGGCGCCATGGAGGCGGAGGCGGTGATGCATGAACGGCCGCAAGGCAAGGGCTACGTGCTGCTCGAGGAGACCGAACATGCACCGTGGCCGCAGCCGCCGACAGCCCCGCTCGCGGCGCACGAATTCCATTACGCCAGCCTGGAGGACCTCGGCGCCGACATCCGCTTCGCCTATCGCGTCCGCCGTGGCCACGGCATCACCGGGCGCGCCGACGGCATCGTTACCCGCCGCGTGCTGGCGTCGTTCAGCCATCTGCGGGGGGTCGGCGGCAACCGATGGCCGGCGCGGTTCGCCGCGTTCGTGCATGCCACCGCGGCGACGCGTCCACCAAGTATCGAACTCGCCGCCTTCCCCGTGACCGCCGTCCGCCGCCACCCCAATCCGAAGGAGGCGCGCCGCCTCCCGCAACCCGCTTAGCAACAGAAGGAAATACGAGATGCCCAACCGTACGACAATTGATGCCCGCAAGGCCTTCTGCCCGGGACCGATGATGGAACTGATCGCCGCCCTGAAATTGAAACAGGTCGGCGACGAAGTCGAGGTGTTGTCGCGCGACAAAGGCTCGGCGAACGACATTCCCGTCTGGACCAAGAAGGCCGGACACGAACTCGTTTCAAACGAGAGAATCGACGACTACTGGTCATTTGTCGTCAGAAAAATGCGATGATAATCGCGAATTTTTAATTGAGAATAAAATAATTTTCTAAATAAAAATAAAATAAAAAAGCTGCGATAACGCGTCATCATTCCAATGGGAGGCTTCAACGGAGGCGACGATGAAAACACGAATCGTAATCGTTGGCGCGGGCATGAACTGCGTCGAGGCCGAATCCGGGAAAATCTTTCGCTACGACTATCTGGTCATCGCCACCGGCTCAAGGCTCGCCCCGGAGATGATCCCCGGTCTGTCGGAGGGCGCCGTTCACTTCTACGATCTCGACGGCGCCCGCAAGACCCGCGCGGCGCTCGACGACTTCAAGGGCGGGCGGATCATCGTCAACTCGAACGTTCCGCACAAATGCCCGGTGGCGCCCCTGGAGGTGACCCTGATTCTCGACGAGTACCTGCAGGAACGCGGTCTCGCCGGGGAATCCGAGATCGTCTACACCTATCCGATCGGCCGCCTGCACGGCCTCGAACCGGTCGCCCACTGGGCGGCGCCGGAGTTCGAAGACCGCGGCATTCATAGCGAGACTTTCTTCAACACCAAGGAGGTGGATCCGCGCCACAAGACGATCACCTCGGAAGAGGGCGAAACGCTGTCGTATGACCTGCTGATCACCATCCCACCGCACCGGGGGGCCAAGGTGATCGAGGACTCCGGGCTTGGCAGCGACGGCTGGATCCCCACCGACCCGCACTCGCTGCTGCTTGAAGGCTCGGACAACATCTTCGTCATCGGCGACACGACCAATATCCCGATCTCGAAGGCCGGTTCCACCGCGCACTTCCAGGCCGACACCGTCACGCAGAACATCACCCATCTGGTTCAAGAGGGCCGCTGGGCACGCCAGTACGACGGCAAGGTTTTCTGCTTCATCGAAACGGGCCTCAACGCCGACACCTACATCTAATTCAACTACGAAACCCCGCCCAATCCGACGCCACCGTCGCAAATGGTTCACTGGGCCAAGCTTGCCTACAACCGGATGTACTGGTTGTCGGCGAGCGGGCTCCTTTAGGTTTCGGAGGGAGGTTTGCCTCATGGACACGCAATTGCGCGATATCTCCGACATGTTCCAGGTGCGGGAAGCCGGTCTCGCATTTTCGTAGGCGGTGACCGATCCCATGGTCGAGCGGCTGGTGACGACCTGCGCCCACGGCATCGAAGTTCTCGACCGTCTCAACGATGACGAGACACGGGCCGCCGTGCATCATCTGCTGGACGGGGTGACGGCGATGCACAAATCCGGTTCCCTGGACGCCATCGTCGAGGTGGTGCAGACGATGCAAGCGGCGCGGGCGGCGATGACCGACCAGATGATCGAGCGGCTCTACGTCTTCATGGAAACGATGGTGACGAGTCTGGCGACCCAGGACGCCGAGTTGTCGATCCATGACGCGGTGGACTACTGCGAGAGCGCGCACGCCCCTACCGGGCTATGGGGTGTCATCCGCTCGCTGTCGAAGCCGGAGACCATTCAGACGCTGAACCTGATGGTGGCTTTCGGCAATTGCCTGCGGGAGCGGACGAAGCGCTTCGAGGGCCGGCTCGACCCCGAGTCGGCGCCGGAAGACGCGTGAAAATCCCAGCCTGATCCTTAAAGGGTTGTCCTCGGGTTGCAAGACCGTGCGGCGCGAGGCGAACGTCGGTGGCCGCCGCGGCCGGCATCCAGCCGCCCTGGGTGGCCACCGGTCAGCGCGGCGACGGGGAAAGTTTGCTTTCATCCTTGTCGGCGGTGGTCGACGTGCCGGCCGTCGGCGCATCGTCGTCGTCATCGTCGGAGAACAGTCGGTACAGCACTTCCAGCACGATCGCCGGCTCGTTGCCGTTCAGCGAGTAACAGATCGTCTTGCCGTCGCGTCGCGTCTTGACGACCCCGTCGTGGCGCAGCTTGGCGAGGTGTTGCGACAGCGCCGACTGGGAGAGCCCAACCACGCTTTCAAGTTCATGCACGCACCGCTCGCCCTCGAGCAATTCACAGAGGATCTGGACGCGGCTTTCGTTGGAAAGCGCCTTCATCAGGTCGGCGGCGCGGCGGGCATCGATCTTGGGTGGGTTCTGGTGATAGGGGATGTTTTTCGAAGGTGTTGTTTTGGGGGCCAAGGGTCGATTCACCACGGGTATGTTTCCTCACTCGATGGGTCGGACGCTCCACCCCGCCGCTCGGTTCTTGGCTCTGACCGTTACCACCATTATCGGGCGAATGATCCCAATTCTCAACCATTGTCTGTGCCGCCATGCCGCGAGCCAAGGAGATCCGCCGGGCCTCGTTCGTGTATGGCCTGATGACGGATCAAGACGGCTCGAAGTTCGTGTCGTGCCGGTGGCACCGTGATTGCTCGCCTGAGCCGGCGAGAGAATGATCACTTCTGGTGGCGCGAAGCGGTTGCGGTTGCCGTCGCGGGCCGAAAACTCCGCGCCGTGTGCCGCGCTGCCCTCGGCCGCTTCGCGTGGTGGCCGATGTCGCCGCCCGCTCACTCCAGAATCCCCCGTCCATGGGACGATGCGGCACCCAAACTCCGCAACGGGCCGGGGCGTCGTGCCGATCCATAAATAATCCAATTGGGGTGGCTTCTATGGCGTTTGCAAGATGTGCAGAATGTGCCATACTTTCACAAAGTTGTAGTTATGGGTCGTGCATTTCAACTTCTGGATGTTGCAACGGTCGCGAAATTAAACTCCCGCGCGAGGCGTGAGAAAAGAGTGACCTTGGGTTGCCGAGGGATTGCGTGTTTGGCCGCTTCCAGCGCATCCCCCGATTGAGCCAGAACGTGTGAATTGCCGCCGACGGTCGAGGAGCCACACGATCATGCGCATTTTGTTAACCGTCGCCCTGCTGGGGATCATCGGGCTCGCCATCTCGCGATTCGCGACGGCCGGCAACCTCTTTCCGGACTCCTACATGATCGAGAAGCGGACGGTCGGCGAACGCGTGCTGGAAGCGCGGCGGGTCACGGAGGCGGTCAGCTGCACCATTGAAGCCTCGCTATCGGCGGTCAACACCGATCGCCATACGGCCGTCGTCGCGGTCACCATCCGGGAAGAGGACGAAACCTCGATGGCGCATACTCTCAGCGTCAAAGAGGAACTCGTCATCCTCTGTCCCGTGGCCGACATGATCACCCAGTTAGTCCTCACATCGGTCCACGCGGACGGCTCGGCGTCGTTCGAGCAGCACACCTATATCCACGCCGACAAGGAACGCATAAGGCGCTTTCTCGGCTCCTGACCGGCGGCATTGTCGCCGCCACGGGCAAAACGGCCCGTGATGCCGCCCAGCGCCGGGCCGAAAACGCGATTCCCCTGCCCACCGCCGCCAGGTCGCGGCGCCGCCTACTCGCCCTCGAGGATGTAGCCTTCGCGTCCCATGGCGCCCGGCGGCAGCACGACGACATCGACCATCATTCCACCGGCGACCTCGAAGGTCAGGCCAAGGGGGAAGGTCTCGCCCTCCTGCAGCGGCTCGTAAAGGCCGATGAGCATGATGTGCAGGCCGCCCGGTGCCAACTCCGTCGTCGTCCCGGTGAGGACGGTGAGGTCATCGACTTCCCGCATCCGCATGATGTCGCCGTCGCGGATATGCGTGTGCAGTTCGACCCGTTCCGCGACGTCGGCCGACGCGGCAACCAGCCGGTCATCGGCGCCGGAGGTGTTGGTGATCGTCATGTAGGCGGCGCCGTTGGGCGCGCTCGGCGCCGTCGCCCGCGCCCACGCGTCCGTCACCGTGATCCCCTCGTCGGCAGCGATTGCGGTCGGCGGCGCGAGGACCGAGGCGACCAAGGCGGCGCCGACCAGCGCTGGCATTGAACGGCGGAACAGGGATGTCATAGCGCTTCTCCTCCTTGTTTGGGCTTCTATCGTCGCGGTGCCGGCGCGGGCGGATTCGGCCCGGCCCATGATCCGACCGCCCCTCAATCCATCGCACTAATCTCGCGGATTCACAATCCCCCCGATGCCGAGGGCTGGCGGCGAAGGGCGAGGATGGCGACGGAGTTGGCGGGGCCGGACAAACGGCGCTCGGGCGACCGGCGCGGCCTGCAACCGATGGTGATAATTTGGCATACAAAGGGGGATCAAATTGACGCCGGAGGCGACCTCGGGTTACCCTTTCTGGCGAGAATTTGGCATCGGCCGTGACCAGAATAATGTTCGTACTTCCAATATCTTAGCCGAACATCGGCGGCCGATCCAGGAAGCGCCCGGTCCGTCCGTCGGCAATTTCGCCGACACGGTTTTTTTATGCGTGATATCAGCGCTTTATTGCATTTTCTTCGCGCGCCGCGAAAAAGTATCTACAACCGATTAACCCCGATAGGGCTTCAATAATTCAGGAAATTCAACACTCTGGAAATTTTTTTCTTTTGGCCCCGGTTGTGTTAATGATCCCTTAACGGTTTGCGCTTTGAATGTGGTCCGAGACGGCATACAAGGAAAACAGATCCTCGCCCAAGCGGGGAGTTCAGGGAGCGGTGTCACGTCGACATGGAACGTTCGCATGTCATCAGGCCGGGCATTCCGTCCGGTTGACCAAGGAGGCTTGGCCATGGCGAAACACGGTCGCTTTACCGTCATCCAGGGTAGCGCGGCACCGAAAACGTCCCCGAATCCTGCCGTCGCCTGTGCGTGCACGAACGCCGCGCCGCGTACCGCCTCGGCGTCCGATGAGACCTTTCGCGCCGGACTCGAGTACGTCGCCTGCGACCTGCGCGAGCTCGCCAAGATCGCACCGCCCGACCGCGCGCTGCAGGTCTTGAACCTCAGCCGGCTCGTCGACGCGCTGATCCAGCGGTGAGGCGGATGCCGCGACGAGGGTTCGGCGAATTCTTGCGCGCTTTTGCTGGTCCAGGCCGCCGGTATCGGTATACTGCCGGCCCATGGACGCCATCGCCGACGACAGCGCATCGAATGTGGATTCGCGAAACGCCTTTAAGCGTATCGCCTTCGTCGCCTCGGACCACCAGGCGGCGCGCGAGGCGTTCGCGCGTCTGAGCGAGCGTTACGGCAATCTTCCCCCCGAACAGGCGGACGCCATTGTCGCCCTCGGCGGCGACGGCTTCATGCTCGAGACGGTGCACACGTTCATGGACTGGCACACGCCGATCTTCGGCATGAACCGCGGCTCCGTCGGTTTTCTCATGAACACCTTTCGCGAGGACGGGCTTCGCGAGCGGCTGGCGCGCGCGCAGTCGATCCAGCTCACGCCGCTGAAGATGACCGCCCTCGACACCAACGGCTGTCTGCATCAGGCGCTGGCGATCAACGAGGTGTCGATGCTGCGCCAGACCCGGTTCGCCGCCAAGCTCGCCATCAACGTCGATGGCGTCGCGCGGATGGCGGAGATGATCGCCGATGGTATACTCGTCGCCACGCCGGCCGGCAGCACGGCCTACAACGTTTCCGTCAACGGGCCGATCCTTCCCTTGGGATCGCCGGTGCTGGTGATGACGCCGATCAGCGTCTTCCGGCCGCGCCAGTGGCGGGGCGCCATCCTGCCGCGCAAGGCCTGCGTCGAGATCGAGGTGCTGCATCCCGACCTCCGCTCGGTGAGCGCGGTCGCCGACTTCACGGAGATCCGTAACGTGGTCCGCGTCAAGGTGCACGAGGACGACAGCGTGACGCCGCGCCTGTTGTTCGACCCCGAACACAACCTCGAGGAGCGCATCCTCAAGGAGCAGTTCCTGCTGTAGCGCGATATCCGGCCTCCGCTGCGACATCCGCGCCGACGGCATCGGCGACGCGGACGAAGCCGTCGCGGCGTAAAAGCTCGGCAAGATCGGCGAGGAGTCGACCGATCAGCCCCGGCCCCTCGTAGACCAGCGCCGTATACAACTCGACGAGGCTCGCCCCGGCGCGGATCTTGGCGTACGCGTCGGCGCCGCTGGCGACGCCGCCGACGCCGATCAGCGCCAGGCGGCCCTGGGTCAGTCGAAAGAAGTCCTTCAACACCGCCGTCGACGATGCCATCAACGGCCGCCCGCTCAGGCCGCCGCTCTCCCGCCGGGCCGCGCTCCTCAGGTCGGCGGGCCGGGCGACCGTGGTGTTGGTGGCGATGAGGCCGTCGATGCCGGCGCGCAGCACCACCTCGGCGATCGCTGACCGCGCGTCGGCATCGAGATCCGGCGCCACCTTGCAGAACAGCGGCGGACGCGCCTCGGCACGGTCGCGTGCCGCCGTCAACGCCGCCAGCATGCCCTGCAGCGCGTCCGCCGCCTGCCAGGCGCGCAGGCCGGCGGTGTTCGGCGACGAGACGTTGATGACCATGAAGTCGGCGAGCGGCGCCAGCCGGACGAGCAGCGCCGCGCACTCGGCCGGCGGATCGGCGCTGTCGCGGTTGGGGCCGATGTTGACGCCGACGAGGCCGCCGACGCTCCCCGCGCGAAGCGCCGCCAGGCGTTCGGCGACGATTTCGGCGCCGGCGCTGTTGAAACCGAACCGGTTGATCACCGCCCGATCCTCGGGCAGCCGAAACAGCCGCGGCCGCGGGTTGCCCGCCTGCCGGCGCGGCGTCACCGTCCCCGCCTCGACGAAGCCGAAACCGAGACCGAGCATCGGTCGGACGACTTCGGCGTTCTTGTCGAAACCGGCGGCGAGACCGAGCGGGTTGGCGAAGCTCAATCCCGCAACGTGGGTCTCGAGCATCGGATCGACGGGCGCCATCCGGCGCGGCGGCGGCCCCAGCTTCAGGAGGCGGATCGTCCAGTCATGCGCCCGCTCGGGCTCCATGGCAAACAGCACCCGGCGCAGCAGCCCGTAACCGATCACGATCTCACCTCGTCTTGCCTGTCGACCCCATGCCCGCGCCGAAAGCATATCAGTCTCGGCGGCGATGCGCTAACCTTGGCGCTCGCCCGCCCGCCATCCGACCGAAGACGGATCCCGCGCCGATGTCCGAAGATGCCGCCCTGCTGTTCGCCAACGAGGCCTTCTACGTCGCCTTCGCGACGCGCGACATCGTCGCCATGGAGGCGGCGTGGGCCGATCTGCCGGGCCTCACCTGCATTCATCCGGGCTGGGCGGCGCTGATCGGCCGCGACCGGGTGATGGCTAGCTGGCGATCCATTCTCGTCAATCCCGAAGCGCCGAACATCACCTTTCACGACGCGGCGGCGCACCGGGCCGGCGATGCCGGTTACGTCACCTGCATCGAGCTGGCGGATACGGTGCCGCTGGCGGCGACGAACCTCTTCGTCCGCCGGAACGGCGTCTGGCGCATGCTCCACCATCACGCCGGGCCGGCGCCGGCACCCCGCGCGCGCACTGCCGGCGCGCTGCCACCCCCATCGGTCCAGTAGCCGCAGCGTTGCAAAAAGGTGAATTGTCCCGGCGTGCAATTCACCCTATAATTTTACTAGAATAACGTGCGGAAAGGAGAGAGCATCATGATGGACGCGATCAATTACTTCACCAAGGCGGCCGCGGCGTCGACGATCGGCGCCTGCTGCATGACGGGCGTCGCGACAGCAAACTTCCTCCGCCTCGTGCGGTGCGAGGCGATGATGCTGGCGTTTCCGTTCCATCGCCGCGCCGACGAGTTGCACACCGGCGACTTGGTGCCGGCGACCGGCGCTTCCTGGTTCGACCATTACGGGAAACGCAGCCACGACGTCGACGTCGAGAAGATGCGCTGATCCCGGCGCCGCGGGTGGCGGCAACGACGGGCAGCCCGTCAGGCCGCCATTCCCGTCGGCTTCACGTTGGCCTCATTTCGCCCAGATACGAGGAAATCGGTTCAGCGATGCGGTCGCGTTCGGAAAGCGGATCCGCGAAGCGCGCCAAGCCCGTGACGTCGAACAGGGTGATTTCGCCGCGCCGCGTTTCGATCAGTCCGGCGGCGGTCCATTCGCTCAGTTGCCGGTTGACCGCCTCCCGGGTGGCGCCGACCATGCCGGCCAGCATTTCCTGTGAGAGGCAAAGATCGATGCGGACACCGCGCGGCACCGGCTTGCCGAAGGTATCGGCGAGGTAGATCAGCTTCTTGGCGAGGCGCACCGAAAGGTCATAAAAGGTATATTGCTCGAACTGGTCGGCCGTCCAGCGGATGCGCTGGCAGAGGATCTCCAACAGCCGCACCGCGACTTGCGGGTTGCGGTCGAGGAAGGGCAGGAAATCCCGGCGGCTGAGGATCACGAGTGTGGCGTCTTCCATCGCGTAGGCGTCGGCCGTGCGTTCGCCGCCATCGAGACAGGCGATCTCGCCGAATATCTCGCCGGCGCTGATGATGTTGAGGACGAATTCCCGCCCGTCGAGGGTATGGGCGCAGACGCGGACGCATCCGCGGCTTACCGCCATCAGAGAGGAGCCGGGGTCCCCCTTACCGAAAATCCGCTGGTTTTTCGTGTAATGCCGGACAACGGCGAGTTGGCTGAGTTTCTCCCGTTCTTCGGCCGACAGCTGGCCGAACAGGGAATGCCGAGATAGGATCTTCTCGATATCCCGCATTTCGGCTCCGTTTTCTAGCGATCACCCACTTGTTCCGGTACATGCGATCTCAAACGAGGGGATGGCGTACGCCCGGATTGAGGGATCCGACTGACTTAAATTCGTGACACATTAGCCTTATCCTGGAGGGATTGCATCCGCAAATCGGCGAAGCGGGCGCCTCTAGATATTCGCGGCGATATCGCGCAGGCGATCCGGCTGGATGACCGTGATCGAGCCGCGTTGCTTGGCGATGATGCCTTGCCCTTCCCAACTCCGGAGCTGCTTGTTGACCGCCTCGCGCGAGGTGCCGATCATGCCGGCGAGCATCTGCTGGGAGAGCTTGAGCCCGATACGGCTGCCATGCGGCGTGTCCTCGCCGTGCACATCGGCGAGATGTAACAGCTTCTTCGCCAGCCGGCCGGCCAAATCGTGGAAGGTGAACTGCTCGACCTGTTCGCTGGTCCAGCGGATCCGATTGCACATTATCTCGAGAAGCTGGATGCACACTTTCGGGTTGCGCTCCAGAAACGGCAGGAAATCGCGACGGCTGATGACGAGTAACTTGCACGGCTCCATGGCGAAGGCGTCGGCCGTCCGCTCGCCACCGTCGATGAAGGCGATCTCACCGAAGATCTCGCCGGCGCCGATGACGTTGAGCACCACTTCCCGCCCTTCGACGGAATAGGCGCAAATGCGGATGCAGCCCTCCATCAGCGCCATCATGGAGGTGCCCGGGTCCCCCTTGAGAAAGATCGGCTCGCCCTTTTTATAGCTCCTCGTGGTGGCCAAGCTTGCCATATAGTCCAGATCCTCCTTCGACAGGTGCTTGAGGAGGAAGTGCTGGGAGAGGATCGATTGGATGTCCGGCACGCCGCCTCCTTATTGTACCCCGTACCGCACCCCGCTGACGATCGAACAGTAGCACAAGGCCCAACCGACGCAACGGTCCGCGCTCGGAGGCCGGACCGCGGCGAGTCGTTTCGCGCCGCCGCTGGGAGGCCCTCACACCGGCGGGCCGGGCGCGTCTTCGCCGCCTCTCAGAAACCGCCTCCAGTGCGAAAGCCACCCCCCCCGAAGCCGCCGCCGGTACCGAAACCGCCCCGCCCGCCGATGCGAAAGCCGCCACCGAGGCCGCCCGGCGACCGCGGCCGGCGGCGGCGTCCCAGCTGATCCGACAGGCCGCCGCTTGACATCCCGCCACCCAGCACCTGGCCTAAAAGCACCGCCAGGCTGGCCCCGTCGGCGAAGTCGAAGCGGTCGCCTCCAACCCCGCGGCGCCGATACTCATTGCGGACCTGCTCCATTTCGGCGATCCGTTTCCGCTGATCGGCCAACAGGGTCTTGCGTTCGTCCAGCCGCGCCTGAACCTCGGCGATCGCCGCTTCCAGGTCGTCGATGCGGTCGACCAGGGTATCGTCGTCCGGCGTCGGGGTCCGCTGGGCATCCCGCCGCAGGTCCTGCAGGTCACGCCGGGTCAACGCGGCGGCGACCACGTCGCGCGCCTCGCGGGTCTTGGCGTCCTCGCCGCTGGCCAGCATCGCCCGCTCGGCGGTCAGCGCCAGCCGACGCCCGCGGAGCGCCTCGACCCGCTCCTCGACGGCATCGAGGCGCGCCTGCGCGTGGTCGGCTTCGCCCCTGGCCGCGACAACGGCATCGGTCTCCAGCGCCGCCGTCTCCATCTCGGCGACGTGCCGAGCCGCCTCATCGGCCATCGCGCGGCGGCGTTCGGCGTGTTCGCCGAGTCGCTCGGGGATTTCCACCAGCATCGCGTAGTTGGCGCGCGCCTTGTCGAAATCGATCAGCCGGGCGACCTTGGCGTCGACATACCGGGCGAGGAAGCCGCCCGCGTATCGCGGCGTTCCGAAGCCGCGCCGCCATAGATACAGGAACAACGGATCATCCTCGTAGGCCTTGCCCTTGGCAATGCGGTCTTCCTCGGCGAAGGTGCGTTTCTGCTCGGCGTGGCGGGCGATGGTCTCGGCCTTTTCCGCCGCCGTCATCTGGGCCGTGTAGGCGTCCGACGCCTGCAAAGCCTCCAGCGCCGCCCGCTCCGCCTGTTCGAGGGCCCCGGTTTTCCGCTCCGCCTCGGCCACCGCCGTGTCGCGTTCCGCCGTCTGGCTGGCGAGCTCCGCCTCGAGCCCCTTGATCTCGTCGTCCAGGCGGGTGTGTTCGGCCGCCCGCTCGGCCAGCAGGGACCGCGCCTTGCGCTCGGCGGCGGTGAGATCGTCCAGCGCCCGGCTGTCGCCCAATTCGCGCATCCGCAGCCGGGCCAGAGACTGATACGCCTGCGTCTGCTCGCCCTGCAGCCTGACCAACTCGTCGGTCATCGCCGCGATGTCCTTGTCGAGGGCGCCGACCTGGGTCATCGCGCCGTCGGCGGCGCCATCCAGGGAACCCAGCACGCGCAGGCCGTTCAACATTGCCGCCTCACCATTCCAAGATCGCGCCGTCCCGCACCGGCATCGCGTATTCGGGCGTCAGAACACCGCGCCGCTTCACGCCGAGGATGTTGTTATCGATGATGCCGTCGTCGCTCTTGTCGGCGCGGATGGCGGCGAAGGTGCGCTCGGTAACCCGCTGGCCCCATGTCTCGACCGTCCGGCTGACGTTGCTCTCCTCGCTGGTCACCGGCACCGCCGCCGGCCGCCCCTCGGCGTCGACGG
Source organism: uncultured Rhodospirillaceae bacterium (assembly GCA_964460955.1). Classification (GTDB taxonomy): domain Bacteria; phylum Pseudomonadota; class Alphaproteobacteria; order Rhodospirillales; family Defluviicoccaceae; genus Defluviicoccus. The sequence goes on along the minus strand of CAYWRP010000050.1, from coordinate 4,964 downwards.
CCTCGACGATGAGATAGTAGTTGCGGGCGTCGGGATTGGCTTCGGGGATGCGGAATACCCCGCTCGGCTCGCCGGGCCGGGTGACGATGCGCACGACGTATTCCTGTTCGAGGCGCTGTCTGAGGCCTTCCATCGCCGCCGCCGCCGCGCGGCCGGCTTGCAGGTCGCCGGCGCGCGCCGCCGCCAAGCCCTGCGCGGCCAGCGCTTCGGCCTCGGATACCGCGCGGTCCTCGCGCGCCACCGCCCGGATGCGCGCCAGTTCGTCATCGAGGCGCCGCGGCAGACCGCTCTCCAATTCGGCCACCCGTTCGATCGCCGCCTGTTCCGCCGGCACCTTGATCAGGTAATGATAGCCGGCGCCGGCGGCGACAATCAGCGCGAGACCGATGAGGACGAACTTGCCCCAGACCTTGCGGCGGATCCACAGCAGGGCCCACCAGCGGCCGCCAGCCTTCGGCGGATCGTAGACGAAGCGGTCCTGCTTGAGCGCGGTGACGCCCTCTTCGAGGACGCGTTCGGGAACCTCGATGCCTTGCGAGGCATAGATGTGGCGCAGGCGGTCCTTCAGTTGCCGATCGCGTTCGTCGGCGGCCAGTTCGCGCTCGACCAGCTTGTCGGCGTGGCGCAGCGTGTCCACCACGTCCATCGCCAGCATCACCTCGTCGAGCGGTGCCGACGGCGACGCCGCCTTGGCGCCGCCCTCGGCCGGCTGCTGGGCCTCAGCCATGCGCGAGCGCGTTGCCTTGCTCGGCGAGGCGGGCGAGGCGCTGCTTGCCCTGCTCCACGGCGTCGCGGATCTCGGCCGAGTTCTTGGTGCTCTGCGCGCGCATCTCCTGGATGATTTCCGTTGAGCGTTCCTGGAAGTTGACTACCGAGTCGACGAGCTTCTTCACCGCGTCGGCGCGGATCGTCGGTCCATAGCCGGCCTTCAGCGCCTCTTCCTGCACCTTGCCGCCGATGTCGGCCAACGTCTCCAGGCTTTGGCTGACTCCCTCCTTCATCCGGTTCAGCGTTTGCGTGCTCTCGTGCAGGCCGTGCATGCCGGTGAACGAGGCGGTCAGCGCGGTGAGCACCGACTCATTGGTCGAGAAAAAGCTCACCGACTGCTGGTAGACCCGCTCCTTGGCGTTGGTGGTCTGCAGCAGCCTTGCCATCACCACTTCTGAGGTGTTGTAGCTGACGGTCAGGTTATCGCTGAGGTCCTTGGCGATCTGATAGCGTTTTTCCTCGTCCTGCAGCAAGCGAACCCGCTGGTCGCGGGCGAGTTCCAGCTTGGCCCGTTCGGCGGGATCGATGTCGCCGGCCTCGGCGACCGCCTTCGTCGCCAGGTCGACGCCGGCGCGCGCCGTCTCCAGCTTCCCCTCGGCCTTTTTCAGGACCTCGAGGGCCATTACCTCCGATTCCTTGAGCGCGCCGCGGAAATCCCGATAAGCCTCGAGGATCCGCTGCTCGCGCTCGATCTGATCCTTGGTGTCCCTGGAGACGCCGAGGTAGGTGTCCTTGATCTTGTCGAAGCGCGAAGCGATGTCGCCGCGAGTGACCTTTTGCCAGACGTTGGCGAGGCGCTCCCAGGTGTCGATCTTGCCGTCTTCCATCTGGTCGACGAGGCCGCGCGCGTCGTCGCGGATGGAGTTGAAGGCCTGGGTGACCTGCTCGTAGCGCTCGCCGACCGCCATTTGGCCGACCTGCTCGCGCACCACCTCGTTGAAGAACGACATCTGCTCCAGCGTCCGCGCGATGACGACGATACGGTTTTCGTCGAGATCGGTGATCTGGTTGAGCAGGCCGGTCATCGGCGACTCGGCGCCGACCTCCGGGGCCATGCCGAGATCGCGCAGGCCGCTGAGCGCCTTGTCGAGATATTGCATCGGCTGAAAGCCAGCCACTTCCGTCGCCATCGTCATCACTCCCTCCTCGGCAGCACCGCTGACCGCCTCGACCGATCCGAGCGCCCTTTTCAGAGCCGTTGGTGCGAAAATGCGACGGCAGGACGATCACCGCCTGCGGGACGTCCCCGCGAGCCCGCGCACCTTAACACCCGTCCGGTTTTGGCGGCACCCCGCTGCGATAAATGACCCGATCCCGAGGTGCCGACCTCCGACACCGCCTAGCTGTTTGCTTTGGTGCGACAATTTACGCCAAGCCACGCCCCGCGGTCCAGCCTGTAAATAGTGCTCGCACCCCGCGGCGGCGCGGGCGATTCGGGGCGGCCGGAATGGCCGCCCGGCCAAACGCCTACTGCGGGGGGATGCGCAGCACCTGACCCGGGTAGATCTTGTCTGGATCGCTCAGCATCGGCTTGTTGGCCTCGAAGATGGCCAAGTAGAGATTGGCGTTGCCGTATTGTGCCTTGGCGATCGCCGACAGCGTGTCGCCGGCCTGAACCGTGTAGAAAGTGGACGCCGGCGCCGCCTCCTCCGTTTCGATCGCCTCCTCGACCTTCGCCACGCCGGCGACGTTACCGAGGGCGAGAACGATCTTCTCCCGCTCCTCGGCCGACGCCGCCTTGCCGCTGACCTTCACCGCGTCGCCATCGACGGCGACATCGAGGCCCTCCGCCTTGAGGCCCAGCTTGTCGACCTCCTTGACCAGTTCCTCCGGCGCCGGCGGATTGTCGCCGCCGCCGAGCCCCAGCATCTGCCCGGCGCTCTTGACAAAATCGAACAGCCCCATCTTCCCTTCTCCTCTATCCCAAGCGTTTAGATCATGCTAACCGAACCGAAGCCGACCCCTTGGCGCCGCGACCAGTGGTTTCCCGTCAACCGCCAGCCCATTTCCTCGGAAGGATCGTCCGTTTACTGGCGGCTTTTAGCCGAGGAACGCGCGGCGGGAAAGTCCCCATTGGCGGACCGCCCCCGGCAACGCGTAAAGAGGGGCGCGCCGCCGACCATGCCGACTATGAGGTCAGAGACCGACAATGCCCGATCAGGCCACCTTCGCCCTCCCCGCGACCTTTCTAGGGACCCGTGAAACCGGCGCCGACCAGCCGTTCTCGATCGCCGGCATCCCGTTCGATCTCGGCACCACCAACCGCGCCGGCGCCCGCGACGGGCCGGCCGCCATTCGCCGCGCCAGCCGGATGCTCTACGACGGCGCGCACCCGGTGACGGGGACCGACTTCGCCCGCGCGTCCATCGCCGACGTCGGCAATTTCCGGCTCCCCTTGGGCGATCTCGCCGCCAGCATCGCGGCGATCGAGGAGCAGGCGCGCGGCTTCGGCCATCTCATCGCGCTCGGCGGCGACCACGCCATCACCCTGCCCCTGCTGCGCGCCGCCCACCGCCGCCTGGGACCGTTGGCGCTGGTCCATTTCGATGCCCACGTCGACACCTGGCCGGACAGCTTCGGCCAGCCGCTCGGCCACGGCTCGCCGTTTCGTCACGCCATCGAAGAGGGCCTGATCGAGCCGAAGCGGATGATCCAGGTCGGCATCCGCTCGCCGGTGTGTCCCAGCGTGCGCGCCTGGACCGAGGATCAGGGAATAACCATCATCGATGCCGAGACGGTGCACCTGCAAGGCCCGGCGGCGATCGCGACGCGCATCCGCGAGACCGTCGGCCCGGCAAGCGCGTATCTGACCTTCGATATCGACGCCCTCGACCCGGCGTTCGCCCCCGGCACCGGCACGCCGGAGATCGGCGGCCTCGCCTCCTGGCAGGCGCAGGCGATCCTGCGCCGGTTGGCGGGCCTGACTTTCGTCGGCATGGATGTCGTCGAGGTGGCGCCGGCCTACGATGTCGCGGAAATCACCGCCCTGGCGGCGGCGACCGTCGTCTGCGAATACCTGGCGCTCGTCGACCCCGCGCCGCCGCAGCAACGCTGACCGCTGCCCTTGTCCGCCGCCGCGGCGCATTCCCATATCCCGGCGCAGAAGAGGCGGTAACGGCCGGAGCGAAAGGAAACTGGCAATGGAATACCTGCACACCATGGTGCGCGTGTCGGACCTCGACGCGTCGCTGGATTTCTACTGCAACAAGCTGGGCTTGGTGGAGACGCGCCGCCACGACAGCGAAAAGGGCCGTTTCACCCTCGTCTTTCTCGCCGCGCCGGGCGACCTCGACCGCGCGGAGCAGGCCAAGTCGCCGTTGGTCGAGCTGACCTACAACTGGGATCCGGAAGAGTATACGGGCGGGCGCAATTTCGGCCACCTCGCCTACCGGGTCGACGACATCTACGCCACCTGCCAGCGGCTGATGGACGGCGGCGTGACGATCAACCGGCCGCCGCGCGACGGCCACATGGCGTTCGTCCGGTCGCCGGACGGCATCTCGATCGAACTGCTGCAAAAGGGGGAGGCTAAGGAACCGGCCGAGCCCTGGGCTTCGATGGCGAACACCGGCACCTGGTAAAACCGCCATCGGCGGCGGCGGGCGGTCTCAGCCGTCGCGCGGCGCATTCGCCGGGCTGCGCGGTTCGGCGGAAGTCCCGTCGTTGCCGTTCTCGGCGTCGTCCAACTGGCGGCGGCGGCGCACCGCATCCAGGCGGTTCTCGCAGGTATCCCAGTCTTCGGCGGAGCAGTCGAGGCGCCGGCAGTCGGACTCACAATAGTCCATATCGGCTGGCATTTCGCCAATTCGGGGCATCACCCACCCCCTGACGGTCCGAACGGCGCGCGCGGGGATTCGCTTAATCAAGGACATGCCTGCCCATCCTTTCGGTGCTGAACAACCGATGCAAAATCTCCATCCTGGGTTTTATCGCAAAGAAGACCGAACCGCCAACAAAAGTTTCCTTCTTTCGCGCAAAGATTGTCATTCGTGGCCGGGCGCTAGCTAGATTAGAATGATTCCCGGCTAAATGCTCACAAAACTCTTTAAAATTGTATGTAATTTATATGCACATAAATAAGTTGTATTCCAACCTCCTGAACTATTATGGTTGCGCCATTCGGGTAGAAGCACCCGTTTTATGACATCCTAGGACAGGAGATCAACTCATGAATGACGTCGCCATCGGCTCGCAAA
>CAYWRP010000049.1:0-21864 GCA_964460955.1 uncultured Rhodospirillaceae bacterium | reverse complement strand
CAATCGTCCCAATGTTGCAGTGCGGCTTGCTACGCTCAAATTTCGCCTTCGACATGGTCTTTTTCTAGCTCTCTTTCGTCGACGCGGACGAACGGTCCCGACGTCCGCCGCAAGAATTCGGTCCATATCCTCGTCCGGCCCCAAAACCCTTAACGGCCCCTGGAGCGGGTGAAGGGAATCGAACCCTCGCGCAGGGCTTGGAAGGCCCGTGCTCTACCACTGAGCTACACCCGCACACGGCTTCCAACAAACGCACCCCGCGCGTGGTGGAAGGGGTTGGATTCGAACCAACGTAGGCGTACGCCAACGGGTTTACAGCCCGTCCCCTTTAGCCACTCGGGCACCCCTCCGGAGGGCCATGTCTCAGGCTTTGGCGAACCGGCTGAATGAACGCGGTCAAATATGGCGTTTCGCTTGCCTTGTCAATGTTCAATAATGTCGCGGGAGCCAAACTTTTCCAATTCCCCGCAGCGTGCCGGACAGTCAAGACCCGGCCAGCCGGTTGCCAATTTCCGAGACAATGGTTGAAAGTCGATAGCATGCCAGCGCGCTCCCCATCAAGACCAATGCCGGCGAAGACTTGGATTTACGGCCGCCATGCCGCCCTTGCGGCGGCAGCCAATCCAACGCGCCAAGTCCAGCGCCTCGTCGCGACAGCGGAGACGGCGGAAATGTTGATGGTGGCGGCAACGGACGCCGGATCGCCACGCCCCGCGGTGGAATGCATCGAGGGCACGGAGGTGGCCAGGCTGCTGCCCCCCGGCGCCGTGCATCAAGGCTTCGCGGTGCTCGCCAAGCCGCTGCCGGCGGTCTCCCTCGCCGACGTGTGCAACCGCTCGCTCGGTCAGGCGCGCGCCGGCGTCGTCGTCCTCGACCAGGCGACGGACCCACGGAATGTCGGCGCCGTTATTCGCTCCGCCGCCGCTTTCTCTGCGGGCGCCGTCATTCTCCAAGACCGCCACGCGCCGCCCGCCGCCGGCGCGCTGATCAAGGCTGCCTCCGGTGCGTTCGAACAGGTCCCCCTCGTCACCGTGACCAACATCGCGCGATCCTTGCGCGCGCTGCAGGAAGCGGGGTTCACCACGGTTGGCCTGGCGGGAGAAGCGGACGCGCCCATTGCCGCCGCGATGCGCGCCGGCCGGCTGGCGATCGTCCTCGGCTCCGAGGACCGCGGACTGCGCCGGTTGGTGCGCGAACAGTGCGACCGCGTTGCGCGGATCGAGATTTCGCGGCACACGGAAAGCCTGAATGTCTCGGTCGCCGCGGCGATTGCCCTTTACGAATGGTCGCGCGGCACGCCGCGCTGACTCCAACAGGAGACGACGGACATGGAAAGGCCCCACGACGACTTGCCGCCGTCCGGATCGGACATCAACCGACCGCCGCGCTGGGTTCTGCCGCCAACGATCTTCGTCATCGCCGCCGCCGCCATGGCGCTCGCCGATTGGGCGCTGCCCCTGCTTACCCTACTGGCGCCGCCTTGGACCTATGCCGCCGCGCTCCCAGGCGTTCTCGCCCTCGGCCTCGCCTTCTGGGCGTTTTGGCATTTTAAGCGCGCGCGGACGCCGATCGAGCCGTTCAAGGTGGCGCATCAACTCGTTACCACCGGGCCTTATGCGCGAACGCGCAATCCCATGTACACAGCCCTGTTGCTGCTGCTCGTCGCCTGGTGGCTGTGGCTCGGCAGCCTGAGCCCGATTCTTTTCATTTTCCTGTTCCCACTCGCCATCACCCGGCTGTTCATCCGGCCCGAGGAAGCCATGCTCAAGGACCGTTTTGGCACCGCCTTCGACGCCTACGCCGCGAAGGTAGGGCGTTGGATCTGAACACGCCGGATGCTTGCCGGGACAGGCCGCGCGGCCAGTTGGCCAATCAAACAGGTGTTATCGCATACCGCCGCGTGACTATGGCGCTCCGGGAAATATTCCGTTACACTTTGCCGCCAAAGAGGACATGACGTAACATGATCCCATAATCTCACAAATACTTAGTGCCTTGGCTTCGTGAACCGTCCTTGGCGGACCGCCTTGGCAACACGGGAGGAATAATGTACGTCGGAAAACACAGTTGCGTGCGCGGCGGCTTTTCGGCTGCGGACGATCCGGTGGATGCCGCACGCGAGCTCTATGAAAGCATTCGCCAACCGGGGGCGGTGCTCGGCGTTTTTTTCTGCTCGACGGAGCATGACATCGACAGGGTTGGGCAGGCCCTGTCCCGCTCCTTCGGCGATTTACCTTTGATCGGCTGTACCAGTGCCGGCGAGATCACACCTGGTGGGTATTTAAGTGGCGCCGTGACCGGATTCACCCTCGCCGGACCCGATTTCCAGGCCCTGCACGCGCCATTGCCGGATCCGCGTCACTTCTCCATCGGCGAGAGCCAGAACATCGTCCGCCAGCTCAAACGCGATTTCGACTCGATGTCGAACGACGGCAACGAGGACAAGAGCTTCGCCTTTCTGCTCCTCGACGGACTCAGCAAATGCGAGGAGTTGGTGATCAGCACCGTTTCCGCGGCGCTCGGCGCCATGCCGCTGGTCGGCGGCTCCTCGGGCGGCGACCTCAGCTTCCAGAAGGCACGGGTGTTCGCCAACGGCCGGTTTGCCAGCGACGGAGGCGTGCTTGTCCTGGTGCGCACCCAACTGCCGTTTCAAGCCTTTACGACCGATCATTTCGTGGGTTCGGCGACGCGGATGGTGGTCACCGAGGCGGATCCCGCCAACCGCATCGTCTCGGAAATCAATGCCGAGCCGGCCGGGCCGGAGTACGCGCGGCTGATCGGCATCGATGTCGAGGCGCTGTCGCCGATGGTCTTCGCCACCCATCCCGTGGTCGTCAAGGTCGGCGGCCGCTACTATACCCGCTCGATCCAGAAGCTTAACCCGGACGGCAGCCTGAGCTTTTTCTGCGCCATCGACAAGGGCATCGTGCTGACCACCGCGCGTGGAACCGACATCGTCGCCAATCTGCGCGGCTTGTTCGACCACCTTCGATCCGAAATCGGCTCTCCGCAGCTGGTGATCGGCTGCGACTGCATCCTGCGCACGCTGGAACTCGAACGCCGGCAACTCAAACAGTCCGTCGGCCAACTTTTCGCCGAGAACAATGTCATCGGCTTCAGCACCTACGGGGAGCAGTTCCAGGCCATGCACGTCAATCAGACGTTCACCGGCGTCGCCATCGGCGCCGGTGACAGGCTGCATTGAGGGCGCCGCCCGGCCGCGGAGCATCGCCGAATGCCACTGACCGTGACGCGCGATCCGACGCATAATACCCGCAACGTCGACAAGCTCGAGAAGATGGTCCAGGTCCTGATGGACCAGGTCGAACAGGGCATCGACATGCAGGGCAATGCCTTTTCCCTGTTCCAGACGGCGATCCTGCTGGAGGACAAGATCCGCGAACGCACGCAAACGCTGCAGACCGCGTTGCGAGATCTCGAAAATACCAACCGCGCGCTGACCGCCGCCAAGGAACAGACGGAGACGGCGCAGACCCGGCTGATGGAGGCCATCGAGAGCATCTCGGAAGGCTTCGTCCACTTCGACAATCAGGACCGCATGGTCCTCTGCAATACAAAATTCCTGGAGTTTTTTCCCGGCATCGACCAGGTGCTGCAGTCCGGCATGCCGTTCGAACGGCTGTCGCGCTGGACGGTCGAGACGGGTCTCATCGTCGACATCGACGAGCCGCGCGAGGAATGGCTGAAGCAGCGAGCACGCGCGCATCACAATCCGGCGGATCCCATCGTCATGCGCCTGGCGACGGGCCGCTGGCTGCAGGTTCGCGAACGGTCCACCCGCGACGGCGGCACCGTCAGCCTCTACACCGACATCACCGCCATCAAGATGCGCGAACGGCTCCGCCACGAGCAGGAACTGGCGGAAAAATCCATCCTTCTCCAGTCGACGCTGGACAACCTCGCGCAAGGCGTCTCCGTCTTCGACCGCGACTTGAAGCTGGTCGCCTGGAACGACCGTTTTCGCGAACTCCTTGACCTTCCCGACAGCTTGGTTTCTTGCGGCGTCTCGTTCGAGGAATATGTCGCCTTCCGTTCGCAACGCGGCGACTACGGCAGCGACGCCGATACGGCGGTCGCCGTGCGCCTTGACTGCGTCCGCCGCACGCGGCCGTTGCACGTGGAACAGACCCTGGCCAATGGTACCGTCGTCGAGGTGCGTCGCGCACCGATGCCTGGCGGCGGCTTCGTGACCACCTACACCGATATCACCGAGCGCAAGCGGGCGGCCGAACAATTGCGGGAGATCAACGACACCCTCGAGCGCCGGGTCGCGGAACGGACAGCGGAATTGACCGAATTGAACGGTCAACTGCGCCAGGAGATTTTCCAGCGGGCACGGGTCGAGGCGGCCCTGACACTCGCCAAGCAGGAAGCCGAGGCCGCCAACCTCGGCAAGACCAAGTTTCTCGCCGCCGCCAGCCACGATCTGCTGCAGCCATTGAACGCCGCCCGCCTGTTCGTAAGCGCCCTCACCGAACGCCCTCTCGCCGCCAAGGAACGGGAATTCGCCAACCGCATCGGCAAGGCCCTGGAAAACGTCGAAGCACTGTTGGCGACGCTCATGGACATCTCGAAGTTCGATGCCGGAGTGATCGCCCCGCGCCCCTTTGATTTTCGCATCGGCGAAATGCTCCAGGCGCTGGCCGAGGATTACGCGCCGATCGCCGCCGATGAACAGGTCCAGCTCACCGTGGTGCCGTCCGCGCTGATCACCCGGTCGGATCCGGCCCTGTTAGCGCGCATCCTGCGTAACCTCCTGTCCAACGCGATCCGTTACAGTCCAGGCGGTCGAGTCGTTGTCGGCTGTCGTCGACGCGGCCACCGCGTGCGGATCGAGGTTTGGGATTGCGGCGTCGGGATCCCGGAGACCCAGCTGCAGGAGATCTTCGAGGAGTTCCGGCAACTGAACCACGTGCATCATCACGCGGACAAGAGCTTCGGCCTCGGCTTGGCGATCGCCAAGCGGATCGCCCGGGTGCTCGACCATCGGATCGATGTTCGCTCCCGTCTCGGTCATGGCTCCATGTTCGCGGTAGAGGCGCCGATGGGGAACATGACCGCCCGCCATACGGCGCCAAGCGGTCTTGGCGGCACGCCCGATCATGGTATCCGGGGAGCGGTGGTGTTGGTCATCGACAACGACGAGAGTGCGCTTGCCGGCATGCGCGAATTGCTGCACGGCTGGGAATGCGTCACGATTGCGGCGCACGACGGCGAGGCGGCGGGCCGGGCGCTGCGCGAAAGCGGGAATATGGCGGATCTCGCCATCGCCAGTTACGACCTCAACGGAGGCATGACCGGACTGGAAACGATCAATGCCATCCGGCGGGACGTCGGGGTCGACATGCCGGGCATCCTCGTTTCCGCCGAACGCCGGCCGGACGACCTCGACCGTGTTCGATCCCGCGGTCTTCACCTGCTCGACAAGCCGATCAAACCCGCCAAGCTGCGGGCCCTGATGTCCCACCTGCTATCTTGAAACCTTAGCGCCGAGGGCCGCACGGCCCCGACCGCTTCATGGAAGTGGCCGCGAGCCACGGTGACGGTTGGCTCAACCGCCAGTCACCGGATCAATCTTCTTCGAGATTTCGACGATCCGATCGGCCGGGAAGCCGCTGATCTCGGCATGCCGGCGAATGACGTCCTCGTTCTTGGCGAGGTAGACGCAGAATGTTCGATCGGCGGCGACGAACGACTCGATCCACTGGATATCCGGAGCCAGTTGGGCCAAAGCTTCATTCGATTTGCCGGCCGCCGCGCAAAGCTGTTCTGCGTCAAGCCCTCCAACCGCGGGGATCTCCCGCTCGATCACATACCGGCGCATGCCATGCTCCCTTGCCAAGTGTTGTCGTTCCGGCCTCATCCGTCGCCGACGGAGTATGTTTCATCGCCATCATGCAACGCATGCAGGTTGCGGAAATCGATGCCTCGCGAGGCGACAATGACATTCGCCCGGCTGCGCAGGTTGAGTTTTCGCAGGATGGCGGAAACATGCGCCTTCACCGTCGGCTCGGCGAGGGAAAGCGCGCGCGCGATCTGCTTGTTCGACTCACCCAACGCCAGGCGTTCGAGGACCAGCAGTTGCTTGCGCGTCAACGTCGTCATGACGTTGTGCAGCAGCCCCGCCGCATGCTCGGATCCAAATGGCTGGCCGGCTTCATAGGGTTTCATGACGTCGGGCGGGACATAAATATCGCCCGCCTTGACCTGCAACAACGCCTTCACCATCACGCTGCGCGGCGATGTTTTTGTAACGAAGCCGACCGCTCCATGACTGATCGCCTCAAGAACCGTCGCGCGGTCGGTATTGGCGGAGACGATCACAACGGGAACGTCGGGGATTTCGCGCCGTAACGCGACGAGTCCGGAGAACCCATCCATCCCCGGCATCATCAGGTCGAGCAGGATAAGGTCCAATCGCGCATGCGCGCGGCCGAGTTCCAGCGCTTCTCCAAGGCCGCAAGCTTCGAAACACTGTGGGGACCGGCAGATTTGTCCGACGATTTCCATCAAGGCTTGCCGGAAAAGGGGGTGGTCGTCCGCGATCAAGACATCGAGGCTGTCAAACATTCGTCAGAAAACTTTCTTGCTCACGGATGACGTGCAGACCGACCGTTCAGAGATCACCATATTGACAGGCATGCTCTTCGCTCGCAAACGCCTTTCAAAGAAGACAATAATTCTACAATTCAAACTACGATCATTGGAATGATACTTTCGTATCGGCCCAAAAGTTCTGGCTCGGCATTGATCCTTAAATACGGCCTTGGAATTATGGATAGATACCCAACGCCTTGATAGGTTGCGATCAATTAAAGAAAAATATCTTTGATCATGATCCGGGGAGGAAGAATCGAATGTTGATTATGCATTACAAAATATGACCGGTCTGTCCGCTTCGGGTTTTTCTGTGGCTATCTCAATCGGACGATAAGCCTCGATTAGATGCGCAGCGATGCGGATACCCGGTTTTCCTTTCGGGCCTTGACCGGTGGCACGACCCTAAAAGGCTACGGCTGTTCTCACCGGCGGTTTTCCGTGATCAGCGTCCCCGAAGCGCGGCGTCGAACCTTTTAACAGCATTAAACGAAGTTTGTGGAGGCATGCGTCATGCAAGTAGAAAAACTTTGGCAGTTTCCCATCAAGGAATTTCACCGGATCCCGCGTGGCCTACTCGGGCCCGGCGCCTATGAGATGGTCGGCGTCGAGGCGAAGAATCTCGGCTTCAAGCGCGTTCTACTGGCGACTAGTGGTCTGCGCGGCACCGGCATCGTCGAGGACATCGTCGGCAAGGTCACCTACCAAGGCATCGACGTCATCGTCTACGACAAGATCGAGTCCAATCCGAAGGACTACAACTGCATGGAGATCGCCGATCTCTACATGAAGGAGAAGTGCGACAGCTTCATCTCGGTCGGCGGCGGCAGCACGACTGACGCGACCAAGGGCGCGCGCCTAGTGGTCGCCCATGACGGCCGCAACATCAACGAATTCGACGGCTTCAATAAATCTGAGAATCCGGATAATCCGCCGCACATCGCGATCAACACGACAGCCGGAACCGGCTCCGAAACGAGTTGGGCTTTCGTCATAACCGACACGACGTCGGACAAGGCCCCCTACAAATGGCTGGGTTTCGACGACAACTGCCCGGTGACGCTTAGCATCAACGATCCGGTGCTGCATTTCTCGCTGCCCCAGGACCTGACGGCCTACTGCGGCTTCGACGTCCTGGCGCATGCCTCGGAACCCTACGTTTCGCGCCTCGATTTCATGCCGAGCCTCGGCAGCGCGCTGAAAGCGATCGAGGTTATCGCCCAGAACCTGCGCCGCGCCGTCTTCGAGCCGACCAACTACGAGGCGCGCTACAACATGATGTACGCCTCCTACATCTCCGCCCAAGCCTTCAACAGCGGCGGGCTCGGCATCATCCACTCCATCTCGCATGCCGTCAGCGCGTTCTATGACAGCCACCACGGCCTCAATAACGCCATCGGCCTGCCCAGGGTATGGGAATTCAATATGCCGACCTGCTACAAGCGATTCCGCGACATCGCCAAGGCGATGGGCGAGGACGTCGACGGCTTGAGCGACGTGGCCGCCGCCGACAAGGCACTGGAAGCCGCAGTGCGGCTGAGCAAGGACGTCGGCATACCGGAGAATTTCTCCAGCATCGGCTCCTATACGAAGTCGCAGATCGGCAAGGGCAAATACTCCCAGTGGATGAACGGTGGGATAACCGGAGCCGAACACAACGTCGACCGGATCGCCAAACACGTCCAGGGCGACGGCTCGACCCCCGGCAATGCCCGCGAGGTCACATTCGAGGCGGTACGCCCGGTGGTCCACCATTCGCTGGTCGGTTCCTACTACCACTAAGCGCGCGGTCATTTCTCACCGTTCAACGAGACCCGGATCCAACCCTTTTTCTCAGGGTGGATCCGGGCGGCGGGCCCCAGCATGTTTGACTCCATCGACCAGACAATCGCGCAGTTCGCCGCACACAATTATATCTGCGACCGCAAGCTGGCGACCGTTTCCTTCCTCGCCTGGAAGATGTCGAAACCGATCCTCATCGAGGGGCCGGCCGGCGTCGGCAAGACGGAATTGGCCAAGGTCATCGCCCGATGCTCGCGGCGCGAACTCGTCCGCCTGCAATGTTACGGCGGACTGGACGAGGCGCACGCCCTCTACGAGTGGGAATACGGCAAGCAATTGCTCTACACGCAAATCCTACGCGACAAGATCGGCTCATTATTCGCCGGGATCGACACCATTCGGGAAGCCGTCGAGCACCTGCGCGGCCATGAAGATGTTTTCTTCTCCGAACATTTCATTGTTCGGCGACCGATCCTGCACGCCATCACATCGAAAGAGCCAGTCGTTCTGTTGATCGACGAGATCGACCGCGCCGAGGAGCAGTTCGAGGCGTTCCTCCTTGAGGTGCTCAGCGACTTCCAGGTCACCGTTCCGGAAATCGGCACGGTGAAGGCGGAAACGCCGCCGTATGTGGTCATCACCAGCAACAACACCCGCGACCTCAGCGACGCGCTCAAGCGGCGATGCCTGCACTTGTTCATCGACTACCCCGACGAGAAACGGGAACTGGAAATCATCCGTCTCAAGGTGCCGGGGATCAACGAGACGCTGGCCGCCCAGGCGGTGGAGCTGATCCGCCGCATGCGCGGCCTCGACCTTCGCAAGGCGCCCAGCATCAGCGAAACACTCGATTGGGCGCAGGCGCTTGTTCTACTCAAGGCCGACAACCTGGACCGAACGTTGCTTGAGGAAACGCTCGAGCTCCTCGTTAAGTACGAGCGGGACACACGGCAGGTCCGCGAGCGGATGGACTGGCTGCTGCAAGGCGTCGATGAGGAGCCAGCCGCCGGAGACCGCGATGGCGGCTTCGAGGCACGCGGAAGGCTCTCCGCCAAGGCCACTCCGGCCCCGCCGTCACCGCAGGCCGAGCCAGACATGAAAGACATGGAGGAGCGCCGCCGCGAGCACTCCGAGCGATACTATGGACGGGATCGGCTGCGGACGGCGACTTCCGGCGGGGATGGGTGATGGACGCGGCCATCAATCGTTTCATCGGTCAACTCAGACGCAAGGGGGTCGCCATCTCGCCGGCGGAGTCCATGGACGCGTTCGAGGCCCTGGCCCAGGTCGCGCTGGTCGACCGCGAAACGGTGCGAACCGTGCTCCGCACCACCTTGATCAAGGATCATCGCCACAATGCCGCCTTCGAGGAGGCCTTCGATGCATTTTTCGGCCCGCCCAAGGCCCTGACCGAAGATGGCGAGCCGTTGGATATCGACGCCGACGAGACGGCGCTCGCCAACGAAAAAGTCATTCTCGATACCGAGGACGATGACATCGCCTTCGGCGGCGGCCCTGAACCACAACAAAGCGACGATATCAAGATCCAGCCCGGCAGATTGGCCGAGTTCGGCGAGAACCTCCTTCTCAAGCGGGCCCAATCGGCGCTGGACTCGGTGATGGACCGAGCCACTCACCAGATCAACATGCGCCGCGCGGACGCATCCGTCCGCCCTGGCACTCTGAGCTTCGCCGATATTATCGAGACCCTGGAAGCCGACCTAGCATGGGGCGGCATGGAACGTTTGCTGGCCGATCTGCGCGACCTTAACGTTAGCGAAGCGCTGATTGACAGCCTCGCCGAGCACGAAGCAACCATCGTTCGGTCGCTTCCCGACGAACTGCGACAGCTGCTCGAGGCCGAGTTGGCGCGACTGACGGCGGCGGATCATCCGCAACAACCGCGCGCCCGATCGGCCGGCCGCCTCGGCTTCTCGGAGACCGAGTGCCAGGAAATGGAGGAGATCGTTCGCCGCATCGGCCGCCGGTTGCGCGGCGCGCGATCCTACCGCCGGGTCATTTCGCGGCACGGCCGGATACACGTCGCGCGCACGTTGCGAAACAGCATGAAATACGACGGTATCCCATTCAAACCGGTGCTGACCAGTAACCGCAAGGAACGCCCCCGCATCGTCGTCATCTGCGACGTCAGCCTATCGGTGCGGAATACCGCGCGCTTCATGCTGCACGTCGTCTACAGCCTCCAGTCACTGTTCGACCAAGTGAGGAGCTTCGTGTTCGTCAGCGACCTCGCCGATGCCAGCGAGTACTTCGAGCAAATGGGGATCGACGAGGCGATCGAGGCGGTCTTCGAAGGCGGACTCATCGACACCGACGCCAACAGCAACTACGGCCGCGCGCTGGAGATTTTTCATCACAAGTATCTGTCGGCGGTGACAAACACGAGCACCGTGATCGTCCTTGGCGACGGCCGCGGCAACCGCCATCCGCCGCAGGCCTGGGTCCTGCACGCCATCCGCCGGCGCGCCAAGCAGCTGATCTGGCTGTCGCCGGAACCGCGCGGCAGCTGGGGCCTCGGCAGTTCCGACATGCCGCTCTACGCGCCGGTCTGCCATCGCGCCGAGTTCGTCCGCGACTTGGCGCAACTCGGTCAATTCGCCGAGACGCTGTTTCCCGGTGTGGGGGGCGACACGCATGTCCCGCACCACGGCGCGGCGGGGAGGTGAGGCAATGACGACGATCACCCTGTCCTGCCGGCGCCACGCCCTCCTCGTCGATTGCCTCGCCAGCCGCGTCGAGCCGTTGGCGCGCAGTGAGCGGTTCGCGATCTTCGATGTTTGCCGGCGCGGACCCCAACAAACCGTTTCCCTGGACCCGGACGACATGATCCTGGTCCACGATTTCGCGCCGGAGGAAATCAGCAATAATATCGGCCGGTTCGTTGCCGATGAGCTACTGCCGCTCCTCGAATGCGCCTCACCGCCAGGCAAGACCGGCATCCGGGGCCGCGAACAGGTGGTGTTCGAGCGCCTAGTCGGGGAAATTGTCCGCTCCATGGACGGCGACGAACGCCGCGCTTGGGATTTGTTCTATGACAACACCCTGGCGGCGCTGATCCGCGCCGGCCGGCAAGCAGACGGCCGCAACGCCGGCAATCCGGTGCCGCGGGATTTCATCACCGACTTCGCCACGATCTATCGCCGCGCCGCCGAACTCGCCGCCGAGGTGGCGCCGGAAACCCTGATCGACGTCGCCACGTGTTTCGGCTTCCTGCCCTTGCTGTTGGCCGAGGGGGCTTGGCGGGGGCGCTCCGCGCCGCCGCTGCCGGGCCGCATCATCGCCTGCGATATCAATCCGGCACTGGTCTCGCTCGCCGGCGCTTACGCGCAGCAAAAGCAACTCACCAACGTGCACTTTTTCCGGGCCGACGTTCTCGCCGCCGACTTGGCTTACGAGCTGGCGCCGATCGCCGCCTGCTTCGACGTCGTCAGCGCGATCCATTTCCTCGAGCACCTCGAGCCTTGCCAAACCGAGATCGCCGTTGACGCCCTATGGTCGCTGACCCGACAGCGGCTGATCGTCGCCGTGCCCATCGAGGAGGTTCCCGACGCGCGGTTCGGGCACCGTCAGGTGTTCGACCGGGAAAGCCTCGCCGCCCTGGCGTACCGAACGAACGGATACTGCGAATCCTTCGAGGACCACGGCGCTTGGCTGGTGATCGACCGCCCCGGTTCCCCCGGCTACTGCAGTGAGGACAGAGCATGAGCTACGAGATATTCCGCCAGGGCCTGGAGGCGCCGATCTGCCTCACCTGGGAGATCACATACGGCTGCAACCTGCGCTGCGTCCATTGCCTGTCATCCTCCGGCAAACGCCGGGACGAGGAACTGACAACGAGCGAGGCGAAGCGGCTTATCGACGAATGGGCGGCGATGAAGGTCTTCTACATCAACGTCGGAGGTGGCGAGCCGATGAGCCGGCCGGACTTCTTCACGCTGATGGACTACACCCTCGATCGCGGCATCGGCGTGAAATTCAGCACCAATGGGACGCTGATCGACGAGGCCGCCGCCCGCTGGATCGGCGCCCGTGATTACCTCGATGTGCAAATCAGCGTCGACGGCGCCACCGCCGAAACCAACGATCCAGTGCGTGGCGCCGGCTCCTACGCCCGCGCCCGCCGGGCGATGGATCGGCTCGCCGAGCACGACGTCGGGTTCAAAATCAACGCCACCGTCACCAGCCAGAATTTCCAGGAAATCGATGACCTTTACGCGTTGGCAAGCCGCTACAACGCGGAGTTACGGCTGACCCGCCTGCGCCCCACCGGTCGCGGCCAGAAGGTATGGGAAGACCTGCGTCCCACGCCCGCCCAGAATCGACAGCTTTACGACTGGCTGCTCGCCCACCGCGATGTCTTGACCGGCGACAGCTTCTTCCACCTTTCCGCCCATGGCGAGGCGGTAGAGGGCCTCAACATGTGCGGCGCCGGTCGCATCGTCTGTTGCGTCGATCCGGTCGGCGAGGTTTACGCCTGTCCGTTCACGCCGGCCCCCGAATTCTCCGCCGGCAACGTCCGCCAACCTGGCGGTTTCACGAGCCTCTGGCGCACGGCGCCGCTGTTCCGCCACCTGCGCCAGTGGCAGGTCGGCGGCAGCTGCCAGAAGTGTAATGCCTACAGCCTATGCCACGGCGGCTGCATGGCGGTAAAGCATTTCACCGACCGTCCTCTGGACGCCCCCGACCCGGACTGCGTGTTCGGCCAGGAACCGGTAATGGCTGTCGGCGCATAGGGTCCGATCCGCGATGACCATCGTCCGAAACACCAATCTCAACGCGTTGTTCGAGCCCCTTGCCCTTGGCCCGACGACGGCGCGCAACCGGATCGTCTTCGCCGCCCATCAGACCAATTTCGCCACCCATCACCGGTTCGAGAAGCGGCATGCCGCCTATTACGCGGCTCGCGCCGCCGGCGGTGCCGGGCTGATCGTCCTCGAAGGCAGCGTCATCCATCCCTCCGACTGGCCATACGAATACGTCATTCGCGGGTACGAGCCGTCGGTGGTCGACGGCTACCGGCTGTTGGCCGACGCCCTACACCGGCATGGCACGCTCGCCCTCGCCCACCTGACGCACAGTGGCATGCAGGGAAGCAGCCATTACTCGCAGCTTCCCCTATGGGCGCCTTCGCCGGTGCCGGAGGTGACCAGCCGCGAAATGCCGCAGGAAATGGAAGATGAAGACATCGCCGCGGTCATCGACGGCTTCGCCCGGTCGGCGGGGTTTGCCATCGAGGGCGGGCTCGACGGGGTGGAGATCAATGCCGGGCAGAACAGCCTCATCCGACAATTTTTGTCGCCACTGACCAACCAGCGGGGCGACCGATACGGCGGCGAGCTCGAAAATCGGCTGCGCTTTGCCCGCGCCGTCATCGCCGCCGTGCGGGAGACGGTCGGCGACGATGTCGTTGTCGGACTGCGGCTCTGTGGCGACGAGTACGCGCCATGGGCCGGCATCAAGCCGGAAGACGCCGCCGAAATCACCGCTCTGCTGGTGGGCGACGGGCTGATCAATTTCATCAGCGTCACCAGCGGCAGCATCTACAGCGCCTATCAGACACGTCCCGGCCTCTACACCGAGCCCGGCTTCGCCGCCCCGCTCGCCGCCGCCATCAAGCAGGCCGTGCCGGTTCCGGTTTTCGCCCAAGGCAGCATCGTCGACGCCGGGATGGCGGCGGATCTGGTGGCGCGGGGCGAGGCCGACGCGGTGGAGATGACGCGCGCCCTGATCGCCGATCCGGAATTGCCCAACAAGACCCAGGCCGGCGTGCCGCATGGCATCCGCCCCTGCACCCTCTGCAATCAGGCCTGCGTCGTCGCCCAGGTGCAAAATCCGCGCTTGAGTTGCGTCGGCAACCCCGCCGCCGGGTACGAGGCGGTTGCCGAATTCGCGCCGCTCAGCCGCGCTCCCGTCCGCCATCGCGTGATGGTGGTCGGCGCCGGCCCGGCAGGGCTGGAGGCAGCCCGCGTCGCCGCCGAGCGTGGCCACAGCGTCATGGTCTTCGAACGCGGCGAACGGGCCGGCGGCGCGGTGCGGCTGGCGGCGGCGGCCTCGAACCGCGAACGACTGGCCCTCGCCGTCGACTGGCTGGAGGCCGAAGTGCACAAACTCAACGTGCCGATCCAGACCGGTGTCGACGTCACGCCGGCGTTCGTCGCCGACATGGCGCCGGAAGCGGTCATCGTCGCCGTTGGCGGGCGGCCCGGTCACGATCCCGCCTTGGCCATCGACGCCGATGCCACGGTGCTGACGCCACGCCAGGTGATGGCCGGCGCGGTGCCGGCGAACCCCGGCAAGGCGGTCATCCTCGATGCCATCGGCGACCAGATCGGCATGGGCTGCGCCGAATGGCTGCTCGACCGTGGCTGGCGCGTTGAAATGGTGACCGCCGACATGTTTCCCGGCCAGCGCTTGACGGCGACGATGGAACTCACCCCGTGGCACCAGCGGGCCTATGCCCGGGGCGTCGTCTTCCACACCGCGGTGGACGTCGAACGGGTCGGTCGGGGAACCGTGTCCGGTATGGATCACTTCGACCGCAGACCGATTGAGATGGCCGGCGTCGACCTGGTGGTGCAAGTGGTCCACGAAGTGCCAGACGAGGATCTTTACTTCGCCTTGAAGGAGTCCGGCCGCCGTGTCTTCCGCGCCGGCGACTGCGTGGCGCCGCGCGCCATGGGCCAGGCGATCCTGGAAGCGCACCGCGCCGGGCGGGAGGTCTAGCATGGCAAATCCGACCGGGCTTCTGTTCACCCCGCTGCGAATCGGCGGCATGACGGTCAAGAACCGGATCGTCTTCTCGGCCCACCTGACCAATTATGCCGAGGACTTCATGCCGACCGACCGGCACGCCTACTACTACCGGGAACGTGCCCGCGGTGGGGTCGGCCTGATCATTACCGAGGAACACTCGACCCACCCCACCGACCATCCGTACGAGAAGCTGATCCACGCCTTCAATCCGAAGGTCGTTCCGAAGTACCAGCGCATCACCGAGATGGTGCATGCCGAGGGCGTGCCGATCCTGGCGCAGATCAACCACAACGGCGGCCAGGGCAGCGGCATGTTCACCCGGCTGCCGGCCTGGGCGCCGTCGGCGATCGCCGATCCGCTGTTCCGCGAGGTGCCGAAAGCGGTCGAGCGCGAAGATATCCAGCAGATCATCGACGGCTACGCGATGGTCGCCAGCTACACCAAGAAGGGCGGCTTCGACGGCATCGAATTGCAGTGCTCGCATTCCTCCATCGTTCGGCAGTTCCTGTCCCGCAACACCAATCACCGCACCGATGAATACGGCGGCAGCCTGGAGAACCGCGCCCGACTGTTGCGCGAAATTATCGCCGCGATCCGCCTCGCCGTCGGCCGGGATTACGTGATGAGCGTGCGGCTTTGCGGCGACGAGCTGATTCGCGATGGCATCACCATCGACGAAGCGGTGGATTTGGCCCGCCTGTTGGAGCAACAGGGCCTGATCGACGTCATCAATACCAGCATCGGTACCGCCACCCAGACCCTTTATATGATCGAAGCGTCAATGCGGATCCCGCCCAATTACGCGATGTTCATCCCGTCGGCGATCCGCAAGGCGGTGCGCCTGCCGGTGATCGGCGTCGGCCGGGTCAAGGATCCGATCCAGGCGGAACGGGTGCTGGCCGAAGGACATGCCGACCTGGTGGGCGTCGTCCGGGCGCAGATCGCCGATCCGGAATTTGCCCGCAAGGCGCGGGAGAACCGGGTCGACGACATCCGGCTTTGCCTGTCCTGCAATCAGGAGTGCGTTGGCCGGATGGGACTGAACCGCTGGCTCGGTTGCGTCGAGACGCCGGCGACGGGACGGGAACGCACGCACGGCATCGGCACCCTGACCCGCGCAACCGAGCCCAAGCGAGTCGTCGTCATCGGCGGCGGCCCCGCCGGGTTGAAGGCGGCGACCGTCGCGGCGCAGCGTGGCCACCGAGTGACATTGATGGAAAAGACGGCGCAACTCGGCGGCCAGGTGGTGTGGGCGGCGCGCGTCACCAACCGCGCCGAGTTCGGCGATATCGTCCGCAATCTGCTGCACGAGGCCGAGCAGCTGGGCATCGATCTGCGCACGGGCGTCACCGCGACCGCAGAGACGATCGCCGCCGAGAGGCCGGACGCGGTGATCGTCGCCACCGGCTCGACGCCAAACCCTTACGCAATCCCTGGGGGGGATGGGCCTGAAGTCGCCGATGTCACGGATATCCTCTCGGGTCGGGTCGAGCCCGGCAAGCGCGTCCTCGTCATCGATCGGCTCGGTTTTCACGAAGCGGCGAGCGCCGCCGAATACATGGCCGACCAGGGTTGCGAGGTCGAGGTGGTGACGCAGACGCTCTATGCGGGCCAAGACCTCGGCGTCACCCTCGATCTCGAGAACTGGTATCGCCAGGCGAGGCGGCTCGGGATCACCTGCACGCCAAACCATTCCGTGCTCGGCATCGCCGACGGAGTCGTCACCGCGCTCCACAACTACACCGGCCAGATGGTCGAGTTTCCGAGAGCCGATACCATCGTTCTCGCCATCCACCGTCGCGCCGACGACGCCCTGTATCGGGATCTGAAGCGAACGGCGAACGGAAATGTCCACCGCATCGGTGATTGCGTCGCACCGCGGCGGGCGCACGCGGCGATCATCGAAGGCGACCGGGTTGGGAGGGCGATCTGATGACGCAGCCGATTGTCGTAATCGCCGAGACCGATCACAGTCAGCTGACACCGGCAAGCCTGGAATGTGTCGAAGAGGCACAAGACATCGTCCGCAACCACGGCGGACAAGTCCACGCCTTCCTGCCAGGGCACGACGTCGCCCCGCTGGCACAGGACTTGGCCGCGCACGGCGCCGACCGGGTCACCTTGGTGACGCACGATGCGCTGGCCCAGTTCAGCGCCGATGCCTGGCTGACGGCCCTGGAGCCGCTGCTGCGCGAGGCGGCGCCGATGATGATCGTTGCCCCCGATAGCGGATACAGCCGCGCCTGGCTGCCGCGCCTCTCGGCGCGTTGGCGGATGCCGCTGGCGACCCGCTGTTCCCGCGCCAAGGTGATCGAGGACGGCTATCCGGAAGCCTATCGGTTCTGCTACGGCGGCAGGGCGCACGAACGGATGATCTGGGCCCGCGGCACCACCGTCGGCATCCTGATGGCGCCGGGTGTCCGCGGCGTCGGCCAGCCGCGCCCGGCCCTTGACGCCGAGATCGCGACAGTGACGCCGGCCTTGGATCCAACGACATTCCGCGACCGGACCTTCCGCACGCTGCCGCCGGATCCACGCACGGTCGATCTGGCGGAAGCCGAGCGCATCGTCTCGGGCGGGCTTGGCGTCGGCGGACCGGAGGGGATGGCGCTGCTGGAAGACTTGGCGGAAACCTTGAACGCGACGTTGGGCGGCACCCGCGTCGCCGCCGACCGCGGCTGGCTGGCGGGCGACCGCTTCATCGGCACCACCGGCAAGATCGTCTCGCCGAAGCTGTATCTTGCCTTCGGCGTTTCCGGCGCCGGCCAGCACGTCGCCGGCATCGGCGGCAGCGAGGTCATAATCGCCATCAACGTCGACCGCACCTCGCCGCTGTTAAAGATGGCCGATCTCGGCGTTGTCGGCGACCTGCACGAGATCGTGCCGATCCTCATCCGCAAGCTGCGGGCCTATATCGCCGAGGCGCCAACGGTAACCCCTGAAGCCGCGCCGCCGCCGATGGCGAAAGCACGGGCAAGCGGCGCGTGACGGAGTCGACCTTGGAAAGACGGAAAGCATGACAGCAAGTAAGGACAGCGAGACTTTCGACGTCATCGTCGTCGGCGCCGGGCCAGCCGGCAGCGCCGCCGCCCTTGTCGCGGCGCGCAATGGGCTCAAGGTGCTATTGATCGAACGTGGCGAGTATCCCGGCGCCAAGAACGTCTCCGGCGCCGTTTTCTACGGCAGCGCCATCCTCGAACAAATGATTCCCAACTGGTGGGAACACGCCCCGGTCGAACGCCATGTTTCGCGACGCAATCTTATGCTGCTGTCGCCCACCACCGCCGTGGCACTTGACTTCCGCTCCGCTGCCTCCAGCTATGTCGATCCTCCGTACAACGGGTTCACCATCCTGCGGCCGAAATTCGACCGCTGGTTCGCCGCCCAGGCCGAGGCAGAGGGGGCGTTCCTCTTGACCTCCACCGTCGTCGACGACCTGTTGATCGAGGACGGGCAGACCGTCGGCGTCAAGGTGCGGCGCGACTTCGGCGAGATCCGCGCCGATGTGGTCATCGCCTGCGACGGCGTCCACTCGTGGCTGGCGCGCAAGGCCGGCCTGCAGCGGGAACTGGAACCGCACGAGCTGTCGCTCGGTGTCAAGGAAGTGATCGGCCTCGACAAGAACCTCATTCGCGAACGCTTCCAGCTCGACGGTAACGCCGGCATGGCGCTCGAGTATGTCGGCGCGGTGAC
Source organism: uncultured Rhodospirillaceae bacterium (assembly GCA_964460955.1). Taxonomy (GTDB): domain Bacteria; phylum Pseudomonadota; class Alphaproteobacteria; order Rhodospirillales; family Defluviicoccaceae; genus Defluviicoccus. The sequence continues at coordinate 2,997 of CAYWRP010000049.1, read as the reverse complement.
CGAAGAGGTGCACGGCGGCGCCTTTCTCTATACCAACCAGGACTCCCTTTCCCTCGGCGTGCTGACCCAGCTGTCCTCCCTCGTCGAGCACAAGAAACGCCCCTATGAGCTGTTGGAGAACTTCAAGGCACATCCGGCGGTGGCGCCGCTAGTGCGCGGCAGCGAGCTGCGCGAATACTCGGCTCACCTGATCCCGGAATCCGGCTGGCGGATGATGCCCCGGCTGTTCGGCGATGGGATCATGGTCGCCGGAGACGCCGCCGCCTTCTGCCTCGCCACCGGCATCTACATCGAGGGCATCAACTACGCGATCCAGTCGGGACTCGCCGCTGGGGAGGCGGCGATTCTCGCCTGCCAGCGCAAAGAGTTCTCCCGCTACACGCTGTCCAACTACGTCCAGTTCCTGCGCAAACGCCACGTCATCCAGGATTTCCAGGCTTACCGAAACGCGCCCGATTTCGTCAACGGCGAGCGGCTGCAGAACCTTTATCCCGAACTGGCGGCGCGCGCTTCGGAGGCGCTGTTCCGCGTCGACGGGAGCGCCAAGCAGAAGCTGTTGCCGCTCTACTGGCGCACGATGCGCCAGGTCGGCGGCAAGCCCAGCCATGCGCTGAAAGACCTCTATCAAGCCGCGAGGGCCTACCTATGGTAATGACGACACACGACGAGAAGATGCGCACGGCGCGCTTCAAGGTCGACAACACGCCGCACATCCGCGTCGATGAGACGAAATGCCGTGGCTGTTCGGTGCGCGCCTGCGTGACGGTCTGCCCGGCCAACCTGTTTGTTCCGCTCGACGACGGCAGCGTGCTGTTCAACTACGAGCAATGCTTCGAATGCGGCGCCTGCTACTTCGTCTGCGCTGTGGAAGGCGCCATCGAGTGGCGCTTCCCGCGCGGCGGCTTCGGCGTCACGTTCCGCGAGTCGTGAGGTTGCAAGGGAGCGTCTGATGCGCATTGCCGTCTGCCTGTCCTATCTGCCCGATCCCGCTACGGTCGAAGTGGATCCGTTATCCGGGGAGATCGATTTCCGGCGCACCCTGCACATCCTCAACCCGGCCGACGCGGTGGCGCTGGAACTGGCGTTGACGATACGCCGATCCGAGGACACGGTTCTGGCGTTGACAGCAGGCCCAGAAGACGCCGAGGTGGTGTTGCGTGACGCGCTTGCGGTCGGCGCCGACGATGTGCTGCGCACCTGGGAATACGACTGGGCCACCGCGCCGCCCGCCGTCTCCGCGCTCATGCTCGCCACCGCGCTGCGCACCGAAGGCCTGCCGGATCTGGTCGTCTGCGGCACGCGAACCCTCGCCGGCGGTTCCGGCAAGGTGCCGGCACTGATCGCCGAGTTTCTCGGCTGGCCGGCCGTTACCGATATCCTGGATTTCAACCTGCACGCGGCGAGAGTCCGCTTCCAGCGCCGTCTCGACCGTGGCGCGCGGGCGGATGGCGAAGTCACGCTGCCGGCCGTACTCGCCGTCGAAGCCAGCGGTCCGCCGCTCCGCTACGCCAGCTTGCCCGGCGTCATGAACGCCAAGCGGGCCCCTATCCCGGTCCGTCATCTGACCGATCTCGGCCTGTCTCCCACAGACCTCAATTTTCCCGAAGCGACGGTCCGCGCGGCGATGCCGCCGTACGCGCGACCACGCGAGATCTTTATCCCCGGTTCCGACCTGCCGGCGCATGAACGGGCGCTGCAAATCCTGTCCGCCGGCGTTGTCCAGAAATCGGGGCGGATCGTCGAGGGGTCGGCGGAAGACATGGCCGACGCCATCATCGACTTCCTCGACGAACACGGGTTCCTGGGACGCCCGGCATGACGCGCACCCTCGCCGAGATGACCTGGCCGGACGTAGCGGCCGCTGTCGCTGGAGGCGCGACAACGGTGATCCTGCCGTTGGGCGCCACCGAGCAGCATGGCACCCACCTGCCGCTCGGCACGGACTCCTTCCGTGCCGCCGTGCTTGCTGAAAGGTTGGCAAACGCGATACCGCAGGCCTTGGTCGCGCCTGTCCTGCCCGTCGGCTGCTCCGACGAACACGAAGGATTTGCCGGTCTGCTGAGTCTCGACCACGCGACGCTGGCCCAGGTGATCCTCGATTGCGGACGGCGTTTGGCCGGCTGGGGCGCCCGACGGCTTCTGCTTCTCTCGGCACATGGCGGCAACGGCGAGGCGATCGAGCGGGCCCGGGCGCGCCTCGCCGAAAGCGTGCCGTCACTGAGGGTGACAAACCTCGCCTCGGCGGCGATCGCCGAGTGCGTCCTCGCCATCGCCGCCGCCGACGGGATTTCCGGTGATGCCGTCGGCCTCCACGCCGGAGAGGGGGAGACCTCCGAGATGCTGGCCATCCGGCCCGACCTTGTGTGCCTCCAGCGGATGGTCAGCGGCTATGAGGGACGGATGGCCGATATCATGCCGCAACTACAGCGGTCGGGGGTCAAATCGGTGACGCCGACGGGAACCCTGGGCGACGCCCGGCAGGCCGACGCGGCACGGGGTGCGCGTTATCTCGCCGCGCAGATCGAGGCGATCCGCCACAGCCTCATGGACGAGGCGGCGAACCGGACACGGACGGTACTATCATGACCGCCCCACCAATTGCTCCGCCTGAGCCCGCGCGCCCGCAAGCCAACGCGCCGACATTGCCTTTGGGGCCGTCCATGACGCGCTACAGATTGGCACCCGCGTTGCGGCTCACGGCGACCAAGAGCGGCGGCGCGGTGTTCCGCCAACGCCCACTGGCGGCGATCACGTTGAACCGCGCCGGGTACGCGCTGGCGAGCGCGCTCGCCGAACCGCGGGCTCGCACGCCCGCCGAGTTGGCGAGCCGCTGCAATCTTCCGCCAGCGAGTGTCGCCGCGTTTCTCGGCACCTTCGAAAACCGGCGGCTGGTGGTGCGCGATCCGGCAGCACCCCTGGGATGGCCCTCGGTCACCGTCGTCATCGCCGCGCACGGGCGGCCGGCGGCGACCCGCGCCTGTGTCAAATCCCTGCTGT
>CAYWRP010000048.1:0-22075 GCA_964460955.1 uncultured Rhodospirillaceae bacterium | reverse complement strand
CCGCCTCGGCGGCCGGCTTTGCCGACGGCGCGGATACGCTCGCTGTCAGCGACGACGATGCGGCCCCGGCGACCAGTACGCTGACCCTGAAAGTCGCCGGGACGCCAGCGTTGGGCGAAAACCCGCGGCTCAACGTCTACATCGGCGACGATCCTAGTCCGGTGGCGAGCGCCGAGGTGACGGCCAACCGCAAGGTCAACGAGACACAGACCCTCAGCTTCGAGATCGACGGTCTCGATCAGGCGGAAAAGTTGCGGATCGAGTTTCCCAACGACGCCGTCGGCAACGGCGAGGACCGTAACTTGTGGGTCTTTGAGGTCAAGATCGACAATGAACCCCTGGATATTTCCGAGGCGCTCTACGATCGCTTTTCCAAGCCGGATATCCCGGGACAGTTCGGGCTGTTTTGGAACGGCGCACTCGAATTCGCGTTGCAACCCGATGAACAGCCGGGAGAGCAGCCGGGCGACCAACCGGATGAGCAGCCGGGCGAGCAATCCGGCAACGATTGGACGTTGGAGATTGTCGCCGCTGGCCGGCCGGCGGGTGGCATCGAGCCCCTGTTGGAAATCTACGTTGACGACGTGACGGAACAGGGGGCGCCGCTGACCAGCACGGAGGTCACCGCGCGGCGACTTTCCGGCGAGCAGGAGAAGCTGACCTTCACCGGCCTGGATCTCGATGGCGCCGATACGCTGAAGTTGACGTTCGCCAACGACGCGGTGATCGGGGGTGAGGATCGCAACATCTGGATCCTCGACGCCAGGCTGACTCAGGAAGGCGGTTCGCCGATCGAGCTCGACATTGGCAACGCCGTCTATGACCGCGACCAGCCGCTCGGCGACATTGCCGGGCAGAAGGGGCTGTACTGGAACGGCGGACTGGTGTTCGACATCGACGGGCTCGTCGGTTAACGGACGCAGGCGGGGGTGGGCCGGCGCTATCTCCCCGCGAGGCGCCGGCCCAATTCCCGCCGAGATCGCGGCGCCCCGCATCGGGCGCGCCGCGTTTGCGTCGGCCGGCGTGGCGGCGTAAGGTTGCGGCCATGAACGCGCCCGGCACGCAAACCTATTGGCCGCCCGACGCCGACGGCGGCCTCGGCCACCTGCTCTACCTGCCGCCGGCGTTCGAGGCAAAAGCCGGGCGGCGCTGGCCGGTGCTCTGTTTCCTGCACGGCATCGGCGAGGCGGCGATCGGCTTCGACGAGACCGAGCAGGGCTGGCCGGCGCTGCTCAAGCACGGCGCGCCGCCGTGGCATTGCCAGCTCAATTCGCCCTTCGTGCGCGACTTCATCGTCTTCTCGCCACAGCTGCCGGAACGCCGGCGCTGGAACGCGGCCGACCTCGATGTCATCGCCGCCCGGCTCGGCCACATCCACGCCGAACTCGCCGGCGATCCGCGCCGCACCTTCCTCACCGGCTTCAGCATCGGCGGCAAGGCGACGCTCGATTTCGCCGCCGGCGCCGGCGGCGTCCGGTTCTCGGCATTGTGGCCGGTCGACGACGCCGCGCCGGAGCCGCGCGAGACTTGCGACGCTGCGCGAATCTGGCTCTATTTCGGCGCCTGGCGGCCGGGACCGCAGCAGCGCAGCGCCGACACCCTCGGCCTCGCGCCTTCCCCGCCGTTCGAGGCCGCCGAGCCGGCGTCGCAGCGCCGCTACACCTCCTACGCCGGGCTTGACTACGACCACACCGCCACCTGCGTCGCCGCGTACGCCGACTGGCGCCCCTGGCGCTGGCTCCTCGCCGGCTGACCCGACCGGCCCGGCGCTGCGTCTGGGCTGCCGCCGCCGATTCCGCGCCGGCGTGCGAGGCGGCGAGCCGGCTCGCGGGAACTTGTTGAATCCGCCCAATGCCTTGACGATACTGCTTTGCTGCGAACCGGCGTTCGCAATACTGTGTTGGCGATCCAGAGAGAAACCTAGATGTCGTTCAACGGCGAAAAAACTTTTCGGGACGATGGACATGCCCAACGGTCAGGTGTTGGAGTTGCAGTCGTTGAGAAGCAAGAGACAGGATCCCGATAGCGCCTCGATGCGCGACACGGAGCCGAGGGTCTTCATCGCCGCGCCGATGAGCGGCGCCGCCGACGAATCCGCCTACCGGGAAACGCGCGACGCGGCGATGCGGATCGTCCACCGCCTGCGGGGCGGCGAGCCGCCGTGCGAGGTCTACTTCGCCGGCGCCGGCATCACCACGAAAGCCGAATTCACCCCCCACGGCAGCGCCCTCGAACAGGACATGGGGTTCCTTCGCGGCGCCGACGCGTTCATCCTGATCTATCCGGAAAAGGTGCTGTCCAGCGTCCTCATCGAGGCTGGCTACGCGATGGCATTGGGTATTCCGATGCTGCTGTTCGTGCGCCGCCGCGCCGACTTGCCGTACCTTCTGCAGGAAGCGGAAACGACGATGGATCGCCGGCTGGTGCCGCCGATCACCATCCGCGAATACCGGGACCAGGACGACTTGGCCGGCCAAGCCTTCGATGCCGTCACCGCGCTCGGCTTGCGCGGCGGAGCGGACGAAAACGCGCGTTAGGGCATTGCCCCTCGCGAGGGGGGCGGCCGATTGGGCGCCATCGATCCCGTCGCGATCGGCGAGCCAACCTTCGTCATGGGCAACAAGGGGTTAAGGACGCATGGCAGGCGAACAGCCGAAGGGTAAACCAGATCCGCTCGGGGCGCTGAGACATTTTCCGGATATCCTGCGCGCCGTCACCTCGGGCTATGGATTGGCCGCGCTCGGCATCCTCGTCGTCTTCGTTCTCGCGGTGACCGTCGCGCTGTTCGGGGTCGCCGCGAACGCGGCCACCGTGCTCTATGCCCTTGTCGCCGTCCTCATCGTCTTCGTCGTCTCCGGCCTGTTCTTCGTCGGCCGGGCGGAAGCGGGGCGGGTGGCCAGCGCCGGCGCAGCCGAGCCGGACCGCTACGACGTCTATGTTTCGGCGCCGATGGACGGTCTGACCGAAGTCACCGACTTCGCCAACCTCAAGCAGGACATCGAGAAGATAAAGGTCGATCTGCGCCGGGAGTGCAAACTGGACCGCGTTTTCTACGCCGGGACGGATCTCTCTTTCGGCAAGTGGCAGGAGCCCTCCATTGGTCTGAAAGACAACTGGCACGCGCTCCGTGGCAGCCGCTACTTCCTAATGATCTATCCCCGCTATGTGCCGTCGAGCATCGTCTTCGAAGCCGGCCTCGCGATCGGCCTCGGTAAGCCATCGGTCTGGTTCGTGCGAGAGGGCGAGAAACTGCCCTATCTGTTGCGCGGCGGGGCCGGCGCATCCGGCGACGACGGTCTGCCGCTTGTGCGCGTCATCCCCTACAACAGCGTCGAGGATATCCAGACGGCGTTCGCGGTGGACAAGGATAAACTGTTCGGCGTCGAGCAGCGCGCCAGCCGTTGACAGGGGAAGCGATGCGCGTGGCGGCCGAGCGGTTCAAGGCGCGTTGGCCAGCAAGGTGCGGGCGGTGGGGCCGAGGACGAAGGGGACGGTTCGCGCCTCGACGGAGAAGTTGAAGCGGCGGTCGCGGTGCGGCTGGCCGTCGAGGCTGAAGGTAACGGTCGCCTCGGTCTCGACATGCAGCGAGGCGAGCCTGACCCTCACCAGCCGCCGCCGCCAGGCGTCGAGGCCGTCCTCCGAGAGGTCGGTCAACAGGGCGCTGAGGAACTCGAAGGTCATCTCCGGCAGGATGGCGACGTCGAGCAGGCCATCGTCGATCTTCGCATCCGGGCAGAGCACGAAGCCGCCGCCGGCCTGGATGCCGTTGCCGACGGCGAGGCCGATGAACTCCCCCGCCCAGGTGAACCCGGGCCCATGAAGGCGGCCGCGCAGCGGGGTCAAATCGGCGGCGCGGGCGAGGCCGGTCAGAATGTAGGCCGCCGGGCCGGCGAGGCGCTTGAGGATCGGATCGGCGCCCGGCTCGAGGTCGCTGCCCATGCCGCAGGTGGCGACGTTGACGAAGGGAACCCCGTTGGCTTGTCCGAGATCGATGGGAATGGGTTTCGCCGCGGCGATCCTTTCGAGCCCGGCGACGGGGTCTTCGGGGTCGAAGCCGACGCTGCGCGCGAAATCGTTGGCGGTGCCGAGCGGCAGCACGGCGAAGGTGAGGCGGTCGAGGGCGCCCGCCTGATGGCCCGCCGCGACGACCTCGTTGAGGGTGCCGTCGCCGCCGGCGGCGACCAGCACGTCGATCGGCTGCTCCGCCAGCGACGCCAAGGCCTCGCCGACGAATCGCGCCGCGTCTCCCGGCTCCCAGGTCACCCGCACGTCGACCCGGTGGCCGGCGCCCCGGCACACGCTGACGGCGCGGCGGAAGTCGTCGCGCTGTGCCACCTTGCCGTTGACGATCAGTCGTAATGCCGTCATCGCCCCTTCGGCACGCCCGGGATCGCCCGCGACCCCGTTCGCCCATGTCCCGCCGCTCGTTCAGAAGATATCGCCGGTGAATTCCATGTGGACGCGCTTGCGGGTGCTGTCGATGGCCTTCAAGGCGTCGAGCAGCATCGTCCGTTGGCGTTTCTGCAGGGTGTTGGGGTCGACATAATAGCCGACCCGGGCCCCGGCCTTGTAGTCGGCGATCTGCTGGCGCAGCAGTACATCGGTGATCAGGTGAAACGCCGCGGACAGATCCTCCCGCTCGGAATCGCCGAGGATGCCGCGCGCGTTCAGGGCGCGTATGCGGTCCAGGGTGCCGGTCTCCTCGACGCCCTCGCGCAGCGCCAGCAGGCGCATCGCCTCGACGAGGGGAATCGTGCCGGCGTACTTCAGGTTCACGTGACCCTTGTATTCCTTTTTGTCCTTCTCGGTGGCGAAGCCGCCGAAGAAGCCGAGCGCCACGTTATGCTCGCTGGTCTCGCGGAACATCTGGCGCAGGAAGTAGTGGTTGTGGCTGACCATCTCGGTGACCGCCTGCCGCAACTCCTGCGCCAACTCGAAGTGCCCCCACACCGGCTGGAAATCGAAGAAGATGTCGGACAGCCGGATGGCGACGAAATTGCTTTTCTTGCCCCAAAGTCGGATCTGCTCGATCCACTGCGGCAGCGTCTTGCGCCACAGCGGGTTCACCGCCATGCAGTAGCCGTTGCAGTAGGGAATGCCGACGGCGTTCAAATCGCGGCACATGCGTTCCGCCAGTTCGAGGAAGAAGCGGTCGATACGGCCGTGCTCGTGGTCCGGATAGTCGGCGATGACGAACCCGTTGTCCTGGTCCGGGAACAGATAGTTCTCGCCGCGGCCGCCCGACCCCATGACGATGGTCGCCGCCTTTACCGGGAAATCGCCCCAGCCCTCCTCGGCCATGGCGCGCAGGCTGCCATCGCCGATGCGGCGGTACATGTCGTTGTTGATGCGCGTCAGGATGTGCTGGATCTCGACCGCCGGCAGGTCATCCTCGAAGAGTTCGTCCGCCAGTTCCACCTGCGCCGCCTTGACCTCGCGCAGGCCGTCGAGCGTGCCCTCGTGGCTCAGCCGCTCGATCTGGCGGATCAGGCGTTCGGCGGCGGCGGTCAGCGCATCGTGCAGATAGATGATGCCGCATAGCCGCCCGCCGTGATCGACGACCGGCATGTGGCGCAGCTTCATCCGCCGCATTTCGGCGATCGCGTGATAGAGGTATTCGTCGCGGCGGATGGTGGTGACCGGCGACGTCATGACGTTTTCCACCGGCGTCTCGGGCGCCACCCGAAAGGCGATGCGCCGCGCGATGTCGCGTTCGGTGATGATGCCGATGGGCAGCCCGGCGGCATCAACGACGACGGCGCACGAGGCGCCCTCGGCCTTTAGCAGCGACACCATGTCGGCACACCGCACACCCAGGCGCACGACAAGCACCTCGTGCCGGGTGCGCATGAAATCGCGCACCAGCATGCTGAAGACGGCCACCCGCGAGCGGCGGTCATTGGCGTCGGATCGCGCGATCACCGGCGGCGCCTCCTTCGTCGTTCGTCGTGCCATCGCCCGGTTCCCTTTAACGACATCGCGTCGGAGTGGACCCGCAAGCCTGCTTGGCGACGGATGGTTCCCGGATGGCAACCGTCGCGCCGCAGTCGATCAAACCATCGCTCCGCCGGTATCGCAAGCCAGGAAAGGTCGCCGGCTGGAAAGCGCGCCGATCGACCAGCCGGTGACATCCATTCGGGGTGCGTAAATCGGGATTTCGGCCATGGAAATTGCCCGGGCATTTTTTCGGCTCCCAACGCCCGATCGAGGATATTGTCTTACGGTTGTAGAAATGATATGGAACCCATGTCGATAAGCGTTTCGGATCGTCCGGTGCCTGTCGACGCCGTCAAAGCAAACAAAAAGCCGAGGCGCGCCGCTTGGTCGGTGAGCGTTTCGGGGGGGCCGACGAACGGGCCCGAGTCTGGAAGGAAACGGCAGGTGATTGACGCGCTCGCATGCGAACGTGACACGGCCCGTGTAAACGGGCCTCTCCATCAGGATTCCTTGACGTTGCTGACGGTCTCGCGGAGGAGGGCGGACGCCCCGTCGTCCGTGGGGAGCACAAACATCCGCTGACCGGCGCCAACGGCGTCGCAGGCGGAGGAGACCCTACTGTCTTTGAAGGGAGGACCTAGTCTTGGAGATTGCGGCAAAAGTCTACTGGCTATTTGCGTTTGTCATACTCTACTGGAGTTACTGTATATTCTGGGGGATCAAGGGCGCCCGGACGGCAAAGACGGCGAGTGACTACTTCATCGCCGGTCGGCAACTATCCGTATGGGTGTTCGTGCTCGCGGCGACGGCGACATCGTTCTCCGGATGGACATTCATGGGGCATCCGGGGCTCGTCTATCGAGACGGCTTCCAGTACGCCTACGCGTCGTTCTACGCCATCACCATTCCGTTCACCGGGGTGGTTTTCCTCAAGCGGCAATGGATGCTGGGCAAGCGCTACGGCTACGTGACGCCGGGCGAGATGCTGTCCGACTATTTCCAGGGCGACGGCATCCGCATCCTGACGGTTCTCGTGGCGCTGCTGTTCTCCATCCCCTACCTCGGCGTGCAGCTCGGCGCGTCCGGCTTTCTGTTCAACGTGCTGACCGACGGCCTGGTGCCGCAAAACTTCGGCATGTGGCTGCTCTCGCTGGTCGTGCTGATCTATGTCGCCTCCGGCGGTCTGCGCGCGGTGGCGTACGTCGACACGGTGCAGTGCATCCTGTTGGGGGTCGGCATCATCATCACCGGCTTCATCGCCCTGCATGCCCTTGGTGGCTGGGATGCGCTGAACAATGCGTTGGCCGGCTTGGGCGCCAATCCGGAGGTTGCCAAGTGGGGCGCGACTGCCGATGGCTATAACTCCTATCTCGCCGTGCCGGGGGTCATCCAGTTCACCGCCGGCCTCGGCAAGGAAACCCCCGTCGGCGGTCTGTGGACCGGCATCATGATTCTCACCTACATGTTCGCCTTGATGGGGATCCAGTCGGCGCCGGCGTTCACCATGTGGTCGTTCGCCAACACCAACCCGAAGCCGTTCGCGCCGCAGCAGGTGTGGGCGTCGGCCTTCGGCATCGGCGCCATCCTGTTCTTCTTCACCGCCTTTCAGGGTATCGGCGCCCACTTCCTCGGCGGCAACCCGCTGGTCAATGAAGCGGGCCTGGCGATCAGCACGACGACGATACCGGATATATCGGCGGCCCCGGACTCGATCGTTCCGAACTACTTCAACCTGTTGGAAGACTCGGCGCCTTGGCTGATCGGCCTGCTGGCGGTGTGTGCTCTGGCGGCGATGCAGTCGACCGGCGCCGCCTACATGTCGACGGCGGGCGGCATGCTGACGCGCGACCTCTACAAGCGCTACCTCAATCCGAGCGCCGGGCACGTCACGCAGAAGCTGTTCGGCCGCCTCGGCGTCGCCTTCATCGTGCTCTCGGCGCTGCTTGTCGCCACCTACTCGCGTGACGCCCTGGTGCTGCTGGGCGGCCTCGCCGTCGCCTTCGGCTTCCAGATGTGGGTGCCGCTGATGGCCGTGTGCTGGATGCCCTGGATAACCCGCCAGGGGGCGACCTGGGGCCTCATCGCCGGTCTGCTGGGCGTCATCTTCACCGAGAGCTTCGGTCTGACCATGCTGCAGGCGGTCGGCATCGATCTGTGGGGCCGCTGGCCGTGGACCATTCACTCCGCCGGCTGGGGGATGATCTTCAACCTCGCGGTGTGCATCGTCGTCTCGATGATGACGCAGAACGAACAGCAACTGGCGCATCGGATGAAGTTCCACAACTTCCTGCGCGAGCACGCCACCCTGTCGCCCAGCAAGCGCAGTCTGAAGCCGGTCGCCTGGGCGCTGACATTGGGCTGGTTCTTCTTCGGCATCGGCCCCGGCGCGGTGATCGGCAACTGGGTCTTCGGCGAGCCGGGGGCCGGCCGCGATGGGTGGCTGTTCGGTATCCCGTCGATCTGGGCTTGGCAGATCCTGTTCTGGGTGCTGGGCGTCTTCATGATGTGGTTCCTCGCCTACAAGATGGAGATGTCGAAGGTTCCCGATAAAGAGGTCGAGGCGTTGGTCGAGGATATCGGCGACACGTCGCTCGAAAAGCCGGGCGTCTAAGCGCCCAAATCACTCGAATCGCCTGACCGGGCGTGGGGAAGAGGGCAGCCTCTTCCCCCTTTTTTTGCCGACACACCGCGGTGTACCGAATTTCCGACTTTTCCGGCCGATGGAAACGTTGTGCCAGCGAGGTGATCGTGCTATCCGCTTCCGCGTTGTGGTGACGGGGTCGACTTTGGTGGCATTTGCGTCGCACATGGGAGGAATAGGCGTCGGCGAAGCCGGTGAGGACAAAACCGGCACATAAAAACTCTTTAAGTGTCGACGCTCAAGGACCGTCCTGGGATTATCGGTAGCGTCCCCCGCCGGTCTCTTTGATCTTCCCCGCGGCGCAAGGCGAAGCCCCTGTCGGACGGTACGTCCGAGGGGCGTGAAATAAGCGGTACCGTCACCGTTCGCATCGAGGCCGGGCGTGCCGTTCGGCTGCATCCATGATTCATCTAGGGAGGATAATGTGTCAGCCAAAGTGATTTGGCTCCTGGTCTTCTTGAGTCTCTATTGGGGCTATTGCCTCTATTGGGGCTTTGTCGGCATGCGCCAGTCGAAGACCGCGAGCGACTATTTCATCGCCGGGCGAGCGCTGCCATTGTGGGTGTTCGTTCTCGCCGCCACCGCCGCGTCGTTTTCCGGTTGGACATTCATGGGCCATCCCGGCCTCGTCTACCGCGATGGCTTTCAATATGCCTACGCGTCATTTTATGCCATCGCCATTCCGTTCACCGGCGTCCTGTTCCTCAAACGTCAGTGGATGCTGGGCAAGCGCTACGGATACGTGACGCCGGGCGAGATGCTGTGCGATTACTTCAAGAGCGATACGATCCGCGCCCTGACGGTCATCGTCGCCTTGCTGTATTCCATTCCCTATCTTGGCGTGCAGTTGGGCGCCGCCGGCTTCCTGTTCAGCGTCGTCACCGACGGGCTGATCAGCAAGGTGCTCGGCATGACGCTGTTCGCCCTCGTCGTTCTCGTCTACGTCGCGTCGGGCGGCCTCAAGGCGGTGGCCTACGTGCAAACGATCCAGTGTATCCTGCTCGGCCTCGGCATCATCATCGTCGGCTTCATCGCCATTGACGCGCTCGGCAGCATGGACGCCTTCGTCAACGGGCTCGCCGTGCTCGGGCAGTCGGACGACGGCCGATGGGGACTGACGCCGGATGGCTACAATGCCTATCTGGCGATCCCTGGTGTCATCCAATTCACCGCCGGCCTCGGCGTCGAGACGCCGGTTGGCGGGTTATGGACCGGTGTCATGATCCTGACCTACATGTTCGCGCTGATGGGCATCCAGGCCTCGCCGGCATTCACCATGTGGTCATTCTCCAACACCAATCCGAAGCCGTTCGCGCCGCAGCAGGTCTGGGCCTCGTCGTTCGCCATCGGCGGCATCATGTTCTTCTTCACCGCGTTCCAGGGCCTCGGCGCGCATTTGCTGGGCGCGTCGCCATCCCTGAATGCCGCCGGCATCCCCCTGCAATTGCCGGAGGTCGCGGCGTTCGCGGCGGCCAATAACGGCATGCTGCCGCTTCCGGAATCGATCGCCGCGAACCCGGACTCCATTGTCCCCCACTACTTCAACCTGTTGGCGGAGTCGGCTCCCTGGCTGGTCGGCTTGTTGGCGGTTTGTGCCTTCGCGGCGATGGAATCGACCGGCACCGCCTACGTCTCGACGGCGAGCGGCATTTTCACCCGCGACTTCTACCGGCGCTACATCAACCCGAACGCCAGCCACCTGGCGCAAAAGACCTTCGGCCGGGTGAGCGTCGGACTGGTCGTCATCATCGCCCTGTTCGTCTCCACCTTCTCGGAGGACGCCCTGGTCTTGCTGGGCGGCATTGCCGTCGCCTTCGGATTCCAGATGTTCCCGAGCCTGGCGGCGGTGTGCTGGATCCCCTGGATCACCCGCCAGGGCGCCGTCGCCGGCCTCATCGCCGGCCTCATCGGCGTCACCATGACCGACAGCATCGGCACGGCGATCTTCGGCGACCTGCTGCCTTGGGGCCGCTGGCCGCTGACCATCCACTCGGCCGGTTGGGGCATCTTCGCTAACATCGCCGTCTGCTTCATCGTCTCGGCGATGACGCAGAGCGAGCAGGCCTTGGCGCACCGGATGACCTACCACAAGTTCCTCAAGGACCATGCCGGCTTCCCCGCCTCGAAGAGGAAACTGATCCCGGTCGCCTGGATCATCACCCTGGGCTGGATGTTCTTCGCCATCGGGCCGGGCGCGGTGATCGGCAACGATATCTTCGGCGCGCCGGACGCCGGCGTCGAAGGCTGGCTGTTCGGCATCCCGTCGATCTGGGCCTGGCAGGTTCTCTTCTGGATCCTCGGCGTGTTCATGATGTGGTTCCTCGCCTACAGGATGGAGATGTCGACCATCCCGACGACGGAGGTTCAGGAACTCGTCGAGGAGGTCACGCCAGCCGGCAAACCCGCCGAATAGGCGGCGCGTTCGCGTTGCCGGTCGGCCATGTTCGGGCCGGCCGGCATTCGCCTTCATGAAGGGGAAGGGGGCCTGGGCTCTTGTTCCCCTTTTTTTCTTTCAGGCGGGCGGGCGGCGACGCGGCGGCGGCGGATCCGCCCCGGTGCCACGTTTTCCGTTGCGATAACGCCGGCGAGGCGAAATGATGCGGCGTTGGTAAGTCTGGCTGCCCTCGCGGCGTCGGCCATGGTCGGCGGGCGTCGAACAGAACCGCGAACGGGCGCGCCGCCCGCTGGCGGCGCGTCGAAATCGCCAAGCGAGAAGCAAATTGGGAGGAGAGTGGCTCGGTGAGCCAACGAACCTTGGCGACGTTCGCCATTGTCGCGATTCTGATCCTCTGCGCCTTCGCGGGCTTCGGTTATCTGGCCTGGGTCGAGTTGGCAGAGCCGTCGCAGGCCGCCGCCATCGGCGTGCTCGGCGAGGTCGCGCCGAAACTGATCATTGCTTTCATCGTCACCCTGGTCCTCGTCCTGCTCGCCATTCACTCGATGTACAAGAGCTACGCCGAACCGATGAAGGCGCTGGCCGAGGATGCGCGCATCATCGCGCTCAGCAATCCCGCCCATCGGCCGGATGCCTCCACCGCCGAGGGCCCGGCGGAGGTCAAGGATCTCGTCGCCGGCGTCGGCGTGCTCGGCGAACGGTTCGAGGCGTTGCGCGCCAACGTCGAGTCGCGCATCAACGAGGCGGCGGCGGCGCTGGAGGAAGAGCGCGACACCCTGGCGACGCTGATGGCCAAGCTGACGCAGGGCGTCGTCGTCTGCAACATGGAAGGCCGCGTTCTGCTCTATAACCAGCAGGCGCGCGACATGCTGGAGGGGTCGGCGCGCGAAAGCGGCGTCGGCGACTGGATCGGCCTCGGGCGGTCGATCCACAGCCTGTTGGCGGAGGGGCAGATCCGTCACGCCCAGATGGCCCTGGTGCATGCCCGCCAGCGCGGCGAGACGCTGCAGATGGTGCCGTTCCTGGCCACGCGCGCCGGCGATCAGTTGCTCAATGTCCATCTCGTGCCGATCTCCGGCAAGGGCCGTCAGTGGCACGGCTATATCCTGACCTTCGACGATGTCACCGACCGGGTGCAGCGGGAAGCCCGCCGCGCGCTGGTGTTCCGGAATCTTATCGAGGCGCAACGCTCGGCGGTATCCGGCATCCGCGCCGCCATCGAAACCATCCTCGAGTCGCCGGAAATGGAGCCGGACGACCTGCGCCACTTTCATCGGGTCATCGACCAAGAGGTCCTGAAGCTGAGCGAGCCGCTGGATGGCATCGAGGATCGGATCAGCCGCGAACTGGAAGACCGCTGGCCGCAGCAGACCATCGTCGGCGCCGATCTGGTCGCCGCCATCGAACGCCACGTGCAATCCCTGTTGGGTATCAGCATGGACGTCGGCGTGCCGCTGGAACCCGTGCGCCTGAAGGCCGACAGCTACGCCATCGCCCGCTGCCATATCTTCCTCATCAACCAGTTGCGCCTGTTCTCCAACGCCGAGGATTTGCATCTGCGCATGGAGACGCACGCCGAATCGGCGGCGCTTATCCTCGAATGGACGGGCGTGCCACTGCATATGGAGGCGTTGCGGAGCTGGGGCATGCGCAACGTGTTCACCGATCTGCATGGCGCGTCGATGAGCCTTTTCGAGGTGATCGAGCGCCACTCGGGCGCCATCTGGACGCATCCGGGCGGCGCGGGCAGCCGGCCGCAGGTGCATATCGTGCTGCCGATGGGCGATCAGGAAGAGGCCATCGCCGCCGGCAAGGGCGGCGACGCGGCGGAGCACGCCTTCGACTTCCGGCTCGGCTCGGCGCGCACCGGCATCGCCGACTGGAGCGACGTGCCGCTCGCGGCGCTGAACTACACGGTGGTCGACACCGAGACCACCGGCCTGCACCCGTCGCGCGGCGACGAGATCATCGCGATTGGCGCCGTCCGCATCATCAACGGCCGGATCCTGCGTCGCGAGGTGTTCGACACCTTCGTCAATCCGCGCGAGGCGGCGATCTCGGACGAATCCTACGCCATCCACGGGATCAGCGAGGAAATGCTGCGTGGCCAGCCGCGAATCGAAGACGTGCTGCCGGCGCTGCATGCTTTTTGCGCCGAAACGGTGATCGTCGGTCACAACACCGATTTCGACATGCGCTTCATCGGCAACGCGGCGGAGAAGATGGATCTCCGCTTCGACAATCCGCTGCTGGATACCCTGCGCCTCGAGTATCTGGTCAATCGGCATCAGCAGGACAACACCCTCGAGCGGGTCGCCGACCGACTCGGAATCTCCGTCGGCGGCCGCCACACCGCGCTTGGCGACGCGCTGACGACCGCCGAGGTGCTGCTCGCGCTGGTCCCGTTGTTGGAACAGGCGGGGATCCGCACCCTTGGCGAGGCGCGGGCGGCGAGCGACTCCACGCCCTACGCCAAGGAAGTTTTCTAGCTGCGACCGGGCACGCGCGCGACGGCCCTGGAGGAGGCAAGATCTATGAAATATATCATCGTCGAGACGCCGGCCGGCGAGGCGCCGATCCTGTTTCCACGCGAATTCGCCCACCGCTACGTCGCCGAGGCGTTGCGGCCGATGACGGTGGTCGCCGCCGGTTTCGTCGCCGTCGGCGACGACGGCCTCGTTTGCGGCGGGGCCAGCACCGGTCTCAAGCTGTCGGCCCGGCCGCAACGGGATACGGCGCTGCTCGCATCGGCGTTGCGCGGCTAACGGGTGGTCAGACGGCGGCCATCGGGTGTATCGTGTCGGCTGGCGCCGTGGTGCCCGAGACGTGAAGGAAGAAAAAAGACATTGGATTGGTTGTTTTCCGCCGAGGGTCGCTGGGTGTGGACCGTGCTGCTCGGCCTCGCCCTGTTTTTCCCCGTCCGCCAGTTGATCTACGTGCTGTCGGTGCGGCGTGCCCAGCGCAAATCGGGGGCCCCGGTGGAGCCCGAGGCGCAGCGAGCATTGCGCGGCCGCGCCAGCTTCACCTCCGGCCTGCTGTGCTTCGTGTTCGCCGTCCTGTACGTGCACGTCATCTTCGACAGACTTTACGGTGCGCCATGAACCCCGGGGTGTTGCGGCGTTTCATCATCTACATGGCGATTCTGCTGGTGGTCACCGTCGGCGGCTATACGGTCTATAAGCAGTTTGCCGCCGCGCCGCCCGGCGACTACGAGGTCCGCAAGGGCGATATCCTGCTCAGCGACCGCGAATACGAGGAGGCCATCGAGTGGTTCGACAAGGCCCTGCAGGCGCAGCCGGACCATCGCGGCGCGCTGATGGGCCGCGCCATCGCCTTTCTGCAGAGCCAGCGGTTCACCGACGCCGAGGCCGAGTTCACCTACCTGATCGACTACATGACCGAGACGCTGCGGCCGGATGACCCGACGGGGCGCGGCGTGCTGGCGGCGGCCTATGCCAACCGCGGTATTCTCTACGACCGGACGGGCCAGTACGAAAAGGCGCTCGCCGACTACATCCAATCGATCCGGGTGGACGAGGGGACGGTCGACGGGCCCGGTCTGGTTCACAAGATCCTTTATGGCAACGTCAAGCCGTCGACGGTGCGCAACCGCGCCATCTATCTGCACCAACAGTTGCAGCTGCCGGAATCAGAGCGCGTGTTGCGGGTGCCGGAAATCGACGCCGAGCAGCGGATGTACAAGCCATGACGGCGGGGCGGCCGGTCTTGGCCGGCTAGAACTGCACGACGCCCAGCACGTCCTGAAACAACACCATGAAGAAGAACACGGCGGCGATGCAGCCGAACAGGAGATGCACGAAATCGCCGCCGCCTTCCGGATTTCGGTGGCGGATGGCGTGCACGGCGATGCCGCCGGTGACGAGCAGAAAGATCAGATTGACCAGGGGTTCCAGGTCGCCGGTGAATTCGAACATGGCATGAACTTAGCCGCCGTTCCCGGCTCTGGCAATATGCCGCGACCGCCGCGTGGGAAGGGATCAGTCGCCGTTCGGCACCGCCGGCACCTTGAGGTCGCGGTCCTCGAAATACGGCGGCAGGATCGAGGTCGGCTTGGCCACCTGCGAGGCGATGGCGATGGCGCCGATCAGAAGGAAGGCGATAATGCCGGCGGCGGCAAGGAAATGGCGCATCCCCGTCGGCAGGGTGATCTGATATTCGCTGTCATAGCGGTGATAGGCCGGATCGTCGGCGTCGAGCTTGCCGAGCTTGTCGCGGGTGAGGATCAGCCGCGCGTAATGGCGCGCCCAGTGCGGCACTTCGTCATGCACCATGTAGCGGGAGAACAGGCGCGAGACCAGCGCCTCCGGCAAATCCTCGCCGAACCACTCGTGGTAGGCGAGCTGCAGAAACTGGAACTCGCCGACTTGCAGGACATTGGCCGCCGCGCTGACCTGCAGCCGTTCGCCCAGTTCCTGTTCCTCCGATTGCGGATTGAGCAGAACGCGGAAAAAGTTCATAAATGTCCTCACCATGGCGCGGGCGACGGGATCGGAGTTGGTCGGGGATTGATAGGCAAGAGGTTGGCACGGCGGAGAAGCCCGTCAAGTCTTTCCGGGCATCACGCGCGCCGCCGCGCGCGGCGTTTCGCCGCCGGGCTCATCGCCCTCTCCTTCCTCGGTCTCGCCGGCTGTGGCGGCGGCGTCGTCGATGCCTCGCCGCACGGCATCTGGATCCGCAAGCCGCTGCTCGGCCTGGGCGGCGGCATCGAGAGCCAGGCGCGCGACCACTGCGCCCAGTTCGGCCGCGACGCCGTGCTGAGCGGCGATCTCGACCCTGGCGCCGGCGGCAACTTCCGCGCCATCCTCGCCTACGACTGCGTCGACCGCCGCCGCTGACCGCGGCCCGAGGCCGCTTTGCCCGTTACGAGAACACGGCGTCGAGATCGACCGCCAGGTCGCCGTTCCAGAACAGCATGGTCTGGCCGGGTATGTCGTTGAGATTGGGCGCCAACCGCTCGTAGATGACCGCCGCGTTCCCGTTGATCGGCACCTCCTCGCCGTTGATCGTCACCTCGGTGACAAACAGGTTGCGGTCCTCCAGCTTGGCGCCAGTCCCCGGGTCGCGGACCACGACATCGTTGGCGAAACGGATTTCCAGTTTCGAGGCATCCTCGATGTCGAGCCCGGCGAACTCGAACGTGTAGGTCTGTTCGGTCGCGCCGACGGTCACGCTGTCGAGGAGGGTGTTATCGAGCAAAACCCTCAGGCTCGGGAACAGCCCCGCCGCCGGCGTGCCGCGCGCCTCGATCTCGATCGTCGTGCCGATTTCGGCGCTCTCCTGCACCTCGAAGGCGCCGAGGTCGGGGGTGGCGCCGGCGCCGGGGGAGTCGACATCGCGCGCGAAGCCGGGGCCACGCGCGTCGACCGGCAGCGGCTCGGCCGTGTCGCCGTCGCCGTCGAGGTCGAAGTCGTCCGCCGGCAGCGCGCCGGTGCCGGCATCGATCGCGGGATTGGCAGGGTCATTTCTCAAGGCGATGGTCGGCACGCCGCCGCCATTATCCGCCAATTCGCCCGCCGCGACGCCGTTGTTGTCGACGGTACTTTCAAAGACTTCCGCCGCGGTCACGCCAAAGCGGACGGCGGTCTCACCGTCGAAGATCGTCTCGCCGACGATGTTGCCGCCCTGAAGTGTCAGGTCGCCGTCGATTTCCTTTACTCTGCCCTCGTTGCCGAGAACAATCGAGTTGATCAGGGTGGTTGTCGCTGATGGCGAAGCGGAGATTCCACCGACTCCTTCGTAATTAGTAGGCTCCGACGAGTTACCAGTGACGGTACTGTTGATGAACGTTGCCGTCCCGAAATTCGCAAAGCCGCCAACGGCACCAAAGCCAACAGTGTTTCCGGAAAGCGTTGCGTTGATCAGGATCGCGTTGCCGCCGTTACTGATACCGCCGTTGCCGCCATAACCTGTAAGATTGTCAGACACTGTCGTATTGATGAGCGACAGGTTGCCAGAATTGGAAATCCCAGCATTTCTTTCAGATGAAACATTCTTAGTAATTATTGAGTCTACAATAGATAAATCGCCATAGTTTGAAACTGATCCGCGATTACGGTACACGGTGACACCTTCAAGATGCATTTCTCCTTCATTTAATATTGCACCAGTTCCTATGCTGCCAGATGAAAGAGAATAATATTGATTGTTTTTTTCTATATTAGAACTAAAAATGTATGCTGTTCCAATATTCAGTATACCGCCAAAACTTCCAAAATATCCGACTTCATTAGATAAAATATCAGTATTGTTTATCGAGATTGTTCCAGCATTCGCGATCGCACCATCTATATTTTCTACAATTCGACAATTGGAAATATTGGAATGCGCTCCCGACTGGATAGAAAGCGCTCCCGCAAATCCTCCGTAAAAATCCGGAGTGGCTTGGCTGCCAGTGATCGTGAGACCATTCAGGTTCGAGGTGCCATTGACCACGTTAAGAATGCCCCCGTTGCCTTGAGCGTCCAAGGTGACATCCGGCGTGCCGTCGTCGTCGAGGTCGCCATTGATGGTAAGGTCGGTCTCGATGACCATCTGGCCCAACGCCCGGTCGAGTTGGATGGTGCCGCCGTCCTCGAACGCCTCGCCGGGGCCGTCGGCGAAGGTGATGGTGTCGCCGGGGGCGGCAAGGGTGATGGCATCGCGCAGCGAAGTGTCGCCGTCGGTGATGCTGCCATCCGCCTCGTCCGTGGTGGTGTTGACGAGAATGAGTGCCATGGGAAGAGACCTCCAAACCTGAAGCGCGGCTCGGGCCCCCCCCTTCTTCCGGCTGCCTCGCTCCTTCCGGAGGCGCGGCGTGTTTGGAGTATCCCGCGTTGCCGCTTATTTGTTGCAAACGCGAAAAGACTACACGAATTTGAAATAAGAATAAATTCCCTGTTTGAGCGAAGGAAGTCCTTCATACAGGGAAGTCATGTTGCTCGATTCGACCGCGCTACAACGTCCGCGGCGCGCCGTCGGTCGGGGTTGGCTGGTTGACGATGCGGTAGGCGCGGCAGTTCTTGAGGTCGCGCCAGAACGCCATGTTGGCGTAGCGCTCGAACAGGTCCGGCGGCAGGATGGTCTCGCGCGGCCGGGGGCCGACCTTGGGATGCACCTTGTGCAGGCCGCTGACGCCGAGCTGGGCGTCGAAGTCGGGCGCGTCGTACTCGACCGCCTCGAAGTCATGGGCGAAGGGCTCCTCGCCGATGAAGCGGTAGATCAGCGGCAACACCTCCGCCGGCCGGTTGACCAGCAGGTCGTAGTCGACGATCACCAGCTGCTCCGCGTTGTCGCCCCAGCAGGCCTCGCGCAGCGCGTGATAGGGGAAGCCGACCAGGCGGTTGGCGTGCGCCAGGGCCTCGATGCGGGTATAGACAGTGGCCCGCTCGCCCGGATTGTTGAACAGCCGGGTGTTCTCGAAGGCGTTGCGGCGGAACTGGCGCTCCATGGAGTCCATGATCCAGGCGATGTCGCGCACGCAACAGATCAGCTTCGAGCCGGGGAACAGCTGCATCAGCGCCGGCATCTTCGCCGTCCAGGCGCGGTTGGTGTCGAAGATCACCGGCTCGTCACGGTCGGCGTAGTAGCTGTCGAACAGGCCCTTCAGGATGCGCGCCCGCTGCGCGTCGTTGACCATGCTGGCGAGCTCCGAGCCGGCCGAGACCTGCGCGACGACGCCCTCGAACAGGCTCGCCACCGGCCCCGACATGCCGGCATGGAAGCGCGGGTTCTGCCGCAACAGCGCCGCCAGCAGCGTCGAGCCCGAGCGCGGCAGCCCGGAGATGAAATGAAACGTCCGCGTCATTGATCCCTTCCTCAGGCGTGGTTCTAGGCCTGCGAGGCCGCCGGATCAAGGCTCGCTCGGTCGACGGG
Organism: uncultured Rhodospirillaceae bacterium; assembly: GCA_964460955.1. Classification (GTDB taxonomy): domain Bacteria; phylum Pseudomonadota; class Alphaproteobacteria; order Rhodospirillales; family Defluviicoccaceae; genus Defluviicoccus. Next base: position 3,230 of record CAYWRP010000048.1, on the reverse strand, counting down.
ACGCCCGCCCGCGCATTGGCCCGACGTTAAACGCGTTGAAGGTTTCCGCCGGATCCGGTATGTTCATTTTTTGTTTCGTTGCCGGCGTGGAAGTGATGCCAATAAAATGACGACATTTGACGACAGCGGGGGCGAAAAATGACGACATTTGACGACATTGGCATGCAAGGAATTTCAATGAGTTACCGGCAAAAATGACGACATTTGACGACAAATGACGACATTTTCCGTCCGCCGCGCGCGCAAAAATTGATATTTATGAAATAAAATAATGGTTTAGCTGAGTTCCGTGGCGTCGGGCGGGTGCCGGAATCGACCTTTCCTAATGTTGCGCCATCGATGGCGTACGCGATCGAAAATTGCCGATCGCCGGCAATGAGCGTATAATTGTTAGGTGTTTAACGGGAGTCGCTCGCCGAGACAGCTCGCCGGTCGAAGCGGAACCCGAGCCCGGGAAGAAACACCGACGCGCGATCCCCCCCCGATCCCCTGACCTCAGAGGAGGCGCGTCATGTCGACCCCCCAGCAACACCTCGACAAAGCCAAGGCCCCCGCCGAGATGGCGATCCGCCTGCATCCCTACTACCGCGGCAAGGTGCAGGTGCTGCCGAAGTGCCCGGTGCGCGACCTGAGTGATTTCGCCATCTGGTACACTCCCGGCGTCGCCGCGCCGTGCAAGGCGATCCAGGCCGACCGCGAGCTCGTCTACCGCCACACCAACAAGGGTAACACCGTCGCCGTCGTCTCCGACGGCAGCCGTGTCCTCGGCCTCGGCGACATCGGCCCCGAGGCCGGGCTGCCGGTCATGGAAGGCAAGGCGCTGTTGTTCAAGTACCTCGGCGGCGTCGACGCGGTGCCTTTGTGCCTCGGCACCACCGATCCCGATGCCCTCGTCGAGACGGTGAAACTGCTCGAGCCGTCCTTCGGTGGCATCAACCTGGAGGACATTTCGCAGCCAAAATGCTTCGCCATTCTCGACCGGCTGCGCGCCGAGATGACCATCCCGGTCTGGCACGACGACCAGCAGGGGACGGCGACCGTCGTCCTCGCCGGCCTCATCAACGCGCTGACGGCGGTCGGCAAGGACATCGCCGACGTCAAGGTGGCGATGATCGGCATGGGGGCGGCCAACGTCGCCACCTATCGGCTGCTGACCCGCTTTGGCCTCGACCCAAGGCATGTCGTCGCCTGCGACAGCACCGGCACCCTGCATCCCGGGCGGCGCGACATCGAGGAGGCGCGCGGACACTTCTTCGACAAGTGGCGGGTCTGCACGGAGTCCAACGCCGAAAGGATCGCCGGCGGTCCGCCGGACGCCATTCGCGGCGCGGATGTCTGCATCGCCATCGCCTGCCCCGGCCCGGATGTCATCAAGCCAGACTGGATCCGCACCATGGCCAGGGACCCGGTGGTCTTCGCCTGCGCCAACCCGGTGCCCGAGATCTGGCCGTGGGACGCGAAGGAGGCCGGCGCGCGCATCGTCTGCACCGGGCGCAGCGATTTTGCCAACCAGGTCAACAACTCGCTTGGCTTCCCGGCGATCTTCCGTGGCGTCCTCGATGTCCGGGCGCGCACCATCAGCGACGAGATGGCGATCGCCGCGGCGAAGGAACTGGCCGCCTGCGTCGACGAGACCGACCTCTCGGACGAGAACGTGCTGCCGCGGATGGACGAATGGCGGGTCTACGTGCGGGTCGCCGTGGCGACGGCCATGGAGGCGCAGCGTCAAGGCATCGCCCAGGTCAGCCTGACCGAGGCGGAGGCGATTGCCCGGCGCGCCGGGCAATCGCCGAGGCGCAGCACGCGACGCGGCTGCTGATGGAACACGAGATCATCCCGGCGCCGCCGGCGAAGCAGGAGGTCGAAGCGGCCTGACGGCGGCCGTGTAACCGGCACCGCCCGGCGGCGCCAGGGATCAGGAGGTCGCCGCCTGGCGCTGCACCGCCGGCTGGCGCGAGTCGGCTTCGAGGGCCACCTCGGCGGCCTGGTCGATGGTCTCGATCCACTCGAAACGGACGGCCTCGCGGGCGTCCTTGGAGACCTCCTCGATATCCTTCTGGTTGCGCGTCGGTAGCATGACGGTGGTCAGGCCGGCGCGCGCCGCCGCCACCACCTTCTCGCGGATGCCGCCGACTGGGAGCACGAGGCCGCGCAGGCTGATCTCGCCGGTCATCGCCAGGTCGCTGCGCACCGACCGTTCGGTGAGCAGGGAGAGCAGCGCCACGCTGATGGCGACGCCGGCGCTCGGGCCGTCCTTCGGGATGGCGCCCGCCGGCACATGCACGTGGATGTCGCTCTTCTCGAACAGATCGGCGTCGATGCCGAACTGCCGGCAGCGGCTCTTGACCAGGCTGAGCGCCGCCTGCGCGCTCTCCTTCATGACGTCGCCGAGATGGCCGGTCAGCGTCAGCTTGCCGCTGCCGGGCATGCGGGCGGCCTCGATGAACAGGATATCGCCGCCGGTCGGCGTCCAGGCGAGGCCGGTGGCGACGCCGGGGATGCTGGTGCGCATCGCCACCTCGTTCTCGAACCGGCGGGGCCCGAGGATGCCGTGCAGATCGTCCGGCGCGACGGTCACCGGCTCGGTGTGCCCCTCGGCGTTGCGCATGGCGATGTGGCGGAACACCGAGCCGATCTCGCGCTCCAGATTACGGCAGCCGGCCTCGCGGGTGTAGCCGCGGATGATGGCGCGGAGGGCGGCGTCGGTGATGGTGCAGCGCTCGCCGCTCAGGCCGTTGGCCTCGAGCTGGCGGTCGACGAGGTAGCGCTTGGCGATCTCCAGCTTCTCGTCCTCGGTATAGCCGGGCAGGTCGATGACCTCCATGCGGTCGCGCAGGGGGCCGGGGATCTGGTCGAGCACGTTGCCGGTGGCGATGAAGAAGACCTTGCTCAGGTCGAACGGCACGCCGAGGTAATTGTCGCGGAAGGTGGCGTTCTGCTCCGGGTCGAGGACCTCCAGGAGCGCCGACGAGGGGTCGCCGTGGAAGCCGGCGCCGAGCTTGTCCACCTCGTCGAGCATGAACAGGCAGTCGCGGGTGCCGGCCTTGCGGATGTTCTGGATGATGGTGCCGGGCAGGGCGCCGATGTAGGTGCGCCGGTGGCCGCGGATTTCCGCCTCGTCGTGGACGCCGCCGAGGCTGGCGCGGACGAACTTACGCCCGGTGGCCCGCGCAATGCTCTGGCCGAGCGATGTCTTGCCGACGCCCGGTGGACCGACGAAGCAGAGGATC
>CAYWRP010000047.1:0-22217 GCA_964460955.1 uncultured Rhodospirillaceae bacterium | reverse complement strand
GGTAGTATAAACCGAAAACTTCTTTTGAATACTTTGGATCCATAAGTCTGTCGAATTCGGATGGATCGCACTTCTCACAGTAATCGAGAATATTAGTTATATAAGACCGCACCAATTCTCCAATTTTCATCTCGTACCCCCACACTATTTGTCACTGAGGGCCTCACCCCCGCGCGCCGTTCCCCGCCGTCGCGACGGCGCTGGTGTTGAACGGCTCCAACAGCTTGTCGAAGTCGGTGAGGTCGGCCGGCAGCACCACCTGCGTGTCGTGCGTGGCGAGGACCTTCAGGCGGTCGAGATACCGCGCGGCGAGCTGCAGGCGGACCGCCTCCTGGCCCCCGTCGGCGTGCACCGCCGCCGCCACCTTGCGGATCGACTCGGCGGTCGCGTCGGCGACCGCGCGGATCTGCGCCGCTTGGCCCTCCGCTTCGTTGATCATCCGCTGCATCTGGCCCTCGGAGATGTTGATCATCTCCGCCTTGCGGCCTTCTGATCGGTTGATCTGGCTCTGCTTGTCGCCTTCCGAGCGGGCGATCAGGGCGCGGCGTTCGCGCTCCGCCGTCACCTGGCGCTCCATCGCCCGGTGCACGGTCTCCGGCGGCGCGATGTTCTTGATCTCGTAGCGGTGGACACGGATGCCCCACACCTCTCCCGCCTGGCTGATGACGTCGACGACGCGGGCGCTGATGACGTCGCGTTCCTCGAAGGTGCGGTCGAGCTCCAGGGTGCCGATCACCGACCGGGTGGTCGTCTGCGCCAACTCCATCGCCGCGACACTGTAATCGGTGACGCCGTAGCTGGCCTTCACCGGATCGACGACCGAGAGGTACATCACACCGTCGACCTCCACCTTGACCTCGTCCTTGGTGAAGCATTCCTGCGGCGGCACGTCGACCGCCTCCTCGCGCAGATCAAGGATGAACTCGACCTTGTCCATGAACGGGATCAGCGCGTGAAAGCCGGCTTCCAAGGTCTTGTGATAGCGCCCAAATCGTTCGACGACGTAGGCGCGCTTGGTCGGCACCAGGCGGATGCTGGCAACGAACTTGACCAGCAGCACGGCGAAGACGGTGCCCCAGACGGCAAGGTTGAACAGCGCGGCGACCGAACCGTCGCCAAGGAGGGCATCGATGAGTTCCATGTCAGTTGTCTCCCCGCGTCGGCGGCACGTTGCTGGTCACGCCGCCGGGTAATCCGAATGAGAGGCCCGCCGGCTGTCGGCTGCCGGAGGCGGCCCGCGGCGGTGCGGTCGACGGCGCCTCGCCACCGTTGGCGGCCGCCGCCGGCATGGCGTCGGTCATCTCGCTCAAGCCCTGGAAGAAGCCCTGGATGTTGGCCAACTGCAGCGGGATCACCGAGACGCGCGCCTTGGCCGAGATGTCGCCGATGGTCTCGATGAATTGTTCGACGAGGCGCATGCGCACCGCCGCGTCGCCGCCGGGCGCCCTGATCGCCGTCGCGATGGCGTCCGTCGCCGCCGCCGTCGCCTCGGCGACAATGGCGATGGCGCGCGCCTCGCCCTTCGCCTCGTTGATGCGGCGCTGTCGGTCGCCCTCGGAAAGGTTGATGTCCTCCTGGCGTTCGCCCTCGGAGCGGTTGATCATCGCTTGGCGTTCGGCGTCGGCGCGGGTGATCTCGGCGCGTTTCTCGCGCTCCGCCTCCATCTGCTTTTCGAGGGTGTGGATGACTTCCGCCGACGGCGTGATGTTGCGGATCTCGTAGCGCAGCATCTTCACCCCCCACGGATCCGACGCCTTGTCGATCTCGCGGACAATGGTGTCATTCAACGTGTCGCGTTCGGAAAAAGTCTGGCTCAGATCCAGCTTGCCGAGTTCGGCGCGCATGGTCGTCTGCGCAAGATTCACCGAAGCGCGGCGATAATCCTCGATACCGTAGCTGGCCCGGCTGGCGTCGATGACCTTGAGATAGACCAGCCCATCGACCTCCACCTGCATGTTGTCGCGGGTGATGCAGGCCTGGCTCGGCACGTCGATTACCTGCTCGCGCATTTCCTGGCGGTAGGCGATGCGATCGAAAAACGGGATCAGGATGTGAAAGCCGGGTTCAAGCACGGCGCGGAATTTGCCGAGTCGCTCGATAACGAAGGCCTCGCGCATCGGCACGACGCACGCCGCCTGCCAGACGAGGAACAAGGCAATGAGAAACAGGACAGTGATAACGGTCAGCACGGCGTTCTCCCTTTTTCAGGTGTGCCGGTCGGCGATATCGGCGGGAAGCTGGCGCAGGTGGCGCAGGGCGCGCTCGACGATGGTCTTGCTTTCCGGCGACACCACCCAGCGCACGCCGTCGCGATAGAACAGCGTCGCCTTTTCGCCGGCGTTCAGCGTGCGTTCGTGGCAGACGGCGGGCCAGGTGCTGCCGCGAAAGGCGATCCGCCCCTCGCCGCCGCGCTCGATGGTCTCGGTGACCTCGACCACGGTGTCATAGGCATCGGCGTCTTCGTCGTCGCTGCCGCGCGATTCGTCACCTGGCATCAGGCGCTGAAAGGCGACCCGGAAGATGATGATGAGGACAATTGACAGGATGAACCAAAGTGTCAGCGCGGTGACCCAGTCGCCAACGATCCCGGCCCACTGTAGCCCGCCGACGATCAACGCCGCGGCACCGAGCGGTGCCAGCACACCGCCGGGAACGATAAGTTCAAGGGCGATCAGGAGCACACCGCCGATGAACCAAGCCTGCACCATGGAGTCGCGCTTTCGTTTACTATCGCATTACGGGAAAAATTAAAGATAAATTTCGCGCTTAGTGCAAAGATCGGGACCAAGGCTCAGGCCCCGTCGCCCCGCTTTGTCTAGGCCGGCACTGGTTAATAAACGCTTACACCGGCGCACATCGATATCGGAAAATCCGAGGCCGGCCGAACAACCAACCGCCCTGCCCTTTTGTCCCGTTATGGTTGCTTTAATTCGCCAAAAAGACTTATATTAGTTGCACCCCAACCATAACGAAAAGCCGGAATCGCCGCCATGAGAGGCTTCTTGCTCGCCCTTCTCCTCCTCGCGATATCGGCCGCGCCTGCCGCGGCCGACGATGCCGCTTTCGGTCATCGGCTGGCGACCTGCTCCGGGGTGCTAAAGGTTTGGGGTGCCGTATTGAAGGAAGCGGCGTCGACCGACAAGCAACGGAGCTTGGCCGACGAGTACACGTGGAAGGGGCTGCGGTTGGGCAAACGTGCCCGATATTTGATCGGCGATACCGCCTTTGCCCGGACCTTTCAGGGCTCCGGGCGGGCCCTGCTCGAGACGTTCACCCGAAACGAGCAGAACGGCGTACGGAATAGCGTCGATGCGTGCGTGCGGTTCTACGCCAAGGTCATGATCTGAGTCGCCACAGGGACGGCGGCATCCTTATTCCGCCACCCCCGTAACGCTCCGTCGGACCTTCCTAGAATTCGAAATCCGAACCGCCGTCGTCAAAGCCACCCTCGTCGAACCCGCCCTCGTCGGCCGGTTCCGCCGCCTCCGCCTCGCCGCCGGCGAACATGCCGCCGATCGCATTGGCGAGCAGGACGCCGCCGGCGACACCCATCGCCGTTTGCGCGGCACCGGCGAGGAAACCGCCGCCCTGGCGCTGCCGCGGGTCGGCATGTTGGACACTGCGCGGGTCGGCGCCGGCGGCCGTCCGCGGACCGGCCCGGCCTGCCCGAGGCCGCGCCGGTTCTCCGCCGCCGAACAGGCCGCCGAGCAACCTGCCGCCGCCGGCCGGTTTCGACGCCAGTTCGGTCTCGAGTTCCTCGATACGCGCCTGTGCGGCGCCCAAAGCCTGCTCCTGGATGACGATGGTCTGCGCCATGTAATAGGGTGCCGCCGGTTGGCGAGCGATCTGGTTCTTGATATAAGCTTCGGCATCGGCGTCGCGGGGCGCGCTTTCGGCCTCGACGTGGCGGATTTTGCCGAACAGCTCTTCGATAACTTGTTTTTCGGTGGTGTCCATGTGAGCTTGCCTCCGTTGCTACTCAGCAATGAAGTGGCGGGCCACGACGTCAAGTCAAGCGACGGCTGATCCCGCCCGGTCGCGGCGGCGTAACGGTTTGGTGATCACGCCCAGCATGCGAGAGGTCCGCCATGGTATACGTCAAGGCTTACGTTCTAACCTTGTTGGTCTTCCTCGGCATCGATGCCATCTGGCTCGGCTTCGTCGCCAAGGATTTCTACGCCCAGCAGTTGGGCGGTTTATTGCGCGAGCAGTTCGACATGGTGGCCGCCGGCGGATTTTACCTCGCCTACGTCGCTGGCATCGTCTATTTCGCCATCGCCCCGGCGCTGGCCCAGGGATCCTGGAAGCTCGCCCTGCTCAATGGCGTGCTGCTGGGGCTGATCGCCTACGGCACCTACGATTTCACCAACCTCGCGACGTTGAAGGGTTGGCCGGTAATCGTCACGGTTGTCGACGTCACCTGGGGCGGCGTGCTCACCGGCGCTTCGGCGCTGGGCGGCTATTTCGCCACCCGGGCGTTATCCTGAACGGCTCATTCCGTCAGGCGTTGGCCGTCACCCGTTCGGCCACGCGAGGCATGCGCCGCAAGTCGTCGGAGTCGATAAAGCGAAAGCCGGCTCCCCGATCGAGGAACATCAGGCTGATATTGAAGGCTTCCAGCCGATCCTCAACGAACGCCACCACCCGGTCAACGTCGAACGACTTGCATGAATAGACGTCGAGCTGCAGTGTGCCCGGCGCCGCTTCATCCCAGGTATGCAGGGCGACGTGGCTGGTGGTAATCAGTCCAAAAGCGGTCAGGCCCCGATTGCCGGGAAGCGTGCAGTACTTGGCCATCGGTGGGGCGAGAAATTCCATGTCGATCTGCGCGACCAGGTCGCGGATGAAGTTGATGCCGGCAGCCTCGCTATGGAGCGGCTTGCCGCACCCAGCGTTGATCAGAAGATGAAAATGATCCATTCACGGGACACCCATAAGACAGAAAAACACATCCATGAAAACTGCGCCGCCCGTCGGCTCCTGAAGGGCCGCGCACTCACCAAAGACGGGGATTTCGGTCTACATCGCAGGTGCCACACCGGGGTCTGAATGAACGCAAGGCCGCAGTGTCTAAAACAGACGGCCGCATGTGTCCAGGGCTTTCTGGGATGCCGTGCAAACGCTATCGCTCGGCGCCTTTACACCGCCAGCGGCATCGCCTTCGCCGACTTGTCTAGGTCACGCAGGAAGGCAACGATTTCCGGCAGTTGGGCCAACGGGATCATATTCGGGCCATCGGAGGGCGCGTGGTCCGGATCGGGGTGGGTTTCCATGAACACCGCGGCGACGCCGACAGCGACAGCAGCGCGGGCGAGCACGGGCGCGAATTCCCGTTGGCCGCCGGAAGATGTGCCCTGCCCGCCCGGCTGCTGCACCGAATGCGTGGCGTCGAAGACGATCGGGCAGCCGGTGCGCGCCATGATCGGCAGCGCGCGCATGTCGGAGATCAAGGTGTTGTAGCCGAAACTGGCGCCGCGCTCACACAGCATCACGTCATCGTTGCCGGACTGGCGCACCTTCTCGACGACATTGGCCATGTCCCAAGGCGCCAGAAATTGCCCCTTCTTGATGTTCAACGCGCGGCCGGTCTTCGCGGCGGCGACCAGCAGGTCGGTCTGCCGGCAGAGGAACGCCGGAATCTGCAGGATATCGACCGCCTCGGCGACCGCCGCGCATTGCTCCGCTTCGTGGACGTCGGTGATCACCGGCAAGCCGGTGGTCTCGCGGATCTCGGCGAAAATCGGCAACGCGGCATCCATGCCGAGCCCCCGTTCCCCCCGCAGGCTGGTGCGGTTGGCCTTGTCGAACGAGGTCTTGTAGATCAGGCCGATGCCGAGCGCCGCGGCCATGTCGGCAAGGGCGCCCGCCGTCTCCAGCGCGTGGGCGCGGCTTTCCATGACGCAAGGGCCGGCGATCAGCGCGAGCGGCAGGTCGTTGCCGATGGCGAGGCCGTTGACGATAACGTGATGCGGTGCGGTCAAGACAGGCGTTCCTTAATGACGAGATGCGCGGGGGACTATAGCCAAGCCAAGCCGCCGCTTCAAACGAGGCGGGATTGCTCGACCGCCGCGCAGATGAACGAAGTGAATAGCGGGTGCGGCGCAAAGGGGCGCGAGCGCAGTTCGGGATGGAACTGGACGCCGAAAAACCAGGGATGGTCGGGAATCTCGACCATTTCCGGCAGCAAGCCGTCCGGCGAGATGCCGGAGAAGACGAGACCGTAGCGCTCCAGGGTGCCGATGTAGTTGTTGTTGACCTCGTAGCGGTGGCGGTGGCGCTCGGCGATTCGGTCAACGCCGAAGATCTCGCGCGCCTGGGTTTCGGGCTTGAGCAGGCACTCGTAGGCGCCGAGCCGCATGGTGCCGCCGAGATCGCCGCCCGCCTTGCGCTGCTCCTTCTCGTTGCCGCGCAACCACTCGGTCATCAAGCCGACGACCGGCGCCTCGCAGGGCCCGAACTCCGTCGACCCGGCATCCGGAATGCCGGCGAGGTTGCGCGCCGCCTCGATCACCGCCATCTGCATGCCGAAGCAAATGCCGAAATAAGGCACCTTTCGCTCGCGGGCGAAGCGCACCGCTTCCACCTTGCCGAGCGCGCCGCGCTCGCCGAAGCCGCCTGGCACGAGGATCCCGTTGACGTCCTCCAATTGTGTCGGGTTGGCGCCGTTCTCGAAGATCTCGGAATCGATCCATTCGATATCGACCCGCACGTTGTTGGCGATGCCGCCGTGCGTCAGTGCCTCCGACAGGGACTTATAGGCATCGAGCAGGCCGGTGTACTTGCCGACGACGGCGATCTTGACCGTTCCCTCCGGCTTCGTCGCCCGGGTGACGATCCGCCGCCATTCCGACAGATCCGGCTCCGGCGCCTCGAGGCGGAAGTGCTTGAGCACTTGGTCGTCGAGACCTTCCTCGTGGTAGCTGATCGGCACCTGGTAGATCGTCTCGACATCGAGGGCCGGGATCACCGCCTCGTACGCCACGTTGCAGAACAGGCCGATCTTGTTCCGCTCGCCCTCCGGAATCGGCCGGTCGGCGCGGCACAGCAGGACGTCCGGCTGGATGCCGACGCTGAGCAGTTCCTTGACCGAGTGCTGGGTCGGCTTCGTTTTCAGTTCGCCGGCGGCGGGAATGTAAGGCAGCAGGGTAACATGCAGGTACATCACCTGGTCGCGTCCCATCTCGTTGCCCATCTGACGGATCGCTTCGAGGAACGGCAGGCTTTCGATGTCGCCCACCGTGCCGCCGATCTCGCACAGCACGAAATCCTCGCCATTGAGATCGTCGGCGATGAACGCCTTGATGGCGTCGGTGATGTGCGGGATGACCTGGATGGTGGCGCCGAGATAGTCGCCGTGGCGCTCGCGGGCGATGACATCCGAATAGATTTTTCCGGTTGAGACGGAATCGGAGCGCTTCGAGGGGACGCCGGTGAAGCGTTCGTAATGGCCGAGGTCGAGATCCGTCTCGGCGCCATCGTCGGTGACGAACACCTCGCCATGCTGGTAGGGGCTCATGGTCCCGGGATCCACGTTAATGTAGGGATCCAGCTTGCGAAGTCGGACGCTGAAGCCGCGCGCCTGAAGCAGCGCACCGAGGGCGGCGGCGGCGAGCCCCTTGCCAAGCGAGGATACGACGCCGCCTGTGATAAAAAGATACCGGGTCATCGGCCGGCAGCGTATAGCAAAAGCCCCACCGCGGTTGAAACGGAATTCACGCGCCGTCCCTTTCACTACGGCTGAGCGAACGCACCCTGCCCAGTTCGCGCCACGGCAGCCGCCGGGTGATGGACACGCTCAGGTCAGCGGGCGATGGGCGCCGTCGGCCCTTCCGGCACCTCCTGCTCGACCGGCTCCGACCGCACCGGCGCGGGTGTGTCGAATAACGATTCGCCGATGGAATCGCGGCCTCCCATCTTCGCCAGCACCAAGCTCATGATGATGAACAGGGCGGCGAGGATTGCCGTCGTCCGCGTCAGCAGATTGGCAGTCCCGCGCCCCGTCATGAAGCCGCCCATGCCACTGCCGCCGCCGCCACCTCCGCCACCGATGCCAAGGCCGCCCCCTTCGCTCTTCTGCAGCAAGATGACGCCGATGAGCGCCAGGGCGATGAACAGATGGACGACGAGCAGGATGTTAAGCATGAGCCTCGTGTTCGCTTACAACGAAAGAATGGCGGGCCGCCTTGGGCTTCGCGTTACTGCGGGGAGCTCTCGGCGACGGTGAAAAAGTCATCTGCCTTCAGCGACGCGCCGCCGATGAGGCCGCCGTCGATATCGGGTTGGCGGAGAAGCTCAGCGGCGTTCTTGGCATTCATCGAGCCGCCATAGAGGATGCGCATCTCTTCGGCGACGCTATTACCGAGCGCCGCCTTCAACTCGGCGCGGATCATCGCGTGCACCTCTTGCGCCTGCTCTGGAGTCGCCGTGCGGCCGGTACCGATAGCCCACACCGGCTCATAGGCGATGACCACGTTTTCGGCGTTGGCGCCGGCCGGCATGGAACCCGAGAGCTGCGACTTGTTAATCTCCATGGTTTTACCGGCGTCGCGTTCCTCCAGCGTCTCGCCAATGCAGATAATCGCCGTCAGGCCGGCCGCCAGGGCCGCGTCCGCCTTTGCCTTCACGATCTCGTTGGTTTCGTCATGGTCGGTGCGCCGTTCGGAGTGGCCGACGATGACGTGGCTGCAGCCGAGATCCTCGAGCATCCAGGCGCTTATGTCGCCGGTGTGCGCACCCTTCTCGTTCATGTGGCAGTCCTGGCCACCGACTTCGATCGCCGTTCCTTCGACCGCATCGAGGACGGTGGCGAGCAGCGTGAACGGCGGACAGACCACCATGTCGTAGCGGGCATCGCCGACATCGTTCATCTTTTCCGCCAACTCATCGGCGAGATCGGCGCCGTCGTCCTGCAGTTTGTTCATTTTCCAGTTGCCGGCAATCAGCTTGCGTCGAGCCATTGGTCCTCTCCCTGTTTCCCCAGCCATGCGCGATCAAGGCGCGATAAAGTGGGTGTTTGCACCGCGCATGGTGTTTAGCATAGGCGGGCGAAAGGTCCAACATATGCTGGCGGGCGCCCAATCCGCCCGTCCAGCTTGATCAGGGTCAAGTCCCAGGAGCGCATCGATGAGTTTCGAACTTTACCGCCAGGAAGGCGAGGAATTCCGCTCCGTGCGCGTCCGCGTCGACACCGGCGCGTTCGTCGTCGACACCCAGGACATGGGGCCGACCACCGAGGCTTTCTGGGGCGACCGCGACTACGAGTTCTGGACATCGGTGAAACGCGAGGCCTGGGGCGATCTGCTGATCGCCCTCGCCCGGGAGTTTCTCGCCAACGATCCCAACGCCACCGACCGGCTGCGGGATATCTGCCGACGACACGGTGTCGCGCATGAATGGGACAGCTGGGCCTGATCGCCTAAGCGCCGCCCGCTAACGCCCCGCCCTTGAACGGTTCTCGCCGTCTCCTTATCATCCCGTGTTCGGCTTGGCCCGCGTCGGGCCGGCAGACCGTTCGCCCTTTTGAGGACCCCCGCGCCCATGTTGTCGGCCTCGCGTAAATTTGCCCAAACCCTCGTTGCGAAGATCCTGTTCATCGTGCTGATCGCCAGCTTCTTCTTGTGGGGGATCGGCGACGTGTTGATGCCGAGCCAGGATCCCCGCTGGGCTTTCAAGGTCGATGACACGACGGTCAGCCGTGACGCCTTCAACGATCAGTACCAGGCGACGTTGCGGCAACTCAGCGGCGCTTTCGGCGGCGCCATCGATCCGGCACAGGCGCGGGCATTCGGCCTCGACCGGTCGGTGCTGCAGCAGATGATCGACCGCACGCTGCTCGACGTCGGCGCCGCCGATCTCGGGCTCGCGGTGAGCGACGAGGCGATCAAGCAAGTGATCCAGGCCGACCCACGCTTCCATGACTCGCAAGGCCGATTCGACGTCACGCTGTTCCGCCGCATCCTCGCCGACAACGGCCTGACCGAGGCCGCTTATGTCGCCCGCGTCCGCTCGACGGTGGTCCGCCGCCAACTGACGGAGGCCGTCACTGCGGGCGTCACGCTGCCGCCAGAGATCGTCGACGGCATTTATCGGTATCGCAACGAGACGCGCACCGCGCGTTATGTTCACATTGCCGACGCCGCCGCCGACGCCGCCGTCGCGGAGCCGGACGAACCGACCTTGCGCGCCTTCCATGCCGAAAACCCTGGCCTCTTCACCGCCTCCGAGAGGCGTGCCCTTAAGGCCATCATTCTCAGAGCCGACGACCTGATCGAGCGCGTTCGCGTCTCCGACGCCGCGGTCGAGGACCTCTACGCGGAACGGATCGGCTCCCAGGCAACGCCCGAACGCCGGACCGTGCTGCAATTCACCGTCGCCGACGCGGAGACGGCGCGGGCGGCGGCGAGCCGCATCCTCGCCGGCGCCGATTTCGCCCGCGTGGGTGCCGAGGTCTCGGGCCGGCCGGCGGACGACCTGAGACTGACCGACGTCACCCAGGACCAGCTCCTGCCGGCGTTAGCCGAACCGGTGTTCTCGGCGCCGGTCGGCACGGTGATCGGCCCGGTGCAGTCGCCGCTCGGCTGGCACGTCGCCACGGTGACCGAGGTCAAGCCGGGAGACCGGCCCACCCTCGACAAAGTTCGCCCCGAGCTGCGGCGGGAGTTGGCCGCGGACCAGGCCATCGACGTGCTGATCCGGCTTACCGAGGACCTGCAGGACAATCTGGCCGCCGGCGCGACACTGGAAGAGGCGGCGGCGCGGCTCGACGTCCCACTCAGGACCCTTCCGGCCGTCGACGCCAGCGGAGGCGGCGGCGATGGCGAGCAGGTGGCCGATCTGCCGCCGGAGTTCGTGGCGACGGCGTTCGACACGCCGGAAGGCAGCCAAAGCCGGCTCGTCGAGTCGTCGATCGACACGTATTTTGTCCTGCGCGTCGACGACGTGACGCCGTCGGCGGTGAAGCCATTCGAAACGGTGCGCGAAGAGGTCGAGCAGGCATGGCGGGCGCGCGAAAAACGGCGCCTGAGCCAGCAGACAGCCGCCGCCATCGCCGAGCGGATGGAGCACGGCGCCCGCCTTGAGGCCATCGCTGCGGCCGAGACTCTCACGGTTCGGTCGACGCAACCCTTGACCCGCGGCGACACGGCGCAGGATTTGCCGCCGGAGTTCGTCGACCGTCTGTTCGAGACCCCGCGAGGGGGAAGCTTTCGGGTCCCGGACGGCACGGGCATCCTCGTCGCCAAGGTCGCCGCCGTCGAGGTCGCCGATCCGGCGGCGAACGCACAGGCGCGGCAAGAGGTGCGCGAGAGCCTGGCCGACGCGGCGCGTCAGGATACGATGACGCAACTGGCGGAGGGCTTGCGCCAGCGGTATTCCGTCGAGATCAACCCGCAGCTGTTGCAGACGCTCAACTAGGCGTCCGCCGGCCCCTGCCGTCTCGTCTTCGTTCCCCGTTACGCATCTACGCATCGTAAAAAATCAGGCCGCCCGATGAAAACCGCCCCCGACTTCGAAGCCTTCAAAGCCAGCTATGAAGCCGGCGCGCCGCAGCTCATCTGGGCAACCTTCGTCGCCGACCTGGAGACGCCGGTGTCGGCGATGCTGAAGCTGGCCGATGGCCGGCCGAACAGTTTTCTTCTGGAATCGGTGGAAGGCGGCGCCGTGCGCGGCCGCTATTCCTTCATCGGCCTCAAGCCCGACCTGATCTGGCGCAGCTTCGGCAATCGGGCGGAGATCAACCGACAGGCTCGGTTCGAACCGGACGCATTCCAGCCCTGCCCGGTCGCCGAGGCGGCAGGGACGCTCGCCAGCCTGCGGGCATTGATCGCCGAGACCAGCATGCGGCTGCCGCCGGAGTTGCCGCCAATGGCCGCCGGCCTGGTCGGCTACATGGGATACGACTTTGTCCGCCTGATGGAACGGCTGCCCGACAACAACCCGGACATGCTCGGGCTGCCCGACGCCATTCTGCTGCGGCCCACCGTGATCGCCGCCTTCGACAACATCGAGGATACGGTCACCGTGATGACGCCGGTGTGGCCCTCGGACGGCGCCAATGCCGTCGAGGCCTACGATCGCGCGCGCACCCGACTCGCCGACATCGTCACCGATTTCGAGCGCTCGGTCCCCTATCGCCGCTCGGCGCCAGCGGCGATGGAGCCGCTGCCGGAACCGGCCTCGAACGTGACACGTGCGCAGTATCACGCCATGGTCGAGCGGGCCAAGCAGTACATCGTTGCCGGCGATATCTTTCAGGTGGTGCCGTCGCAGCGGTTCTCCCTGCCCTTCACGTTGCCGCCGTTCGCCCTTTACCGGTCATTGCGGCGGCTCAATCCCTCGCCGTTCCTGTTCTTCCTCAATTTCGCGGATTTCGCGGTGGTCGGCTCGAGCCCGGAGATCATGGTCCGGGCGCGTGGCGGCAAGCTGACCATCCGCCCCATCGCCGGGACCCGGCCGCGCGGCGCCACGCCGGCCGAGGACAAGGCGCTGGCGGAAGAATTGCTCGCCGATCCGAAGGAACGCGCCGAGCACCTGATGCTGCTCGATCTCGGCCGCAACGACGTCGGTCGAGTGGCCAAGATCGGCACCGTCAGGGTCACCGAGCAGTTCACCATCGAGAACTACTCGCATGTCATGCACATCGTCTCAAACGTCGAGGGCGAGATGGCGCCCGGGATGACGGCGGTCGACGCGCTGATCGCCGGCTTTCCAGCCGGCACCGTTTCCGGCGCGCCGAAGGTCCGGGCGATGGAGATCATCGACGAGTTAGAGCCGCACCGGCGCGGCATCTATGCCGGTTGCATCGGCTATCTGGCCGCCAACGGCGACATGGACACCTGCATCGCGCTGCGCACCGGCATCGTCAAGGACGGGACGCTGTACGTGCAGGCCGGCGGCGGCGTGGTCGCCGACTCAGAGCCGGAAGCCGAATATCAGGAAACCCGCAACAAGGCGCGCGCTCTCATCCGGGCGGCGGAAGAAGCGGTCAAATTCGCCGCCGGCGGCTGACGTACAGCGACCAATTAGACGACGAGCATTTGCCAGGCAGCCCTCGGGGGACGCCGATCCTCGCCGTCACGGCCGGCCAACTCTATCAACCGAAAGTTATGGTGGCGCCAAGTCTTCGGCACCGCGCGGTTCGCTCCGGCGGAACCAATCTATCGAGGCTCAGCCACGCTTGGGTATTAATTGACTGTTTAACTCCTTTAAACGGCAACCTTTGATAAATTTAATGGCTTCACGACAGTGTTTTTAGTTCGTTGGCGGAAAACAACACTTCAAACATGTTATTAATTTATAAACTTCATGGTTGAGAACTTTCAATGGCTGTAGTATGCCGCATATGCGAAAAGGCGGTTTGCGTGCAAGCAATGCCCAAAAGGGAGACCTTGAATGCGGGAAATTATTGGAAAACTTGAAGAAACGCGGGCGGCGGCGCGCGCCGGCGGCGGCGAGCGACGAGTTGCGGCGCAGCATGAACGGGGGAAGCTGACGGCGCGCGAACGGATCCAAATTCTGTTTGATCTCGACTCCTTCGAGGAATGGGACATGTTCGTCGAACACCGATGCACGGAGTTCGGCATGGGCGAAACGCAGACTCCGGGCGACGGCGTGGTCACCGGCTACGGCACCGTCAACGGCCGTGCCGTGTTTGTGTTCAGCCAGGATTTCACCGTATTCGGCGGCAGTCTGTCGGAGGCGCATGCCGAGAAGATCTGCAAGGTGTTCGAGGCCGCGATGCGGCTCGGCGCGCCGATTGTCGGCATCAACGACTCCGGCGGCGCGCGCATCCAGGAAGGAGTCGCCTCGCTCGCCGGATACACGGAAGTCTTCCAGCGTAACGTGCTGGCCTCCGGCGTCATCCCGCAGATTTCGCTGATCATGGGGCCCTGCGCCGGTGGCGCCGTCTATTCGCCGGCGCTGACGGATTTCACCTTCATGATCCGCGACCGCTCGCACATGTACCTGACCGGCCCCGAGGTGGTGCGACAGACGACGCACGAGGTAATCGACCACGAGGGCCTCGGTGGCGCCGAAATTCACACCACCAAGTCGAACGTCGCCGACAATGCCTACGACAACGACGTCGAAGCGCTCCTCAACGTGCGTCGCCTGATCAACTACTTGCCGTCATCGAACCGCGAGATGCCCCCGGTTCGGCCGACTTTCGACAATGTCGATCGTATCGAGATGTCTCTCGACACGTTGGTGCCAGAAAATCCGAATGTCCCTTACGACATGAGCGAATTGATCATCAAGATCGTCGACGAGGGACGCTTTACGGAAATGAAAGGCGCCATCGCCGGCAACATCATCACCGGTTTCGCCCGGTTCAGCGGCGCCACGGTCGGCATCGTCGCCAATCAGCCTATGGTGCTCGCCGGATGCCTCGATATCGACGCCTCGATCAAGGCGGCGCGCTTCGTCCGTTTCTGCGACGCCTTCAACATTCCCATCGTCACCCTGGTCGACGTGCCCGGCTTCCTGCCCGGCGTCGCCCAGGAGCACGACGGCATCATCCGCCATGGCGCCAAGCTCCTCTACGCCTATGCCGAGGCGACGGTGCCGAAGGTGACGGTCATTACCCGCAAGGCCTACGGCGGCGCTTACGCCGTCATGGGATCCAAGCACCTACGCGGCGACATCAATTTCGCC
Source organism: uncultured Rhodospirillaceae bacterium (assembly GCA_964460955.1). Taxonomy (GTDB): domain Bacteria; phylum Pseudomonadota; class Alphaproteobacteria; order Rhodospirillales; family Defluviicoccaceae; genus Defluviicoccus. Next base: position 7,565 of record CAYWRP010000047.1, on the reverse strand, counting down.
TGGCCGACCGCCGAGATCGCCGTCATGGGGCCGAAGGGCGCGGTTGAGATCATCTTCCGCGAGGAACTCGGCGACCCGGCGAAGATCGACGCCCGCATCGCGGAATACCGCCAGACCTTCGCCAACCCGTTCTCGGCGGCCAAACGCGGCTTCATCGACGACGTCATCATGCCGCACAGCACACGTCGGCGGATCTGCCGGGCGTTGACCGCGCTGCGTCACAAAAAGCTCGAGAATCCGTGGAAAAAACACAGCAACATGCCGCTCTAAGGGAACGGGAACGCACATCAAATGTTCGGCAAAGTCCTGATCGCCAACCGGGGCGAGATCGCCCTTCGCATCAACCGCACCGCACAACGGATGGGGCTGAAGACCGTCGCCATCTATTCCGATGCCGACCGCTACAGCCCGCACGTGACAGCCTGTGACGAGGCGGTACGGGTCGGCCCGCCGCCGGTTCGGGAAAGCTATCTCGCCATCGACAACATCCTCGAGGCCTGCCGCCAGACAGGCGCCGAGGCTATCCATCCCGGCTATGGCTTCCTCTCCGAGAATGCCACCTTCGCGCACGCCGTCGAGGACGCCGGTCTCACCTTCGTCGGCCCCTCCGCCGACGTGATCAAGCTGATGGGCGACAAGATCACCGCCAGCCAATACGCCGAGGCGGCCGGGGTGCCGACGGTGCCTGGCTACCGCGATCGCATCGCCGACGCCGAAGAAGCGGTGAAGATCGGCACCGACATCGGCTTTCCGGTGATGCTCAAGGCGGCCGCCGGGGGCGGCGGCAAGGGGATCCGTATCGCCAACACGCCTGAGGAGCTGCGCAGCGGCTTCAAGGCGGCCTCCAACGAGGCGGCGAACGCCTTCGGTGACGACCGCGTCTTCGTCGAGAAGTTCATCGAGCAGCCGCGCCACATCGAGATCCAGATTCTCGCCGACAGCCAAGGCAACACGCTCTACCTCGGCGAACGCGAATGCTCCATCCAGCGCCGTCACCAGAAGGTGATCGAGGAAGCGCCGTCGCCGTTCGTTTCGCCCGAGTTGCGCGTTGACATGGGCACGCGGTCGGCGGCGCTGGCCAAGAAGGTAGGCTATCGGTCGGCCGGGACCGTCGAGTACATCGTCGACCGCCACGGCAACTTCTTTTTCCTCGAGGTGAATACACGCCTTCAGGTGGAGCACTCGGTCACCGAGTTCACCACCGGCATCGACATTGTCGAGTGGATGTTCCGCATCGCCGCCGGCGAGCCGCTGACGTTGACCCAGAACGACGTGCGCATGAATGGCTGGTCCGTCGAGGCGCGAATCTACGCCGAGGATCCGGATCGCGGTTTCCTGCCGTCAACGGGGCGCCTGGTCCGCTATCGGACACCGCCGGAGAGTGCCTCGCTGCGCCTCGACAACGGCGTCTACGAAGGCGCCGAGATCAGCATGTTCTATGATCCGATGATCGCCAAGGTGACCACGTGGGAGCGCGATCGCGAAAAGGCGATCGACGCGCTTCGCCTAGCGCTGGACGAATTCTACATCAAGGGCGTCCGCCACAACATCGCCTTCCTCACCGCCCTGCTCGCCAACCGGCGTTTCCTGGCCGGCGACATGAGCACCAAACTCATCGAGGAGGAGTATCCGGACGGCTTCGCGCCGGCGCCTCTGGATGCCCGCGATCTCAACGATATCATTGCCGTCGCGGTCTTGATGAATCTGCGCTACGAATATCGAGGCACCCTGATTTCCGGACAGATGCCGGAGTACGGGAAGCAAATGCCCAAGGAATGGGTCGTCGAAATCGACGGCGTTTTCCATCCCGTCAGCGAGACGCCGGCGAGCGGGCGCGGCGCCGAGGAAGGCTTCGATCTGGTTATCGGCGACCGCACGGTGGTCATTCGAAGTTCGTGGCAGATCGGCGATCCGGTGCTCGACTGCACGATCAACGCGGAACCAAGGGCTTTCAAGGTCGAACGGAGCGATCTCGGCTACCGGGTCTACCACCGCGGCGCCGAGGTCTACGTCATGGTCTATCGCCACGATGTCGCCGAGTTCGCCAAGATGATGCCCAAGCGCCAAGAACGCGATCTCTCCAAGTTTCTGCTCTCGCCGATGCCGGGCCTGCTGCGTCATCTCGCCGTCACGGAGGGCGAGAAGGTGAACCCGGGCGACGACCTCGCGGTGGTCGAGGCGATGAAAATGGAAAACATGCTGAAGGCAACGGCCGCCGGACGCATCGCCAAGATCCATGCCGCCGTCGGCGACTCGCTGAAAGTCGAGCAGATCATCCTGGAATTCGAATAGATGGTCCGACGCAAGATACGGCCGTCGGCGCCGGCGGCCGAAAAGAGGGCCGTATGACCGGATTCATCGATCTGGCAATGAACAACCTGTTGTCGCCGATGATCCTGTTCTTCGTGCTCGGTTTCGGCGCCGCGCTGCTGAAATCCGACCTGCAGATCCCGGAACAGATCGGCAAGGCCCTGGCGCTCTACCTGATGCTGGCGATCGGCTTCAAGGGCGGCGCCGCCATGGCTTCCGGCGGCCTCGACGCGACGTTCATCGGCGCCATCGGCATCGGCATCGGCCTCAGTTTCGCGATGCCCTTCCTGGGGTTTGCCTTGCTGACGGCGACGACTCGCATGGACCGGGCGACCGCCGCCGCGGTGGCCGCGCACTACGGCTCCATCAGCGCGGTGACGTTTGTCACGGCGGTCGGCTTCCTCGCCCTGCAGAACGTCGAGCACGAAACGTATCTGGTCGCCGTGATGGCGTTGATGGAGACACCGGCGATCATCTCCGGTCTCGTGTTGGCCCGCCAGGCGCGGGAAGCCGGGAAGCGAAAAGTGCCGTCGCGGGGCTCCAAGGAACTGCTGCGCGAGATATTGCTCAACGGCAGCGTCGTTGTCCTCGTCGGCGCGTTCGTCATCGGCTGGATTACCGGCGAGCAAGGGATGGAGACGGTATCCCCCTTCGTCGTCGCCCCATTTCTCGGCGTCTTGTGCCTGTTCCTGCTGGACATGGGGCTGCTGGCGGCGCGGCAGCTGCGCGGCGCGACGGGCCTAAATCTCGGCGCCGTCGCCTTCGGGCTCTACATGCCGCTGATCGGTGCCGCATTGGGACTTGCCGGCGGGATGTTGGTGGGCTTGAGCCTCGGCGGTACCTTGTTGTTGTCCGTGCTTGGCGCCAGCGCGTCGTATATCGCCGTGCCGGCGGCGATGCGCATCGCCCTGCCGCAGGCCAACCCGGCGGTCTACCTCACGCTGTCGCTCGCCATCACCTTCCCGTTCAACATTCTGATCGGTATTCCGCTATATTTCAGCGTCGCCAGCATGCTGGGCGCAGGTTAGAGCGTAAGGAGCCACTCTCCCATGCCGCGCAATCCGAAAAAGAAGGTCGAGATCATTGTCGAGCATCCGATCTTGAACATCGTGCTCGGCCGCATCAACGAGGTCGGGGCGCCACGCTATACCGTGTTGGACGCGGTGAGCGGGCGCGGGCATTCCGGTGAATGGGATGCCGACCAGTTGACAACGGCGACCCGACACGCGCTCGTCATCATGATCGTTGGCGACGAACTAGCACAGGCGATCGTCGATACCGTGAGCGAGGTGTTCAACGACTACCCTGGGATCATTTACGTGTCGGACGTCCTCGTTCGGCGCGCCGAGTATTTCTAGGCGCAAGCGCGACCCGCGAACCCGCGACGGTCCGCGGGCCTAAGCCAGCCGCACGAGCGGCGGCAATTCGCCGAATTTGGCTTGTGCGGATGCCAAGTCGCGGGACACGCTTGGCGCCCCGGAGCCGACGAGCCCAATCTCGCCGGCGGCTTTGAGGCCGTTGGCGATGTCGGCGACGGCGGCGAGACCCGAGGCCCGGGCGACCCCCTCGCCGAGCGGCCCAAGACCGAACAGAACACCGCCCGCCGCACCGGCGGCCGAACCGTTTCCGAACCCCTTGCGGACTAGCGCCGCCTTGAAGGCGAAGAAGATCGCCAACGCGTCAACGAAGCCGTCGACACCGCCGTGCCGGTCGATCCCCTCGTTCAGCGCCTCGCGGCTCATGGTTGCCGAAACGTGGTCGAGTTCGGATTGAAGTGCGTCGGGATTTTCGGCGAACGAGGTGAATTCCTGGTCCAGGTTTTCCTCGAGAACATCCAGAATAGCGGCCTTGATGTCGCTGCGAGCCATCTCAAGCATCCTTCTCCCCTGCAACGATCCGACGATGCGCCACACCCGAGAGCGCCATCTTAACGCCGGCGGTTCGATGAATTGATCACCATTCTGATCGATACCCTAGACCCCAACCCGCTGCTGAAGTGTAAACGTTTTCACAATCCTCGCGCTTTTTTTTACCGATATCAACCTTCGCGATGGCGGTTGAGCGATAATTCGCCTGCTTGACGATCGGCCGACCATCCTTGCCGCGCATTTACCTATGATCACTAAAACTATATACAATATTTCTAAAAAGAGTACCCATACTATGAATACTCTTTTTAATTGTTCATAAACCTATCTTGTAATACCTTAAAGCGTAACTCCGCAGACATTTCGTTCCCGCATTTTCCGAGAGGGGTTCCGTGACCGCCCATACCGCGCCGACCACGCCGCCGTTGACGTCCCTGCGCCTCGAACGCGACAGATTTGTCGCCCTGGCGTTCTGTTGGGCCGACGTTCTCGTCGAACTCGATCAGGAGGAAACGGTCCTGTTCGCCGCCGGAGCGCTCGAGCATCTCATCGGCCTAAGTGCCACCGAGATCATCGGCATGTCCTTCAACGACCTCATCGCGCCGGCCGATCGTGGACCATTCAAGAAGGCAATGTCCAGCGGTCGCGGCAATGGTCGGACGGAGAACGACATTCTACGGCTGAAGGGAACGACCGGCATTTCCCGTCCGCTCATCTTTGCCGGCTACCGCCTGCACGACCTCAACGGCCACTATTTCGTCGCCCTGCGCACGGCGGTCATCGAAAAGCAGGCCAGTGGCTTTGGCAAGCGGACCCGCGACGAAACCACCGGTCTCTACGAGAACGACGCCTTCGCCGACATGGTCAAGGACCAACTCGCCGCCGGCGGCGTCACCGAGTCGACGGCGATGTCGTTGATCATGCTGCCCGGTTACCAGGATCTCGGCGAGCGCATGGCCGCCGCCGCCGAACAGGAACTGGAAGCCCGACTCGGCAACTGCCTGCGCGAAAACTCGGTCGACGGCGATACCGCGGCTCGCATCGCGCCGGACCGTTACAGCCTGATTCACAAGAAGGACACCGATATCGAGAGCCTTAAGGGGCAGATCGCCGACATGACCCGCGAGGCGGATCCGCTCAAGCAGGGCACGCCGGTGGAAACAGCGACCATCGAGATCGACGTCGACCACTTCTCCGAGGACGAACTGTCCGACGCCGTGCAGCACACCATCCACAAGTTCAAGAACTACAAACCCGAGTTCGGCCCGCTCAGCCAACTTTCGACCAAGTTGTCCGACCTCGCCAACGAGGCCGCTGGCGCCGTCGAGGCGCTCAAAACCGTCATCGAACGCGGCGACTTCGAGATCGCCTTCCAACCGTTCCTCCATGCCCGCACCGGCGGTGTCCACCATTACGAGGCCTTGGCCCGCTTCCCCGACCGCTGCGGCGGGGCATCGCCCTATGAACACATCACCTTCGCGGAGGCGACCGGGGCGATCGTCGATTTCGACCTCGCCATGGTGCGCAAGGTCATCGCCTGGCTCAACGAGAAGGCGCCGGGCGACAACCGGATGCGGATCGCCGTCAATGTCTCCGGCCAATCCATCGCCTCGCTATCCTTCCTCGCCCAATTGGAGCGGGTGCTGAAGGAAAATGCATGGGCGCGCGGACGGATCCTGTTCGAGATCACGGAATCCTACCGCATCGTCGACCTGAACGCCGCCAACACCTTCGTCCAGAAGCTGCGCAACCAAGGCTATCAGGTGTTCATCGACGAATTCGGCATCGACGCCGCCAGTTTCCAATATCTGGCGCGGCTCGACGTCGACATGGTGAAGATTTCCGGCGCGACCCTGATGGAGGCGCAGGCGAGCCACAACGGCAAATCGTTTCTCGTCGCCCTGGTCGGCCTGTGCCGCAAGCTCGGCATCACGACGGCGGTGGAGAAGATCGAAACCGAGAGCGATCTCGACCTAGTGCGCGCCTGCGATATCCAATACGTGCACGGCTTCCTGTTCGGCCAGCCGCACGCCGACATACGATCGGCGCTGAAGGCGGTGCCGATGGCGCTGTTCGACGCCGAGAACGACCCGGAAGAGGTCTCGGCCGCCCCGCAGCCACGCGGTGGCCAGGGCAAGCGCCTGTTCGGCTAAGGCCGGCCCTCGGGCCGGGGGAAAGTGTCCCCGCCCCGTGGTCGGTGAACAGCGGTAGGTCGGAATAGCCGAAGGCGTATTCCGACGCATGAAGCCGCTCGGATACACTGCCCCACGAAACCGAAGCGATTCGATGCCTGATTTCCACCGTTACCGTGTGCCGGGTGGCTGCTACTTCTTCACGGTCAACCTGTTGGAGCGACGTGGTAACACGTTGCTTACCGATCGGATCGATCTCCTTCGCGCCGTGGTTCGGCGTGTTCGATCCTCGCGGCCCTTCGCCATTGATGCCCGGGTCGTTCTTCCCGATCATCTCCACGCGGTGTGGACATTGCCGCCGGGCGATGACGATTTCTCAACCCGCTGGCGGCTGATCAAGACCTTCTTCGCGCGCGGGGTGCCGAAGACGGAGCGGTTGTCGCGCGTGCGCCGGGCCGGCGGTGAACGCGGCATCTGGCAGCGCCGCTTCTGGGAGCACGCCATTCGCGACGACGCGGACTATGCGGCGCACATGGATTACGTCCACTTCAACCCGGTCAAGCACGGCCTGGTCACGTCGCCGGCCGACTGGCCCTACTCGACGTTCAAAACGTGCGCCGAACGCGGCCTTTATCCACTTGATTGGCTCGGCACTGGCGTAGACGATATCCCGGCGGGCGAACGCGGCGGCTGAAACCATCCGTCGGAATACGCCAAGAGGCTATTCCGACCTACTCGGGCTAGAAAGTTTTAACCAAGCATTAAATGTAGGATTAATTTTGGTATAACGAAGATATAACTAGACCCTAACTAAGCATAGGAGGAATTTATGAAAATAATGATTGGGGTTTTTTGCTTTAGTTTTGACTCTTTTCATGTCATCTACTACTGCGCAAGGAGATTTTTATAATCCAAAACGAGCGACTGCTAAAGATTGGTTTTTTAAATTCTGTTATATGTTTCATCAGTCAAGAAAAGAATTCATAGATGAGATCACCCGTCTGAAAAACAATAAAATTTATCTGGGTCAGATATGGAACATTGTTTAGTGACGACTTTGACGATGTTTCAAACGTCTGTTTATACAATATTTGCGATGCGTATTTAGTTTGAAGATTGATTTACAGAAACATCTAATCCGTGTTTATATAATGTACATAATGCTGATAATGAGACGTTTCATAACTTAATTAGACTTTTTAGTCGACCGTGAAGAATGCGTTTTCAGGCCGTGAGTTGAGCTGATCGTGGCGGT
>CAYWRP010000046.1:19156-22280 GCA_964460955.1 uncultured Rhodospirillaceae bacterium | reverse complement strand
GATCGCCGCCCGCGCCGGTGTCGGTTGTGGAACCTCGCCGAGAAAGCCCATCTTCCATTTCGCCCTTCCCCCCCCGGCCACGACAGCCGAGATAATCCCGCAACCCCCCCCCAATTTTACCTGGTTGCGCCTGTGATGGAGATAGGGGAGATGGCGTCGATTGTATAGGGGAGGCGCCGGGCGACAGGGCGCCCCACGACGGCCGGATGACAACTCTGGCGGGAATTATGCCTTCACGCATTGAACTGATTAAAACTTTTCACCCTACCGCAGCTGACGACGGAAAAATGTCGTCAGTCGAGCCTCTTGCAAAAATCAAATTTGGCGCCCCGTTGTATTAAATTCGGAATCCACTTGTATTCTTTGTGTCCATTGTATTCTGGTGCTTCAGTAGATTGGTTTTTTTCGGAATCTGGTCTTCTTTTACTGCTCCTGAATGTCTGGTCACGGCTTGCTCTTGCGGTGGGGCCATATCCAAGGTTCGTTATTCGCCTGGCTGCGCGAGGAGGTCGGCGAACTCACCCTGCCGAACGAGCGGATCGTTCTGGTGCTGGACACGCTCGACGTCGAGACGCACGTCCCGGGGCCGCCCGTTGGGTGTGGGCATCCCCCGAAAGACCGACGCGCCATCGCCCGCGATGCCACCGAGATCGACGCCCGTGAAAGGCCGCCGCCGCCGAAGACGCCGACCGTCGCAAGCACGGACGGACACCTCCCCCTCTTCCCCACCACCGATCGTCAAGCTCCGGGACGCAAGAAGAAGCGCGCTGCCGAACACGTCGGCGAGTAACACGAACGCCCTGTAGGACGGGTTCAACGCGGAGCGTAACCCGCCATCGGCCGCCATCGCGGGTCAAGGTCAAGGGATTACAGGAGGCGTCGGCGCATCCGGCGGTTCACGCTCCGCTTTAGACCCGCCCTACCCGGAAACCCGGGCTTCGCGCTTGTAATCGCGCTTGAACGCCGTCGCGCGCTCAATCGTCCGCACGCAGGTCGGCCATCAGGGCATCGACGCTGTTGAAACGCTGACCCTTTCCGGCCTCGAGTTCGGCCATCGCCTGGCGGGTGGGGCCGGTCGGCACCTTGACCTCGAACGGCAGGCGGCGTTCGTCGGCGACCCGCAGCAGCATCAGGCGGATGGCGTCGGAGATCGACAGGCCCATGGCGTCGAGCGCCTCGGCGGCGCGTTTCTTCGTCGCCGAGTCGATGCGGGCGCGGACGTAGGTGTCGGTGGTCGCCATCGGGCTCGCCTCTCAGCAAGAATACTCTTGTGAGATGTAGTCACAACAGGACTACACAATCAAGGCCCGCGACCGGCGCGGATGCAGCCGGCGCAATGGGCCTGCACCGCGCACTACGGGATGGACCAAAACGCCTCCCACACCGCATTCGGCGGGTCACGCTCCGCTTTAGACCCGCCCTACCCCAACCCGGGCTACTCCCACTTAATCAGTTTTTCGCCGCTGATAGGCCAATGTCGCCAAATCCTTCAAAATGGTTGCATTGATTTCGATATCTTTTTTTGTCAGCCTAAACAAATAACTGTCATGCCGACTATATTCAGGAGAACCGAGATTTGATTCGGAAATTTTATTATCAATCTCATCTGAGCGAGGAATTTTCATGAAAATCTGCACGTTGTTCTTTCTCGGTTTAAATACAACGAAGTTAAACGGTTTTCCTTGCCTTGTAAATCCGATAAAAATTATTATACTTTAGTTCTAACGTCGAATCTAATTCTCTAACTATATTACGCATATCGTCGACAAGATTTAGTGATTCTTTCGTCGCCCGTTCTTCCCAATAAGCACGATCGGTTGGCGCTGATTCAGCGTCTTCATCTTCATCGACATAACCCCGCGCCATTTCGTCGAGCACCGTCGTAAACACGATGGTTCTATGTTCGCCAATTTTTAATGCGCGCATTTGGATGGCGATCAGTGGAATCGTCCCGTTGAAAAGTGAAATAACGTTGAGGAACCTACTTGTGATATCCTCAGCAATCAAAACTGCGCAATGCTCATATTGGGGATAGCGTTTTCGTTCTATGTCCCAATACTCAATAGTGCGGATTATATGAGACTCGTCCGTCTGGCCGAGTTGCAATTCAACTTCGTAACGACGCTTCGTTTCTGGATCTTGCAACAGAAGATCGAGCCGGCCCGCACGCGGTTGAATTCTTTCCCGATCTCTCAAAATTAAATCACCGAGCCCAATAATTGTTGGATCACGAGCAATTAATTCTTGCACCCATGCTTCACTAAAACCGGGCTCCGTCTTGAGAAAAATGCGTTCGGGTTTTGTATAATTTGAATCCATAAACTGATTCCTTGTATTCATTAATCACTACTGTGCAAATTGCCTCTGGAAGGTTCAAAATGTAATTTAACCCGTTCGAGCCGATCCCGCCAGCCGCCGATCACCCCGCCGGAGGTCCCTTCAGCTCCACGGTGTTGCCTTCCGGGTCCTGGATGTAGAGCGACGGGCCGGAGCCGAGCGCGCCGTAGCGGATGACCACCTCGCCGGTGTCGACGCCGTGGCGGTGCAGGTGGCGGGCGATCGCCGCCGGGTCCCAGGGTTCGACCTGCACGCAGAGGTGGTCCATGTTCGGCGCGTCGTCGTCCGGCGGCCGGCCGCCCTTCTGGCCCAGCCCACCGGCGGCATCGACGAGGTCGATCAGCGAGTTGCCGGCGCGCAGCTGCACCAGGCCGAGCGCCGGTGCCTCGCGTTCCACCGGGCAGCCGAGCACGTCGATGTAGAAGGCGACCATGCGGCCCAGGTCGATGGCGCGGATCACCACATGGTCGATCAGCCGGATGTTGATGGCATGCCGTTCGGTCATGGCGCCGCCCCTTCCCACGTCTACCCCATACGTTCCAGGCTAGCGCAACCGCGCCCGCCGCGCCACCCCGGCGGCGCCGCTAACGCCCGGCGAGTCGCCGCCGCGCCACCCGGCCTTTTTCCGGTTGCGCGTTGCCGGAAAATCCATAGAATGTTCCTGTTTCGATCCAGTCGCGGTTTCCGAGAGCGTCGCGGCGCTCTGAACCATATCAACGGGTTGGCCAGGGTTTTGACGACATTTGACGACAAATGACGACATTCTTTGCCGGCACCAACGGCATAA
>CAYWRP010000046.1:0-19056 GCA_964460955.1 uncultured Rhodospirillaceae bacterium | reverse complement strand
TTTGACGACATTTGACGACAAATGACGACATTCTTTGCCGGCACCAACGGCATAAGCCGTTTTCTATCTATTTATCAATTTGTTAAGGGGATTTCCTGAGGCGGCCATGGTGCAAAAAACGGCTCCCGAAACTCGGTCCGCTTTCGCGCGTGGCGTGTGGCGGTGGCGCGGCGGCGGGCTAGTTGTCCTCGTCGTCATCGTCGATGCCGCCACCGGCGACGACGTCGGCGAGGCGGCCGGCGCCGACGCGGTCTTGCGGGTCGAGGCTGGCGGCATGGCGCAGCAGCGCCTCCCCCGCCGCCAACTCGCCGAGGCGGGCGCGGCAGTAGCCAAGCGCCACCAGCGACTTCAGGTAGACCCGTTGCGGCCGCTCGAAACCGGCGAAGTCGGCGCTCTCGCGGTCGACCCGCCGCCAATCGGCGGGCAGGCCGAGCGCCTCTCCCGCCAGGGCGAGACAGGCCTCGGCGTGCGGGATCGCCTCCTCCAGCCGATGGCTATAGAAATAGAAGGTGTAGGCGGCGATGCGCAGGCTGAGGTTGTCCGGCGCCAGCGCCAGCGCCGTGTCGAAGGCCCGCTGCGCCGCCTCCGGCCGACTCAGCGCGGCATCGGCATCGGCGAGCAAGGCGCGAATGTCCTCCGGCAGATCGGTCTCAAAGGCGTCGAGTTCGTCGGTGGTCGGCATGGATATCTCCGCAGCCTGCTGGGGGCCTCTTCGTCGGACAGGGGGCCACCCTAGCCGCCGAATGCGCCCAACGTCCAGCCGACTGCCCGCATCGAGTCCGCCGCACGGCATCCGTCATCCAACGCGCATCGCCGGGGGCGAAACGACAGGGAGGTTTTGTCGCCGGAGCGGGAGCCGCGATGCAGGTTCAGCGAGCAAAAAAACTCATTCCCGAGTCATCCGCTGGGAATTAGGCCGCGTAACATGAGATAAGAAATTTCGGAGGGGATCTGAGATTTCCTGAAACGGAGTTTACCATGGCCGATCTTGCTCTTCCGATCTTCAACACGTTTATTCTCGGCTCCGCCCTTGCTATCGCCCTCTACCACTACAGAACGTTTAAGCGCGACAAAATGTAATTCTGCGGATACAGGCGCCTCGGAGACGGGGCGCCTGCATCAACTTCCGCCTTATTTGAAATTTACTTCCCTTTCCCTCCGCAAGTCGATACGTGCAAAGACGTTGACCGTTACCGCGCTGAGCGAGCTACCTTGACCTCGATCACACGCCATCAGTCGCACCATGCCCGTAACCTGCGTTAATGATGTCAGTCGGCCGTAGACGCAGCCTGAAAGCTATTCGGCACGCGCCGAAACGCTTTCACCCACGCAAGAGCGGAGGACGCGGTTATGAGTATGAAGCATACCTACCGACAAAAACTCGAAGCGCGGCTCGACATGCTGAAGGCGGACATCACCAAACTGAAAGCTAAGGCCGCCGAGGCGCAGGCGGACCAGAAGCAGAAACGTGAGGAGGAGATCGGCAAGCTGCGCGAATTGCAGAGCAATGCCGAACAAAAACTCGAGGAGCTGCGCAAATCCAGCGATGATTCCTGGCATGACCTGAAGACCGGCCTTGAACACGCCTGGACCAGCCTCGGCGATGCGGTGAAGCGCGCCACCTCCCGCTTCGGGTAATTCCCCGTAGCCGGCGTCACGCAGTGCTTGACCGAGTGAAGCCAGACGCCGCCGGCGGTCGCGTCCGCCGGGGCCGGCTGACCAGCCAGTGAATCCGCCGGTCTTCCTCGGCGCGGCGCTTATCTTCATCGCCTTCACCATCTTCGGCGGGCTCTACACTGAGTTCGCCGCCGAGACGTTCCGGCAGACGCAGCGAGCAATCTCCCACTATTTCGGCTGGTATTACATGCTGATCGTCAGCGTGTTCGTCGGCTTCTGCCTGTGGCTGGTGGGCAGCAAGACGCGGCGGGTGCGGCTCGGCGGCAAGGATGCCAAGCCAGAGTTTGGCGCCTTCGCCTGGTTCACGATGCTGTTCGCCGCCGGCACGGGGATCGGCCTCGTCTTCTGGACGGTGGCGGAGCCGTTGATGCACTTCGACAACCCGCTGCGCGCCGCCTCTCGGACCCCCGAGGCGCGCGCCGAGGCGATGCGCCTGACCTTCTTCCACTGGGGCCTGCACGCCTGGGCGATCTACATCGTCTTCGCGCTCGGCATCGCTTATACGCACTTCAACAAGGGGCTGCCGCTGGCACCGCGGTCGATCCTGTATCCGCTGATCGGCGCGCGCATCCACGGACCGATCGGCGACATCACGGATATCCTCTGCACGGTCGGCACCCTGCTCGGCGTCTCGACGTCGCTCGGGCTGGGCGCCATGCAGATCAATGCCGGGCTGGCGGAATTCGCGCCGGTCGAACAGTCCGTGCCGGTGCAGGCGATCATCATCGCCACCATCACCGTCGTCGCCACCATCTCCGTCGTTCTCGGCGTGCATCGCGGCATCCAGCGTTTGAGCAAGGCCAACCTCATCCTCGCTGGCATGCTGCTGCTGTTCCTGTTCGTGGTTGGGCCGACGCTTTACATCCTCGAGACGTTCGTCTCGACGCTCGGCAGCTACATCCAATACCTGCCGCGGTTGAGCCTCTACCTCGACGTGACGCCGGAAAGCGAGTGGCAGACCACCTGGACGCTGTTCTATTGGGGCTGGTGGATCTCCTGGTCGCCGTTCGTGGCGATCTTCGTCGCCCGCATCTCGCGCGGCCGCACGGTCGGCGAATTCGTCGTCGCCCTGCTCGCGGTGCCGACGCTATTCACCTTCCTGTGGATCGCCGTCTTCGGCGGCACGGCGCTCTACTTCCAGATCGAACAGGGGATGGATCTGATCGGTCCGGTGACCGACAACGTCGCCACCGCGCTGCACGGGCTGCTGCGCGAACTGCCGCCGTCCTATATCAGCATGGCCTTCGCCACCCTGATCATCGTCATCTTTTTCGTTACCTCGTCCGACTCCGGCTCACTGGTCGACGACATGGTAATCGCCGGCGGCGACCCGCACCCGCCGAGAGCGCAGCGGATTTTCTGGGCGGTCTCGGAGGGGACCGTCGCCGCCGTGCTGCTGATCATCGGCGGGCTCGAGGCGATCCGCAACGCCGCCATCTCCCTGGGGCTTCTGATGTCGGTGCTGGTCATCGCCGCGTGCGTCTCGCTCGCCGTCAGCCTGCCGCGCGACCCGATGACACGGCCCGGCATCGTGCCACGGATCAGGCGCAAATGAGTTTCGGCGCGGCGCCCGCGGTCGGAGCCCGGAGAGACGCCTACAGCAGCCCCGGCTTGCCCGCCCGCCAGCGCTCAAACTCGGTGGTCAGCAGCGCCACGTGTTCCCGCTCCTCCGCCGCCAGTTCGAGGTAGAGGTCGCGTTCCTGGGAACCCTTCGCCGCCGCCTCGCCGCGCTCGGTGAAGAACGCCACGGCACGTTCCTCGAAGGCGATGGCAACCCGGAACAGGTTGGCCGGATCGCCGGGCCGCGAGTCGATGCCGGCGTTGATCGCCGCCCGCTCGACCTCGAACATGTCTGAGACATCCGGCACGTCGGCGTGGTAACGGGCGCACAAGGTCTCCATGTGCTCCTCTTCCATCTCGGCGAGACGGCCGAACAGGTCGCGCATCGCCGCATCGTCGGCCTGCTGGGAGGCGCGGGTGTAGAACGCCTGGCCGCCGAGCTCGATCTCGAAGGCCATCTGGATCGCCTGCAGCTCGCCCTCGCCGTCCAGGGCTCGCGGATCAAGTAGCGCCAGCCGGCCATTGCACAGCGGACACATGCCGTAGGGGAAAGCAAACCCCTCGCTGACCTTGCGGCAATTGGTGCAGCGCCACTGCAGCGTTGTCGTACGGCAGCAGATGTAGACCTCCTCGCCTTCCAGCGGCCGGCGGCATTTCGGGCAGGCGGCGGTCATCGTCTCGGTCTCGGTCATCTATGCATACTCCTTGTCGGTTGGCGCGGCGGCATCGAGCGGGATGGGTGGCGTGAAGGCTTCCGCGTGCTCGTTGGTGATCGGCCAGACCGCCTTGTTGTTCTGTAGATAGGCACCGATCGCCCGCGCCGCCCGCCGCCCCGCGCCCATGGCGAGGATGACGGTGGCGCCGCCGCTGACGATGTCGCCGCCGGCGAAGATGCCCGGCATGTTGGTCGCCTGCGTCTCGTCGTCGGCGACGATGTTGCCCCACTTGTTGAGGCCGAGCCCGGGGGTCGCCTGGCCGATGATCGGGTTGGCCTTGGTGCCAAGCGCGTAGATCACCGTGTCGCACTCGAGCTCGACGAACTCGTCCAGCGGCACCGGCTTGCGACGGCCCTGGTCGTCCGGCTCGCCGAGCTGCATTTTCTGCACCCGCATGCCGCTGACGTTACCGTGGTCGTCGACGTGGATTTTCACCGGCGTGTGGAGGAAGAAGAAGTCGATCCCCTCCTCCTTGGCGTGGCGGATTTCCTCGATCCGCGCCGGCGCCTCGGCCTCCGAGCGGCGGTAGACGCAACGTACCGTCTTGGTGCCGACCCGCTTGGAAACGCGCAGGCAGTCCATCGCCGTGTTGCCGGCGCCGATGACGACGACGCTGTTGCCGGTATTGATCGGCGTGTCTTCATACGGAAACTTGTCGCCGCCCATCAGGTTGATCCGGGTCAGGAACTCGTTGGCGGAATAGACCTGACCCGCGAACTCGCCGGGAATGCCGAGGAACGACGGCGCGCCGGCGCCGGCGCCGACGAACACCGCGTCGTAGCCCATGCCGTTGGTCAGCTGCGGAATGGTGAAGGTCTTGCCGATCACTTTGTTGGTCTCGAACCTGACGCCCATGTCGGCCAGCCGCTTCACCTCGCGGTCGATGATGTCGCGCGGCAGGCGGAACGACGGGATGCCGTAGCGCAGGACGCCGCCGACGACGTGCAGCGCCTCGTAGACCGTCACCTCGCAGCCGTAGCGGACGAGATCCGCCGCCGCCGCCAGGCCGGCCGGACCGGAACCGACGATGGCGACGCGGCCCAGGCGCTCGGCGAATTGCGGCGGCGACACCTTCGGTGGCCGCGCATTGTCGCCGACGAAGCGCTCGAGGCGGCCGATCGCCACTGGCTGCATCTTCTTCGCCAGCACGCACTGCGATTCGCACTGCGTCTCCTGCGGACAGACCCGCCCGCAGATGGACGGGAACAGGTTGTTCTCGTAGATCACCTCCAGCGCGCCATCGAGATCGCGGACGATCAGGTGGCGGAGGAAGCGCGGAATGTCGATGGACACCGGGCAGCCGGAAACGCAGGTCGGCTTCTTGCACTGGATGCAGCGCTCGGTCTCCTCCAGCGCGTCCTCGAAGCCGTAGCCGAGGTTGACTTCCTTGAAGTTGGCGGCCCGCTCGACCGGGTCGCGCTCCGGCATCGGCGTCTGCTGCGGCGCCACCTCCTTGAGTTTCTTGTAGCTCCGCTTCTCGTCGACGAAGAGCGTTTTCTCCAGGTTGCAGACGTGGTCGTAGACCGAGCTCGCCTTCGCCTCCTCGCCCTTGAAGCGCCTCTGCCGGGCGATCAGTTCCTTGAAATCCACCTGGTGGCCGTCGAAATCCGGGCCCTCGACGCAGGCGAACTTGACCTCGCCGCCGACCGTCACCCGGCACGACCCACACATCCCGGTGCCGTCGACCATGATCGCGTTCAGCGAGACCATCGTCTTGACCTCGAACGGCCGGGTGGTTTCGACGCAGGCTTTCATCATCGGCAGCGGGCCGATGGCGACCACCAGGTCCGGCTTGTCGGTCTTCAAGACCTCTTCGAGGGCGGCGGTGACGAAGCCGGGCTTGCCGTAGCTGCCGTCGTCGGTGCAGACGATCAGGTCGTCACAATAGGCGGAGAACTTGTCCTCCCAGAACACCAAGTCCTTGGAGCGGAAGCCGATGATGCCGGTGGTCCGATTGCCGGCCTCCTTGAAGGCGCGCAGCTGCGGAAAGATCGGCGCGACGCCAAGGCCGCCGCCGACCAGGACCACGTGGCCGACCTTGTCGATGTGCTGCGGCAATCCGAGGGGCCCGACGAAATCGGCGAAGGTATCGCCGGCCTGGTAGCGGTCGCGCATCTCCAGCGTCGTCTTGCCGAGCGCCTGGATGACCATGGTGATGGTGCCCGCCTGGCGATCGAAGTCGGCGACGGTCAGCGGAATGCGCTCGCCGCCCTCGTGCAGGCGGATCATGACGAAATGTCCCGGCTCGGCCGCGCGCGCCACGTCCGGCGCCGCGATATCCCAGAGAAACGTCGTGTCGGAAAACGCCTCGCGGCGCTGAATAGTGTACATGGGTGTCAATCCAGCCTTCCTCGCTACTTTTGTTTTCTCGGGCGGCCGCCGCAGGCGACCCATGGGTAGCGCGTTGACGGTTATAGCAGGCCGCGCCTTGGTGTCGAAGCCGTTCGGCGCCGATCGACCTTAAGCCGCGATTTGTCGGCCAATCGGCATCCCACCGTTGTCCATAACCTTTAAGCAAGTCGCGTACCAATCGACAACCGCTTGGTTTGTCAGCGTAAACGCCGCCGAGGCGCGGCGGAGGCATGACATTCAGGCCCGCATTGTCGACTTTCCGACATCGATCGCGGTGGATCCGAGGCGCTTCATCACGCCTCCAGACCCAACCGTTGGTGCCAGGCGGCGAGGGACTCGTCCGGATAGCCGTCGAACCGCTTGTCGTGCTCGGCGACGCAGGGCTCGACCCACGGCGCCCTGGAGCCGAGCATGAGGTGGGTACGTTCGGGCGGCACCGGCAGTGGCGTATCGATGGCCGACGCGAAGGGGTGGACCAGCTCCGGCCACCCCGGGTCCCATACCCAAAGCGCGCTGCCGCACAGACCGCAAAAACGCCGCTCGCCCTCGCTGACGATGGGATCGCCGTTGGCATCGACGCCCATGCGCGCGTGGTAGACCCGGATATGTTCCTCGCCCTCGACCGTCAGCGACGTTGCGTCGCCGCCGAGATTGATCGCGAAACCTCCGCCGCCGGCGGTCTTTCGGCAGATCGAGCAGTAGCAGAGGTTGAACGGGTACGGGTGCGCTGACTCGAGCGCGAAGCGCACCGCCTGGCAATGGCAGGATCCCTCCAGCCGCATCGTCACACCTCCCTTCAAGTGGCCGCGGCGGGCGGCGTCGCCGTCGACGCGGCACGTTTACGGCCAGCCGCTCTTTGCCTATGTTGGAAGCGATTTTTGGATATCGCAAGCGATCCGGCCGGATCGATCGTCACGGCCCATCAGCAACAGGAGAAGCCCTCGTGTCGGATAACCCTTATGACGTTCTCGTGATCGGCGGCGGGCCCGGCGGTTACGTGGCGGCGATCCGCGCCGCCCAGCTCGGCATGCGCACCGTTTGCGTGGAAAAGCGCGGCGCCCTCGGCGGCACCTGCCTGAACGTCGGCTGCATCCCCTCGAAGGCATTGCTACAATCGTCCCACCACTATGAGATGGCGGCCAAGGAGTTGGCGCATCACGGCATCGGCGTCGGCGACCTGACGCTCGATCTGGACGCCATGCTCGGTCGCAAATCGAAGGTGGTCGGCGACCTCACCAAGGGCATCGAATTCCTGTTCAAGAAGAACAAGGTCGACTACGTCAAGGGTGCCGCCACCCTCACCGCCGCCGACACGGTGACGGTGACCCCGGTCGACGGCGGCGGGGAACAGCAGCTTAAGGCCGAGAACATCATCATCGCCACCGGCTCGGAAGTCACCCCGCTGCCCGGCATCGCCATCGACGAGAAGCGCATCGTCAGTTCCACCGGCGCGCTCGATCTCAATCCCGTGCCGAAGACGATGGTGGTGATCGGCGGCGGCTATATCGGCCTCGAACTGGGGTCGGTCTGGCGCCGACTCGGCGCGGAGGTAACGGTTGTCGAATTCCTCGACCAGATCCTTGCCGGCATGGACGGCGAACTGGCGAGGGAGATGTTGAAAATCCTCAAGAAACAAGGAATCAGCTTCAAGCTCGGCACCAAGGTGGTGGCGGCCGAGGCTGGTGACGACAGCGTCAAGCTGAAGCTTGAGCCGGTCAAGGGCGGCGAGGCGGAAGAGATGCGGGCGGATGTCGTCCTCGTCTCCGCCGGCCGCCGACCCTACACCGAGGGACTCGGGCTCGACGCCATCGGCCTGGAGACCACCGAGCGCGGCTTCCTCGAGGTCAACGATGACTACCAGACCAAGGTCGCCGGCGTGTTCGCCATCGGCGACGTCATCGGCGGCAAGATGCTGGCCCACAAGGCCGAGGAAGAAGGCGTCGCCTGCGCCGAGATCATCGCCGGCCAGGCCGGTCACGTGAATTACGAGGCCATTCCGGGGGTCATCTACACGTGGCCGGAGGTGGCTTCCGTCGGGCGGACGCAAGAACAGCTGAAAGAGGACGGCGTTGAGTACAAGATCGGCAAGTTCCCCTTCACCGCCAATTCGCGCGCCCGCTGCAACGCCGACTCCGAGGGCTTCGTCAAGATCCTCGCCGACGCCAAGACCGACCGTATCCTGGGCGCCCACATCATCGGCCCGCAAGCCGGCGACCTGGTGCAAGAACTGGTGGTGGCGATGGAGTTCTCCGGATCGGCGGAGGACGTGGCGCGGTCAAGCCACGGCCATCCCGGTCTCAGCGAGGCATTAAAGGAAGCCGCCTTCGCCGTCGCCGGCCGCGCCATTCACATCTAGTCGACCAGGAACTCGGTGAACAGGATCGACGAGGCGCGCGCCGGCGCGATCTCCTCGTTGATGACGGCGAGAAGTTCGCCGCGCAGCCGGTTGATCCCGTCCTTGCCGTAAAGATCCTCGCGCTTCTTGTCGCGCAGATGGGCAATGACGCTCGCGGTCACCGCGTTCTCCTTGTCGGTGAGGCGATGCAGGTCGCCGGCCTCGATCTCGACGATCATCTTCACCTTGACGTGCGCCGACCGCCGCCTCGCCGGGATCAGATCGGCGAGAAACATCGGGAACTCGTGCTGCACGAGCGGGCCGCCAAGGGAAACCACCACCGGCTTCGGCGTGTGCGCGCCGCCGAACAGCATGATCGGCGCGATAATGGCCGCCAGCAGGAGCACCCCCACGCCGCCACCCAGCATCAGCCGTTTGCGCTTATCGAGCGATCGCAGTTTTTCCAAATACTTGGTGGCGACCGGGGACCGTTTCAGCCGGCCGAGTAGGCGGCTGACCTTCGATGCGGGAGCCGTCTCGGCATCGGCATCGGCGTCGGGCTCCAGGTGGTCATCCACCGCGGACGGATCGTCGGAAACATCGGGCATCGCGCATGAATGATATACGCGACCCCGGTTAACAAATGATTGGGGTCAGCGGCGTCAGATCGCCTTGGCGGCGTCGAGCACCGCCTCCGCGTGGCCGGGAACCTTGACCTTGCGCCAGACCTGGCGAATGACGCCGTCGCCGTCGATGAGGAACGTCGCCCGCTCGATGCCAAAATACTTCTTGCCGTACATGCTCTTTTCCACCCAGACGCCGAAGGCCTCGATCAGTTTTTTCTCGGTATCGGCAACGAGGGGAAAGTTCAGCTCGTTTTTTTCCTTGAACTTTTCGTGCGATCCGGCGGTGTCGGCCGACACGCCGATAACCACCGCGTCGGCTGCGGAGAAGTCCGGCATCATATCGCGGAACGCGCAAGCCTCCTTGGTGCAGCCGGAGGTGCTGTCCTTCGGATAGAAGTAAAGGATCAGCTTCTTGCCCGCCAGCTCGGCCGAGGATAACGTGCCGCCGCCATCGACCGGCAGGGTGAATTCAGGGATGGTGTCACCGACATCCTTGCTCATGCGCAAACCTCCGAAAGGGCCGATAGGCCCTATTCCCCCGCTGAAACGATGACTTCTACTCGCTCGCCACGGCCGTCGCGGGGTTTTCGATCAGATCCTTGAATATCCGATATGAATCGCCGGCCATGCTGTCCATCTTGTCGACCAGGGCGGGAAATTCAAGGCCGCAGGTCCCGTCGACGGCGCGGATCAGGCTCGGCGCGGCATCATCGCCGCCCGACGCCTCGATTGCCCCCTCGATGGTCAGCCGCAGCCGCGCCTGCACACTTTGCAACAGCGAGAGCGCCTCCAGCAAGGTCGCCGCCGGCGCCGGCGCCAGGACCTCCGCCTCAACCGCCCGCTGCAACACGGTGCGCGTCGATTGCGACAGGATCTCGGGCCGCTCGTGTGCGTGGCGAAGCTGCAGATACTGGGCGATGAACTCGATGTCGATCAACCCGCCGCGTATCCGCTTGGTGGCCCACAGCGACTCCGCGGGCTTCTCCCGCTCGATGCGCGCCCGCATGTCGGCGACATCGCGCAACAGCGCCTTTTCGTCGCGCGGCCGTGTCAAGACGCCACGCATCGCTGCCTCGATCTCCTGGCGCAGCGGCCGCGGTCCGGCAATCACGCGGGCCCGCGTCAGTGCCATGTGCTCCCACGTCCAGGCCTGTTCGCGCTGATAACGGGCGAACGCCTCGGCGCTGGTGGCAATGGGCCCGGCCCGGCCCGAGGGTCGCAGCCGCATGTCCACCTCGAACAGCCGTCCCGCCGCCGTCGGCGCCGTCAGCGCGTTGATGAATTTCTGGCTCAGCCGGGCGAAGTACTGCGACGCCGCCAGCGGCCGCTCGCCGTCGGACGTGGCGCCCTCGGTGGGAGTCGAGTAGACGAAAATCAGATCGAGATCGGACGTCGCCGTCATCTCCCGGCTGCCCAGCTTACCCATCGCGACAACCGCCATCTCGCAGCCCGCCACCGCGCCATGGCGGGTTCGGAATTCCTGTTCGATGCGCGGCAGCAGCACGCGGATGCAACTTTCCGCCAGGTTCGACCACGAGCGCCCCTCCTCCGCCGCCGGCACCGATTGCTGCAGGCAGCGCACGCCGATCTGGAAGCGTCGTTCATTGGCCCAGCGCCGGGTCAGGTCGAGAACATCCTCCAGTCCCCGCGCCCGATCGAGCAACCGCGACAGTTCCTCGGCCAAGAGTTCCGGCTCCGGCAGCGGCGAAAAGAAGTCGCCGGTCAATACCCCCTCCAGCAGGGCCGGATTCTTGGTCAGATGGTCGGCGATGCGCGGTGCCGTCCCGAGAACGTCGGCCAGGAGTTCGAGCAGTTCCGGATGGGCGGCCAGCATGGAGAACAGCTGTACGCCGGCGGGAAGCCCGGCGAGGAACGCGTCGAAGGCACGGAATGCCGCATCCGCATCCGGGGCGCGGGCAAGTTGTTTCAGCAGCAGCGGCGTCAGCTCGGTGAGCAGGCCGCGCGCCCGGGCGCTCTGCATCACCCGGACATGGCCGCGGTGCCAGCCGCGTACCGTTTCGTCCACCCGGGCGGAGTCATCAAAGCCGAGGCGGGCCAACGTTTCCAGCGTTTCCGGATCCGGGTCCGAGCCGGTGAAAACCAGATTGCCGCCGATCGCGTCGGCGACGGCCAGGGTCGGCGCGCCGCTGAACAGCTCGCCGTAGTGGCCGGCGACGCGGCGGAAATGGAACAAAAGCTCGTCGCGAAAGGTTTCCGGATCGTCATGGCCGAGGAAAACCGCCAAGGCGGCGAACCGATCGGCGTCGGTCGGCAGGGCATGCGTCTGCTCGTCGGCGATCATTTGCAGGCGATGTTCGAGTCGGCGCAGATACTTGTAGGATTCCGAGAGTTCGTCGCGGACCTGTTCGGAAATGTTCCCTGCGTCGCACAATGAGGCGAGCGCGCACAGGGTGCGGCGATTTCGCAATTCCGGCAGCCGGCCGCCCCAGACCAGTTGCTGCGTCTGGGCGAAGAACTCGATCTCGCGAATGCCGCCATGGCCCAGCTTGACATTTTGCCCCTCGACCTTGATCGCCTTGTTGCCACGGTGGCTGTCGATCTGCCGCTTGATGGAATGAATGTCCTGGATCGCCGCGAAGTCCAGGTAGCGGCGCCAGATGAAGGGTTGCAGCCGATGCAGGAACTGGCGGCCGGCATCCAGGTCGCCGGCGACGGGCCGCGCCTTAATAAAAGCGGCCCGTTCCCAGTTCTGACCGGTGGATTCGTAGTACGTCTCCGCCGCGTGGACGGAAATGGCAAGCGGCGTCGAGTTGGGGTCGGGCCGCAACCGCAGGTCGCAGCGAAACACATAACCGGCCTCGGTCCGCTGGCCGATGATCTGCACCAATTGGCGCGTCAGGCGGACAAACGTCTGCTGCAGGGAGTCCGGATCCGGCGCGTCGATCCGGTCCGGATCGTACAGGACGACGAGATCGATATCGCTGGAGTAGTTGAGTTCGCCCGCGCCGTGCTTGCCAAGCGCGAGGACAATGTAGCCGCTTCCCTTCTCCGGATCGGCCGGATCGGCGAGGGTGAGAAGACGCCGCCGCGCCGCGTTCGCCAACAGGTAGGAGACCGCACAGCGCAGGGCGGCGTCGGCGAACCGCGTCAAGGCGGTCGTGACGTCATCGAGATCCCAGAGGCCGCAGATGTCGGCCACGGCGGTGACAAGCGCGGCGCGCCGCTTGGCCAGGCGCAGCGGGATCGACGGGTCGTTGTCGCGGACGGCATCGCCGCATGCCGCGCCGAGGTCGGCCATCACCGCTCGCCACGCCGGGTCGACGCCAGCCCTCAGCAGGTCCAGGAAAAATTTCGGTTCCTGCTCGGCAATGAAGGTCAGATAGCCGCTGTTGCCGAAGATCGCATCGAGGAGGCGGCCGCCGGCCGGCGTAGAGGCGAGGGCCGAGGCAGCGGCACGCGACGCCGTTTCGCCATCGTCGCCGCCGAGCGCGTCGAGCCACCGCTCCCGCCCCGTTTTGGCCTGTTGCGAGTCCGCCGCGCGCGGCGCCTCGACGTTCAGGAAATCGCTACACAAATCCGTCATGGTCAAGAATGCCAAACTAGCGCAATCTGCGGGCTCCGGGAAGCAGTCCGACGGCGCCACTTGTCTTCCCGTGGCGTGTACAATCGGTAATATCGTTGCATGATGTCATCTACCTTGCGCCTGTTGTCCCACGTCGGGGTGGCTTTTCTCGCCCTGGTCGTCGGCGCCCTCCTGCTCGCCGCCGTTCGGCTTAGCCTTGGCCCGGTTTCCGTCTCCTGGTTAATCCCGCACATTGAATCGGCCCTTAACGAGGCCCACGAGGACGTACGGTTCAATCTCGGCGAGGTCGACGTCTCCTGGCTCGGCTGGGAACACCTGGTCGCACTCCGGCTGCTGGACATCGAAGCCGTCGACGACAGCGGAAGCAGCATCGCCAACATCCCCGCGGTGGCGATCTCGTTCAGCCGCGACGCGTTGCGCGAGGGCGTCTTCGCTCCAGAAACGGTGCAAATCGTCGAACCGAATTTATGGCTGTTGCGCGGGCTTGACGGCCAGATGCGCCTGGCGGTGACCGAAGACCAGGTAACCTCCGAGCCGATGGTGACCTCCCTGCTGGCGCGCTTGGGCGAACCGGACAATCCACGGACTCCGCTCAGCTATCTCAATGAAATCGAAGTCTTCGACGCCACCTTGGTCTATACGGACCAGAAGCTGGGAGCCAGCTGGCAAGCGCGTATCGCCAGCGCCGACCTGCTGCGAGATCCGGACGGGATCCTGCTCGACGTGCGCCTTGAAACCGACGCCGCCGGCGAAACGGCGACGATCACTGTCCAGGGTGCCTACCAGCCCAATGCCGAGTTCCTGGCGGCGCGCATCACCTTCGCCGATGTCAACCCGGCGGCGTTGGCCACGTCGGTGCGCGAATCGACGCCGCTGAAAGCCTTTGATATCGCCCTCTCGGGCACGCTGGACGGGAGCTTCTCCCTCGAGGGTGAGCTGCAACGAGCTGATATCGTGCTCAACGCCGCGGATGGCGTAATTCATCCCGGACCGCTGTTCGGCGCCGCCGTGAGCCCGGCGGACGATGCGCGGCTGCGTGTCCAATCGATCGACGGCGAGGCCACTTATGAGGCGTCCGCCCAGTCGCTCGATGTGAAACGGCTTGACGTCGAATTCGCCG
This sequence comes from uncultured Rhodospirillaceae bacterium, assembly GCA_964460955.1. Taxonomy (GTDB): domain Bacteria; phylum Pseudomonadota; class Alphaproteobacteria; order Rhodospirillales; family Defluviicoccaceae; genus Defluviicoccus. The sequence continues at coordinate 5,126 of CAYWRP010000046.1, read as the reverse complement.
ACGGATCGGCCCTGGCGCTGCCGGTCCCGTTGCAACACGCCATGCCGGTGAAGCGACTTTCGGTCACAGCGAAGGCCTCCGAGGCGCGGGTCGATATGCAATCCATCGAAGTTGACCTGGACGGCCCCGTCATCACCGCCGAAGGACAGATCCAAAACCCCATCGCGGCACCGAGGATGACGCTCCGCGCGAAGACCGGCGGCGTCGCGTTCGACGACCTCGACCGCTACTGGCCGCCGTTGCTGGCGCCAGGCGGCCATGACTGGGTGACCACTCATTTGTCGGACGGGATTGCCCGCACGGCGGAAATCGAGCTTGCGCTATCCGAGACCGGCGGCGAAATAACGCTTGAGTCCGTCAGCGGCAGGATCGAGGCCGACGGCATCACGGTCGACTACCTGCCGCCCCTGCCGGCGATAACCGACGCCGCCGGCAGCGCCCGCTTCGACCTGAAAAGTGTCGATGTCACCATCGTCGGCGGACGGTCGGGAGAGATCGCGGTGACCGGCGGCGAGGCCTCGATTTATGACTTCGATGGCCCGATCGAACGGCTGTCGGTTGATCTGCCGATCGAGGGGCCGCTGCCGGACGTCCTGAATTACATCAATCAGCCTCCGCTCGAACTTCTGGAGGACTTCGAGCTTGACCCGGAAGCCGCCTCCGGCGCGGTGACGCTCCGCGTGCAACTCGACCTGCCCTTGTTCAAGGACCTGCCGATCGAGGACGTCAATCTCTCGATCCTCGGTGAAGGCACGCAAATCAGTATCGAGGACGTTATCGAAGACAAGGAAGTTAGCGACGGGACGCTGAAGCTCGCGCTCGATACCAAGGGCATGAACATCGACGGGCCGATCACCGTCTCGGGGCTGCCCGGCTATGTGACATGGGAGGAGTTGTTCGCGGCTTCGGCCGACACCCGCCGCCAGGTGCGGTTCACGGTCTCCGATGTTTCCGCAAAACAGGTCCACTCCCTCGGCGAGGGAACAATCGACGTCGAACGATACCTTATCGGCGGCCAAGTCAGCGGCAATACCCTCTATGTCGAGGCCGGGGATGGAACGCAGCGCTTCGAGGTCGACGCGGATCTGACAAGCACCGACGTCGCGATCCCCCAACTCGGGTGGCGCAAACCGGCGGGAGAGTTTGGAGGCCTGCAGCTTTCCGGGCGCCTCAGCGGCGGGTCCTTGGATGTCATCGACCCCGCGCAGATCTCGGCGGCGGGCCTCGAAGCAGGGGGCCGTATCGAATTCTCCGAGGGCGATGTGCAACACATTGCGTTGCGTCAGTTGCGGGGACCGCTGACGGACATCTCTGGCAACGCGCGACGCGGCGCGACCGGCGGGTGGCGTATTATCTTCGCCGGCGAACAATTGAACGTGCCTGCCCTGTTCGCGAGTGACGGGGACGGCGACACGATGGAAGAAGCGGCGACCGAGGTGGATGCGACGGGCGAGTTACCGGACTGCTCGATCGAGGGAACGATCGGCCGGCTGTGGATCGGCGAGGACGTCTATCTGCGGGATTTCGAAACCGGCCTCCTGGTTTCCAGCGGTCGATGGGAATCATTCTCGGCTACCGCGACCGACAACGCCGGGATCGCTTGGCGGGCCCGTATCGCGCCGGAACAACCTAGGCGCCGGAGCCTTGAGGTCCGCATCGGCGACGCCGGCACCGTCCTGCGCAACCTGCGCATCTACGATTACGTTCACGGCGGCCGACTCTCCATCAACGGCACCTTCGACGACAGCCAACCGACAAGCCCCCTCGACGGGCGGCTCAAGGTCGAGGACTTCCGGATGACCGAAGCGCCGATCCTCGCCCGATTGCTGAACGTCGCGTCGCTGACCGGCATCCGCAACACCTTGACCGGGCGCGGCATCTCGTTCACCGAGCTCAACGCGCCGTTCGTCATGGAGCGGGGCCGAATCGAGGTCGATGATGCGAGGATGTACGGCTCCTCGCTCGGACTGACCGCCGCCGGCACCATCGATACCCGGCGCGGCCTGCTGGACGTTCGCGGAACCCTCGTCCCGTTCTACACGGTGAACAGCGTTCTGGGCCGCATTCCGGTGATCGGCGACGTCTTCTCCGGCGGCGAGAAGGGCGGCGGCTTATTCGCCGCCACCTACCGCGTCAGCGGGCCGGTGAGCGACCCGGATGTCTCCTACAATCCGCTCGCCGCCGTGGCCCCGGGTTTCCTGCGCAACCTGTTCAACATCTTCGAGGAACCGGACATCACCGTCGAGGATTAGGGCGCCGGCAGGGACTATCCGGAATAACCGCAAACGCTTTTCGGTTGATATTCCTCCGGCAGCAATCTACTAACGCGTCCTTGAAATTTCTTAAGCGCCCGTACGCTCTTCGCGAGCAACCGCCAAAAAAAGGACACGGAGGAAACGTCCGTGGACGCGCGCCCGCGTCCGGCCAAGAAAAGGGACACTGGACACAATGACGGATAAACGTGACGGCAATCCCGCGGTGGTCGGCCTTGCCGGTTTCGGACTGACGACCCTGGTGTTGCAGTTTCACAATATCGGCTGGATGGGACTGGGCCCGGTCGTCTGGCTCGGGCTGATTTTCGGCGGGCTGGCGCAGATGATCGCCGGCCTGCAGGAACAAAAGACCGGCAACAACTTTGGCTATTGCGCCTTCACCGGTTACGGCTGTTTCTGGATCGCGCTCTGCCTGATCCTCATCGGCAACCACTACGAGGTTTACAAAACGAGCACGACCGATCTCGGTTGGTTCCTGCTCGCGTGGGCGCTCTACACGGCGATCCTCTGGTATGGATCGTTGCGCATCCACACCGCCCTCGCCATCACCTTCACGCTGCTTCTGATCGGATTCATTCTCCTCGTGCTGGCCCACTTTGGCATGCCCGAACTGACCCGCGTCGCCGGCTATGAGCTGATGGCCTGCGCCTTGAGCGCCTGGTACATCATGGCCCACCTCATCTATAAGGACGTGTTCGGGCGCGATGTCTTGCCGGTCGGCAAGCCGCTGATCTAGTCGGCCCGGGCGTTGTTTGGAAGGAGTGAAGGAATGTATCGGATTTGGAAACGTTCCGGCACGGCGCGGGCGCTCGGTTGCGTCGTCGGCGCGGTGGGTCTCGCCGCCGCCGCCGCCACCGGCCAGGCGCAAAGCAGCTTCTCGGCGACGCCGGAAGAGGTGATCGCCAAGGTGCAGAAAGCCGCCCAGTACCTGCACGACAAAGGCAAGTCCGCGTTTGTTGAGTTCAATGACCCCGACGGGCCGTGGGCATGGAAAGACTCCTACGTTTTCGTCTACAACTGCGTGAAGAATAAGATGGTCGCCCACCCGATCCGCCCGGATCTGGTCGGCCGCCCGCTGCTGCAGGTCCGCGACGACAACAACAAGTCGTTGTTCAAGGAGCTTTGCGAGGTCGGCCAGAGGGAGCACGGCGGCTGGGTCGAATACGTCTGGCCGAAGCCGGGCGAAGGCGGCGTCTCGCGCAAGATCTCGTATGCCCTGCAGGCCGACGTGGCGCTGGAATACGGCGTTCAGGTTGCCGCCGGTGTCTATAACGACGACGCCTCCGTCGCCGAACTCGAAGCGGTGCTCGGGCGGATGATGGACCCGGAGAAGATGCAGGCCCTCTGATAACAATAATAAACAACCCTCGCTGACACCTCGAAGAAGCCGGCCCCCCAGGGGCCGGTTTTTTGCTAGCCGGAGCTTGCGACGTTGGCGGCCCGGCTATGCGGCGGGAAGCGAGGTCGGCAACTGGAAGCGAGCGGCGAAGGCGCGGATGACGTCTTGATACTCGGCTGGCAGCCGGCGCCAAACCTCTTGCACGACGGGCTCCGGCACGCCGCCGTAATAGGCCTCGGCGACGCCGCCGGCGATGGCCGCCTGGGTATCGGCATCACCGCCGAGGGAGACCGCGTTGCGGATGGCATCCTCGAAATCGCCCGAGTCGAGGAAGGCGATCAAGGCCTCCGGGACCGAGCCCGGACACGACAGATCGGGCCGGTAGGTGGGGCGGATCGCGTCGACGGTGCGCCGGAGATCGTAGCCAAAGCGCTCGCCGACCGCGGCGCGGATCTCCTCCCGGGTCGATCCCTGGCGGGCCAGGAACACCGCCAGCGCCACGGCTTGCGCGCCGGCGATGCCGTTCGGGTGGTCGTGCGTGCACTCGGCGCTGCGCTGGGCGAGGTGGAGCACCGCGTCCAGCGTTTCGGCGGCGTAAGCGACCGGACTCACCCGCATCGCCGCCCCGTTGCCAAAGCTGTTGTAGGGCGCCGAGTTCGGGCCCGACATCCAGGCGCAAAAACTGGCGCCGTAGCCGGCGTCCGGCCGCGCCCGCGCATAGGCCTTGATCGTCGGCGCGAACTCGGCGCCGGACAGCAGTGCGTCGGCGACGGCGACGGTCAGCACGGTGTCGTCGGTCAGTGTCGAGGCCTCCGAGAACAGCGGAAAATCCTTCGTCTTCAGCCCGCTCCCCTCATACACCGACCCGATGATATCTCCTGCAATCGCGCCTAGCATCGGCATGGCTCCTGGGTGTGGGTTCATTCAAGCGGTGCGCGTTGGCCTCAGTGGCAATTCTATCGTTTCCAAGGTCGTCAGGTCAAAACGAGTGGCGGCTTGGTCGATGTCGAAGTCAACCACTTCGCCCTTCTCATTTAAATCGACGTTGAGACCGGGGGTGATCTCGCGCATCTCCGCCCCTGGTTCGGCACGCAGTTCGATGTAGAGGCTATCTGTCTCGAGGTAGTAATTGAACTTCGTTGGTGTCTTTAATCAGCAATTCCGGCAACAACTCATGGCTGATTCCGTCGATAAAGATTCTAATTCATGTTGCCCTTGCAGTTTTGCTATCTCTAAAAAAGCTCTCTATGATTACGCCAACAACACTGCCACCTTCACCAAGCACCGGCCCACCTGAAAAACCACCTTCAATTGAATCTGAATAAAATTCAATTATCAGGCTTATCCCTTTGAGTCCGGGACCGCATCATGTGGTGACAGGCCGCCCAAAATGGCGTAGAACATATAGTGAACATACGCCATTTCGGGAGCCCAACCATGACCAAGTTTCCCCGATCCCTGCTCGAATTTCAGCGCCAGTTTCCGGACGAGGCCGCCTGTGTGGGGTATCTCGC
>CAYWRP010000045.1:0-22881 GCA_964460955.1 uncultured Rhodospirillaceae bacterium | reverse complement strand
AGCTCTAAAACTTACATGAAATCAACGCGTTGAAAGTTCTTCACGGTCGACGAAAATACGCAGACTTTCGCGCTCGCTTGCTGACATAGTGCTAACACGGAGTGCCGCGTACCGTCGGCGCAATCGGCGCATCGCCCGATAACGCATTGATATCACGTAAGAATTTGGCGCGCCCGGGAAGACTCGAACTCCCAACCTTCTGATCCGTAGTCAGACGCTCTATCCATTGAGCTACGGGCGCTTGCGGGCCGGTGCGTGGCCACCTTCACGGCGGCTGCAATGCGTGCAAGGCAGAGAACCTAGACCATGCCGGCCGGCCGGCGCAAGATGCTTCGTCGCCCGAACCGCCGCGCCATCAGGCGGCGGCATGCGTATTCCCAAGCCGGCGCGCGCGCGATACAGTCCGGCCACCGGTTGCCAACGACAAGTGGCGCACAAGGAGACATGAACGATGACGGACGCGGCGACGGCGGTAAGCATCCACGTGGTCACTTGGCACGAGGCGCATCGGCACGCCACCGACCTCGCGGCGCGGGTCGCCACGCTCGGACCGTGGAGCGGGCTGATCGCCGTCAGTCGCGGCGGGCTGGTGCCGGCGGCGATCGTCGCCCGCGCCCTCGACATCAGCCTCGTCGAGACGATCTGCCTGTCGAGCTACGAGGGCCAGCGGCGGGGCGCGCTGCGGGTGTTCAAGAAACCGCCGGCCTCGCTCGCCGACGGTCGCGGCTGGCTGCTGATCGACGATGTCGCCGACAGCGGTGCCACGGCCGCCGAGTGCCGCCGCCTGCTGCCGGCGGCGCACCACGCGTCCGTCTACGTCAAGCCGGCCGGCCGGCCCTACATCGACACCTTCCTGCGGGAATTTCCGCAGGACGTCTGGATCGATTTCCCCTGGGAGCGGGCGCCCGCCGAGCCGACCTGAGGTCGGGAGGCGCCTTACTCTAGGCGGCGAAAAGCGGAACGTTGTCGATCAGCCGGGCGCAGCCGAGGCGGGCGGCGGCGAGAATGCGCGCCGGACGGGCGCGGTCCGACCACGGCAGCAGCGTTTCGGCGTCGCGCACCACCATGTAATCGACCGACGCGAAACCGGCCGCGGCCATTTCGGCGATTCCGGCCTCGGCCCGGGTCGCCGCCTCGGCGCCGTCGGCGACGTCGGCCGCCACCGCCGTCAGCGTCCGGTAGAGCGCCGGTGCCCGAGCCCGTTCCTCCGCCGTCAGGTAGGTGTTGCGCGACGACATCGCCAGGCCGTCTTCCTCGCGCACGGTGCGGCCGCTTTCGATGCGCACCGGTATATGCAGGTCGGCGACCATCCGCTTGATGACGAGGAGTTGCTGGTAGTCCTTCTCGCCGAACAGCGCGACATCCGGCAACGCCTGAATAAGCAGCTTGCCGACCACGGTGGCGACGCCGGTAAAGAACCCGGGGCGATGATGGCCTTCGAGAATGTCGCCGAGGTGGGGGACCGTCACCCGCGTCACGTCGCCGGGCGGATACATCGTTGCCGCCGTTGGCGCGAACAGGAGATGGGCACCGGCGGCCGCCGCCTTTTCGGTGTCGCCGGCTTCGTCGCGGGGATAGACGGCGAGATCCTCTCCGGGCCCGAACTGCGTCGGATTGATGAACAGCGAGACGATGGTCCGTGTCGTATAGGCGCCGGCGCGCGCGATCAGCGCCAAGTGGCCTTGGTGCAACGCGCCCATGGTCGGCACCAGGCCGACGGTCTCGCCACGGGCCCGCCAGGCCTTGATCCGCGCCCGCAAGCTCTCGACGTCGCGGACGATTTCCAGCGCTGGGACGCTGCCCGACACGTCGTCCGGCCTCAGCCTTTCTCGTCCCGCCGCTCGGCGGCCTTGCCGCCGAAGCAGTGGTCGAGGCTGGGAAAGCGCCGCGCGCGGACCTCCTCGGCGTAGGCGCGGCCGGCCTCGGCGATACTCTCGCCCAACTCGGCATAGCGTTTGACGAATTTCGGCTTGAAGTCGGAGAAGAGACCGACGAGGTCCTCGGTGACGAGGATCTGGCCGTCGCAGGCCGGCGAGGCGCCGATGCCGATGGTCGGCACCGGCACGATTTCAGTGATCTTGCGGGCCACCTGCTCGTAGGTGCCCTCGACGACCATGGCGAAGGCGCCGGCCTCGGCGACCGCCTCGGCGTCGGAGATGATCGCCTCCGCCTCCTTTTCCTCGCGCCCCAGCGAGCGGAAGCCGCCGGCGGTGTTCACCGACTGCGGCAGCAGGCCGACGTGGCCGAGGACCGGAATGCCGCGTTCGGTAAGAAAGCGGATCGTTTCCGCCATCTCCTCGCCGCCCTCCAGCTTGACGCCGGAGCATCCAACTTCCTTCATCACCCGGGCGGCGTTGCGAAACGCGGATTCCTTGGATTCCTGGTACGTGGCGAAGGGGAGATCGACGATGACGCAGGCCTTCTTCGAGCCGCGCATCACCGCGTGGCCGTGGGCGATCATCATGTCCAGCGTCACCCCCAGCGTCGAGTCCATGCCGTAGAGGACCATGCCGAGGGAGTCGCCGACCAGCAGCAGGTCGACCGATTCGTCGAGCAGGACGGCGGTGAGGGAAGTGTAGGCGGTCAAGCAGACGACGGGCGTGCCCCCCTTCATGGCGCGGATCTGCGGCACGGTAGTCCGTTTCTGGCGGCCGGCGACGCTCATGCCTCGAGTCTCCCTGGCTGATGGCGGCGCCTTTATAGCAAGTCTACACGCCGGGGGTAGAGGGTCGTTGTGGAGGGGCGGACGTTTCCACGTTGCCCGCGGCGCCGGCGCTTGATACGTCTCGCCCGCGGGACGGGATCGAGGTGGAAACGATGACGAGCGACGAGGATCCGGTTGTGGCGTCGGGCGCCGCGAGGGACGGAACGGAGGAGCGGCCGGGCATTCTGCCGTCGCAGGCATTGCGGCGGCTGATCGACGAAGGCGCGATCGCCGGCGCCGTGCCGATCGACGACGCGCAGGTCCAGCCGGCGAGTCTCGATTTGCGTCTCGGTTCGATGGCCTACCGGGTGCGCGCCGGCTTTCTGCCCGGCCCCCAGGCGACGGTGCGCGAACGGCTCGGGTCGCTGGCGATGCACGCATTTCCCCTCGGCGACGGCGCGGTGCTGGAAAAGGGCTGCGTCTACATCGTGCCGCTGGAGGAGCGATTTCGGCTGCCGGGCGGTGTGTCGGCGATGGCCAATCCGAAAAGCTCCACCGGCCGGCTCGACATTTTCACCCGCCTGATCGCCGATCACGCCGACGAGTTCGACCACCTAGACGCCGGTTACGCGGGGCCGGTCTACTGCGAGATCTCGCCGCGCACCTTCAGTGTCCTGGTGCGCGCCGGCACCCGGCTCAACCAGGTGCGGCTTCAGCGTGGCCTGCCGCAGGCCGATGACGCGGCGCTGCGCCGGCTGCATCGCCAGGTTCCGCTGGTGGCATCGGACAGCGGCCTGCCGGAAGACATCGATCAGGGCATCGCCGTCAGCGTCGATCTTGCCGGAGAAGGCGGCCACCCCATCGGCTATCGCGCCCGCCGTCATACCGCGCTGATCGATCTTGGACGGATAAACCATTATGCCACCGCCGATTTCTGGGAACCGTTGTACGCCGACGCGGCGCGCGCGCTGATCCTCAATCCCGGCGACTTCTATATTCTGGCTTCCAAGGAATCAGTCACCGTGCCGCCGGATCACGCCGCCGAGATGCGCCCGTTCGATACCCGCGTCGGCGAATTCCGCGTCCACTACGCCGGCTTCTTCGATCCCGGTTTCGGCTATCACGGCAGCGGTGGCGCCGGCTCCAAGGCGGTCCTCGAGGTGCGGTCGTTCGAGGTCCCGTTCGTCCTCCAGGACGGCCAGCGCATCGGCCGCTTGACGTACGCCCGGCTGACGGAGGTTCCCGACAAGATCTACGGGGTCGATATCGGCTCTTCCTATCAGCGGCAGGGCTTGGCGCTGGCCAAGCAATTCATCCGCTCCTGATCCCGACCCGCGCCGATGGCTGTCCCACCCCTGTTCGGGTCAAGCATTTTGGATACACGCTGACAAAGAATCCGCCGACTTGTCGCCACGGTCACAGTTTTGCACCAACTTCAGGCTTACATCTACGTTCTTGGTGGAATTTACATCGCGTGCAGGCTGGGAAATGCTTCTGTTTTGTCATGGTATGATCCGATCCGGATCCTCGGTGCAGTACAAGCTCGCCCGTGCGCTGGTCGAGGCGGCCGGCGTCGGACGGGACGAAGGTTGTTTATCGCCAGACGACATGGATCGCCGGTCCGATGCGTTGGCCGGCTGGGCCGCCGCGCCGCGTTATCATATCGTCCAGCTGCGGGAGCCGCATCCGGCGGTCACCCGCTTCGTTAACGCGGGGCAGGCCAAGATTTGCTATGCCTACCGCGATATCCGAGATGTCGCCGTCCTGGCGCGGCGCAGCTTCGGATGCAGGGGCGACGCGCTGTTGGAACGCCTGCAGGGCGCGGTCGATATCTATTATGTCGTCCATACCTACGACGGCGTGCTGTCGCAGCAATACGAGGAACTGGTCGGCGCCATCGATGAGGCGACAGATCAGATGGTCGCCTTCCTCGATTTGAACATACCCGCCGATGTTCGCGAGCGCATCGCCGAGCGAATCCGCCGCCAAGAGATCGCCCCGGCGGCAACGAAACCGACAGGCAGCAACCTCGGTCACGTGTTGGCGCTCGTCCGGGCGCTGAAGGGGAGACGCCGCCAACCGGCCGATCGCGGATACGACGTCCCGCTCGGCGCTCGGCGCGATCTGCCAGTCGACGAGGCGTCGCGCATCGAAATGCGTTTCAGCGGCTGGCTGCGCGACGCCGGGTACGACGCTCCGATGTGAGCCGTGGCGAACGGCGCCGCCGTCCCCTAGTTCCGTTTGATCTCTTTATCCTTATCCTCTTCATCGTCGGTCGGATCCGCGGCGTGGCGCCTCGGGGTGTCGTCGTCGTCGAACAGGATCCGATGCGCCGCGCCGTCCAGGTCCTCGAATTGTCCGGACTTCAGCGCCCACAGGAAGCCGCCGAGGCCGAGCAGGCCGAGGAACAACGCGGCCGGGATCAGATACAGCAGAACGTCCATGACTAGCCTCTATTCAAGCGGAGCGCGTTGGCGATGACGCATAACGATGATGCGGACATGGCGACGGCGGCGATCAGCGGCGTCACGTAGCCGGCGACGGCGAGCGGAATGGTCACCGCGTTGTAGGCGAAGGCGAGGCCGATATTCTGCCGAACCAGGCTGCGGGCCCGCCGGGCGACACGCCAAGTCTCGGTGACCGCGCCGAGGCGCCCGCCCTGGAAGACGACGTCGGCGGCCGTCTGGCTGACGTCGACCGCCGAGGAGGGGGACATCGAGGCATGCGCCGCCGCCAGCGCCGGTGCGTCGTTGAGGCCGTCGCCGACCATCAGCGCGCGCTCACCGGCCGCGTCGAGGGCGGCCAATCTGTCCAGCTTCTGATCCGGCTTGAGGCCGCCTTCCCAGTCGGCGATGCCAAGCCGGTCGGCGACCGCGCGGACCGCCGGCGGCCGGTCGCCGGAGAGGATTCGTGTTTTTAGACCCGTCGCCCTGAGATCGCCGATGACCGCCCTCGCGTCGGTACGCAGGGGGTCGGCGAAGGCGAGGCGGCACGGCGCGGCTCCGGGATGGCACCACCAGAGTTCGGTCTCGGTCGCCGAGGCGTCCTCGCCGAGCCCGCAAAAGCGGCGGTTGCCAAGGCGCTCGGTGCCGTCGGTGGTCTGGCACGCGAGGCCGCCGCCCGGCGTTTCGGTGACGTCGGCGGCGGGCGCCACGGCGATACCGCGAGCCTCGGCGGCGGCGACGACGGCGCGGGCCAGCGGGTGCCGGCTGGTGGCGGCAAGGGCCGCTGCGCGCGCCAGATCACGATCGGCGATGGTCCGCGGTTCGACCAGTTCAGGGCGGCCGAGCGTCAAGGTGCCGGTCTTGTCGAAAACGGCGGTGGTGATGTCGGCGATACGCTCTAGCGCGGTGCCCGATTTGATCAGCACGCCCTGCCGCATCAGCCGCCCGGATGCGACGACCTGCACCACCGGCACCGCCAGGGCCAACGCGCAGGGACAGGTAATGATCAGCACGGCAACCGCGATCAGGAGCGCCTGCTGCCACTCGGCGCCGCTCAACATCCAGCCGGCGAATGCCGCCAGCGCCAGGCCGTGGACAACCGGCGCATAAAGGCGGGAAACCCGGTCGGCCAGCGCCACGTAACGCCCGCGGGCCTGCTCGGCGACCTCCATTAGGCGCACCATCTCGGCGAGCAGCGTATCCTCACCGGTGGCGGTGACGGCAATCGTCAGCGGGGCGGTGAGACTGAGGGTGCCGGCGTAGACCCGGTCCCCGGTCAGGGCGGGTTTCGGCAGGCTCTCGCCGTCGATCAGCGCGGTGTCGATGTCTCCGCCGCCGGCGACAATCCGCCCATCGGCGGCGATCCGCTCGCCGGCGGTGGCGAGAATGCGCATGCCGACGCCGACCCTGGAAGCCGGCACGACGCGCCGTGTGCCGTCCGTCTCCAACACCGTCACCGCGGTGGCGCCGAGACTGAGTAGATGGTGCGCCGTCGATCGCGCGCGGCCACGCGCCCGGCGGTCGAGGAAACGGCCGACGAGGAGGAAGAACAGCAGCGTGACCGCCGAGTCGAAGTAGGCGTGCGGCGCGCCGACAATCGTTTGCTGCAGGCTCATGCCGGCGGCAAGTACGACGGCGAGCGAGATCGGCACGTCCATGTTGGTGCGCCCGTGCGACAGGACGCCGATCGCCGAGCGGAAAAAGGGCCGGCCGGCGTAGGCGATCGCCGGCAGCGCGATCAGCGCCGAGATCCAGTGGAACAGATCGCGCGTCGCCTGGCCCATCCCTTCGGCGTGCCCCGCCCACACGGCGATGGAAAGGAGCATGACATTACCGGCGCCGAAGCCGGCGACGGCCATGGCGCGCATCAGCTCCTTCTCTGCCGCCGCGTCCGAGTCGCCAATCAGCGCCGGGTCGAACGGCACCAGACGATAGCCGAGGTCGGTGATGCTGCGAATGAGGGTGTGGGCGTCGGTGGCCGCCGGGTCCCAGGCGAGGCGTAGGCGACGCGTCGTCATGTTGATGCGCGCCTGGGTGACGCCGGGTTGGCGGGCGAGCACCGTTTCGATCAGCCAGACGCAGGCGGCGCAGTGCAGCCCATCGACGACCATCGACATGCTCGCGGTGCCATCCGCCCGCGATTGCACGTAGCTGTCGAGGGCGTAGGCGACTGGATCGGCTTCCGGCTTCGGCGGCCGTTCGTCGGGGTCGAGGAGGCGGCGTTGGTAGTAGGAATCGAGGCCGAGTTGGTGCAGCAGGTGGTAAGCCGCCCGGCACCCGGGACAGCAGAAGCCGGCGGTGTCGCCGGCCGCCGGTGCCGGCAGCCCGCAGTGAAGGCAGGCGGCCGACGGGGCGGCGGTGTCGTGCGTCGGGGGCGCGTCGAGCGGCTTGTCCGCCGTTGCGGTCACTTCACGAACAGCCGATGGCTTTCCTGAAACGTGGTGCCATCCTTGCGGGCAACGAGATAGGCGTCCCACTGCCCGGAAAGCGGCAGGCTCACCTTGCTGGCGTAGGTGCCGTCGTCGCGCCGGATGAGCTTGGCCCGCGTGTCGAAGCCGTCATGGGTTGGCCGTACCAGCCGCACGTCGACGTCGAGGCCGGTGAGCGGATTGCCGAGCTTGTCGCGGAGCGTGAACACCAGTTGGCCGACATGGGCACCCGAGGCGGCGGTCGCGCCGCCGCCTTCATAGCGAATATCGGCCGACCAGCCGAGTGCCGTTTGCTCCCGGGCGCCGGCCAGCGCCTCGTTGTAGGCGATGCCGCGTTCGTAGTGATCCTCGGTATCGAGGCCGGGGAAGGTGGTGACGGCGAGAACGACCAGCACGACGTTGACGGCGATGACGACGGCCATGCCGCCGACGAAGATCCACGGATACCACCAGCCGCTTTGGCGCTGCGCTGCCATGCCGTCTACTCCTCCCTCGGCGCCGCGAAGGCCGCTTCGTAGTCGACGCCGATGTCCTTGCCGGCTTCCTCTAAACGCAGGGTGATCGGCGTCGACGCGCCGTCCAGGTTCTCCGGCGCGGCGCGCACGAAGACGCGGAACGAGCCGACGTCATCGGGCGGCACGGGCAGCGTCGTTTCGGTCACCGGTTCGGGCTGATAGCCGATAACCGTCATCGTCGCTCCCTCGATGCCGGAGAGCGAGAGAGTGTAGGTTTTCTCCTGGCGCTCCATGTTGAGGATCTTGACCGTGTAGCCGTTGCGGATGTCGCCGTCGGAGAGCCTGACGTATAGCGGCTGCCGGTCGTGCATGACGTTGATCTCCCAGCGGTCCCGTGTCGTCAGGGTGACGGCGAGCACCGTTGCGACAACCGCCAACAAGGCGAGATAGGCGATGGTGCGCGGGCGGAACATTCGCCAGCGCGTCGGTCGACCCTGTTCGCGCGCCAGTTGGTTGTTGATGGAATCGTAGGTAATCAGGTTGCGGGGTAGCTCGTAGCGGTCCATCACCGAGTTGCAGGCATCGATGCACAGCGCGCAGCCGATGCAGGCCATCTGTTGACCGTCGCGGATGTCGACGCCGGTGGGGCACACCTGCCAACACATGCCGCAGTCGACGCAATGACCGCGTCCCTCGAACGACTGACCCTTTCGGGCGCCGCCGCGCGGCTCGCCGCGCCACGCCTCGTAGGTGACGATCAGCGAATCCTCGTCCAACATGGCGCCCTGGAAGCGCGGCCACGGGCACATGTAGATACACACCTGTTCGCGCGCCCAGCCGGCGAGCAGGTAGGTGGTCATGGTGAACAGAAGGACGAATCCGTAGACGGTCGTCGACGCTTGGCCGGTGAAGAAGTCGACGAACAGCGTCGGTGCGTCGTGGAAATACATGATCCAGGCGCCGCCGGTGGCAAGCGCGATGATCATCCAGGCGCCGTGCTTGGTGGTGCGTTTCCACAACTTGGCGACGGACCACGGCTCCTTGTCGAGACGAATGCGGGCATTGCGGTCGCCCTCGATCTTGCGCTCGATCCATATGAAGAGATCGGTCCACACCGTCTGCGGACACGTGAAACCGCACCAGACGCGGCCGAACCAGGCGGTGACGAGGAACAGCCCGACCGCGCCGAGGATCAGCAATCCGGTAAGGTAGTACACCTCCTGCGGCCAGATCTCGATGCCGAAGAAGTAGGCGCGGCGGCCCGGCATGTCGATCAGCAGCGCCTGATCCGGCGCGTTGGGGCCGCGGTCCCAGCGGATCCAGGGTCCGACGTAGTAGAGACCGAGGAGAACGGCGACCGCCGTCCATTTGATCTTCCGCCATTGTCCCCGCACCGAGCGGGGAAAAATCTTCGTCGGGTCGGCGAACAGCTTGATGGGCTCGCCGGGGGCGTTGGCGGTGGCCATTTCCGGTGGCCGGTTGCGGGCGCCGAGGCCGGCGCGGGCGGCCGGCGCCGGTGGATCGGGGTTGGGGCGCGGACGCTCCTTGGTTTCCAGGTCTTGTTCGTTCAGCGCCGTCATGCGGTCCTCATCGACAGTCGGATTCGCGCCCCGCGGCACCCCGCCGCGCGATCCGCGTTGGAACGTTCACCCCCTGTAAAGGACTTGTTTGCTTCTCGTTTTTTTTGTCCGCCGGGTCGCGGCGCGACTGGCGCTTACCAGCGCCGCTCTCCCCGCGCCGTTACTTGCCGCCACCAAGGGAATGGACGTAGATCGCCACCTGCTTGATCTCAACCGGATCCAATCGGCCGACCCAGGGCGGCATGACGCCGTGCTTCGGCTGATAAATCTGGCCGACGATCTCCTCATGCGTCCCGCCGTAGAGCCAGATGGCGTCCGCCAGGCTCGGCCCGCCCAGTTCTGGAATACCCTGGCCGTTCTCGCCGTGGCAGGCGACACATTGCTCCTGGAAAAGTTGTTCGCCCAATTCGTTGGCCTCGCCGCGGCCGGACAGCGACAGGACATAGGATGCCACGGCGTCGATCTCTTCGCGGGTCAGGATCCCGTCGGCGCCGAACGCCGGCATCATGTTGAAGCGGGAGTCGTAATTCTCGTTGCGGATGCCGTATTGGATCGTCGTGTGGATCTCGTCGATGGTGCCGCCCCAGATCCAGGCGTCGTCGACCAGCGATGGATAGCCGCCGGTAGCGCCGACGCCGCCGGTCCCATGGCAGGCGGCGCAATTCTCGGAAAAAATGATCTGGCCGCCGGCCATGGCGAACCGCAGCAACTCCGTATTGTCGCGCGCCTCGGCGACCGACACCTGCTCGAAGCGGTCGTACCAGGAGGCGCGGCTGGCGCGCAGCTCCTCCATCGTCTGGTTGAGCGCCTCGCGCGAGGAATAGCCAAGGACACCCTTGGTGTAGCCGCTCAGCGACGGCCAGGCGGGAAAGGCGATGAAATAACCGAGCGACCAGACGATTGTGGCGTAGAAGACGTAGAGCCACCATTTGGGCAGCGGCGTGTTCAACTCCTTAATGCCGTCCCATTCGTGACCGGTGGTTTCCGTTCCGGTCAGTTTGTCACGTTCGACGTCGGACATTTATTTTTCTCCGTCATCTTGGCGGACCTTCTCCTCTTCCTCTCGGAAGGGAATGCGCGCCGCGTCCTCGAACTTCTTCTTGTTCTTCGGGCGGTAGGCCCAGAAGACGATCAGGCCGAACAGCAGCATCAGCCACAGAAGCCAGAGCGCCTTCGCCCATTCCCAGAGGATCAGCAGATCCATGTCAGCTCTCCGCCTACCGGTAATCCGCTTCCGGATCATACGTGGTGAAATCGACAAGGGTACCCAGCATTTGCAGGTAGGCGATGACCGCGTCGAGTTCGGTCACCTGTTCCGGGTTGCCATCGAAATCGCCAATCACCGCCTTCGGATAGCGGGCGAGCAGGGCATCGGGGTCGTGTGCCTCGCCGTTGGCCTGGTTGAGGATGTCGGCGCGGGCGTTCTCGATCTGCTCGTCGGTGTAGGGCTGGCCGAGGAAGCGGAGCGTTTCCAGGTGGTCGGCGATATCGGCGTACCGCAACTCCCGTTCGGCGAGGAACGGGTAGGCGGGCATGATCGATTCCGGCACCAGGCTGCGCGGGTTGATCAGGTGCTGTGCCTGCCAGTCGTTGGAATACTTGCCGCCAACCCGCGCCAGATCCGGCCCCGTTCGCTTCGAGCCCCATTGGAACGGATGATCGTACATGCTCTCGGCCGCCAAGCTGTAGTGTCCAAAGCGCTCGGCCTCGTCCCTGAACGGCCGCACCTGCTGCGAGTGACAGAGATAGCAACCCTCGCGGACATAAATGTTGCGACCGGCGAGTTCCAGCGGCGAGTAGGGGCGGACGCCTTCCACCTCCTCGATGGTCTGTTCCATGGTGTAGAGGGGAACAAGCTGCACCAGGCCGCCGATGGAGACCGTCACCAGGACGGCGATGGACAGGATGATGACGTTCTTTTCGAACAGGGCGTGGGAGATTTTCATCATCGTCACCCCTATTCCGCGGCGCCACCGGCGGTAACGACCGCTGGCTGCTTGATTTCGGTCTCGCGGCGGACTTCGCCCTTCACCGTCTTCCACAGGTTATAGGCCATGATCAACGCGCCGATGAAGAACAGCGTGCCGCCCGTGGCGCGGATGATGTAGTAGGGGTGCATCGCCTCGACCGTCTCGATGAAGGAGTACTGCAGGAAGCCCAGCGAGTCGTAGGCGCGCCACATCAGGCCCTGCATGATGCCGGCGATCCACATCGAGGTGATGTACAGCACGATGCCGATGGTCGAGACCCAGAAGTGATAGGTGACGAGGCGCACCGAATAGAGCCTTTCCCGCTTCCACAGCCGCGGGAACAGGTAGTACATGGCGCCGAAGCTGATGAACGCGACCCAACCCAGGGCGCCGGAATGCACATGGCCGATGGTCCAGTCGGTGAAATGGCTCAGCGAGTTGACCGCCTTGATCGACATCATCGGCCCCTCGAAGGTGCTCATGCCGTAGAACGCCACCGAGACGACGAGGAAACGCAGCACGGGATCGGTGCGCAGTTTGTCCCAAGCGCCCGAAAGGGTCATGATGCCATTGATCATCCCGCCCCACGACGGCATCCAAAGCATGATCGAGAAGGTCATCCCGAGGGTTTGCACCCAGTCGGGCAGGGCGGTGTAGTGCAGGTGATGCGGGCCGGCCCAGATGTAGAGAAAAATCAGGGTCCAGAAATGGATGATCGACAGCCGGTAGGAATACACGGGCCGTTCCGCCTGCTTCGGAATGAAGTAGTACATCATGCCGAGGAAGCCGGCGGTGAGGAAGAAGCCGACCGCGTTATGCCCGTACCACCACTGTGTCATCGCGTCCTGCACGCCGGCCCAAATGACGTAACTCTTGGTGCCGCCGATGGAAACCGGCACCGAGAGGTTGTTGACGATATGCAGCATCGCGATGGTGATGATGAAGGCGAGGTAGAACCAGTTGGCGACGTAGATGTGCGGTTCCTTGCGCTTCATCAGGGTGCCGACGAAGACGACGAGGTAGGCGACCCAGACGATCGCCAGCCAGGCATCGACGTACCATTCCGGCTCGGCATATTCCTTGCTCTGGGTGATGCCGAGCACGTAACCGGTCGCGGCGAGGACGATGAAAAGCTGATAACCCCAGAACAGGAAATTGGCCATCGCCGTGCCGCCGAACAGCGACGCCCGGCAGGTTCGCTGGACGACGTACAGCGACGTCGCGAACAGCGCGTTGCCACCGAAGGCGAAGATCACCGCCGAGGTGTGAACCGGGCGCAGCCGCCCAAACGTGGTCCACGGCAGATCCAAATTGAGCGCGGGGAAGGCCAATTGCCATGCGATGTAGACACCGACGAGAAAGCCTATGATGCCCCAGAAGATGGTGGCGACGGCGAATTTGCGGACGACGTCTTCGTTATATTCCGTCATTACCGGCGCGGGCGCGGTGGCCGCGAAGGCTGCACTCATTCTCCACTCCTTGGATGGTCGTCGAATTTGTCAGCTTGTTGACACATGGGGACCTGTAAACTTCGAATCACGATAAACCGTCACGCTCAAACGCGGTGCCCGGGCTTGGCCCGCGAGACCGCTCGCAGTGTCCCCATGATCCGCCGTGGTCGGTTTGGGAGATTTCGCGCACCTGCGCCGAGGCCCTGGCCGACACCAACCTTGATCCTAAAAGTGGAAAAAGGTCGCCTAGCTTTTTTTGCCTTTGGTTCGTTCTTGGAACGCATATTAATGGCCGTTTGTTGAAGGGTCAACATGAAGAGGACAGCTTTTGCGAGTGTTCCGAGTGAGAAAAACCAATGAATTTGGTCAAGTATGAAAGTCTAGGTTGGTGGTGTATTTTGCCAAGGAACGACATGTTAATTCCGTGGAATATATGAAGACAGGAAGCTATGCTTGCCTGCGGCGATTGCCCATGTGCGATCGAACTTCTGGCGGCGGTCCGGAATACGGGTATCGTGGTTGGCGCCGAAGGATACTACTTAAGTGTGTGATTCTGGTCGCCGGATCAGGGGGTACGAATTCTAGACCCTCGCCGCCCGCCACGCCGGTCGTCGGCGAGGGACCGGATGTCATCGCGCCGCGCCGAGTTCGCCGAACGATATCGATGTAGTGAAACAAGAACCGACTGCCGGAGGTGAACGCGTGCCGCTAACGAGCATTTTCCTGCAAGCGGGACAGGACAAACGCGTCGTCCAGGGGCATCCCTGGGCCTATTCGAATGAGATCCGCATGGATGACGCGGCCAAGGCGGTCCCGCCCGGGACGTGCGTCTGCCTGCGTCGGGTGGACGGCAAGCCGCTCGGCATCGGCACCTTCAATCCCCACTCGCTGATCGCCTTTCGTCTGCTCGACGCCAATTCGGAGACGCCGATCGATCAGCCGTTCCTCGAAGCCCGTCTGCGGCGGGCGCTTGCGCTGCGCGGCCGGCTGTTCGACCGGCCATTCTACCGCCTTGTCCATGCTGAGGGCGATTCGCTGCCGGGCCTGATTTGTGACCGCTACGGGGACGTCGTCGTCCTGCAGGTGAATACCGCCGGCATGGACCGCCTTGGCGAACCGCTGCTGGCGGCGGTCGACTCGGTGTTGGCGCCGACGGCGATCGTGCTGCGCAACGACCAGCGGGTGAGGTCGCTGGAGGGGCTGGAACGGACCGTCTCCATCGCCAAGGGCGCGGTCGTCGGGCCGGTCGAGGTGGAGGAGGCGGGGCTCCGATTCTACGCCGATGTGATTAGCGGTCAGAAAACCGGCTGGTTCTACGACCAGCGGCGCAACCGGCTGGCCGTCGCGCCGTTGGCCGCCGGCGGCGCCGTGCTCGATCTGTATTGCCATAGCGGCGGTTTCGCCATGCAGTCTCTGGCGCGCGGCGCACTGCGGGCGCGTGCGGTTGATTCGGCGGACAAGGCGTTGGCGCTGGCCAACGAGGCGGCGGCGCGTCACGGTGTCACCGACCGGATCACATTCGATCACGGAGATGTGTTCGATGTGTTGGAGGCGATCGCCGACGGACGTGAGCGCTTCCGCCTCGTCGTCGCCGACCCGCCGGCCTTCGCCAAGTCGAAGCGCGACGTGGTCACGGCGTTGCGCGGCTATCGCAAGCTCGCCCGGCTGGCCGCCAGCGCCGTCGAGCCGGGTGGTTTCCTGTTCCTCGCCTCGTGCTCGCACGCCGTTGACGCGCCCGCTTTCCTTCGCGAGTCGGTGCGCGGCGTGGATCAAACGGGGCGCAAGGCCCGCCTGATCCGCGAAGCCGGCGCCGGGCCGGATCATCCGATGCATCCGCGCTTGCCGGAAACGGCGTATCTAAAGTCGCTGCTGTTCGCGCTCGATTGACGCCATGGTCGCGCCGCCGGGAAATGTTGCTTGTCGTGTGGCTGTTTCGCCACATGGCGCGAGAAGGCGCGATCCAATTAACATTCGCTGCGGCCAGCATTTGCTCGATGAGCTCTCGGTGAGCCTCGGCGGCAAGAGGTCTATGATTTTTTTGTTGCAACGCACAGGGGGCATGGGTATCGACTGAGTGCCACCGAACATCCGAATTAGGGTCTTTACTGTACCATAACGCGTAATCCGCAAATCCTCAGATGATGACGAGATCCTTCTGCGCTCGATCACAGCCCCCGCGTGATCGATGCCCTAGCATGGAGGGCGGCACAACTGTGAGCGGACAGGATCCATAGAACTGAGTTAAGGAAGGGGTTCTCAAGAAAATGGCGATGCCGGATGCGAAGCCGCAGGTAACACGCGAAAACCAAGCCCAGGAGGAAGTCTCCTTCGCCGCGACACGCGCCCTCGTTTTTCCAGGTCAGGGCGCGCAGTCCATTGGCATGGGGCAGGAACTGGCGAAGAATCATGCTGTCGCGCGCGACATCTTCGACGAAGTCGACGCGGCGCTCGGCCATAAGCTGTCGCACCTGATGGCCAAAGGGCCGGAAGAAACACTGACGCTGACCGAGAACGCGCAGCCGGCATTGATGGCGGTGAGCATGGCGGCGCTGGCCGTGCTGCGCCAGGAATATGGCGTCCGACTGGTCGATCTGGGCCGGTTCGTCGCCGGTCACTCGCTTGGCGAATACACAGCCCTCACCGCCGCCGGTGTCTTCACGGTCGCCGACGCGGCGCGGCTGTTGCGGATTCGCGGTCTGGCGATGCAGACGGCTGTGCCGGTCGGCGAAGGCGCCATGGCGGCTCTCATGGGGGTCGACGTGCCCGCCGCGCAGGAGATCGCCGCCGAAGCGACGCGCGACACCTACGATGGCGCGGTGTGTGTCGCTGCCAACGACAATGCTCCCGGCCAGGTCGTGATTAGCGGCGACCGCGTCGCCGTCCAGCGGGCGGTGGAGATCGCCGCGCTGAAGGGCTGCAAGCGCGCCGTGATGCTGCCGGTGAGCGGACCGTTTCATTGTCCGCTGATGGCGCCGGTGGGCGATGTCATGGCGGAGGCGCTCAACAGCGTTGCCATGCATGTCCCCGATGTTCCCCTGGTCTCCAACGTCACCGCCGGGCCCGTTACCGATCCGGCGACGATCCGCGGGTTGCTGGTCCGGCAGATCACCGGCATGGTTCGCTGGCGCGAAAGCGTGCTCTACATGCGAGGCGAGGGGGTCACGGAGATCGTCGAGATCGGTTGGGGCAAGGTCCTCTCCGGGCTTGCTCGGCGCATCGATAAAGGCCTCACCGGCCGATCGGTAACCACCTCCGAGGACATTGGCCTCCTCGTTCAGGATCTCAACGGAAGCCGCTAGGCGACATCGAGGCCGCCGGCCGGGGCGATGGAACCGGCCGGCGGCCGAAGATGCTGGCGAGCAGGCGGCCAGGGCCCGTGCTTAGTGCGCGGCCTTGCTGTCGTAGTGCTTGTGCACTTGGTAGTAGTTGTAAAGGACACCCGCCAGGAAAACGGCGAGGCCAGTATAATACATTACATCGTCGGTGGCGCGTGAGGCGAGAAACAAGGCAACGAGGCCGACGACCGCGACAATCGCGCCACTGATCCAGCGGCTGACGCTCGACATGGCGAGGGTTCCTTTCCACAAACGTATGGTGTTCAGCCCTGGTTTTCGCCCAAAGCCGCGCCGGCGGCAAGGGGGATCGTGCCGCCGTTCGGGCTTTCCCGGCGCACTGGCGGCGTGGGAGCGGATCAGGCGGCGGCGCGCACCCGGCGGCCGGGCATTCGGATACGAAACACGGTTCCCTTGTCGCCCGTCTTGACGAGGACAAGATCGCCGCCATGCGCGCGTACGATCTCCCGCGAGATGGCCAGCCCGAGACCCGTACCGGTGTCCCGTGACGAGCCTGCAAACGGAATGAACAGTTTGTCGACCACCTCCGGCGCGATCCCGGGGCCGTCATCGGCGACCTCGATGTCCAAGCCGCCGCCGTTGCCGAAGGCGCGTATCGCGATCCGGCCGGCGCCGCTCTGCGCGGCGTTGAGAACCAGGTTGGTCAAGACGCGGGTCATCTGGTCGCGGTCCGCTTCGATCTCGGCGATTTGCGGGGAAATTTCGGTAGTGATGATCGGCTTTCCGCCTGGCGGGTCGCACTGCCCCTCGACCTCGGCCACTGCCTCGGCGATCAAGTCTTGCAGCGCGAAGGGTCGGACGTCGACCGGCGGCTTTTCGCCCCGGGCGAAGCGCAACGACTGGGTGCAGATGGTGACAGCGCGGTCGATCGTCCCGTAGAGACGCGACGCCACCCGGCGCACTTCCGGATCGGGGTTGGCGGACAGCGCGTCGGAGGCGATGACGGCGGTGCTGAGGGTGTTGCGCAGGTCGTGATTGATCTTCGCCACCGCCGCGCCGAGAGCGGCAAGGCGGGTTTTCTGCTGCAGGGAGTCGCGGATGACCTTCTGCATCGACGCCAGTTGGCGCTCGGCGAGGCCGATTTCGTCCCGCCGACCGGAGGGCGACATCATCGTCTTCGGATCCTCCGGGCTGTCGCCGAAGTCCATCATGCAATCGATCAACCGGCACATCGGCCGCACCATCAGCCACTGCAATGTTAGGTAGACGAGTCCGGCGGTGATCAGTGAAATGATGATCGACAATGCCAGGATGCGCCAGCCGTAGGCGTACATTTCCAGGCGCATTGGCGACTCGTCGATGATCAGCTCGATGGTTGCTTCCGGTACGCGCGGCGACGGCCCGATGACGCGCAGGATCCGATTCTCGGATTGGAACAGGGTGACGAACGTCTCATAGATCATCGACAGTACGGATTCGTCGAAGGGCCGAACGGTGAGATCGACGGCGGGCGGCATGGTGCCGGCGAGCATGAGTTTGTTGCGGTCTTGCTCGCGCAGCACGATGCCATGGGCGTTGGCGTGGTAGAGGAGATCCCTCTCGAGCCGCGGGCTGACCATCTGGTCGGGCGTCGCCTCGAGGGCGAGTACGGCGATGTGCGCCTTGGCGATGTGTTCGCGCAGATGCGACTGGCGATAGCGAGAGATGGATGGGACGAAGATCAAAACCTCGGCCAGCATGACGAAAATGATCGTCATCACCAGCAGCCGCGCCGAAAGCCCGAAGCGGGGTCGGCGGGATCTGTCGGTAGCCCCGGCCATCAGAGGCCCAGCCGGGCTGATGGCATCGCGGTGCGGCGAAGCGAAAATGCCATGACTTTGCGATCGGTTTCCTGTTTGTCGGCCACGTTGCCGTGAGTCGAAAAAAGCGTGCCGCGACAACGTGCTGAATGCAACGCCAAACTCCGGCCGGCGGCTCGCCACGGGCACATTGGACGGCGCGCAAGGCCGATGCGCCAATGCCGCACCTTTTGCCGGCGTGCTGGGCCGGCGCGAGGCGTTGACGAGTTGGCGCGGAATCTCGTATACACCCAAGTCCTTTGCAAACGGAGCAAATACGTGAAGCGGACCTTTCAGCCAAGCAGGCTCGTACGCAAACGCCGCCACGGCTTTCGCAAGCGGATGTCAACAGTCGACGGCCGGCGTATCCTCAACGCCCGGCGCCGGAAGGGCCGCAAGCGCCTTTCCGCCTGATCCGGAGATCGCGACGGGTCACCTCAGCCGCCTGAAGAAGCGGCCCGATTTTCTTCGGGTTGCCCGCCAGGGGCGAAGCCGCGCTCTGCCGGGACTGGTTCTACAGGTGAGAAAACGGGAGCGGCAACAGGGGATGTGCGGGTCGGAGGACAGCATCCGGGTGGGTTTTACCGTGACGCGGAAGGTCGGAAAGGCCGTGGTGCGCAACCGGGTCAAACGGCGGCTGCGCGCCGCCGCGGAAGCGGTTCTGCCCGACCTCGCGGCGCCGGGGCACGACTACGTGCTGATCGGTCGCGCCACCACGTTGAGCCGCCCGTTTCCGGCGTTGGTTGATGATCTCGCCCGGGCGCTGCGCGGCCTGCGCGCCACGCGAAACGCCGAGGTCGGCGGGGGGGAGCCCGAACGCCGATGAGCGCCGTCGCCAGCGTCCTGAAGGGCGCAATCCACGTCTATCGGTATGTCATCTCACCGTTGTTCCCCGCCGCGTGCCGCTTCGAGCCCAGCTGCTCGACCTACGCGTTGCAGGCCCTGCGCCGCCATGGCGCGTGGGGCGGTTTCGTCTTGACGGTACGCCGACTGCTTCGCTGTCACCCCTGGGGCGGCTGCGGATACGATCCGGTGCCCGGTCGTTCGTCCGACACCCGCCGCGAAGAAGAAGCCGCGGACGGACCGCCGCATAGCCCAAACTGGCTCGCCCCGGCTGGCGGGTCGATGCCCCATAAGAAGGCCTAAGCCACAATGGATAATAAGAACCTCATTCTGGCGATCGTCCTTTCGGTGATGATCATGGTCGGTTTCCAGTACGTGTACGAAACCGTTTATCCGCCGGCGCCGCCAACGCCGACCCTCGATCAGCAGGCGGCGGATGGCGCCGAACCGACCGGCGACGCGGCCACGCCGGCGGTGCCGGCGGCGCCCCCGCCGGCGGCCGAGGTGCCAAGCGCGCCGCCCGGCGCCGGCATGGGCGCGGCGGCGCCGCCGTCGCCGGTCGAGGCGCGGGCGCGGACCATCACCGGCGATCGGGTCCGCATCGACACGCCCAGGGTGCATGGCTCCATCGCCCTGACCGGCGCCCGAATCGACGACATCACACTCGCCGACTATCAGGAGACTTTGGATCCGCAGAGCCCGGAAATCGTTATCTTCTCCCCGCCGGCGAGTGCCAATACCTATTTCGCCGAAACCGGCTGGATCTCAAGCGATCCGGATGTGCCGGTGCCAGGCCCGCAGACCGAATGGACCGCCGATCGGTCGACGCTGTCGCCAGGCATGCCGGTAACGCTGTCGTGGGATAACGGTGCCGGTCTGACCTTTGAAAAGATCATTTCCGTCGACGAGAACTATCTTTTTACCATCACCCAGCGCGTCGAGGGGACGCTACCGCAGCCGGTCACCGTGACCCCCTACAACCTGGTCTCTCGGCATGGCACGCCGGAAGTCAGCATGTTCTGGATTCTGCACGAGGGGCCGATCGGCGTGTTCAACGGCACGTTGAAGGAGGTCGACTACAGCGACCTTCAGGAAGATGGATCGGAACGCGTCAGCAGCACCGGGGGGTGGATCGGCATCACGGATAAATACTGGCTAGCCGCTGTCATTCCCGACCAGCAGGAGCGGATCGCGGCGCGGTTCTTTCACCAGTCCCGCCAGGGCCAGGATCAGTACCAGGTGGATTTCGTCGGCCAGCCGCGGACGCTCACCGGCGGCGAGGCCATCGAGTCGACGAGCCGCCTGTTTGTCGGCGCCAAGGAGGTTCGCCTGCTCGATGGTTACGAGGAAACCTATGGCATCACAAACTTCGATTTGGCGATCGACTTCGGCTGGTTCTATTTCCTGACCAAGCCGATCTTCTATCTGCTGATCTGGATCAACGACGTCGTCGGCAATCTCGGCGTCGCCATCCTGCTGTTGACGGTGGCCATCAAGCTCGTCTTTTTCCCGCTGGCCAACAAGTCCTATCGGGCGATGAGCCTGATGCGCAAACTGCAGCCCGAGATGATGAAGCTGCGGGAGCGCTTCGGCGACGACCGAATGAAACTCAATCAGGAGATGATGGCGCTCTACAAGCGGGAGAAGGTCAATCCGGCGTCGGGCTGTTTGCCGATCCTGATTCAGATCCCGGTTTTCTTTGCCCTATACAAGGTTTTGTTCGTCACCATCGAGACCCGCCACGCGCCGTTCTTCGGCTGGATCCAGGATTTGTCGGTACCCGATCCGACGACGATCTGGAACCTGTTCGGGCTGATCCCGTGGGATCCGTCGGGCGTCATCCCCGGCTTCCTGAGCATTGGCATCTGGCCCTTGATCATGGGTGCCAGCATGTACCTGCAGCAGAAATTGAACCCGCAGCCGCCGGACCCGTTGCAGGCGAAGATCTTCCTGCTGCTGCCGATCGTTTTCACGTTCCTCCTTGCGCAGTTCCCGGCCGGCCTCGTCATCTACTGGGCGTGGAACAATACGCTGTCGATCCTGCAGCAATGGGTGATCATGCGGCGCATGGGCGTCAAGCCCTGACCGAGGAGGGGACGGAGGGTGGCGAAGACGCCGACGCGGCGCGGGCGGCGCGCGCCCGCCGGCTGTTCGCCCAGCCATGCGTCTTCGTCGCCGGCGCCGCGTCGATCGAGCAGTTGCCACCGGCGACGCTGCCGGAGGTCGCCTTCGCCGGCCGGTCCAACGTCGGCAAGTCAAGCCTGATCAACGCGGTGACCAATCGGAAATCGCTGGCCAACACCTCGCGCACGCCGGGGCGGACGCGGCAGGTCAATTTCTTCCTGCTCGCCGATTCGCTGTTTCTCGTCGACCTGCCGGGCTACGGCTACGCGCGGGCGGCGAAAAGCGCCATTCGGAATTGGACCGATCTCATCGACGCCTACCTCGCCGGGCGGCCGGTGCTGCGGCGGACGATGCTATTGATCGATGCCCGGCACGGCGTCAAGGAAACCGACCGCCGGGTGATGGAGTTGCTCGAGCGGGCCGCCGTGCCGTTCCAGGCGGTGCTGACCAAGGCCGATGCCGCCGGCGAGGGGGCCCTGGCGGCGGTGCGCGCGGCGACGGCCGCCGAGCTCGCCAAGTGGACACCGGCCCACCCGCAGGTGCTGGCGACCAGCGCCAAGGGTGGGCGGGGGATTGCCGAGTTGCGGTGCGCGCTGGCCGCGCTCAGCGACTGGTCGGCCGATCCGGCGCCCGCCGCCGACGCCGGCGCGGGGGCCGCGAAATAGCTGTGGCGTTCGCCGCGGTCGCGCGTTAGACGGAAAGCCAGCCAAGGGGTTAGCACAATGAAAAGTCCGACCAGGATCCAGAAGGAACGCTGGCTGATGCAGGCGCGCACGCTATCGGAGGCGCTGCCGTATCTCAACGAGTACAGCGGCGCGACATTCGTCATCAAATATGGCGGCCACGCCATGGGCGACAACGATCTCGCCGGGACGTTCGCCCGGGATATCGTTCTGCTGCGCCACGTCGGCATCAACCCGATCGTCGTGCATGGCGGCGGCCCGCAGATCGGCCAGATGCTCGAGCGGCTGAAGATCAAGAGCGAATTCGTCGACGGGCTCCGCGTCACCGACAAGGAAACGGTGGACGTCGTCGAAATGGTGCTGGCCGGCACCATCAACAAGGCGATCGTCTCGTCGATCAACGAGGCGGGCGGCTTCGCCGTCGGGTTGTCGGGCAAGGACGGGACGCTGATGCGCGCCCAGCGGCTGCGGCGGACCAAGCGCGATCCCGGCTCCAACATCGAGCGCATTCTCGATCTCGGCCTGGTCGGCGAGCCGACCGAGGTCAACCCGCACATCCTGCGCTTTTTCGAGCAGTCGGACATCACGCCGGTGATCGCTCCCATTGGCTATGGCGTCCAGGGCGAGACGCTGAACATCAACGCCGACACGGCGGCCGGCGCGGTGGGCGCAGCGGTGAATGCCAAGCGGCTGGTGATGCTGACCGATGTCGAGGGGGTGAAGGACAAGGACGGCCATCTGATCCCGGAGATGACCTGCGGTGAGGCGCGGGCGCGGATCGACGACGGCACCATCTTCGGCGGCATGATCCCGAAGATCGAGACGTGTCTGGAGGCGGTGGAGCGCGGCGTCGAGGGGGCGGTGATCATCGACGGCCGGGTGCCGCACGCCCTGCTGCTCGAACTGTTCACCGACCACGGCGCCGGCACCCTGGTGCGCGGCGACTAGGCGCCGGACGGGGGGCGTCAACGGGGGCGCGGCGATGTCTGTTGGCGGTCGGGTTGTCGGGGCGAGCCTGACGTGTTCATGGGATCGATCATGGCGCGGATTGCGGTACTAGGTCGGAATAGCGCTTAGAGCCCGATTTAAAAGTAGTTGAGTGATATCAACGGGATATGATTCAAGCA
>CAYWRP010000044.1:0-22999 GCA_964460955.1 uncultured Rhodospirillaceae bacterium | reverse complement strand
ACCTCAACGCCATCCTCTCCTCACAACCCACCTAACTTGGATTCGGAGCCCTGGCGCCGCCGACGGGCCCGCCGCCCGGCGGCGCGACCGCCGGTCAGGAGTTCAACGAATGCTGTTTGCGTGGCGCGCCCAGCGAGGAGCGGGCGACAACGGGCCGAAGCGCTGGCATGATCATGCCAGATTCGGTTTCCGGTCGCCATGCCTCGAACGCCTCGTTTGGGATCGGCTTGCTGAAATAGTAGCCTTGCGCCAGCGCGCAGCCTTGCTTGGCGAGAAAATGCACCTGATCCAGGTGCTCGACCCCTTCGCCGATGACCCGCAAGCCAAGCCGCTGCGCCATCGCGATGATCGCTTCGACAACCGCCGCCTCGCCCGGATTGGTGGTCACCGATTGGACGAAGGATTTGTCGATCTTCAGCGTGTTCACTGGCAGTTGCTTCAGGTGGCTGAGCCGCGAATAGCCGGTCCCGAAATCGTCCAGGGCGATGCTGAAACCAAGCGTGTGAAGGGTGCGCAGCACCTCGACGAATTCACCGATATCGGTCATCAGGCTGCCCTCGGTGACCTCCAACTCAAGCGCCGACGGCGGCAGGCCGTGAGATTCCAAGGCCGCCAGAATGTCGGCGACGAAGTTACCGGCGCGCAGCTGGCGCGTCGAAATGTTCACCGACAGCACCATATTCGGAAAGCCCGACGTTCGCCACCGGCTCAGATCCTGACACGCGGTCGCCAAGGCCCAGCGCCCGAGTGGCACGATCAGCCCGGTATCCTCGGCCAGCGGAATGAACTCGTCTGGCGCGATCGGCCCGTGCTCCTTCGACGTCCACCGCATCAACGCCTCGGCGCCGATCGTCATATTGCGCCTCAGGTCGATGATCGGCTGATAGTGCAGGGTCACCTCGCCGCGGTCGAGTGCATGGAAAAGTTGGCTTTCGACGCGCAGTCGGCGCATGGCCCGGGCATTGAGCGCCGGGGTGAAGAATTCGAATGTATTGCGACCCTGCTCCTTGGCCCGATACATCGCGGTATCGGCATTCCGCATCAGACACATGGGATCATCACTGTCGTCTGGGAAAACGGCGACGCCGATGCTGGCGGTGACGAATGCCTCATGGTTGCCGAGCGGGAACGGCTGCGAGAACGCGGCGAGGATTTTCTGAATCACCGGTTCGGCGTGGCTGGCATCGGCGAGATTGGGCAGGATAATGATGAATTCATCGCCCCCGAGGCGGGCGACGGTGTCTTCGCGGCGCACACAGGCGATCAATCGCTGAGCCGCATGCTTGAGCAGTTCATCGCCGACCGAGTGTCCCCAGGTGTCGTTGATTTTCTTGAACTGATCGAGATCGACAAAGAAGACGCCGCCGCGATGGCCATGACGCAGTGCCCCGGCGACCGCCGTATGAAGACGATCCACGGCCAAAACACGATTGGGCAGATCGGTCAGTTCGTCGTAATTGGCCTGCCGCTGAAGGCGTTCCTCGTATGCCTTGCGCAGGGTGATATCGGCGATCGTCGCCTGCAGCGCCGGCTTGCCGTTCCAGGCGACGCGCTGGAATTGGGCCTCTACCCATATCGGCTGTCCGTCCCGGCGGAGACCGCATAATTCCTGCCGGTCCGCCGGGTGCGCATCGCGGGTGGCCTCGAAGACAAAGTCGAGTCGGCTGGACTCCGACGGAGAGAACAGAGCCTTCAGGGCGCGCATCGTCAACAGTTGTTCCGGCGCCTCGTAATCGAAAATCGCCGCCAGCGCCCGGTTGGCGAAAACGATTCCGTCGTCGGTTTCGATGACGATACCGAGAACCGAGCCCTCGACCAGACTGCGGAAACGTTCCTCGCTCTCGCGCACCGCCTGTTCGTGTTTCTTGCGCTGGGTGATATCGAGAGAGACGGTGACGACATGCTTCAGATCACCGTGATTGTCGGCCAGGGGCGCCTTCGTCGTCAGGAGGACCCGCTGGCCACGGTCGGGTGTGGGGACCGTTTCCTCGATATCACTGACAATCCGCCCCGTTTCCAGCACCATATGGTCGAGCCCAGCGTGTCGATTGTCGTAATCCAGGTCGACGGGGCCACCCGACGCGGCCGCGAAACCATCCTCGGTCGGGTCGGCATCCAAACCGAGATACTGGTCGTGCGATTTATTGAGGAACAGGACGTTGCCGTCGGCATCGCTGGCGCGGATCAGCGCCGGTACCGTGTTGATGACCGCACGCAGCACCGCCTCGCGAGCCCGAACGTCCTCCGCATGCAGGCGGTTCGCTTCGTCGAGTTCGCATTGCAGATCCAGCGCGCGGCTGTTAAGCGCTTGTTGGTGACGCCAGAGCGCCAGCAGGTTGCGCCCGCGCTTGCAGAATTCCTGCGCGTCAACGGGACTCAGCAGAAAATCGCTCGCGCCGGCTTCGAGCGCGCGATACCGCAGTTCCCGGTCCTCGTAGGCGGTCAGGACGATGATAGGCACATCGCGCAACTGACACAGATCCCGACAGCGACGGATGAACGTTTCGCCATCCATGTCCGGCATCATGAAATCGGTGACGATCAGATCCGGGGTGTTCGCGGAGAGATCGGCGAGCGCCTCCAGTGGCGAATCGAAGGTGCGCACGACAATTCCCTCCTCGATCGCCCGAGCGAAGCGGCTGACGATCCGGAGGTTGAGCGGCTGATCGTCGACGATGACAATCGTCGCCATTGGCGTCTCCCGAAACCAGGTGGTGTCCGCGCGGGGGAGCAAATCCCTGGGAAGGGACACGCATTAACGCGCGGCTTGCGATCAACGAGGAACCCAAAGTTGCAATTCCTATAACCGTTGCGGGTAATGATACCCATGAACCGGACGTTAGTAAATCCCGATCCATCACAGTGCCTTAACACTTCGGCTGACGCGAAAACACGCGGTGCGATACACCCAAGAGATTAAGTCTGCAAAATAACTAAGAAAAAATCATGATGCGCGAAATTTTAAAAGAAAAACGACCACTGATAGAAATTTTCCTAGACACTTCTCCATATTTTATAGCATAAAGGGCTAGCGTTACAATTTATCGTATACTATTATGGTGAAATGAGCCATCGAAAACTGGTCAACAAAGATCGGTTATACTCGCTATACAAGAAACTTGGGTACTGTCTCGTAAATTAGGAGCAAGCAATGACCTACATCGCCCGCAATGACGCAAACATCGTTTCGACCTCGTCGGACACCTACCACATTCCGGCGTCAATGACCCGCCCGCCCAGCCACGAGCGCCCCACCCTGACGGTGGCGACCGCCGGCGCCGATACCCGCGTTCCGGCGGGAATCGCCGCCCTGGAATCGAAG
Source organism: uncultured Rhodospirillaceae bacterium (assembly GCA_964460955.1). Classification (GTDB taxonomy): domain Bacteria; phylum Pseudomonadota; class Alphaproteobacteria; order Rhodospirillales; family Defluviicoccaceae; genus Defluviicoccus. The sequence goes on along the minus strand of CAYWRP010000044.1, from coordinate 19,677 downwards.
CGCCTGCCCGAGCTCGATCTCGAGTATGAACCGGAAAATGGCTTGCTGTGGCAATTCATGCGGCCACAGGGACGACCCAGTTTCACACCGGGGCTATTGCGCGACATGACGCATGCGCTCGATATCGTCGAAAACTCATTTAAGGAGCGCGCCGCCGACCAACCGCCCGTCGAATTTCTCGTGCTCGCCTCCAAAATGCCCGGAATCTTCAATCTCGGCGGAGACCTGCCGCGATTCATCGAATTGATGGAGGCGGGTGACCGCGCGACGTTGACGCAATACGCGCACATCTGTGCCCGCGGCCAATACCGCCGGGCGATCGATCTCAATCTCCCCATCTGCACCATCGCCCTTGTCCAGGGCGATACGCTCGGTGGTGGCTTCGAGGCGGCACTGGCGCACGATGTCATCATTGCCGAGAAGGGAGCGTCGTTCGGACTGCCGGAGATTCTCTTCAACCTCTTCCCGGGCATGGGTGCCTACAGCTTCCTGAGCCGTCGTCTTGATCCAGCGCGGGCCGAACGGATGATTCTCAGCGGTCGCCTCTACAGTGCCGAGGAATTGCACGAAATCGGAGTGGTGGACCATCTGGCCGAGCGCGGCGCCGGTGTCGAGGCAACCTACGCGTTTATCCGCGACTACAAGCGCTCGCGGTTCTCCCGCCAAGCGGTGCTTCAGGCGCGTCGCGTGGTAAACCCGATCGATCTCGACGAATTGGTGCGAATTGCCGACATTTGGGTGGACACGGCTTTCCGCCTGGGGCCGGCGGAACGACGTCGCATGGCACATCTCGCCAAGGCGCAAGATCGCCGCTGGGCTAAGATCCGGCCGGCCGGCGAGGCCGACGTGCAATCGCCGGCGCCACTGCGCCAAGCCTCCTGATCGCTGCGCGCCGACCGTGGATGGAGGGTGCCCTACTCCCGCCAGCTTGGTTGGGGACCGTGCGGGGTGGGGCACCGGCGCCACGGCAGCCATCCGCGACAAGGATATCGTGTACACGGCACCGGCCACCGGCAAGCAGCGATCAGAACGCGTTCAGGGGGATCAGGCTCGCGCGTCCGCCCGGCATAAAACAAGCGCTATCCAGGCGAGCGAACCCGTCGCGCATGGTCGCGCAACTCGGCTTCAAAGCGCGCCAACTCGTTGCGGAGGCGGGTGACGTATTCTGAACCGTAGGCGCGCAGCCGATCGGCGGTCATGCCGCGCAGTTGCTCACAGGCATTGGCCATTCCTTCGGCGCCGACATTCCCAGAGGTGCCTCTGAGCGCATGCACGTGAGCGCGGAACGCGATGGGATCGCCGGTCGCTACCGCCGCGTCGATCGCCGTCAACAAACTCTCACTGTTGGCGACGAACTCGCTGAGTGTTTCGGCGACGAAGTCGTCATCTCCCGAATAGGCCTGTAGAGTCTCGATGACATCCCATTTGATTGCCCGGCCGATGTCGCTCTTGTACCGGGGATGATCGGCGATCCGCGCGACACCTTCGGCGGCCGCGGCCGCCGGCTCTTGTTCCGCCGTCTCCTCAGTTGCGACCTCGACGAGAGTCTCGATCGTGTCGATGAGGATGTGTGCCGCGACCGGCTTGACCAGATACGTGTCGGCACCCGCTTCGAGGCAGGCCTGACGCGTGTCGTCCGTCGCATCGGCGCTGAGGGCGATGATCGGCAGGCGGCGGTCCCCGAGCGAGGCGACGCGATGCATCTTGATGACGTCGATGCCGCTGATTCCCGGCATGTTAACGTCGACGATCATCAGATCGAAGCTTTGTTCTTCCAGCCGGTCCAGGGCTTCCTCTCCATCACCAGCCAACGCCACCCCGAACCCGGCATACTCCAGCATGCGCCTGGTGACCTTCTGGTTGATCGGGTTGTCCTCGACGAGGAGGATTGTCAGGTCGCGCCGGCGCTCATGGGGAACGAGCCGCGGCTCAGCCAATCTATCCGCCGCCGAAGGCGCGAATGCGTCAGCAGCGTGCAAAAGTGTCGCCACCGCCCTCGCCGAAACCGGTGCGTAGACGGTGCCAAGGGTGCAGACATTCCATGGCGGATCGGTTTTCTCTTCGACGATGCGCAGATAGGAGATGTCCGTCGACCGGACGCCGGCCGCCGCCTTGACGGCCTCCACCACCCGCTCGAGCGAAATGCCGGACTCCCTGCTATCGATGAGAACCGTTACCCTATCGCCCGCCGCGCCCGTCGCCTCGGCGATGAGGTCGCCTGCCTGATCCGCGCTCGTGGCCGCCGACAGCGATGCCGGCAGTGACTCGAGCGCTTCCAAGGTCCGTTGCGTAAACCCCGCGTCCGCCGATAGCAGACAGATCCGGCGCGAGACCGGATTGAGAACCGGCAGCAGATCATTGCGATCGACGCTGAAGGGGATTTCCATGGTGAATCGACTGCCTTGCCCGATCGCACTGTGGACGGAGATGGAGCCGCCATGCAGTTCGGTAAGCGTCTTGGCGATGGTCAAACCAAGGCCCGACCCTTCGTACTGTCGATGCAGATGTTCGTCGGCTTGCGTGAACCGCTCGAAAATGCGCGACTGCTGCCCCTTATCGATGCCGATGCCAGTATCGATGACCTCGAAGCGGAGCCGAACGCTGCCCGCTTCCTCATCGCCGAGCCACGACACCGCGACCAAGACATAGCCGCGTTCGGTGAACTTGACGGCGTTGGAGATCAGATTGAGAAGGATTTGCTTGAGGTGTTGTCGGTCGCCGCGGATGTTGGCTGGCACGTCGCCGGAAAAATGGACGGCGAACCGCAACCCCTTGGCAACCGCCTGCGGCCGCAGCATGGTCGCCAACGCGGCGAGTTCCGCGTGAAGATCGAACGGCTCGCACACCGTCGAAACCTTATTGGCCTCGATGCGGGCGATGTCCAGAATATCGTTGATCAGCGCCAGCAAGGCGCCGCCGGAGGTATTGATCGTCTCGACCATTTCGCGCTGCTCGCCGTCGAGGCTGGTTTCCCGGAGCGTATCGCTTGTGCCAATGATGGCGGTCAGCGGCGTGCGCAGTTCGTGGCTCATTGTCGCCAGGAAGCGGGTCTTGGCGCGATTGGCTGCCTCGGCGTTGGCCTTCGCCTCGGTCAGGTTGCGGATCAGTGACGCGGCGTATCCGGGAATGACGATCAGGGCGACCAAGAGCCCGAGGCCGAGCGTCGCATTATCTTGCCAGAACGGCGTCGTCAGCACGACCATGAAGAATCCGCAGACCGCGGCCGAAACCGACGCCGCCAGATAAGGCAGGCCGTAGCGGAACCCGTTGCCAAGCGCGACCCAAAGGTACAGCGCATAGAACGGTGCGGCCGCTTCGCCGCCGAAATGCATGAACGCGGAGGTCATGCCGAAATCGGTCACCATGGCGACGAGACGGCGCACCGGCGATGCTTTCGGCCAGATGGCGATGCAGGCGACATACAGAAGGGAGACGATAAAATACGCCCCGGACAAGTAGGCGCTCATCCGAACCTCGGGATGCCCCTTGTCGGTCAGCGCGCCATCGGCGACGAGATAGAGAAACAGGAGGCCGACCAGCAAGATGCGGATGAACGCCTGTTCATGCTCGCTGTCCGGGCGCCCTGCGAACCGTGCCCGCAGCCGACCGAGGATGCTCGATGGGTAGCCAAGACGTAACGGGTAAGCCACGATTTTCAGTCCCATCCTTGCGGCGCGACCGAGATGTCTGATCCGGGCGCACGAACGCGCTTGTCAAACCCATGCAGCGACCCATCGCGCATGGGGCAACATTTTGGGCTGATAGACGCCCTTTTATAGCTTTTTCCCCCCCGAGGCGTCGACTGTGAGGTGTCCAGAGCACCATACGACACGCGTAAAAATTGCCTCGGCCGCCGAAAATATTGGCTTAACAATAGCCCATGGTTGAATAGCATAGAATACAAGCTGTTCGGTGTCGATAATTTATATGCAGGACACGTTAAAGATGAAAGAAATATGTCACAACAACCTTATCGCCTCTCGGCTTTGTCACGGCAGCCCTTTAATATACGGGATATGCGGAATATCGTTCCGGTAGTGCGGTTTATGGGTAAAAACTTGGCTCTCAATTCGCCGAGTGACCACGCCTCGCCATTATGCGGCGGATCGCCATGGTCGACCAATAACTTCAATCGCGAAACAGGCAACGGCGAAGCGGCGAGCACTGGAGCGATTTGGCTCCGGAGGAGGGATTCGAACCCCCGACCCAGCGGTTAACAGCCGCTTGCTCTACCACTGAGCTACTCCGGAAAAACCTGGTGGAGGCGCGGACCGGATTCGAACCGGTGTACACGGCTTTGCAGGCCGCTGCGTAGCCTCTCCGCCACCGCGCCGTGGAACGCCTCGACGGAAAAACAAGGGATCCGGGCGACGCGTCGACTATAATTAACCGCAGCCGCTGACGCGGTCAAGTCAAGGCGCATGGTCGCTTTCTGGCTCCGCTTGCCCTTGACGCCGGCCGCCGCCACTGTAACACGTGTCGCGTCGCCCGACGTCGCCCAAGCCGCGTGGCGATGCGACCGCCGGAGTGACAGGCCGCGAGAGAGGCGAGCGGCCCGGCGAACGGATTGGAACGAATGTCATTGGGATTGCGCGATGAACGGCGCCGGCGGCGGCGCCAACTTCGGTGGACGGCGCTCAAATGGGTGCTTGCGTTGTGCGTCGTCGGGCTCGCCGGGCTTTTCGCCTATCAGACCGGCTCGCGGCTGGCCAGCGCGCGTATCGCCACCCTGCAGGATCAGATCAATGGGCTATCGGAGACCGTCACCGCCCTGCGCCAGCAGGATCGCCGACAGCAAGCGGAGATCGCCGCCGAACGTCAGCGTTCCGAAGCATGGCGGGAACGGTACGCGCGCGACGTGCCGGCCGGGGAAATGAAGGAACTCTTCGATCTGCTGCGCGCCCGAATGGAGGCCGGGGTGACGGCTGAACGGATGCGGTTCGTCATCGGCGCGGCGGAAAATCGCGAGGACTGCGACGCGGAACCGGTGACCAAACGGTTCATCGTCCAGACGCCACTGCAGACAGGCGCCAACAGCGCGGTAACCTTCGGTGACGGGGCGATCACGGTAAGCGCCGTCGGCGTGTCCGACCGCGACGCGGATGGCCGGCCGGAGGCTTGGTTCGACGCCACCAAGCCGCTGACGGTGCGAATCACCCGCCCCGGCGGTGAGACGAAGGAACTCTCCGGCGTTCTGCCGTTGTATCCGTCCATCGTCATCGGCGACACGGAGTACCGTTTCAGCCTTGTTCCTGGCGCCCGTGGCTTCGTCCAGATCGCCGGCGAACGTTGCCGCTATCCCTAGCGACCGCGGCGCGCCTACTTGGCGTCCTTGGAGCGGTACGGATTGGTCAATGACCGAACAACATTCTCGAACACCTCGCGCACTTGCCCCTCGTCACAGCCCATGAGCAACGCGTCCTCGAACGCGTCCTGGCATATCTGGCGGATTTCGCTCAGATTTTCGTCGAGGACCTTCAACTTTTCCTCGCAGGAGACGACGCCGCCGTCGGGCTGGCGCCATGTTACGCTGGGCGAACGGTTTTCCGATGACATGGCTGCGCATGATCCTCCCTTGCATACCCGACCCGGTCGGGGACTGCCCCTAAGGTAGGGGGCGTGGCGACGCTCGTTCCAGGGCTCCCATCATGGGCAATGCCTTGGCGTGGCACACGCCGCTCACCGCGTATCGGCAAAAAACCATTGACATGAAAAGCTTGCGGTCGAAAAGGTGTCGGTATCGTACTGGGTGACAGTTGTGCAAATAACCCGATTGCGCCTCATGATTGTTGGGCCTCAATTGTTTGGGAATCCACTGAGATGAGCAACAAGATTAACGAGCTTACGCGAAATATTCAGGACCGAGTCCGGGAAATTGCCTACTTGATGTGGGAATCCGCCGGTCGGCAACACGGCATGGCGATGGAGTATTGGCTCGCCGCCGAAAAGGACGTGTTGAACACCATGCAGGCGGCGGCCGGCGCGATGACCCGTGGCTACCAGGAAGAAGCCCGCGAGAAAGCCGCCGAAGCCGAAACCGAAGCCGAGGAAACGGCAGCGGCCCCGAAAAAACCGGCGGCAAAAACCACCGCCCGACGGGCCTCCACGGCCGGACGCAAGGCGAAAACAGGCACCTGACGACTCATCGCGGGTCTTGCGACGCCGCGTTGGCGGCGAGGCGGCGCGTCTCGCAACGCGATAGAATAGCCAACTTGTCGCGCACGGTCGCGCTGGGCCAGGCACCGACCTCTTCGGCCGTACGATAGCAGCCGATGCAATGTCCGGTCGCGGCATCCAGCGCGCACACGCCGACACAGGGTGAGGCCGGGTGGGGTTGAGTCGCTCGGGGGGCGGCCATGGTTGCGGCCGGTGTCGAGTTTTTGGCGTGTGTCATCCGTCTCCCTCAGCCGCGACCACCGCGGCTTCGCCGTGCGTTGATGTTTAACCCATCCAGGTGCCGCGACGCCCGCGCGGCAGATGCCGCCGGAGTCGCCTCGCGACAACCTGGAGGTCAGTCTACCGGCAGCTTCTTTTTCGAAAAACAACTTTTCCGATAAGGGTAATTCATCTATACTCGCGCTCGTCATGAGGACCCCACCGCCCCCCCCGACGCCGCGCGGCGGCGCCAGCGCCGCGTCGACCGAATCTCGCGCCGATGGTTCCGCCGGCGACGAAGACGGCGGCGCCGCGGATGACTCGCCGGCCCGGCCGCCGCGCACCGGCGGCTCGGCGGTCGAGGCGTCTCCCACCCGGGCAACCCTGCTGTTCACCGATATTCGTGGCTTCACCGCCCTGACGGAAAGGCTCGGCCCAGCGGACACGGCGAGGCTGCTTACGGCGTACTTTGCTCTTCTCGTCGACTGCCTCGACAGGCACGGCGGGCGGCCGGAAACATTCTTCGGCGATTCCATGCTGGCCTCGTTTACAGCCGACGCCGCTGAAGACAACGGCGCGGATGCCGCCGTCCAAGCGGCGATCACCATTCGGATCAACCTCGCCGCCTGGAACCGGCGCCGCGCGGCGGATGGCCTTCCCGACGTTGACATGGGGATCGGTATCAATACCGGCGACTTCCTTTATTCCAGACTCGGACTGCCGGCGGGAGTCGCGGCGACACCGATCGGTTCCGGCGTCAACGTCGCGGCCCGGCTTGAGGCGGCTTGCAAACCGTATGGCGCGAAGATCCTCGTCAGCGGCGCCACATTCCGCCGACTGATGCGCCCGTATGCGAGCCGCCTCGTCGATACCACGATCCTCGAGGGTGTGCGCCGGCCAATCGAAATTCACGAGATTCTCGACTACCACACCGAAGAAACCTTTCCCAATCTTGCCGACGCGTTGCGAAGCTTCAGCGATGGCGTCGCCTGCTATCGGTGCCAGCGGTTCAAGGATGCCATCAAGGCATTTCGAAACGCGTTGTCCTTCAATCCGAGGGACCGACTGACCCGCCACTACATCGACCGCTGCCAGCGCCTTTTGCGGTCGCCGCCGAGCGCCGACTGGTCCGCCATCTGGGCGGGCACGTGACGATAAAAAGCCGTTTTCGTCGCTCGGAGCCTCTTTAACGCACATTTGTGCAATGCAACAAAATCGGTTGCCCTGGCTCGCGGCTGTAGTAGAATTCGCCGCGTATCGTCGGTTCGGTTGCAACGTATGGCGGGACGGCTTGTCTCGCGGTGGCTTCACGCCGCCATGAGTCCCTCGGCGAGTACAAACACACCGGCGCGTCAGCACGGCGACCGGTTGGGGCCGGAAAGACTGTTTGGATGCCCATTCGCAATCTCGAGAAATTATTCTATCCGCATGCCATCGCCGTCGTTGGCGCCACCAGCCAGCAGCGGGCGCCCGGCTGCATTGCCATGCAGAACCTGCTGCATGGCGGTTTCGAAGGCCCGGTGATGCCGGTGACAACGTCCGAACGCGCTATTTCCGGCGTGCTGGCCTACCCGACGATCGACGAATTGCCGATGGTGCCGGACCTCGCCGTCCTCTGCCTCGCCGCCGACAAACTCCCCGAGGCCATCGCCAAACTGGGCGCCCAGGGCACCCGCGCCGCCATCCTGCTCGGTGACGATCACATCGCCACCTTCCGCCCCAGCCGGAGCGGCGACGGCCCGCTGTCCGACGCAATCAGTCAGGCGCGCCGACTCGGCATGCGCGTACTCGGACCAGACTGCCTCGGCGTCATTGTCCCCGGCATCGGCCTCAATGCCAGCGTCTCGCACACCCAGGCCCACGCGGGGGCCGTCGCCTTCGTCTCTCAGTCATCGGCGATTTCCGCGGCGGTGCTCGACTGGGCGCATGAGCGGGAAATCGGCTTCTCCCATTTCGTCTCGCTCGGCGGCACGATGGACATCGACTTCGGCGACGTCCTGGATTTTCTCGGCAACGATCCGATGACGCGAGCAATTTTGCTTTACGTCGAGTCGATCCGCGCCGGCCGCACTTTCCTCTCCGCCGGCCGCGGCGCCAGCCGCAACAAGCCGGTGCTGGTGATCAAGTCCGGACGGACGCCGGAGGGCCAGCGCGCCGTCTTCGGCGCCGAACCGGTCAGCAGCCACGACCCCGTTTACGACGGCATCTTCCGCCGCGCCGGCATGCTGCGGGTGGATGGTTTCAGCGAACTGTTCGCCGCCGTGGAGACCCTGGCGCGGACCAAGACGGTGAAAAGCGGGCGCCTCGCCCTGCTCTCCAACGGCCACGGAATCGCCTCGATGGCCGTCGATTCGCTGATCCTGCAGGGCGGCGAGCTCGCCGCGTTGACGGAAGCGACCATCGCCGGCCTCACTCCGTTTCGAGTCGCCAACTGGCCCGACGCCAACCCGGCCTACCTGCCAGGCGACGCGCCGGCCGAGGACTACGAGACGGCGACCCGGCTGCTTCTCGACGATGCCAATGTCGATGCGCTGCTCGTCCTGCACGCGCCCAACCCAGGCGTCAACAGCAGCCGCGCCGCCGAGGCGGTGATCGCCGCCAGTGCCAAGAGCCGCAAGCCGGTGCTGACCAGCTGGATGGGGGGCTCCGCCGTCGAGGAAGCGCGCCGCCAATTCGCCGACGCGGCGGTGGCGACGCACGAGACGCCGAACCAGGCGGTCGACGCGTTCATGCACCTCGTGCGCTTTCGCCACAACATGGACATGCTGATGGAAACTCCAGCATCGACGCCGGCCGGTTTCACCCCGGCGACCGACGCTGCCCGCCTGCTCGTCGAGGAAGCGCTGCAGCGGGAAACCTTCAAGCTGAGCGACCGCGAGGCGAAGGCCATCCTGTCCGCCTACGGGATCCAGACGGCGGAGTCGCGCATCGCCTCGACACCGGCGGAAGCCGCCGCGATCGCCGCCAAGATGGGCTTCCCGGTGGCCCTGAAGGTGATCGCCGAACAGGTGCGCCACAAGGCGGAGGTCGGCGGCGTCGACCTTTATCTCGACAACCCGGACGCGGTGCGCGCGGCGGCCGAGCACATGATGATCACCGTGCCCAAACGCAAACGCGGCGCCACCATCACCGGCTTTACCGTTGAACGCATGGTGCTCCGGCCGGGCGCCCAGGAGGTACGGATCAAGGTCGAAGACGATCCGATCTTCGGCCCGGTAATCAGTTTCGGCCACGGTGGGCGTGCCGCCGAAATGCTCGACGACTATGCCGTCGGCCTGCCGCCGCTGAACATGAGCCTGGCGCGCGAACTGATCAACCGCACCCGCGTCTCAAAACTGCTCGGCGGCCACGGCGACTATCCGCCCGCCGACCTCGACGCGCTGTGCCTGACGCTGGTGCAGGTCTCCCAACTCATCGTCGACATCCCCGAGATCACCGCGCTCGAAATCAATCCGGTGTTCGTCGACGAGCACGGGGTCTTCGCCGTTGACACGCGGATGCGCCTCGGCGTGTCGGTCCGCCCCCTGGAACAGCGCCTCGCCATCCGTCCCTATCCGAAAGAAGAGGAAGAGGGTTTTGTTCTCGCCAACGGCCGCCAGGTCCTTTTGCGACCGATCCGGCCGGAGGACGAACCGGCGCACTACGAATTCTTGTCGAAGATCACCATGGACGACATGCGGCTGCGCTTCTTCAGCACGTTGCGCACCCTGCCGCACGCCGAGATGGCACGTCTGACGCAGATCGACTACGACCGCGAAATGGCCTTCGTCGCCGTCGCGCCCGCCCCTGGCGGCGGTCGGGAGACGTTGGCCGTCGTCCGCACCGTCACCGACCCCAATAACGATACCGCCGAGTACGCCATCCTCGTGCGCTCCGATCTCAAGGGCCAGGGGCTGGGCTCCAAGCTGATGATGAAGATGGTCCGCTATTGTCAATCGCGCGGCACCCGGCGCATCGTCGGCCAGGTGTTGACGGAGAACAAACGCATGCTGGACTTGGTGCGCGATCTCGGCTTCACCAGCCGGCTGGTGCCCGGCGAGGACATCATGGAGGTCGAGCTGCTCCTACAGGAGAACGCCGTCGAGGGCGCCGCGGCCTGACCCCCCTCCTCCGCGCCACCGCTTCCATCGCCGTCAATACCGCCTTGATGCCGCAAAATTTCTCTGCTGCAATGGGGTCCTAGCCAGCGCCTCTCGGACCCGGCGCGACTTCATGGGAAGGTGGGGACCACATGCCGAACCTCGGCGGAACGCTCATCGAAATCGCGATTGGCTTGACGCTTGTCTATCTGGTGTTGAGCCTGGTCGTCAGCGGGGCTCAGGAATGGGTTTCGCAGATCTTTCGCCTGCGCTCGAAAAACCTTCGCAAGGGCATCGCCAATCTGATCGGCGAGGCCAAGACCGGCGACTTCTACAATCACGGCGTCATCAAGGGGTTGTACGACCACCGGCGAAAAACCTGGTTTCTCGGCGAACGCCTTTATCCTTCCTACATTCCAGGCGACCGCTTCGCCGACGCCCTGCTTGGCCTCTTCGTGTTTCGCGAGGGGGCCGGCGACGATGGCGCGCCGCAAGGGGCCGCATTCGATGGCGCCAAGCCGCTGACGGCCTATATCGACGAGACCATCGACGATCCGGTTCTGAGGGACGCCCTGAAATCCCTGGCCCGCCGCGGCGACGACAAAATCGACGCCTTCCGCGATGAAATCGCCGATTGGTATGACGACGCCATGCAACGGGTTTCCGGCTGGTACGCGCGACGAATCCGCTGGATCGGCTTGGTCGTCGCGGTCTTCGTTGTCGTGACCATGAATGCCGATACGCTGCGGATCGCGCACACCATCTGGCAGAGCGAGGTGCTGCGAACCTCCCTCGCGACGATTGGCCAAACCGTGGCGACCGAAGGCATGCCGACGGAAGCGGACAAGACGACCGGGGAAATCCTCGACCTGCTGCCGCTTGGCTGGCCTTGCGAGAGCCGCGACGCGGGGGGCCAACCGAGCATGGGAGCATCGGTTTGCGTCCTCAGCAACCCAGCGTTCGACACGCCAATGGGGTTTGTGATGAAACTTCTTGGCTGGACGATCACCATTTTCGCCGTGTCACTTGGCGCGCCGTTCTGGTTCGACCTGCTGAAGCGGGTCGCCAAGCTGCGCTCCGTCGGCAGCAATCCCGCGGAGCGCAAGCCCGATCGCGGCGCCGCCGGCTAACCAGACGGACACAACCTCACGCGGTTGTGCAGTTTCGTGTTTCCCCTGTGTCGGCAAGGTGTGACACATATCGCGTGGCACTCCTTGTATCAAAACGAGAGGACGCGTCGATCTCATGCCGATCACGCTTACGGTCATAACCGGCCTCGTCGCGCTTGCCTCGGTCGCGCTGTCGCTACGCGCACCGACAGTCGGCTCGTTCTTTCGCGGCCACTCGCCGGCCGGCCAGGCGCCGGGAATCCTGCAACTCACGCTGTCGCAAGTGACGACCTGGATTTTCGCCCGCTCGCTGATGAACGCGGCGATCCTTGGATATTTTTACGGCTACGCCGGCACGCTCGCCTACGCCGCCTATTACCTCTCGTTTCTTACCGGCGGCGCCATCATCGCCAGCCTGCGCTTCCGGCACGGTTTCGACAGCATTCAAGGCTTCCTCGCCGCCCGCTTCGGGCACGCCGGGCCGATCGCCTACAACATCGTCGTCGCCATCCGCCTGGTCAGCGAGATTTTCGCCAATCTGCTGGTCATCGGCCTCCTCTTCGGCGCCGACGGCTCGCTGGCCTACGTGCTGTCGATGTTCCTTGTCGCCGTGGTCACGTTGGCCTATTCGCTCGCCGGCGGCCTCCACGCCTCGATCCGCACCGACGCGATGCAGATGGGCCTGCTGGTCTTCGTCCTCCTGATCCTCAGTGCCATGGCCCTCAGCCAACCGGATTTCGACGTCGCCGCCATGCTTGGCACCAGCGCCGACGCCAGCGGCCCCGGCTGGGTGCTGCTCGCCGTCGCGCTGCTGCAGATCTGGAGCTATCCGATGCATGATCCGGTGATGATGGATCGCGGCTTCGTCGCCGACCGGCGGACGACGATGCACAGCTTCAGCCACGCCGCGTGGGTGAGCATCATCTGTATCATCGCCTTCGGCATGCTGGGCGTCTATGCCGGCATGTACCAGCAAACGGGCGACGATTTCATCACCACGCTGACCCGCCTGTTGGGCGGCGAGGCGATCATCCTGCTCAACATCGCCCTGATCGTCTCGTGCATGTCGACACTGGATTCGACCTTCTCCAGCGCGTCCAAGCTGGCGGCGCACGACCTCGGCCTGGTCAAGCCGACGGTGCGCAACGGGCGCATCGCCATGGCCCTGTTCCTCGCCGCCGGCCTCGCCATGGTCTATTTCGGCACCAAGGACCTGTTCGCCGCGGTGGCGGTCAGCGGCACCGCGTCCATGTTCCTCACGCCGGTGATCATCTTCTCGTTGTGGATGGGCCGCACCGACGTGCCGGTGTGGAGCTATCTCGCGGCGTTCGCCACGGCGGTGGTGGCGGCGGCCTGGTATTTCGCCGAATCGGCGGGGCACATCGCCCTCGCCGAGCCACTTTTCGGATTGACGCACAAATACTCGATCCTGCTGGCGCTGTCCGCGTTGACCCTGTTGCTGGGCTGTAGCTTTTTCCTCATGGGTATCGCGTCCGGCGCGAGACGGGACCGTCCGACATCGACATGAAGGACAGCGAAACGGACCGGCCGATAATGCACGACCTCGGCACGCGTTCGGGCCCGGTGCTCGCGTTCGGGGGGCCCTGCGGCAATCTGCAGGCGACACGGGCGCTGCGCGACGAAGCCGAACGTCTCTGCATTCCCGCCGACCATATTCTCTGCACGGGCGATCTGGCGGCCTACGGCGGCGAGCCGGAAGCCACGGCGCAACTCATCCGCGAATGGGGGGTCGCCGTCATCCAGGGTAACGTCGAGCAGGCACTGGCGACGGCCGCCGAGGGTTGCGGCTGCGGGTACGAGGCCGACACCGCTTGCGCGGCGCTGTCCGAGAGCTGGTATCCCTTCTGTGTCGCCGCCACGTCCGAGGAGACCAAGCTTTGGATGGGGAGACTGCCCGAACGTCTCTCCCTGAGGGTCGGCCCGTTCCGTGTCAGCGTCATTCACGGCGGCGTGTCGACGGTCAACCGGTTCCTCTTCGCCTCGACCCCAATATCCGAGAAGAGCGCCGAAGCGGCCGCGTGTGGCGCCGACCTAGTCATTGCCGGCCATTCGGGCCTTCCCTTCACCCAGGAGCTCGGCCCTTTGAATGGGCGCACCCCCATCTGGCACAACGCGGGGGTGATCGGCCTTCCGGCCAACGACGGGACACCGGAGGTCTGGTACAGCCTTATCGAGGTCATCGACGACGGCCTCGTGATCCACCACCGCCGCCTTGCCTATGACCATGCGGCAGCGGCGCGGGCGATGCGTCACCATGGCCTGCCGGAGGGCTATGCCGCGGCGCTGGAGACCGGGCTCTGGCCAAGCTGCGACATTCTGCCAGCGGCGGAACGGGCCAATCGCGGCCGGCGCATTGAACCGGTGGCGTTGCGCTTCGTCGCCCGGCGCGACGCAAACGTGTCGGCGCCGACGATCTGAGGAGACACCGCATGGCGTACCAACCGATCGAGAACTACGGCATGATCGGCGACATGCACACAGTCGCGCTGATCGGCATCAACGGCGCCATTGATTGGCTTTGCATTCCCGATTTCGACAGCCCCAGCGTCTTTGGGGCACTATTAGACGACACCAAGGGCGGAACCTTCAGGATCGCCCCGGCGGACCCGGAGACCGTCTGTCGCCAGTTCTACTGGCCGGACACCAACGTGTTGGTAACACGCTTTCTCGCCCCCGGCGGCGCGGCGGAACTGACCGACTTCATGCCAGCCGGCCGCGCCGTTTCGGGTGACGGCCACCGCCATACCCTGATCCGGCGCCTCGCCATGGTCCGCGGATCGCTCGATTTCGACCTCGTCTGCCGACCCGCGTTCAACTATGCGCGCGACTCACACACGACGCACCTGACCAACGAGGGCGCACTCTTCCGTGCGACGTCGCTCACGTTGGGGCTCGCCACGCACGTCCCGCTTTCCGCCGACGACCGCAGCGTCGCCAGCCGTTTCACGCTCCACGAAGGCGAGAACGCCTGCTTCATCCTGCGCCAAATCTCGGATGGCGAAGCGGGTTTGGAAGATGGCTCCTGTGGCTTGGCCCTGTCCGCCGGCGAGGCGGAAGACCTGTTTCGGCGCACCGTCGACTACTGGCACCGCTGGGTCGGTCAATGCAAATACCAGGGGCGTTGGCGCGAGCAGACTGTTCGTTCGGCGCTTGCCCTCAAGTTAATGACATACGAGCCGACCGGGGCCATCGTCGCCGCGCCGACCTGTTCGCTGCCGGAAGGCATTGGCGGGACGCGCAATTGGGACTACCGCTACACCTGGATCCGCGATTCCGCCTTTACCGTCTACGCCTTTTTGCGTCTTGGCTTCACCGAGGAAGCCGGCGCCTTCATGAATTTCCTGGCGAGCATGTGCAAGGAACCAGGGCCGGCCGGACCACTTCAGATCATGTACGGCATCGATGGCCGCCGCGAACTGACGGAGGAGAGGCTCGATCATCTGAACGGTTACCGCGGATCGAGGCCAGTGCGCATCGGCAACGGCGCCTATGACCAGATCCAGTTGGACATTTATGGCGAACTCATGGACGCCGCATACCTCTACAGTAAACACGCGGCTCCGGTTTCCTACGATCTCTGGGTCTCCCTGCGTGGTCTGGTCGAGTGGGTGTGCGACAATTGGCACCGGCCGGACGAAGGCGTCTGGGAGACGCGAGGCGGGAAGAAAGAATTCGTCTATTCGAAATTGATGTGCTGGGTGGCGCTCGACCGGGCAATCCGGCTCGCCGACAAGCGCTCGTTCCCCTCCCCGCGCGACCGCTGGCTGAAGGTGCGTGACGAGATCTACGAGGACATCATCGCCAAGGGCTGGAGCGAGGAAAAGCAGGCTTTCGTCCAGTACTATGGCGCCACCTCGCTCGACGCCGCCAACCTCATGATGCCGCTGACGTTCTACATGTCGCCGACCGACCCGCGGATGCTGAAGACCATCGACGCGACCCTGCGGACGCCGGAAACGGGAGGCCTAACAGCGAATAGCCTCGTATATCGCTACAACAACGAAGGTATGTTCGATGGCCTCGACGGCGAGGAAGGGACATTTAACATCTGCACCTTTTGGCTGGTCGAAGCGCTGACCCGCGCCGGTCGCCATGATCCGGCCCGCCTCCAGGAAGCGCGCCTGATGTTCGAACGGATGATGGGGTTCGCCAGTCATCTCGGCCTGTTCGCCGAGGAAACGGGGAGACAGGGGGAGGCGCTGGGAAACTTTCCGCAAGCCTTCACCCACCTAGCCCTCATAAGCGCCGCCTACAATCTCAATCGCGCGCTCGGCCCCGGCGCCTGAGCGAGCCGTGGCCGGCCTTCATGGCAAGATAACGTCCAGCGTACCGAAGCGCGGCCGGAAAACGGCGAACCGATAGAGCGTTTGCGCGGTCAGGATGTCCTGCAACATCATCGGCGTGTATTCGAAAAAGACCTCGCAGGCAATGAGGTGCTCGCCGTTGTTGACTATCAATCCATCCGGTAGGGTGGCGACGTCGGTCTCCTCGCCGAACAGGCTGCCGTCGGTGCCGCCACCATGAACGCGCTGCCAGTCGATGATCGCCGGGCCGCCGTCGGCGCCGATCGACGAGACGATGATGGAGCCTTCATCGCCGAGTTCGAACGGCTCGAAAATTTCGCCGGTGACGGCGAACAGCGACGCCATGCCGGCTTCCGTCATCACCGTCGTCTGCGACACCAGGTCGGCGATGGTGGCGGAGGCCCGTTCGACCTTCTGGTTGATGATCATAAACCGCGTCATCTCGACGCCGACCAGCAACAGACTGAGGAAGATCGGCATCAACAGCGCCAACTCGACCAGGATCATCGCCCGGTCGTCGGATCGAAAACGAGAGAACAGATTTTTTCGGATCATAGGTCGCACGCCTGATTGCTGGATCCCCCCGAATTCCAGGGCTCGTTTCGTACCGTGATGTTCGCGACAAGAGGAACCTTGCCGGCGTCTCCAAGCACATCGGCGATCATCGTCGTCATCAGCGGCCAATCGTATTCGATCCGGTAGACGACGATCTCCCGCGCGTTGCCGGCGCTGCCGGTGTTACCGCGGTCGTCATCCCACTGGCCATTACCGTTGCAGTCCTTGTACGTCTCGCCGGGATCCCATTGGCCGTTGCCGTTGCCGTCCTCGAAGTCCTCGCCCTGGCCGACGTCGTCGAAGGTCGGGTAACTGCTGATGGTCACCTCGGCCTCTTCCATGTCGAGCATGCCCGCCGTGCGATCTTCGATAATGGCCAGGATCTCCGTCAGGCGATCTCCATTTGCCGGCGGCTGACCGGTAACCCCCCAGCGGGCGGCGACGCGCAAGCTGCTTTCCATCAGCATGTTGACGAACATCACCATGCCAAGCTCCATGATGCCGAGGACAAGCATCAACATAAACGGCGCGGCGATCCCGAATTCGATCATCGCTGTACCCTGCGTATCATGCCTGACCCGAGATCGAAAGAAGCGCAGTCGCCTCAACGTTTTCACAAGACTTTCCTTAATTGGATACTGGACGATGTTATTCGGATACCAGAAATTGTAACATTTGATTTATGGGTCGACGAAATATTTATTTGCAACAAAAGTCTCAATGAATCATGAATAATTTCATGAAATGCTATCAGAAAACACCGATGCGGTGCCGTGTCTAGCCGCATGCCGTCTTGAAATTCGCAAGACGGTTGACACCCAAGCGTCCGGGCGGACATTCAGATCGGCGACGGCCCGGCGCACGGGTGGCGAAACGGAAAGGGAGCGGGACGATGAAATTGCTACGCCATGGCCCACCGGGGGCGGAACGGCCGGGACTGCTGGATAGCGATGGCCGCGTGCGCGACCTCGGCGATCACGTGGCCGATCTCTCGGCGGACATCCTGGCGCCCGAGCTCCTCGCCGGGCTTGCCGGCCTCGACATCGCCGAGTTGACGCTGGTCGAGCCGGTGACGCGGTTCGGTCCGCCGGTCGCCGGGATCCGCAAGATTCTCGGCATCGGGCTGAATTATCGCAGCCATGCCGAGGAGACGGGCGCCAAGCCGCGCGACGAACCGCTGGTGTTCTCCAAGGCGGTGACGGCGCTTTCGGGGCCCAACGATCCGATCGTCATTCCGAAAACCGCTTCCCAGGTCGACCACGAGGTGGAATTGGCGGTGATCATCGGCCAAATCGCCCGCAACGTGACACCGCAAGCGGCCCTCGAACACGTCGCCGGCTACGCGGTAATCAACGACGTCTCCGAGCGTGCCTATCAGCGCGAACGCGGCGGCCAGTTCCTCAAGGGCAAGAGCGCCGACAGCTTCGCGCCGTTGGGCCCGTGGCTGGTGACCAAGGACGAGATCGCCGACTGCCAGGCGCTCGGACTTTGGCTTAGCGTCAACGGCGAGATGCGCCAGCGGGCGACCACCGCCGAGATGATTTTTCCGGTACCCTTCCTGATCAGTCATCTTTCAGAATTCATGACCCTGGAGCCGGGCGACGTGATCGCCACCGGCACGCCGGCCGGCGTCGGGCTCGGCCGCATGCCACCGGTGTATCTCAATCCGGGCGACATCGTCGAACTCGGCATCGACGGCCTCGGCCAGCAGCGCCAGGAGGTCGTCGCCTTTCGGGACTGACCTTCCTTACCCCGTTCTCAACGGCCCGCCGCCGGCATCAATATTTTCTGCGCGTCGACGGCCGGCGAATAAAGGTCGCGCTTATCAAGCAAAATCGCCATGAAGCGTGAGCGCAGTCGCGGCAACGTAGCGAGGCATCCTTTACGAAATCTTTCCACTTTGTTGCGACAGTGGACGCAGGCCGAGGGGCGATCCGCCCGGTCGCGCGCTCTCTCGGCCCTCAGGATGGACCCTAGACTTCGGGAGAAACCGCCATGGCCGATGTCGCGATCGGCGCCCAGATGCGCGCCAACCTGTTGTCCCTTCAGCGCACCAACTCGCTGATGGACAACACCAGCTTCAATCTCTCCACCGGCCGCAAGATCAACAGCGCCCTCGACGGCGCGCAGGCGTTTTTCACCTCGCAAGCGCTGAGCAACCGGGCGAGCGACCTCAACCGGCTCCTCGACTCCATGGGCCAATCGATCCAGACGATCAAGGCCGCCGACAAGGGCATCACCGCGATGACGACGATGGTCGAACAGGCGCAGGCGATCTCCCAGCAGGCGCGCGACGAGCTGTCATCCTCGGGCGGCGTCGCCTCGGTCACCGGCGACGTCAACCTCGTCGGTGTTTCCGACCTCACCTCTTTGGACAACGTTAACGATGGTGATCAGTTCACGATCACGGTCGGCGGCAATACGTCGCTCGATATCACCGTAGAAACCGACGACTCCGTCTATGGTCTCGTTGAAAAAATCAATACCGCGCTATCCGATGCGATTCCGCCTGTCCAAGCCACTGCCTCACTCGACGCCAACGGCCAGCTGAAACTGGAAGCCGCCAATGAAGGCGACGCCCTCCGCATCGCCGCCGGAACCATCAGCCAAGCCGGCCTCGCCGACCTCGGCCTCGGCGCCTTCGTCGGCACTGAAGCGGATGGCGCAGGCGGCATCGGCACCGGCGGTACCGTCGTTGGCGGCAATACGTTGACCTCCAACGCATCCGCTTCGGCAACGCCCGTCGCCAGCGACACCTTGCGCGGGGTGGGCGGCGCTGGTTTCCTCAACCTTACTGCCGGCACTGCCACCATCGAAGTTATCGTCAATGGCGGCGAGCAGAGCAGCAGCCTCGCCGGTGTTGACAATAACACGACCATTCAGGCGTTGATTGACGACATCAACACCGATCTTGGCGGGACGGTTACCGCATCCTTCAATGAAACCACGGGCTCGCTCGAACTGGCCGCCGGCTCCGAGGTCTCGACAATCGAATTTAAAGTCACCATGGGCGGCGGCGGCGCCGGCGATGCCGCCTTCGGCTTTGGTGCCGGTGGGGCCGATGCAACCGGCCTTGGCAACGACGAAAGTGTCAGCGAGGTCATCACGTTGACCGGCGGCTCGGCGAACGTCGCCCAGTTGGAAGCCGACTTCAACGAGGTCCGCGCGCAGATCGACAGCCTGGTCGAGGACGCCAACTATCGCGGCGTCAACCTGCTGAAGGCCGACGACCTG
>CAYWRP010000043.1:0-23311 GCA_964460955.1 uncultured Rhodospirillaceae bacterium | reverse complement strand
ATCGCCCACAAAACCACCCTTCGCCGCTCTCAATCAACCACTGTCGTGCAGTGTGATTCGAGCAGGGATCGGGGAAACTTGGTCATGGTTGGGCTCCCGAAATGGCGCATGTTCACCATAGGTTCTACGCCATTTTGGGCGGCCTGTCACCACATGATGCGGTCCCGGACTCAAAGGGATAAGCTTTTTCTTGAAAATACCCGAATTGGGCTCCAGGCTCAATGGGCACCAGAATGCGACGAAGGATGTAATGCAACCAAGGATAGACACGGCGGCGACGGCGGCGAGGGTGTGGAGCGCGCCATCGATTAAGCGGACGGCAAGGCACGAGGACGCAGTCCTCCCCACCGGCAACTTCCAAAGTGCTGCCGTGCCTGCGCATCGACGCGTGTTCCGCGCAGCCGGGGCCGCTGTTCCGCCGCGCCCGGGCCCTGAATTTCGATGACGCCGCCCCCGGCACCTCCGCCACGCGCCCTTGAGGGAGCGCGGCGGGCTTCGCCTCAGTGCGCCATGATCGTCGCGGCCGGGCTGTGGTGGATCAGGTGCTCGGTGGTGCCGCCGAAGATGATCTGCCGCAGCCGGGACCGGGTGTAGGCGCCCTTGACCAACAGATCCGCTTCCACCGCCAACACCTCGTCGACGATCGTCTCGCCGGTGCTGCGGTCGCCGCGGTCGACGGTCTTGTCGCTGGCCGGCACGCCGTGCTTGCGCAGGAAGGCGGCGACCCGGTCGACGGTCGGGCCGGCCTGTTGCCAGCCCTCGACGCCGAGCACCGTGACGTGGTCCGCCTGCATCAGCAGCGGCATGGCGAACGACAGGGTGCGCGCCGTCTCCGAGGCGCCGTTCCAGGCGATCACCGCCCGCCGCCCGACGTGTCCGGCGAGTCCTGGCGGCGCCAGCAGGACCGGCCGGCCGCTCTCGAACAACGCCGCCTCGCAGAGTGTCATCCACTTCGAGCCGAGATGGCCGGCGGGGCGGCCGACGATGACGAGGTCGAACAGCCGCGCGTGGCGCGCGATGATGTAGTCCTCCGGGCCCTCCATCTCGTGCCATTCGGCGACCGGACGGTCTTTATGTTCCTCGAACGAGGCAATCTCGATGCCGTGGCGATGCGCCGAGCCGGTGAAGTCGCCGCGCGCGGAGTCGGCGAAACGCCGCCACTCGTGCGAGACCTCGCTCAGGTAGTTTGGCGGAATCACCACGCCCGGCCCGAAATCGATGGGGATCGCCTCGCGAACGAGCAGGACCTGGATGAAACTGTTGAACCGCTTGGCAATCGACACCGCCGCGTCGAACGCCAGATCGAGCACGCTCGGTTCGTGGAAGGGAATCAGGATCGTTTTCATCGACGGCGTCTCCTCCTTGCCCGAATCAAGTGCCGATGGTTCCGCTGTTGCCGCGAATTTCACCAATGATTATAGCACAAAAACGCTGGTCGAGGGTTGCGAACTTGATAACCGAGGGTTGCGTGGCGCGGGATTAGCCACGCGCATTGGGTTGGTTTCAGGTCGGGGTGCGCCGGCCTGTCGCGCCGCGCTCAGTCGAGGACGTTGTAGCCTCGGCCGCTGAGGCAATTGCGGATGATGCGTTCTTGCCGCTCGATGCCGCCGCTGGCGCCGCCGACCGCCCCCGAGGAACCGCCGGCGATGCCGCCTACCGCCGCGCCGGTGCCGGGCGAGCCGAACACCCAGCCGAGGGCCGCGCCTGCGGCGGCGCCGATGGCGGCACCGATGCCGCCGCTCACCGCCGCGTCGGTGGCGGGACTGACCCGTTCGGCATACTGCCGGCATTCGGCGAGGTCGGTCTCGTATTGCACCGGGTCGATATACTGAGTGTCGACCACCGGCTCGTAGCGACCGGCGCAGCCGCTCGCCAACAGGACAACGGTTAGCGCGACGACGGGCGCCTGGCTGGGGTGGCGGGTCCTACGCATCATCTCCTCTTGCCGCGTGGCGTTCGACGAGGCGGCGGCATCGGCCTTATCCACACTTTTAAATAAGGCGATGTTCGTGACCGCCCACCCAAGACCGCGTGGTGCGACGCCGGGCGGGCGGGTGCCAACATCGGGCGGCGGCGCTACTTGACGTCGGCGGCCACCTGCATGCGGACGATCTTGTCGGGATCGTTAACCGCGCCGTTTCTATCGCGGTCGCCCTTCTTGATGGCGTCGACGTATTGCATGCCGTCGATCACCTGCCCCCACACGGTGTATTGGCCGTTGAGGAAACTGGCGTCGTCGAAGACGATGAAGAACTGCGAATCGGCGCTGTTGGGGTTCTGCGCGCGGGCCATGCCGACTGTGCCGCGGACGAACGGTTCGTTGGAAAATTCCGCCGCCAAGTTCTGGCCCGAACCGCCGGTCCCGTTGCCGAGCGGGTCGCCGGTCTGCGCCATGAAGCCGTCGATCACCCGGTGAAACACCAGCCCGTCATAGAATCCTTGGCGAACCAGCTCCTTGATCCGCGCGACGTGTTTCGGCGCCAGGTCGGGGCGCAAGGCGATGACGACGCGGCCATCCTTCAGGTCGAGAAACAGGGTATCCTCGGGCTCGGCGGCGTTGGCGGACTGGATCGACAGGCACAGCGCGACGGCCATGATGGTGAGGAACGTGAAGCTCATGATCTAAGAGACCTCCCGAGTGCGAGGGGGGGGGAACGCACACCGACCGTTGCGGCAAGAGCGCGTCATGCGAAGGCGGAAGGCCGGCAGTTTAGTCGGCATGGCGACGATGAACAGAAGTTTTCGCGCCGTTCGCCGGGTTTTGCCGTTTGCAATCCGCCTCTCGGGGCAGTACGCCAGGGTGGCCGGGGGGGGTTGCGCGTCTTCAATGAGCGGGTGGAATGCCATGGCGATGGAAAGAGCGCGACGCACCAAGGTCGTTGCCACGATCGGGCCCAGCAGCGAGAGCCCGCAAATGCTGGCTCGCCTCCACGAAGAGGGCGCCGATGTCTTCCGCTTCAATTTCAGCCACGGCACGCAGGCCGAGCACGCCCGCCGCCATGCCGACGTGCGCGAACTGGAACGCCGCATCGACCGGCCGATGCTCGTCTTCGCCGATCTGCAGGGTCCGAAATTGCGGCTCGGCGTGTTCGCCGATGGCGCGGTGCGGGTGGAAACCGGTCAGACGTTCCGGCTCGATCTCGACGAGACGCCGGGTGATGCCAACCGCGCCCCGCTGCCGCATCCGGAAGTTCTCGCCGCGTTGCGTCCGGGCGCCCGGCTGCTGCTTGACGACGGCAAGATTCGTCTCGAGGTCGTCGGCGGTGACGAAACGTACGCCGAGACGCGGGTGATCGTCGGCGGCGTTCTATCCAACCGGAAAGGCGTCAATCTGCCGGACGTCAACCTTGCCACGTCGCCGCTGACGGAGAAGGACCGGGCCGATCTGGCTTTCGCGCTCGACCTCGGGATCCCGATGGTCGCCATGTCGTTCGTCCAGAATCCGGACGACATCCGCGAAGTGCGGCGCGCCATCGACGGACGCGCGGCGCTCATCGCCAAGCTGGAGAAGCCCTCGGCGATCGATCATCTGACCGACATCGTCGCGCTGTCGGAAGTTATCATGGTGGCGCGCGGCGATCTCGGTGTCGAGATGCCGCCGGAGGACGTGCCGGCGCTGCAGAAGCGGATCATCCGCGCCTGTCGGTCGGCCGGCAAGCCGGTTATCGTCGCGACGCAGATGCTGGAATCGATGATCGGCGCGCCGGCGCCGACCCGCGCCGAGGCCTCCGACGTCGCCAACGCCGTTTACGAGGGGGCCGACGCGGTGATGCTGTCCGGCGAGACGGCGGCCGGAAAGTATCCGGTGGAAGCGGTGCGGATCATGGACCGCATCATCCGCCGCACCGAGGGCGACCGCGCCTACGATGGCCTGATGCGCGCCCACGTCGTCGTGCCGGAGACAACCAACCCGGCGGCCATCGCCGCCGCCGCGCGTCACGTCGCCGAAACCATCGGCGCCAAGGCGATCATCGCCTTCACCATGAGTGGCTCGACGGCGATGCGGCTGGCACGGGAACGACCCACCGTACCGGTCCTGGCGTTGACGCCGGATGCCCAGATCGCCCGTTGTCTCACCGTCGGCTGGGGGGTGATCGCCTTCGTCGTCGGCCATGACGTGGATCTGTTCGGCGACCTCGTCGAGATCGCCTATCGACATGCCGTGGCGACCGCCGCCGCGGTGCCGGGCGACAAGCTGGTCATGGTCGCCGGCTTGCCGATGTCGCGGCCGGGCAAGACCAACCTGCTGCACATCGTCGAAATCTAGCCCCACCGGTGGGGCCGGGCGGCCGTTCGAAAGGGCGGCCGGAGACCATGCGCCGCCGAGGCGAAATCGATGCCGCAAATCCTCTTCACCATCATCGCGCCCGTGCTGATCTGCTGCGGCGTCGGCTACCTCTGGGAGCGGCTGGGCAAGAGTCTCGACGTCGGCGCCATCACGTCGCTGGTCACCCTGATCGGCGCCCCGTGCCTGGTGTTTCACACCGTCGCCAACTTGACCATCGAGTTGCCGGCGTTGGCGATGATGGCCGGCGCCACCGCCACCGTCCTCGCGGTGCTGGCGGCGGTCGGCTACGGGATCCTGAAGGCGCTCGGCATGCCGCGGCGGGCGCACCTGGCGGCGCTGATCTTCCCCAACATCGGCAACATGGGCATCCCGCTCAACTACCTGGCGTTCGGCGACGAGGGGCTGCAGTACGCCATCGCCGTGTTCGCCGTCGTCTCGCTGACCATGTTCACCGCCGGCGTGGCGTTGATCGCCGGCAGCGTCTCGCTGAAGGCGTTGACGCGGGTGCCGCTGGTCTTCGCGTTGGTCCCGGCGGTCGCCTTTGTCGCCACCGGTGCCGCGCCGCCGGCATGGCTCAACGCGACGACGCAACTGCTGGGTGGCATCGCCATCCCGCTGATGCTGCTGGCGCTCGGCGCCTCCCTGGCCCGCCTCGGCGTCGGTAACCTGCCGCGCAGCCTCGGCCTCGCCGTGTTGCGGGGCGGCCTTGGCTTCGCCGTCGGCGTGGGCGTGGCGGCGGCGTTCGGGATGACCGGCGCGGCGCGCGGCGTGCTGATCATCCAGTCCGCCATGCCGGTCGCCGTGTTCAGTTACCTGTTCGCCGAACGCTTCCAGGCCGGCGCCGAGGAGATCGCCGGTGTCGTCGTCGTCTCCACCGTCCTGTCCTTCGCCACCCTGCCGTTTCTCTTGTGGTACGTGCTGTGACGGAGCATCCGCCGCGAACCGAGGCCGAGTCGGCGACGCTGGCCAGCGGGATCGCTTTCGCGCTCGGCGCCTATGGGCTGTGGGGGCTGCTGCCGGTTTATCTGAAGGGGGTCGAAACCGTTCCGGCGCCGGAGGTGCTGGCGCATCGGGTGATCTGGGCGGTGGTGATGCTGGCCGGCGTGCTCACCGCGTTCGGCGGCTGGGCGTCGGTGGGTCGCGTGCTGGCCGACTGGCGGGCGATTCGCTGGCTGCTGATCACGGCGGTGCTGATCGCGCTCAACTGGGGTGTCTTCATCTGGGCGGTGGGCGAGGGTCGCATCCTTGAATGCAGTCTCGGCTATTTCATCAATCCGCTGGTCAGCGTGCTGCTGGCCATGGTGTTCCTCAAGGAACGGCTGCGCCTCGGCGAAGGCCTCGCCGTCGGCTTCGCCGCGCTTGGCGTCGGCTACGAGGTGATCCAGTTCGGCGCCTTGCCGTGGGTGTCACTGGTGCTAGCGTGCAGCTTCGGCACGTATGGCTTGCTGCGCAAGATGGCGCCGGTGGGCCCGGTCGACGGCCTGTTCACCGAGACCCTGCTGATGACGCCGCTCGCCATCGGCTACCTGGCATGGCGGGCAACCGAGGGCGCCGGGTCATTCCTCGCCGGCGACGTCGGCATGGACGTGCTGCTCGTCCTCGCCGGCCCGGTGACCGCCGTGCCTCTGTTGCTATTCGTCGCCGCGGCGCGTCGGGTCCGGCTGACGACGATCGGTCTCCTCCAGTATCTGGCGCCGACCGGTCACTTCCTGCTCGCCATCCTCGCGTACGGGGAGCCATTCTCTGTCGACCGGCTGGTGACGTTCGCCCTGGTCTGGCTGGGCCTGCTCATCTATTCGGCGCGCGCTCTCGGGTGGAAGCGGACCGGCTGAGGAGACCGGCTCGCCGGCGGGCCGTTTCAGCCTGCGCCAAGTCCGGCCCTCGCGGAAGCTGGTGATATCGACGACTTTGGCCGCCTGCGGCTCAGTCGCCTCGGCGGCGCGGATGGCTTCCGAGACCGTGCCGCGCGACCGGCTGCGCCGCTCGCCGCTGGCGCGCCGCTCGCCGCTTTTCCGCCGGTCGAGCGCCGAGCCGTCGATGTGGCTGAGCAGGCTGTTGAAGCGTTTGCCGCCGCGCCGACGGTCGCGCCCCGAGCGGCGGTCCGCCTTGGCTTCCCGCGCATCCGGTTTTGGCGCCCGCCTGGCGTAGCGCTGCGACCAAGTGTCGAGCAGATTCTGCACCGTCTCCTCGACCATCTGCGCGTTGCCGGCGTCCGCCTTGGCGAGGACTCCCGACTGGATCAGTGCCTGCACGTGCTGCGCGCCGAGTTCGAGGCTGACGCGATGGTTGAGCGACACCGTATCGGCGGCGGGTGGATCATCCGCGAGGCGGCGCGGGGCGACCGGCTTCGCTTCCGCGACGGCCGGCGTCGCGGCATTGGCGCTCGGGTCGGGCGTCTGCATTCCATTCAAGGCCGCGAGGGAGTCGTTGAGGCGGCGAACCTGGCCGCGCAACACCGCGAGATGGTCGCGCAGTTTTCCCAACAATTCCGCTTCCGGATCCGAGCCAATCGTTTTGCCCGCCGAGTCGTCGATGGCATCGTTGTCCGATCCCTGTTTGTCCGTCATGTGCGCCTCTTATTGGAAATGGGTCGAGAGTTGCCGCTGCGGCAACGCGCTTGATGTCATCCTAGCCGAATTGTGCACACAAATCGAGTGTAGCGCATCACATAACTCGCCTGGGTTGTGGCGGTTCCCCTGTGTCGTCGCCGCCTCGGTCCCGCCCGCCGAGGGCCGGGCCGCCGCGACGCCGTCGCTTCCAGCTGTCACATTCTGTTTCAGGGGGTTGCATATGCGCGCCGGTCCTTGACGCAGCGGGCGCAACTTTTGCATCTGAAACGCAAGCTCGGCGCACCATGATCGATATGCGAAGCGCCGCCGGATTTTTTTTGACGCGAAGCGGATGCCAATGACCTCACTCACTCTCGATCCCCGCGCCGAGGCGCCTGACACGGCGCGAGACACCGCCGATCGCTATCACCAGCTGGCCCGGATCATGCCGGAAGCCGAATGGGCGCTGCATGCGCCGACCATCGAGGCGATCAACGCGCTGAAGAAGAGCCGCAACGCGGTGATCCTCGCCCACAACTACCAGACGCCGGAGATTTTCCACGGCGCGGCGGACATCGTCGGCGACTCCCTGGCCCTGGCCCAGCGCGCCGTCGATACCGACGCCGACGTCATCGTGCTGGCCGGCGTCCACTTCATGGCCGAGACGGCCAAGTTGCTCAACCCGGGCAAGGTGGTCCTGATGCCGGACCTGGATGCCGGCTGTTCGCTCGCCGATTCCATCACCGGGGCGGACGTCCGCCTGCTGCGCGAGAAGTATCCGGGCGTGCCGGTGGTCACCTACGTCAACACCTCGGCCGAGGTGAAGGCGGAATCGGACATCTGCTGCACGTCCGGCAACGCGGTGAAGATCGTCGAATCGCTGGGCGTCGACCGGGTGATCTTCCTGCCCGACGAATACCTCGGCAAGTACGTCGCCACGCAGACGGATGTCGGCATCATCACCTGGCAGGGCCATTGCGAGGTGCACGAGCGGTTTACCGGCGACGAGTTGCGCGCCTACCGCCGGGCGCATGAGAATCTCGTCATCATCGCCCATCCGGAATGTCCGCCGGACGTCCTGGAGGCCTCCGATTTCGTCGGCTCGACGGCGCAGATGATCGGCTATGTCCGCGACAAGCGGCCGGGCCGGGTGCTGATGGTCACCGAGTGCTCGATGAGCGATAACGTCGCCGCTGAAATGCCGGACACCGAATTCGTCCGTCCCTGCAACCTGTGCCCGCACATGAAGCGGATCACGCTGGACAAGATCCGCCAGTCCCTGGAAACGCTGAACCCGGCGGTGGAAGTGGATCCCGGCATCGCCGAGCGGGCGCGCCAGGCCGTCGAAAGGATGCTCGCCGTTGGCCGCTAAAGTCACCTCGCTTCCGCTGGAGGCGAAAACCCTCGCCACCTCCGTCGTCGTCATCGGCTCGGGCGTCGCCGGCCTCACCTGCGCGCTGGCGCTGGCGCCGGCGCCGGTGATCCTGCTGACCAAAACCCAGCATCTTCCGGGCGGCTCCAGCGTCTGGGCGCAGGGCGGCATCGCCGCGGCGATCGGCGAGGGCGACAGCGCCGACCAGCACGCCGCCGACACCGTCGCCGCCGGCGCCGGCCTCGTCGACCCCGACCTGGCGACGCTGCTCGCCGAGGACGGCATCGAGGCGGTCGGCGGTCTGGTCCGCGCCGGGGTCGGGTTCGACCGGCTTGACGATGGCGGCATCGCGCTCGGGCGCGAGGCGGCGCATGGCCGTCACCGCATCGTTCACGCCGGCGGCGACGCCACCGGCCGCGCGCTGACCGCCGCGCTGATCGACCGCGTGCTGGCGACACCGTCGATCCGCGTCATGACGCAAACCGTCGCCGTCGATCTGATCTCGGCCGGGGGGACCGTCGGCGGCGTCACCGCCTACGCGGCCGACGGGGGCTGGCTGCGCATCTTCGCCTCCGACGTCGTACTGGCGACCGGCGGTGTCGGCGCCTTGTGGCGCGACACGACCAATCCCGCCGAGAACACCGGCGACGGACTGGGACTGGCGGCGCGCGCCGGCGCCGTGCTGGCGGATCTCGAATTCATGCAGTTCCATCCGACGGCGCTGGATGCCGCCGACGCGCGTGGCGAGGCGCCGCTGCCGCTGCTCACCGAGGCGCTGCGCGGCGCCGGTGCGGTGCTGGTCGACGCGGCGGGGCGGCCGTTCATGGAGGACGTGCATCCGCAGGCCGATCTGGCGCCACGCGATGTCGTCGCCCGCGCCATCGCCGCCCGCGCGCAGGCCGGCGAGCGGACCTTTCTCGATCTCCGGCCGGCGTTGGCCGCACGCGGCCAGGCGGCATTCCCGCAGGCCCTGCGCGCCTGCCGGGCGGCCGGCCACGACCCGCTCGCCGCGCCGGTGCCGATCACGCCGGCGGCGCATTACCACATGGGCGGCGTGTGGACCGACACCCACGGCCGCACCAGCCTGAAGGGCCTGTGGGCCTGCGGCGAGGCGGCGGCGACGGGGGTGCACGGCGCCAACCGGCTGGCCAGCAATTCGCTGCTGGAAGGCCTGGTCTTCGGCCGTCGCGTCGCCGAGGCAATCTGGCGCGCCCCCAGCAACGGCCGCCACCGGCCGGTCTCCTACGAGATCGATCTGGCGGTCGCGCCGATTTCCGAGACGCGGCCGATCCGCGATACGTTGCGCCGCCTGATGGCCCGTGACGCCGGGCTGTTGCGCGACGATAAAGGTCTGGCGCGCGCCCTGGCCGGCATCGCGCGGCTGCAGGCCGACTGGGCGGAGGCGGCGTCGCGGCCGTGGATGACCGCCGATCAGCCAACCTTCGCCGATATTCGCGCCGCCGCCGAACTGGCCAACATGCTCGTCGCGGCGCGCCTCGTCGTGGTCTCGGCCGGGCGCCGCACGGAAAGCCGCGGCGCGCATCGCCGCGCCGATTTCCCGCGCACCGATCCCGCCTGGGCCCGGCGCCAGTTGCTCACCCTCGACGAGGCCGCCGCCGAAGCGGCGACTGCCGCCGCCGATCTTCGGCTCGCCGGCTAGGCGCCAGCCATGGCGGCGGACCCGAGCCCGCTTTGCCGGCTGATCCACGAGCCGATCCTCCGCCGCGCGCTGGAGGAGGATCTCGGCCTCGCCGGCGATCTCACCTCCGACTCCGTGGTCCCCGACGGGGCGCGGGCGCGGGCGCATTTCGTCGCTCGCAAGCCGGGCCGGCTGGCCGGGCTCGCCATCGCCCTCGACGCGTTCCGCCTGCTGAGCGGGGAGGTGCGCCTCGAGGCGGCGGCGCGCGACGGCGACGACATCGATGCCGGCCAGGTCCTGGCGACGGTCGAGGGGCCGGCGCGGCCGATCCTCACCGGGGAGCGGACGGCGCTCAACATCCTCTGCCGGCTCTGCGGCATCGCCACCGCAACCCGCGCCGCCGTCGCCGCCATCGCCGGCAGCCGGGCGCGGGTGGTCTGCACGCGCAAGACCACCCCCGGCCTGCGGGCGCTGGAGAAATACGCCGTGCGCGCCGGCGGCGGGATCAATCACCGGTTCGGCCTCGACGACGGGGTGATGATCAAGGACAACCACATCGTCGCCGCCGGCGGCCTCCGCGAGGCGGTCGAGCGGGCGCGCGCCCGGGTCGGCCACATGGTCAAGATCGAAGTGGAGGTCGACACCCTCGCGCAGCTGGATGCGTTGATCCCGCTCGGCGCCGACGTCGTGCTGCTCGACAACATGGGCCCGGAAACGTTGCGCACCGCCGTCGACCGGGTGGCCGGGCGGATGCTGTGCGAAGCGTCCGGCGGCATCACCCTGGAGACACTGCCGGCCATCGCCGCCGCCGGCGTCGACCTGATCTCGCTTGGCTGGCTTACCCACAGCGCCCCGATCCTCGATATCGGTCTCGATTTCGAGGCGGTTTGAGGCGCCCATGGCCCGCCCGGGTCGGATTGGATCAGTCGGCGCCCGCGGCAACCGCCATCGCCTGGTTTTCCAGATGGGTGACCAGTTCCGGCGGCAGCGACAGCCGATTGGCCAGCGCTTCGAGATAGGCCTGCTCCAGGGCATCCTCGGGATCGATGGCCAGCCGCGACGCCAGATAGAGCTCGGCCGCCTGTTCGGGGCCCTGGGCGAAGCCGGCGATGTCCTGAAGGGTCGGCGGCTTGGCCAGCGCGTCGAAAATGAAGCCCTTGTCCTCGGCGTCGAGGGACAACTGGTTGGCCCGCTCGAAAATCAGCCGCCGCTCATCCGGACCGACATGGCCGTCGGCGTTGGCGGCGGCGACCATGGCGAGGACGAGGGCCAATTCGAATGGATTGCCGTCCCGCGCCGGCGCCGTGGCCGGCAAAAACTTCGACCCGGCCAGCAGAGGCTCCGGCGGAGACTGATCGAGCATCGGCCGCACCGCTTGCGCCACCCGCGCCGGCGTTGGCGAGGCGTCGACCTGCTGTCCGCCCTGCCAGTTCTGGTAGGCCCGATAGGCCAGCGCGCCGAGTGCCGCGGCGCCCCCGTAGCCGGCGACGCCGCCGGCGAGCTTGCCGATTTTCTTGCGCGCTTTCTTGTTGCCGACAAGAAGGCCGAGCAGACCGCCCGCCGCGACGCCGCCGGCGATGCCGCCCAAGCCGCCGCCGGCTGTCTTTCCCGTGGCGGCCTTCGCCGCGCCGGCGCCGCTCGATCCGCCTTCGGAGCCGAGAAACTGTTCGAGAAGGTTCTGGGGATTCATTCCCGTTCTCCGCATTCTATCGTCGTGTGAGATATGGGATTTCCACGGATACGGCAATTGGCGGCCTCGGCGCGATCCGATGTCGCGCGCGACACGTATTTGTGATCCGGAAGAAGGGAGACGTGTGATGCAGGACCGGCGCGAGACCCTGTCGTTGATTGATAAGGCCATGCGCGCGCCCTTGGAGGCGAGCAACCGGTCGGCGGAAGGTTCCGACGATACCGCCCACGCCTTCCAATTCATGGGCATCGATGGCGAGCCGCTGCCGCTTTCCCGCTTCAAGGGAAAGGCGCTGATAGTAGTGAACACGGCGTCGCGCTGCGGCTTTACGCCGCAATATGAACACCTGCAGAAGCTATGGGATCGCTACCGCGATGAGGGCCTCGTCGTCCTCGGCATTCCCTGCAACGACTTCGGCGCCCAGGAGCCGGGGACGGAGACCAACATCGCCGACTTCTGCCAGCAGCGGTTCCGTGCCGACTTTCCGCTGACCGCCAAGACGCGCATCAAGGGGCGCGACGCGCACCCGTTCTACCAATGGGCGGCGTCGAAGGTCGGCCCGCTGGCGACACCGAAATGGAATTTCCACAAGTACCTGGTCGCCCCCGACGGCCGCCTCGTCGACTGGTTCTCGACGCCAACCTCGCCCACCGCTCGGCGCGTCGTCGCGGCGATCGAACGGCACCTGCCGGTCGCCTCGATGGGGGCGTGAATGAGCCGTCGCGCACGCGGCCTTCAGTCGTAAAGCGCTTCCAGCATCGCGCCGTAGCGCTCGCGGACGATGTGGCGGCGCACCTTCTGCGTCGGCGTCAGCATGTTG
Source organism: uncultured Rhodospirillaceae bacterium (assembly GCA_964460955.1). GTDB lineage: Bacteria > Pseudomonadota > Alphaproteobacteria > Rhodospirillales > Defluviicoccaceae > Defluviicoccus. The sequence goes on along the minus strand of CAYWRP010000043.1, from coordinate 10,953 downwards.
TTCTCTTGCGTGAATGCCTCCGGCGCGACGACGAACTTGCGCACGCGCTCGATGATCGGGAACTTTTCGTTGATCGTGCCCACCGCCTGCGAGAGGGCATGGTGCAGGTCGGGATCCTGATGCACCTCCGCCAGTTCCGTCGGCTTGCCGTGTTGCCGCGCCCATGACTGCAGCCAGTCGGCGGCGGGAACGATGATGCCCACCAGGTAGGGTCGGCGGTCGCCGATGACCATCGCCTGGTCGATCTCGGTGCGGGTGGTGAGCGCCGTCTCCACCTTCGCCGGCGAAATGTTGTCGCCGCCAGAGTTGACGATCAGGTCCTTCTTGCGGTCGGTGATGACGATGTGGCCGTCCTCGTCAAGGTTGCCGATATCGCCGGTATGCAGCCAGCCGTTGCGGATCGTGTCGCGCGTCGCTTCCTGGTCGCGCCAATAGCCCTGCATCACCATTTCGCCGCGCACCAGGATCTCGCCGTCGTCGGCGATGCGCACCTCGACGCCTTTGATCGGCGGGCCGACGGTGTGCATCTTGACGGCGCCCGGCCGGTTGACGCTGAGCAGCGGCGCCGCCTCAGTCTGGCCGTAGCCCTGGTGGATGGGCACCCCGAGCGAGGTGAAGAAGCTGCCCATTTCGGCATTCAGCGGCGCACCGCCGGAGATCAGCGCCTTCAGCCGGCCGCCGAACCGTTGGCGGAACTTGGCGCGCACCAGCCGGTCGAGGGCGGCGTCGACGAGGCGGTCGAGGATATTGAATTTCTTCGCCTCGAACAGGCGCTTGCGCCCCAGCGCGAGGGTTTTGTTGAACAGATAGCGCTGCATCGGGCCGGCCTTGGCGACGCCGTGCATGATCCGCTGGTTCATCACCTCGTAGAGCCGCGGCACCGCCGTCATGAGGGTCGGCCGCGCCTCCAGCATGTTGCGCGCGACCTTGTCGATGCCCTCGGCGTAATAGATCTCGGCGCCAAGGGCGATGGGCAGGATCTGCCCGGCGGTGTGCTCGTAGGCGTGCGCCAGCGGCAGGAAGGAGAGGAAGACGTTGTCGTCGGGCCCGAGATCCCACAGCGCGTCGATGGCGCCGGCGCAGTTGTGCAGCAGCGCGCCATGGCTCAGCATGACCCCCTTCGGCCGCCCCGAGGTGCCGGACGTATAGATGATGCAGGCGGTATCGCCGCGTTGCAGCTTGGACGCCTCTTCGACGATGTTGGTATGGTCGGCCTCGCCCTCGGCGATGATATCGGCCCAGCAGCGGAGGTCGATGGAATCGCCCCTGTCGGTGCTCACCGGCTCCAGGGAGATGAGGAAGAAGGGCCGCTTGATCTGGCGCATGGCGGCGGCGACACGGCCGCCGAAAACCTCCTTGGAGACGATGGCGCCGGCGGCGTCGCTGTGTTCGAGGAGATACAGCAGGTCGTCCTCGGTGCTGGTGGTATAGGCGGGCACGGTGATCGCACCGACCGCCATGATCGCCAGGTCGCCGATCATCCAGGCGGGACGATTCTCCGAAACGATGACGATTCGGTCGCCGCGTTCGACGCCCAACGTGCGCAGGCCGCGGGCCAGTGCGCACATCCGCGCGGCGATCTCCCGCCAGGTCTGCGCCGTGTAGGCATCACCGCGCTTGGTCCACAGAAAGGGGCGCTCGCCAAAGCGATTGGCCTGATCGAAAAACATCGCGACGACACTTGGCGAACGTTCTGGCAATCGGTATTGCGTATTCATGGAAGCCACGCTGCTACTGGTTTTGACTTGTCGCGGAAGCGGAAGACCGCCAATTAGGTAATGGGTTCCGCACTATAGTCCAACCGACGCCGTCGTCCACCGTCCGCCCAGGAGAAACGCCCATGACGCATGAAATCGCCGCCGACACCACCGATGACGCGGCGACGTCCGAGGCGTTGCCGTCCTGGGACCTGTCGGATCTGTATGCCGGCGTCGACGATCCCGATTTCGGGCAGGCCCTCGCCACGCTGGAGCGTCAGAGCGACGCGTTCGCGAGCACCCACGCCGGTCGCCTCGACGCGATGGACGGCGACGCTTTGGCGGCGGCAATCGTCGATTACGAAAAGATGCTGGAGCTGCTGCATCACGCGATGAGCTATGCGCAACTCGTGTTCGCCGAGGATATGAGCAAGGGCGACAACGCCCGGTTCCTGCAGGCGGCGCAGGAACGCTACGGCGAGCTTTCGAAGAAGACGCTGTTTTTCACCCTGGAACTCAACCGTCTCGACGACGCGTCGCTGGAGGAGAAGCTCGCCGCCAGCGCGGCGCTGCGGCGTTACCAGCCGTGGCTGCGCGACGTGCGCGCCTTCCGCGCGCATCAACTCGACGACGCTTTGGAAAAGCTGTTCGTCGACAAGTCGATCACCGGGACGCGCGCCTGGACCAGGCTGTTCGATCAGACGCTGGCGGCGATGCGCTTTCCGGTCGCCGGCCGCGATCAGACGCTCGCCGACACCCTCAACCAGCTGATGGATGCCGACCGCGGGGTGCGGCAGGCGGCGGCGCATGCGTTGGCCGACGGCTTCAAGGCGCGGATCGATCTCTTCAGCCTCGTCACCAACACGCTGGCCAAGGATAAGGAGATCGAGGACCGCTGGCGCGCCTATCCGCACCCGTTGGCCTACCGCAACCTGGCCAACCAGGTGGAAGACTCGGTGGTCGACGCCCTCGTCGGCAGCGTCACCGCCGCCTATCCCGCACTGGCGCACCGCTACTATGCCCTGAAGGCGCAGTGGCTCGGGCTCGAAAAACTCGCCTACTGGGACCGCAACGCGCCGCTGCCGGGGCGCCCCGAGCGCGGCTACGGCTGGGAGGAGGCGAAGGCCCTGGTCGAGGATGCCTTCGGCCGGTTCGACGCGCGGATCGCCGAACAGGCGCGGCGGTTCTTCGTCAACCGCTGGGTCGACGTGCCGCCGCGGCCGGGCAAGGATTCGGGCGCCTTCTGCCATCCGACGGTGCCGTCGGCGCACCCCTACATCCTGCTGAATTACTACGGCCAGTCGCGCGACGTCACCACCCTGGCGCACGAGGTCGGCCACGGCGTGCATCAGCTACTCGCCGCCAAGCAGGGGCCCTTGATGAGCGACACGCCGCTGACGCTCGCCGAATCGGCGTCGGTGTTCGGCGAGATGCTGGTCTTCCGCGCCCTGCTGGAGGACGCCAGGGACGTCGACGAGCGGCGTCATCTCCTCGCCGGCAAGGTCGAGAACATGCTGAACACCGTGGTCCGCCAGATCGCCTTCCACGAATTCGAACGCCGCGTCCACGCGGTGCGCGGCCAGGGCGAGTTGTCCGCCGAACGGCTGGGCGAGATCTGGATGGCGGTGCAGTCCGAAAGCCTCGGCCCAGCGTTCGATCTCGATGCCGAATACGCGGTGTTCTGGGCCTACATTCCGCACTTCGTTCACGCGCCGTTCTACGTCTACGCTTACGCATTCGGGGACTGTCTGGTCAATTCGCTTTATCAAGTCTATATGGACGGTCACCCCGATTTCGCCGACAAATACGTGCGGATGCTGGAAGCGGGCGGCACCCTGCGGCATGGCGACTTGCTCGCGCCGTTCGGTCTCGACGCCGGCGATCCCGGTTTTTGGCGGCGCGGTCTCGACGTCATCGGTGGCTTTATCGACGAGCTGGAGACACTATCTTAATGATAATGCAGAGCGACGCGCGGGGTGTTCCCGTTTCGGCGTCGTCGACGCGGTCTCAAGGAGATCCCAACGCGTGAGCCCTTCCAAGCCTGGCGCCGGCAGTCCGCCGCCGCCCTCTTCGAATACCGAAGCATCGAGCATGGGGCGGCGCTTCATGCGCTACGCCCGGGTCGGCTCGACGGTCGGCAACCTCGCCGCCCGGGTCGCCGGCAACCGGCTGTTCGGCGTCACCATCGACCGGCCGGAACACGCGGCCGAGTTGACCGCCGCGCTCGGCGGCTTGAAAGGGCCACTGATGAAGGTGGCGCAGATCCTCGCCACCGTGCCGGACCTGCTGCCTGAGGAGTACACCCAGGAACTGGCCTCGTTACAGACCAACGCCCCCTCGATGGGCTGGGCCTTCGTCAAGCGGCGGATGAGCACCGAGTTGGGGCCGGACTGGCAGTCGCGGTTCGCCGAATTCGAGCATACGGCGAGTGCCGCGGCGTCGCTCGGCCAGGTCCACCAGGCGACCGGTCACGACGGCGTCAAGCTGGCGTGCAAGCTGCAGTATCCGGACATGGCCTCGGCCGTCGAAGCCGATCTGCACCAGCTGAAGATCATCTTCTCGATCTACCGCCGCTACGATCGTGCCATCGATCCGTCGAACATCCACGCCGAACTCACGGCGCGGCTGCGCGAGGAACTGGACTACCGGCGCGAAGCCAAGCACATGAAGCTTTACGCGCGGATGCTGGCCAATGATCCGGAAATCCATGTGCCGGTGCCGTACGACGACCTGAGCACCGATCGCCTGTTGACCATGACGTGGCTGCAGGGCGAGCCGATCGTCAACTACGTCAACCGCAATCAGGGCGAGCGCAACCATGTCGCCTGCAACATGTTCCGCGCCTGGTACGTGCCGTTCTACGAGTATGGCGTCCTGCACGGCGACCCGCACCTCGGCAACTACAGCGTGCGTCCCGACGGCAGCATCAACCTGCTCGACTTCGGCTGCATCCGCGTCTTCCCGCCGCCGTTCATCCGCGCCGTGATCGACCTCTACTGGGCGTTGATCAACGACGATGAAACGCTGGCCGTGCAGGCCTATGAGACCTGGGGCTTCACCAACCTCAACCGCGAGGTGATCGACATCCTGAACCAGTGGGCGCGCTTCCTCTACCGTCCGCTGATGGAAGACAAGGTGCAGCACATCCAGACCCAGGGCGGCACTCGCTACGGCGCGCAAGTGGCCGGCAAGGTGCAGCGCGAGTTGCGCGAAAAGGGCGGCGTGCTGCCGCCCCGCGAGTTCCTGCTGATGGACCGCGCCGCCGTCGGGCTTGGCAGCGTCTTCACCCGCCTCAACGCGGAAGTGAACTGGCATCGCATGTTCCATGATCTCATCAAGGACTACGATGCCGACTTGGTGGCGAAACGCCAGAAGGAAGCGTTGGCAAGTCTCGATCTGCCGATGCCGGACTGAAACGGCGGCGGCCTTAACAGGAGGGGAATATCATGATCGTCACCACCACGGATGGCGTCGATGGCCGGCGTGTCGTCGACTATCTCGGCATCGTCAGCGGCGAGGCCGTGATGGGCACCAACGTGTTCCGTGACCTGTTCGCCGGCATCCGCGATATCATCGGCGGCCGCTCGGGCAGCTACGAGAAGGAACTGCGCCAGGCCAAGGACACCGCCCTTGACGAGATGACGGCGCAGGCGCGGGCGTTGGGCGCCGACGCGGTGATCGGCGTCGATCTCGATTACGAGCACCTCGGCGGCGGCGACCGCTCCATGCTGATGGTCACCGCCAACGGCACCGCCGTTCGCCTCGGCTGAGGCCCGCCGTGCTTATAAAACCTCGCATTTCCCTTTCGATGGAGGGTTGTTCTCGCGCGGCCAAGCGTGCATAACGGCGCTTCCAATCCAGATACCGCTATTCGAAATCAACAAGGGAAAGGCGCGGGGAATTCCAAGATGAAGCTAGCGATACCCAAGGAGCGGTTCGCGGGTGAAACGCGAGTCGCCGCCTCACCCGAAGTGGTGAAAAAATTCGTCGGACTTGGGTTCGATGTCGTCGTCGAAACGGGCGCCGGCGACGGGTCCATGGTGACCGACGCCGAACTCGAGGCCGCTGGCGCCAAGATCGCGCCGGACCAGGCGGCGGCGATTTCCGACGCCGATGTCGTCATCAAGGTGCAACGCCCGCGGCGTGACGATGAAGTCAACGAGTTGGCGATGCTGAAGAAGGATGCCGTGTTGGTCGGCCACCTGCAGGCGCTGATCAACCGCGAGGACGTCGAGGCCTATGCCCAGGCCGGCATCACCGCGTTCGCCATGGAACTGATGCCGCGCATTTCCCGCGCCCAGTCGATGGACATCCTGTCGAGCCAGAACAACCTCGCCGGCTACAAGGCGGTGATCGACGCTGCGGCGACGTTTACCAGCGCCATGCCGATGATGATGACCGCCGGCGGCACGGTGCCGGCGGCGAAGGTGTTCGTCATGGGCGTCGGCGTTTCCGGTCTGCAGGCGATCGCCACTGCGCGCCGCCTGGGCGGCGTGGTGACCGCCACCGACGTCCGGCCGGCGACCCGCGAGCAGGTGGAAAGCCTCGGCGCCAAGTTCGTCATGGTCGACGAGGAATCGATGAAGGAGATGGAGACCTCCGGCGGTTACGCCAAGGAGATGTCCGAGGACTTCAAGCGCAAGCAGGCCGAGGTCGTCGCCGAGCACGTCAAGAAGCAGGATATCGTCATCACCACCGCTCTGATCCCCGGCAAGCCGGCGCCGCGCCTCATCTCCGAGGACATGGTGAAGACGATGAAGCCGGGCGCGGTAATCGTCGACCTCGCCGCCGAGACCGGCGGCAACTGCGAGTTGACCGAGCCGGGCAAGGTCGTCGTCAAACACAATGTCACCATCGTCGGCCATCTCAACGTTCCCGGCCGGGTGCCGAGGGATGCCAGCGCCCTCTACGCGCGGAACATCTTCAACTTCATCAGTCCGCACGTCGACAAGGAAAGCAAGACGCTGAAATTCAATTGGGATGATGAAACGGTCAAGGGGACGCTGCTGACCCGCGACGGCAAGGTGGTGAACCCGATGCTGACAGGGGAGGCCAGCTAGCCATGGCACAAGAAGAGACCATCGTTGATCGGGCAAACGCCCTCGCCGAACAGGCCGGTGCGCTGGCCGCCGAGGTGGGGCAAATGGCCGCCGCCGCGGCGCCGACGGCCGACGTCGCCTACGAGGGCGGTTTCCTGGCGCTGTTCACGGTGTTCGTGCTCGCCGTGTTCGTCGGTTTCTACGTCGTCTGGAGCGTCACTCCGGCCCTCCACTCGCCGCTGATGTCGGTGACCAACGCGATTTCGTCGGTGATCATCGTCGGCGGCATTCTGGCGGCGGGGCCGGCGGGGATGGACTTTTCGAAGGTGATGGGCTTCCTCGCCGTCATCCTGGCGTCGGTCAACATCTTCGGCGGCTTCATCGTTACCAACCGAATGCTCGCCATGTTCAAGAAAAAGCAGCGATAAAGGGACGCGGGGACAATGACTGGAAACATAACAGGCTTCGCCTATCTCATTGCCGCCGTGCTGTTCATCCTGGCGCTGCGCGGCTTGAGTTCGCCGGAAACGGCGCGACGGGGCAACGTCTTCGGCATCGCCGGCATGGTGATCGCCGTCCTCACCACGCTGCTCGACCCCAACGTCGTCAGCTACGGCATGATCATCCTCGGCGTCCTGATCGGCGGCGCCATCGGCTCCGTGATCGCGCTCAAGATCCAGATGACGGCGCTGCCGCAACTGGTCGCCGCCTTCCACAGCCTGGTCGGCTTGGCGGCGGTGTTCGTCGCCACCGCGGCGCTGTTCAATCCGGAGGCGTATGACATCGGGTCCGTTGGCGACATTCACACCGCCAGCCTGATCGAGATGTCGCTCGGCGTCGCCATCGGCGCCATTACCTTTTCCGGTTCGGTGATCGCGTTCCTCAAGCTGCAGGGCCTGATGAGCGGCAACCCGATCACCTTTCCGATGCAGCACAAACTCAACGCTGCCGTCGGAATTCTCATCCTCATCGGCATCATCTGGTTCAGCGCGACCGAGTCCTACACCGCCTATTGGGGGATCGTCCTCCTCGCGTTCGCCATCGGCTTCCTGCTGATCATCCCGATCGGCGGCGCCGACATGCCGGTGGTCGTCTCCATGCTCAACTCTTATTCGGGCTGGGCGGCCGCCGGCATCGGCTTCACGTTGCAAAATCCGGCCCTCGTCATCACCGGCGCGTTGGTCGGCTCGTCGGGTGCGATCCTCTCCTACATCATGTGTAAGGGGATGAACCGGTCGATCTTCAACGTGATGTTGGGCGGCTTCGGCGGCGAAGGCGTCAGCGCGGCGGCGGGAGCCACGGGCGACCGGTCGGTCAAGGCCGGCAGCGCCGACGACGCAGCCTTCATCATGAAGAACGCCAACAAGGTGATCATCGTCCCCGGCTACGGCATGGCGGTGGCGCAAGCGCAGCACGCGGTCCGCGAAATGGCGGATTCCCTGAAGGAAGAGGGCGTCGACGTCAAGTATGCCATCCACCCCGTCGCCGGCCGCATGCCCGGCCACATGAACGTGCTGTTGGCGGAAGCCAATGTGCCATACGACGACGTGTTCGAGCTGGAGGAGATCAACCACGAATTCTCCACCGCCGACGTCGCCTATGTCATCGGCGCCAACGACATCACCAACCCGATGGCGAAAACCGACCCCGGCTGCGACATCTACGGCATGCCGATTCTCGACGTCGACAAGGCGGGCACGACGCTGTTCGTCAAGCGGTCGATGGCCTCGGGCTATGCCGGCGTGGATAACCCGCTGTTCTTCGGCGACAAGACGATGATGCTGTTCGGTGACGCCAAGAAGATGACGGAAGAGATCGCCCAGGCACTGAATTCCTGAGCGCCGCGCCGACAACGCCGAAAGCGGAAAGGGGGCCGCGAGGCCCCTTTCTCGCATCTAAACGCCTCAACGGCTTACTGCGCCTTGTCGCGGCGGCGCCTGTGCACGAAGTGAGTCAGCATCTTGCGTGCGTACTGGACATCATGCGGCATCAGATCGTCCGGGACGGCTTTCTCGCCAAGGGTGCGAATGACCATCGCCCGCGCGCAGTTCTCACTCCGGTTTTCGCAGTAGTGCAGTTTCTGCAGATTGGCGCCGCCCGGCATGCGGTCCAACTGATCGTTATAGAACCGGCAGGTGAGCAGATACGGGCAAGCCACCGGATTTCCCTGGCAACGGTGCGTGTTCAACCAGTACGCGACGGCGAGACTATAGGGCCATCGGCACCTCGGGGGAACAAAAAAGCGGGACGGGTCCAATGATCGGCACCGCCGGCGAGGCTTGCCGGGGGCAGTCCCAGCCGGTAACGTTGACACGCCATGCCCATTCCCGTCCACGTCAACAGGCCGCCGTCGCCGCCCGCCAACACGCCGTGGTTTTTCAGCTATGGCTTCCGGGTGTTCTTCCTCGCCGCGTCGGTGTGGGCGGCCTTGGCTGTGGCAATTCTCGTCGCCGGCCTCATAGGGGGGATCGCGCCGGCGACCGCGCGGCCGCTGATTGCTTGGCACGCGCACGAGATGCTGTTCGGTTTCGCCGGCGCCGGTGTCGCCGGATTCCTGCTGACCGCGGTACCGGCATGGACCGGCCAGCCGCGTCTGCAGGGCTGGCCGCTGGCGGGTCTGTTGGCCTTGTGGATCGCCGGCCGCGCCCTGACGACGCTGGGCGGCGGGCTGCCGCAGGCGCTCATCGCCGCCGTCGACGTGGCTTTCCTGGCGACCGTCGTCGCCATCTGCGCGCGGTCCATCGTCATTGCCGGCAACAAGCGCAATCTGCCGGTGATCGTCCTCGTCGTCGTCCTCGTCGCCGCCTGTCTGTTGTCGCATGTCGCGTCGGCCGCCGGTTCGGCGGAGGGGGAGGCGGCGGCGGCCCGGCTTGGCATGTACGGCCTCGCCTTTCTCATCGTCGTCATCGGCGGTCGGATCGTTCCCAATTTCACCGGCAACTGGATGGCGCGCACCGGCCGGACGGGCGAGCCGGCGCCGTTCGGGCCAATCGACCAGGCGACGCTGGCGGTGACGGCGGCGGCTTCGCTGGCTGATGTCGGCTGGCCGCAGAGCCCGGCCGCCGGCGCCCTCTTGCTCGCCGCCGCGGCCCTGAACCTGATCCGCGTCGCCCGCTGGCAGGGCCACCGCACGCTCGGCGATCCGTTGGTCTGGGTGCTGCACCTGGGATACCTGTGGCTGGTCGTCGGCTACGCGCATCTCGGTCTCGCCGCGTTCGTCGACGCCGTGCCGCGACTGGCCGGCATCCACGCGCTTTCGGCCGGCGCCATCGCCACCATGCTGCTGGCGGTGATGTCGCGCGCCAGCCTGGGCCATACCGGGCGGCCGTTGGTAGCCGGGCCGCTGACCGTCAGCTGCTACCTGCTGATCACCCTAGCCGCGCTGGCCCGCCTCGCCGCCGCCTGGGCGCCGGCCTACTGGATGGAAATGCTGGGCCTGTCCGCCGCCGCCTGGATCGCCGCCTTCGCCCTGTTCGCCATCCGTTACGCGCCGATCTGGTTCGGCCCCCGCGTTTCTTGAAGCCCCGGACAGCAATAACGACACTTTTTCCAAGCAAGCAACCGATGCTCAGCCTCAGCGGAAAGGAGTTCCCCATGCGAGCCTTGTTGTTTCTGTTTTTCGTCAGTCTGACGCTACCCGCCTCCGCCGCCGACGACGCCGGCATTAACCGCAAGCAGAGCGCCTATTCGGTCTACGTGACCGCCGAGCGCTTCGAAACCGCCGTCGAGGAGAAGGGAATGAAGGTGTTCCCCCGCTTCGACCACGCGGCGGCGGCGGCCGAATACGGCATCGAGATGCCGCCCACTGTCGTCCTGGCGTTCGGCAATCCGAAGTACGGCACGCCGTTCATGCGCCAAAACCCAGTCGCCGGCATCGACTTCCCGCCAAAGGTTATCGTCTACGAGGACGACGCCGGGCAGGTCTGGATCGCCTACAACACGGCCGACTATTTCTACGGCACCCTGTTCCGCCGCCACGGGCTCGACTATCCAGAGAAGGACGTCGAGGGCTTCGCCAAGGCGGTCGACGGCCTGACCGACCACGCCGCCGGCATCGAATAGGCGCCGTCGCCCGCCGCTTCGGCGGTCAGGAAAACCGGGGTTCGGGGAACGGCGCGCTCGGATTCGAGCGTGTCGGGAAACGCTCGATGACCATCCGGTATTTCGTCGACCGTGAAGAACTTTCAACGCGTTGATTTCATGTAAGTTTTAGAGCT
>CAYWRP010000042.1:0-24577 GCA_964460955.1 uncultured Rhodospirillaceae bacterium | reverse complement strand
GAATGAGGGCCGTACCCCCTGGCATCTGGTGGCGATTCCGCTATTCTGGTTAGTCGCCGCTGGCGTGGCGGCCTGGTGCTTGGGCATGGTGGATTCCCCCATCCTGCTGGCCTGCGCCGGCCTCGCTTTCTGCGCCATCTTGTGGAAAAACCATGGCCGGCGCTTGATCCAAGCCTGACCGAGATTTTGGGTCGGCTGGATCGCCAAAGGGGGAACGCGGGTTTCCACAACGAGGCCCGGTAGCGAGAAGCAGAAACGCTTTTCCTCGTTTCGTACACGTCATGGCTCCGCGCGGTGTCGCCGCTCGCGTGGTTAGGAGATGTTGACCATGTCCGACCAGAACATCGCCGAAACCGAAACGCCGAAGGCCAAAGCGCCTGACCCGGAGACGTCCGAGACCGAGTCGTTGGACACGCAATCGGAAGAACCCGACGTCGCGGAAGCCGTCGAATCGGTCGACGTCAACCGCCCCTGGCCAGCGCTGAACGAGGCGTTGGACACCGACGACGCGGAGCGCCTCACGGCGATCTTCGAGGAGATGACGCCGAGCGAGGGGCTGCGCGCGCTGTTGGCGCTGAATGCCGAGAAGCGGCAACGGGTGCTGACGATAGTGCCGGTCGAACTGGCGGCCGAACTCGTCGAGGAAGCGCCCAACGAGCAGGCCGTGGAACTGGTCGGCGCACTCGAGGTCAGCGAAGCCGCCACCATCATCGAGGCCCTGGATTCAGACGTCCAGGCCGACCTCATCGGCGACCTGCACGCAAAGGACGCCGAGGCCATTCTCGCCGAGATGCCCCCCGAGGAAGCAGCCGACGTTCGGCGCCTCGTCCTCTACGACGACAATACCGCCGGTGGCCTGATGGTCGCCGAGACGTTTTCCTTCGAGGTCTCCACCACCGTCGGCGCGGTGTTGCGCCGGATCACCACCGAGGATGAAGAAGAACTCGCCGAGTACCACGGTCAGAACCCGTACGTGATCGACGAATACGGCCGTCTGGTCGGCGTCGTGTCACTCCGCAAACTCTTGATGGCACGCCGCCTGACACCGCTGCGAGAGATCATGGTGGCGCCGATCTCGGTGTCGACCAGCGCCACCATCGACGAGCTGGAGGACCTGCTCGACGAGCACGGTTTTCATGGCCTGCCGGTGGTGGACATCATCGACAACCGCTTGGTCGGCTTCGTCTCCCGGGCCGCCGTCGACGAAGCGATCTACGAACGCGCAGAGAGTGCCAGCCTGAAACGGCACGGCGTCGGCGACGAGATCCGCTCGATGCCGCTGTGGCTGCGCTCCCGCCGCCGCCTTGCCTGGCTCAGCGCCAACATCGTCCTCAATGTCATCGCCGCCAGCGTCATCGCCGTTTACGAGGAGACCTTGGCGGCGGTAATTGCCCTCGCTGTTTTTCTACCCATCGTCTCCGATATGAGCGGCAATGCCGGAAACCAGGCGGTTTCCGTATCGCTTCGGGAACTGGCGCTCGGGCTCACCAAGCCCGTCGACTGGTTCAGGGTGTGGTTGAAGGAGATATGGGTCGGCGTTATCAACGGCCTCGTCCTCGGGTCGCTGATCGCAATCGTTGCGTTTCTGTGGAAGGGGAACCCCTTCCTCGGGCTCGTCGTCGGGCTCGCGCTGGCGATCAACACCGTGATCAGCGTTTCAATCGGCGGCGTTGTGCCGCTGATCCTGAAGCGGTTCAACCAGGACCCGGCCGCCGCCTCCGGCCCGCTGCTGACGACGGTCACCGACATGGCCGGCTTCTTCCTCGTCCTGAGCCTGGCCACCCTGATGATGCCTTTGTTGTTGGCGACATGATCGCCCTGCCGCATCGGCGAAAAGGGAATGGTCTCCGCCACCGGCGACCTCCCGTATTGTCGCCTGCCAAAGGGACGACCATTTCTTCCGATAGCGACCTCAATCCGTCAGGCGGCGCACGCCGCGAAGCAGGAGATAACCGATGGCCGTTGATCCCATTCCCGCCGAATACGCCGGCGCGACGCCCTACTTGATCGTCAAGAACGCGGCGGAAGCTCTTGATTTCTATGGAAGTGCCTTTGGCGCCGAGACGCTCTTGCGCCTCGACGCGCCGAACGGAGCCGTCGCCCACGCCGAAATCAAGATCGGCCAAGCCATCATCATGCTGGCGGAGGAGAACCCGACGACGCAGATGATCGGCCCCAACACGCTCGGTGGCACGCCGGTTTCCATGCTGCTTTATTTCGCGGATGTCGACGCCCAGCTCGAGACGGCGCTAGCCGCCGGCGCCAGCGTGCTCAAACCGCTGGAGGACCAATTCTGGGGCGACCGCATGGCGACGATCAAGGATCCGTTCGGCCATATCTGGTCGCTGGCGACGCACATCGAGGACGTACCGCAGGACGAAATGGAACGCCGCTTCGCCGCCGAGATGGCTGGCGGAACTAGGTAGCAAAGCGGCCCTGGGCCCTTATTCTCCCGGCCCCAGCATCTTCCTCGGGTCGACGATGGCGTCGAATTCGGCTTCCGTGACGTAGCCAAGCTCCAGGCAGGCGGCCTTTAGCGTGAGATCCTTGTGGTGGGCGTGGTGCGCCGCCGTCGAGGCCTTGTCGTAGCCGATTACCGGGCTCAACGCCGTCACCAGCATCAGCGACCGCTCCACGTAGGCATCGATCTGCGCCCGGTTCGCTTGCATCCCCTCGACCAGGAAGCGGCGGAAATTGGCGCAGCCGTCGGCCATGATGCGCACCGATTGCAGGATGTTATGGATCATCAGCGGCTTGTAGACGTTCATCTCCAGGTAGCCGCTGGCGCCGCCAAGCCCCACGGCGACGTCGTTGGCCATCACCTGCGCGGCGATCATCGCCAGCGCCTCGCACTGCGCCGGATTGACCTTGCCCGGCATGATCGACGAGCCGGGCTCGTTGGCGGGAATGTCCAGCTCATGGAAACCGCAGCGCGGGCCGCAGGAAAGCAGGCGGATATCGTTGGCGATCTTGTAGAGCGACACCGCCAGGGTCCGGAAAGCGCCGCTGAGCATGACCAGCCCGTCGTGCGCCCCCTGAACGGCGAACTTGTTGGGCGCGGTGACGAAGGGCAGTTCGGTCAGCTCGGCGATGGTGCCGGCCACGCGGATGGCGAATTCGGGGTGCGCATTGAGGCCGGTGCCGACGGCGGTGCCGCCGAGCGCCAGCTGGTAGACGTCGTTGAGGGCGAACGTCATGCGGCCGAGGTCGTCGTCGAGCATGCCGACGTAGCCGGAGATCTCCTGACCCAGTGTCAGCGGCACCGCATCCTGCATATGGGTGCGGCCGATTTTGACGATGTCGGCCCATTCCTTGGCCTTGGCCTCCAGCCCGTCACGCAGCTCGCGGACGGCGGGTAGCAGGCGCGCGTGGGTCTGCATCGCCGCCGCCATGTGCATCGCCGCCGGAAAGGAATCGTTGGTCGACTGGCCCATGTTGACGTGATCGTTGGGATGGATCGGATCCTTGCTGCCCATGACGCCGCCGGCAAGCTCAATGGCGCGGTTGGCGATCACCTCGTTGACGTTCATGTTCGACTGGGTGCCGCTGCCGGTCATCCAGACGTAGAGCGGGAAATGCTCGTCCAGTCGGCCCTCGGCGACATCCTCGGCGGCGCGGACGATCAGATCGCACTTGTCCGCCGGTAGTAGCCCAAGATCCCGGTTGGTCAGCGCGGCGGCCTTCTTCAACAGGCCGTAGGAATGGATCAGCTCGATGGGGATAAGATCGGTGCCGATGCTGAAATGATGCAGCGACCGCTGTGTCTGCGCTCCCCAGTAGCGGTCGCCCGGAACCTCGACGGTGCCAAGGCTATCGCTTTCCTGCCGCATGGGATCCTCCTCGTCTTCTGTCCGCGAACCGACCGCTCACGCCGGGACCATCACGCCAGCGGTGGCTTCCATCGCCACGTCGGGATGCAGGCCGAACCGCCGATCCCGGTTGAGGCCGTTGATGCGGCGCATTTCGATCTCGTTCAACGCCGGCAGATCGCGCGCGAAGTTGTCGCGGATATGCGCCGGCGTCTCCGATTTCGGGAGCGGCACCAGGGCGTTCTGCATGTGCCAGCGAAGAATGACGCGAGCCGGCGAGCAGGTGTGGGTTGCCGCGATCTCCTCGATAACCGGGTCGACGATCGGCTTCTCGCCGGTCTCCGCGCCGCTCCATTCACCCGACCCGAGGGGCGACCAGCTCACCACCTGGATGCCGTGTTCGGTGCAATAGGCGCGCAGTGGCTCCTGGGTCAGGTAAGGGTGAACCTCGATCTGGTTACACACCGGCCTGACGTTGCCGCGCGCGGCAATCTGTTCGAGATCGGACTGGCGGAAGTTGGACACGCCGATGCAGCGAACCCTTTTCTCCTCGTAGAGCCGCTCCATCGCCCGCCACGTCGCGTCGGTTTTTTCCGGGTTCGGCCAATGGATAAGATAGAGATCGACGGCGCTGAAGCCGAGCCGCGCCAGGCTGCGATCGAAGGCATGCAGCGTCTCGTCGTATCCCTGATCGTGGTTCCAGACCTTGGTGACGAGGAAAACATCGTCGCGCGGCACGCCAGCGCGGCGGATGCCCTCGCCTACGCCGCGCTCGTTGCCGTAGACCGCGGCGGTGTCGATGTGGCGGTAACCGGTGTCGATCGCCACCTTGACGGCCGGGGCGACCTTGTCGCTATCTTTCTGCCAACCGCCGATGGCGGCGGTGCCAAAGCCGGGGGTCGGCATGGCCACGCCGTTGTTCAGAACAATCGTCTCCACGGGTTTCTCCTCTCTCGCCCTGGCGCTTTCCCGGCAGATGGGGTTTGGCTTTCCCGACGTCTAAGCCGGAATGCCACCGACCCGGCGCGTCAGCCGGCGCTTTTGACCAAGCGGGCCTTCTCACGTTTCCAATCGCGTTCCTTGATCGCCGCGCGCAGATCCGCCTTCTTGCGGCCCTTGGCTAGGCCGATCGCCACCTTGGCGATGCCGCGGCGGTTGAAGTACATCGATAGCGGGACGAGCGTCATCCCCTCCTTGCGGACGGCGCCGACCAGCTTGTCTAACTCGCGCTTGTGAAAGAGCAGCTTGCGCGGCCGGCGCGGCGTGTGACCGAAGGTCTTACCCGCCTCGTACGGCGGAATGTGCGCATTCATCAAGAACAGTTCGCCGTCCTTCTCGCGAGCGAACGCCTCGCTGATCGATGCTTGGCCCAGGCGCAGCGACTTGACCTCGGTGCCGACCAGCATGATGCCGGCCTCGATGGTCTCTTCGATGGTGTAGTCGTGCCGGGCGCGGCGGTTCTGGGCGACAAGCCGTACGCCATCGCCGGCCTCCTTCTTTTTCTTTCCCATCAGGCGCGGCGTGGCGTTTCCACGAAAATGCTCACGAAGTCAGCCCCGTTTCCCGCATCGCCTTCTCGACGCGATCCTTGCTTTCGTTGCTGATCTCGGTCAACGGCAGCCGCGTCTCGGCGGTACACTTGCGCAGCAGGCTCGCAGCGTACTTGACCGGGCCGGGGCTCGACTCACAGAACAGCGCCATATGCAGCGGCATCAGCTTGTTCTGCACCGCGATGGCCTCGCCGACACTGCCGTCGCGCCACGCCCTTTGCATGTGCGCACACAGGGAAGGAGCAACGTTGGCGGTAACCGAAATGCAGCCGTGGCCACCGGCGGCGAGGAACGGCACGGCCGTCCCGTCTTCGCCCGAAAGCTGAATGAACTCTGGGCCGGTGGCTAGATACGTCCGGATCGGCCGGGTCAGGTCCTGGGTGGCATCCTTGACGCCGATGATGCGCGGAAGCCGAGCCAGCCGGGCCATGGTTTCGACGGTCATGTCAACGACGCTGCGCGGCGGGATGTTGTAGATGACAATGGGCAGTTCGACGGCGTCGTGAATGGCCTTGAAGTGGGCATAAAGCCCCGCCTGCGTCGGCTTGTTGTAATAAGGCACGACGACCAGGGCCGCGTCGGCGCCGGCGGCCTTGGCATGCCGGGTCAGGTCGATCGCCTCGGCGGTCGAGTTCGAGCCGGTGCCGGCGATGACGGGCACGCGGCCGTTCACGGCTTCGACGCAGACCTCGACAACCTGCTTATGCTCATCGTGGCTCAGTGTCGGCGATTCGCCAGTCGTTCCGCAAGGCACGACCCCTTCCGTGCCTTCGTCCAGCTGCCAGGCGATGAAATCCCGGTAGGCGTCCTCGTCGAAGGCGCCGTTACGAAACGGAGTGATCAACGCGGTGATCGACCCTTGCAGCATGCCCTTGCCTCCTGATGCGCTTTTGAGGTCGCGACCTTATAGGCTGCGTAAGGATTTGCAAGCCCGCCATGGGTGCCCGCCCGTTGGCCCGGACGGGGCCACAAATTCGCTTAAGAGAGTCCCCGCGACACATCTTGCCATTGCCAACATCCCACCTTTCAATTGCCAACATCCCACCTTTCAAGAGATAACCATGCTCATATTACCCTCGATTAAGGGCAGCGAGCGCGTTTTATGGCAATGAGGGATCGTTTCGTTGCGGCGCTGATTGGTGTTCTGATCGCTGCCGCCGTTCTTGCGCGGAGCATGTCGGTGCAAGCCGACACGACGGCGGTCCCGGCCGATGTCCGCGAAGCCGGACGCGCGGCGATCGGCGCCATCGATCAGGGGCGGTGGGACTTGGCGATGCGAACGTTCTCCGCCATGGATGATCCGGTGGGGCGCAAAATCGGCGCTTGGTTTGAGGGCACGCATACCCCGCATCAATCGTTTTCCGAGAGCTCACGGTTCCTGGCGGAAAATCCATACTGGCCCTCCGTCGACCGTCTGAAACGCCGCGCCGAGCGCGCGATGCCAGTGGACCTGCCGCCACGTCGAGTGATCGAGTGGTATAACGGCGCCGATCCGCTAACGCTGTACGGCAACCACCGCCTGGCCTCGGCCTACATCGCTCTCGGCCGGACCGACGAGGCGCGGTCGCTCCTGCGGCGGGCATGGATCGATCGCGATGGCCCGCAAAGCGAGGCGGAGTTGTTGCGGCGCACCGGTGCCGCCTACCTGTCGCGCACCGACAACGAGGCGCGCCTCGATCGGCTACTATGGGCCGGACGGCTGACCGAGGCGTCGGACATGTTGGACACCGTCGGACCAGACGCGCGAGCCCTCGCCGAAGTGCGCATGGCACTGCGGGCGCAACGCGATGACGCCGCGGAGAAACTGGCCGCGCTTCCGCTTGCCGTGCGAGACGATCCGGGCCTGAACTACGAACGCATTCGCTGGCTACGCCGCAACGATGAGACCGAGGCCGCCACGGGCCGCCTGCTGCAACTCAGCGGCGATCTGGGCCGTCCTGATCTGTGGTGGGATGAGCGCCACATCCTCGCCCGCCGCGCCCTGGCCGACAACCGACCCGCCGATGCGTTCGCGTTGGCCAGCCGTCACGCGCTGACCGAGGGCGCCGACTTCGCCGAAGCGGAATGGCTCTCGGGCTGGATCGCGCTGCGCTTTCTTGGCGACGGCGACGCCGCCTTCCGCCATTTCACCAACCTCTACCAGAGTGTGCGGTATCCGGTCAGTCTGGCGCGCGGCGCTTATTGGTGCGGCCGGGCGGCGGACGCGCAGGGCGACTTCCCGACAGCGGAAAAGTGGTATGGCATCGCAGCCGATCACTCGACGACGTTTTATGGCCAGCTGGCTTTCGCCCTGCTGCATCCGGACGATCCGTTGCCGATTCCGCCCGACCCGATGCCGGCGGCGGACGAGCGGGCCGCATTCGACCGCCACGAACTGACCCGCGCCGCCAGGCTGCTGGATGCGTGGGACAGCGAAAATGCGCTGCGATCGTTTGCCCTGCACCTGGGCGAGATCAACGACTCGGTCGGCTGGAAAGTGCTCGCCTCCTCGATGGCGGCCGAAATGGGACGCTCCGATCTTGCCATCGCCATCGCCAAGCAGTCCGTGAAGCTGGGCCGTCCGCTCGCCCGGCTCGGCTATCCGGTCATCGCCTTGCCGGAAACGGCCGCACCGCAAACACCCATCGCCGAAACACCGTTGGTGCTCGCCCTGATCCGCCAGGAAAGCGAGTTCCGCCAGCAGGTCGTCAGTCACGCCGGAGCGCGCGGGCTGATGCAGCTCATGCCGGGCACCGCGCGGCTGGTCGCTCGCGATCTCAACGTTCGGTATTCGCCGGCGGCGCTGACCGAAAACCCGGCATACAATGTGCAGCTGGGACGGGCCTACCTGAGCGGCCTACTGGATCGCTTCGAGGGCTCCTACGTGCTGGCGCTCGCCGGCTACAATGCGGGCCCGCATCGCGCCAAACGCTGGCTGGAGCTTCATGGCGACCCACGCGTCAGCCTCGCCGAGGCCATCGACTGGATCGAGAGCATTCCATTCAGCGAGACCCGCAACTATGTGCAGCGGGCGCTTGAAAACCTGCAGATCTACCGCTCTCACTTGCGTCCTGGACGGCCCGCTCGCCTCGTTGAAACCGACCTGTTGCGCTGACCTCCGAACGACAAGCTTTTTTCCGCCGCGCCGACGGCTTATGTTTGGCGGCTAACAGGGATCAATCGAGCAAGAATCATCAATAAGACCTAATGACCGAAGAGCCCCTTTCCGCAACGCAAGCCTGCGTGTTCGACGCCTACGGCACGCTGTTCGACGTCAACGCCGCCGCCTCCCGCTGCGCGCCGGATCTGGGCGACACATGGCAGAGTCTATCGCAAATCTGGCGTACCAAGCAGCTCGAATACACATGGCTTCTCAGCCTGCGCGGCGATTTCGCCGACTTCTGGCATGTCACCGGGCAGAGCCTCGATTACGCCATGGCGGTAGTGGGACTCGTGGACCCGCGGCTGCGCAGCCGCCTGATGGAACTCTATTTCTCGCTGGATGCCTATCCGGACGCCGTCGATACGCTCAAAGCGCTGAAGGCCGCGGAGCGGCGAACCGCCATTCTCTCGAACGGCTCGAAGAGCATGCTGGTCAGCTGCGTCAAGCATGCCGACATCCATGCCTTGGTGGGGAACCTTTTCTCCGTCGACGATGTCGAGATCTATAAGCCGCATCCGAAGGTCTACCAGATGGCGGTGGACGGGCTTGGGCTTGGGCTTGAGCCGAACAAGATCTGCTTCGTTTCCGCCAATGCCTGGGACGTCTCCGGGGCGGCGCATTTCGGCTTTCGTGTCGTGTGGGTCAACCGCTTCGGGGCCCGCCCGGAAATGACGCCGGGCCGGGCTGAACACGAAATACCATCGCTGGCCGCGCTGCCGCCGCTGTTGGACCTGTAAAGTTGGAGCCCCGCCGATGTTCACCGATCTTCAACTCGACCTGGCGGCAACGGTGCTTGAGCGCTGTCGCGGTTTCGGGATACGCCTCGCCACGGCGGAGTCCTGTACTGGCGGCCTCATCGGCGGCTGCCTGACCGCCGTCGCCGGTTCCTCGGACGTGTTCAGCTGTGGGTTCATCACCTACAGCAACGCGGCGAAAAACCGCATGCTGGAGGTGCCGCGCGACCTGTTGGACACCGAAGGCGCCGTCTCGCAGCCAGTGGCGCGGGCGATGGCCGAGGGCGTGCTGCGGCTTTCCGGAACCGGGATGACGGTCGCCGTGACCGGCATCTCCGGTCCCGGCGGCGGCACGGCGGAGAAGCCGGTCGGCCTGGTTCATTTCGCCTCGGCGATGCGGAACGGGGATACCGTGCATGACCGACAGGTTTTCTCGGGCGACCGGACAAAGGTGCGCGGGGATACCGTCACCGCCGCGCTGCGGTTGCTGGCGAACCGGTTGGCGGCCGCTTAACCGCCCTGGGTCTGCAGCGCGCTTGGGCCGTAGAGTTCGCCGGCACGATCCTCGAAAGCATTCACCATGCGGCGAACCGCTTCGTTGAAGAGAACGCCGATCAGCTTCTGGAGCGTCTTCGAGCGGAACTCGAAATCGATATAGAAATCGATGACACACCAACCGTTCTTGTCCTCCTCGAACGCCCAATGATTGTTCAGGTAGCGGAAAGGCCCGTCCGTGTATTGAACATCGATGCGGTCGTGTCGATTGAGGGTGACCCGCGATGTAAATCGCTCGCGAACCATTTTGAAACCGATGACAAGGTCGGCGACGAACACGTCCCGACTTTCCCGGCGGCGGATACGCACCGCCGTACACCATGGCAGAAATTCAGCGTACCGTTCGACATCGGCGACGAGTTCGAACATCTGTTGTTTGGTATACGGAACCGAGCGACGCTCGGCATGAGTCGGCATTGGCCGTCTACTCTTCCCGGTCAGACGGCGGCGGCGGCGGCTCGCCGCGCCTCGCTGAGAGCCGCGAAGTCACGATCGGCGTGATACGACGATCGTGTCAGCGGCGTTGAGGCTACCAGCAAAAACCCCTTTTCGAGGCCGATCCGCTTGTATTCCGCGAACTCATCCGGTGTAACGAAACGCTCTACCGGTGCGTGTTTAAGCGTCGGCTGCAGGTATTGACCAATGGTCAGAAAGTCGACACGGGCGGCGCGGAGATCGTCCATGAGGGCGACAACCTCTTCGCGCGTCTCGCCGAGGCCGACCATCAGGCCGGATTTTGTGAACACCGTCGGCGAGAGATCCTTCGCCCGATCGAGGATAGCCAATGAATGGTCGTAGCGAGCCCCCGGCCGGATCGACGCATAGAGGCGGGGTACCGTCTCCAGGTTGTGATTGAACACGTCCGGTTCGGCGGCGATGACCGCCTCGAGGGCACCTTCCTTACGCCGAAAATCCGGCGTCAGGATCTCCGTCGTCGTTGAGGGCGACAGGGCGCGGACGCGGTTTAGACACCGCACGAATTGATCGGCGCCGCCGTCACCGAGGTCGTCGCGGTCGACCGAGGTGATCACGACGTGCTTGAGGCCCAGCGTGGCGACGGATACGGCGACGTTTTCCGGCTCCAGCGGATCGACGTCGCCCGGCTTACCCGTGGCGACGTTGCAAAAGGCGCAGGCACGCGTACAGATGTCGCCGAGGATCATGAACGTCGCGTGTTTGCGCGCCCAGCACTCGCCGATGTTGGGGCACGCCGCTTCCTCGCAGACGGTATGCAATTGGTGCCGGCGCATCAGCTCCCGCGTCTCATGATAGCCGCGCGAGGTCGGCGCCTTCACCCGAATCCAGTCGGGTTTTCGCGGCGATGGACGATCTGGGCGATGGATCTTCTCGGGATGGCGCGGGCGGGCTGCGAAGGTCATATCTCGCATATTGGCCAAACCCGGCCTGGGGTCAAGCGCGCAGCCCGCGCCTGCAGGGCTCCGATCTCATATGATAGGTGACAAGGAGGGAGATTTTCTGAATCGAGGCGGCGGTCCGGAACAGGGGGCCGCCGATGTCTGCATCGATCGCCACCCTGCCGCCTGGAAAGCGGCGTCTCGTCGCGCTGCTCGACCATGTCGCCCGGGGGAAGATCGATGCGACGTGCGGCAAATTCTGCATCCGCTGCCGGAGACTCTGCTCCCCGTCGTCGACGGCACCATCCCGATTGCGACGACGACGAGGACATCGCCGCCTGGGGCGCGGCGCATCTCGATTTCCTCCGCGCACGGCATTCCGGGCGCGCGATGGCCGACCAGATCGACGGCAAGACCGCGCGCCGCGGCGACGACCGCGATGCCGGCGCCGGGGTTCCCGACGTCACGTTCGGCGACGATCAGTCCCGCCTCCGCAAAGGCCACGGCACCAGCAACATCGACACCGTCCGCCACTTCGCCCTCAACCTCTGCCGCGCCGCCAACGACAAGCGATCCATCAAATCACGCAAAAAACTCGCCGGGCGGTCAAACCACGACCTCCAAAGCCCCCTCTCAGCCGACGCGCCATAACTTCGTTTCGGAGCCCTGGCCCGGCCTCGGGGAACGCCTGGCGGGCTGGGAGTCTGTGCCAGAATACTCGGTGAAATTGTCGCTTTGAGCGATATCGACATCTGGTTATTCAACGGTTCGTGTTGTTTTTAGTTCCAATTCGTGGAAGACTTGTTACAAAGACAAGGCACCTTGGCAGCCCGGTGGCCAAGCTTAACGGAGAGGAGAAGACGACGCATGATCCGGTGGCGTCAGGACTACAGCGTAGGCGTGAAATCTCTCGATACGGATCACAAGCTGCTTGTATCCATGATCAATCAGGTCGAACAGGCGGTCGTCGGCGGCGAGCCAACGCAGCGCATCGGCGGCGTTCTCGACGCGCTCGCCGACTATACCGCCTACCATTTCGCCCGCGAGGAGACGCTGATGCGGGTGGCCGGATTTCCGGACGTCGACGCGCACGCGCGCAGCCACGACACACTTGCGGCCCAAGTGAGGGATATCCGCGCCCGTTATCGGCGCGATCCACGGTCGATCTCCGCGCGAGAATTACTCTCATTCTTGAACAATTGGCTGACCACGCATATCGTCGGACGCGATTTGACCTATGCGTCGTATCTCGCCGGCACCGCGAGCGCCCTGGAAGCGGCGGAATCACGTTGGGTCGCCGGCACCGAGTCCGCCTGGCGCAACGGGTAACGTCTGGACGGACGGTTTAGCCAAGCCGCGTTGTTAGACCGCTCTGGGAGGAAAACTTCCATGTTACATCCGACCCGCTTGCAATCGGACGCCGCGCCTTGCGTCGAGACGCAACTCAGCGATGGGCAGATCGCGACGCTGACCATCAACCGGCCGAGTGCCTTTAACGCCTTGTCCGTCGAGGTGATGCAGGCGCTGACGGCGGAAATCCGCCACGCCTCCGATCAGGACGACATTCGCGTTATTGTCATTGCCGGTGCCGGCAATGCCTTTTCCGCCGGTCATGACCTGGGCGAACTGCACGGCCAGTGCGGCATCGACGACGCCAACGGAATTTTCGCCATCTGCACCGAGTTGATGCTGACGATGATGGAATCGCCGAAACCGGTGATCGCCCGCGTGCACGGCGTCGCCGCCGCGGCCGGCTGTCAACTCGTCGCCGCCGCCGATCTCGCGGTTGCCGCCGAAGGGGCCCGGTTTGGCGTCTCCGGCGTCAACCTCGGCTTGTTCTGCTCGACCCCAATGGTCGCGCTGACCCGTAACGTGCCACGCAAGGTCGCCATGGAGATGCTGCTCACCGGCGCCTTCATCGATGCGGAAACCGCCCGCCGCCAGGGGCTTGTCAATCGCGTCGTGCCGGCGGAAAAGCTGGACGAGGCGGTCGCCGAGCTTGCCACCAGCATTGCCGCCAAATCGCCGCTTGCCATCGCGCTTGGCAAGCGACTGTTCTACGAACAGCTCGAATCCAGCCTACACGTGGCGTATGAGAACGCGGGCGCCGCGATGGCGCAGAATCTCATTTCCGAGGATGCGAAGGCGGGCATCCGGGCCTTTCTCGACAAGACCCCCGCGCCGCAGTGGAAAGGCCGTTAGGCACCGGCCTTGGTCGACGACGCGGAGCTCAAGCGGTACCTCGCCACCGCGCGGACGATCGCGGTTGTCGGCGCGTCGCCTAAGCCGCACCGGGATTCCCATCGCGTGATGCGTTATCTGCAGGCGCAAGACTACACGGTGCGGCCGATCAATCCCGCCGCGGCCGGCACCACCATCCTCGGCGAGACGGTCCTCGGCAGCCTCGCCGATCTCGCCGAACCGGTCGAAATCGTCGACATCTTCCGGCGCAGCGACGCCGTCGGTCCCGTGGTCGACGCGGTCGACGCGGCGCAGCCCACCCTCGGTCGTCCGTTGATCTGGATGCAACTCGGCGTCGATAACGCGCAAGCAGCGGCGCGCGCCCGTCAAGCCGGCCTCAAGGTGGTCGCCAACCGCTGCATCAAGATCGATCACGCGCGACTGCTGGGTGGGGGCTCGTAGCCTAGTCGACCGGGCGGCAACCGGGCGTCCACCGAAGGGCTTGCGTATTGCGCTACGCGTGAGGCGTGCACGCGAAATGGCGGCTGACGCAACATTTGGTATCTTTCGACCCACAGGCCCTGGCTATAGCCTTTTCGTTGTCCATCCAGAGAATGCACGACCGCAGGTCGCACCAGCGACCAAAGAATACCCGCCTTGGGCGACAAATTAGACCCTCAAACGGATACGTTTGACTCGGCCAAAAACATGAGCAAAACATGGCAGGGTTGTGATTATTTGTTCATTCAACTAAGTGTACATTGTGCTCATGAAAAAGCCCCTAAATGAGGAAGGCCCGGATCCCATCGACCGGCACGTCGGCGCGCGAATTCGCGGGCGGCGTGTGGGGCTGCGGGTTAGTCAGACCAAGTTGGGTCAGGCAATCGGTGTCACCTTCCAGCAGATCCAGAAGTACGAAAGCGGTACGAATCGGGTCGGTGCGAGCAATCTGTTCAAGATATCCAAGGCGCTCAACGTCGACGTGTCCTTCTTCTTCGACGGCGTCCCCGCCGACGAAGCGGACTCCTTCGACGTCATGGCCTTGGGCTTCGCGGAACCGCCCCGGGCAACGTTGGATGTCAATCCGATGAATTCCCGCGAATCCTTCGAGTTGATGCACAACTATTTTCGCGTCGCCGACCCCATGGTGCGCAAACGGTTGTTTCAGCTGGTCCGCACCCTCGCCTTCTCCGACGGCAGCACGAAGCTGATCGACGACGAGGACGACGGGGATGACGCGGGCGCCAATGGGGTGAAACCCGCCAATGGCGAGGATGAGTCGGCCTACGAGGACGGTGAGCGGGGACCGCAACCCCTGCTCTAGGCCGGCGATAGGTCGACGCCGGGGCCGAAAAGCCCATTGACAGGGCACCTCGGCTCGGCTCATCACCCGGATGACGGCGGCCGCCGCGCCAACGGGTCCCCACGGACCGTGTCGCTGCGGGTACGTCGCATCACCGCCCGTCTGGACCCGCCCGTGAACGCCGTCTTCTTCGTCATCATCAGCCTGGCTTTCGCCGTCGCCGCGATCGGCGAGCTGGCTGGCTGGGCCGCGCCCGGAGACGCGGCAGGGCATATGCAGGCGCTGTCGGCGGCGGTGATCGACAGCGCCCAGGGGGCGGTGACCCTTGCCCTTGGCCTGGTCGGCGTGATGGCGCTCTTCCTCGGCTTGATGAAGGTCGGCGAGGCTGGCGGCCTGCTGGTGATCATCGCCCGCCTGGTCCGTCCGCTGATGCAGCGCCTGTTTCCCCAGGTTCCGGCCGACCATCCGGCGATGGGGGCAATGATCATGAACATGGCAGCCAACGTGCTCGGACTCGGCAACGCGGCGACGCCCTTCGGCATCCGGGCGATGCAGGCGCTGCAGACCCTCAATCCGACCCGCAACACCGCCACCAACGCGATGGCCCTGTTCCTCGCCATTAACACCTCCAGTGTCACCCTGCTGCCGACCGGCGTCATCGGCCTGCGCGCCGCCGCCGGCTCCGCCGACCCCGCCGCCATCGTTCCCACCACCCTCTTCGCGACCATCTGTTCGACCACCGTTGCCATCCTCATGGCGAAGTCGCTGCAGCGCCTGTGGCCGATGCCGGAGGCCGACCGCCCGGCGGAACGACACGAACCGGCCGACGTCGAGCCGCCCGAGAAAACGCCGTCGGATTCGCCGTCCGATCTGCCGCCGGTGGAGACGGCCGCCTATCCGCTGTGGGTCGGCCTGCTGGTCATCGCCTGCGTGCTGGCGATCATCCCGCTGACCCTTGCCTATGGCCGCGTCGTCGCGCCGTGGATCATTCCCGTTCTCGTCTTCGGCCTGCTCGCCTTCGGCGCTGCCAAGCGGGTGCCGGTCTACGAGACGCTGGTCGAGGGGGCGAAGGAAGGTTTCCAGGTGGCGGTGAGAATCATCCCCTATCTGGTCGCCATTCTGGTCGCCGTCGGCATGTTCCGCGCCTCGGGGGCTATGGACCTGATCATCCAGCCGCTGGGCGCCATCACCGGGCCGCTCGGCATGCCGGCCGACGCCTTGCCGATGGCGCTGCTGCGGCCACTCTCGGGCTCCGGCGCCTACGGGGTGTTGGCCTCCATCATCAATGACCCGGCGATCGGCCCGGACAGCTACACCGGCATCCTCGTCAGCACCCTGCAGGGCTCGACGGAGACGACGTTCTATGTGCTGACGGTCTATTTCGGCGCCGTCGGCATCACCCGGCTGCGCCACGCCCTGATCGCCGCGCTCACCGCCGACGCCGCCGGCATCGTCGCCGCCGTCGTCGCCTGTTCGGTCCTCTACGGCGGGTAAACCGGCGGCGCCGCATCGCCGCGGCTGAGCCCGAAGAGCGGACTTCGTTTCACGGTCCGCGCCTGCCGCCCACACCGATACCCGACGGTTCCTGACCCCACGCTCTACGCGTCAATCCGCGCTGGCCGCGGTCGCCACCTCATGCGGAAACTGTTCTTGATAAATACCACCTTTGTTCTATACTGGGGACACTTTGGGAATGTTTTCCGGTTTACCCATAAAGCAGATACAACTCTGGAATGTTTATAGTGTTTTCCTACACTTTTCCGTTGCATATACCCCGAATGATGGTATGCTCTCATTACGAGTTGCACGCATCTTTATGCGACTTTAGAGGGAACAGTGGCCATGACCGTGACCATCAGCACCTACCGATACCGACAGATATACGGCGCGCCGCCGAGCGGTTTCCGCCTGTGGTATTTCCTCATGCCGGGTGGGCGCACTTTTCGCCACAACGGCGAGTTCGACGAGGCGGTCCGGGTGGCGATCGCCCATGCCAGCCGTCTTCCGCTGGGGTCCGAGACCATCGTGCAAGTTTTCGCCTGACTGTTGCCGCCACGCGCGCACCGGGGAGCCCGCCGACCATGAGCAACGCCAAGTCCGAAGAACAACGTCTATACGCCGATCTGACCCGCCTGATGACGAAGCTTCGCAACGAGCCGTTAGCGACGGTGGAGTCGGTCATCGAAGAGCGCTTCCGCGCCTACCTGCGGGCCGGCAATGGCGCGCCCAACAAACTGCAGATCACGATGACCTGGGCGCTTCCCGAAGGGGCCGATGCCTGGGCGATGTATGGCACCGAGTATCACTTGGCGTCCGCCGAGGCCCTGGTCCCCGTGCCGCCGCCGCCCGCCGAGACGCGGCCCAGCGAGAGTGCCGTCATTCCTTTCCCCGCCGCCCACCATCATGGCGGCCGGACTAACCGGCGGGCAAAACCTGCCACCGCGACGGCGGCGGCGCAGATCTTTTCCTTCCCGAAAGAGGGCTCGCCCGCTCGGAACCGCGCCTGACGCTATCCGAACGGGCAAGCCCGCCGGCTTAAACGGCGACTTTTACCGGGGGCTTTGGTTCCGGTGTGTCGATATCGGTCGACGGGCTGAGCAGCCGGTAGGCGAACCCCGCCAAGGCACCGCCGACCAGCGGCGCGACCCAGAACATCCAAAGCTGGGCCGTCGCCCAGCCGCCAACGAACAACGCCGGGCCGGTGCTGCGCGCCGGGTTCACGGACGTGTTGGTGACCGGAATGCTGATCAGGTGGATCAGCGTCAGCGCCAGGCCGATGGCGAGCGGCGCGAACCCGGCAGGCGCCCGCTTGTCGGTGGCGCCGAGGATGACGATCAGGAAACCGAACGTCAGAACGATTTCGATAATGAGACCGGACATCAACCCGTAGCCGCCGGGGGAGTGCGCGCCGAAGCCATTGCTGGCGAAGCCGTCGGCGGTGGTGAAGGTCGGGATCCCCGACGCCACCAGATAGAGAATTGCCGCCGCCAGCACGGCACCGGCGACCTGGGCGACGATATAGGGCCCGATATCCTTGGCGGCGAAACGACCGCCCGCCCACAGACCAATCGTCACCGCTGGATTGAAATGGGCGCCGGAAATATGGCCCACGGCATAAGCCATGGTCAGAACCGTCAACCCGAAAGCCAACGCGACACCAACGAAGCCGATCCCCAACTCGGGATAGGCGGCGGCGAGGACGGCGCTGCCGCAGCCGCCAAACACGAGCCAGAACGTGCCGATCAGTTCGGCCACGAGACGATTAGGTAGGGGCATGCCCGGAACTCCCAAAAAATTGATCAATCGCTAAAAAGACATCACAAGGCACTCGTGCGGGGCACCTGTTGCAAGCTGGTGAAGCAACCAACATGCCACGGATCCCGGCCTCGGCTTTTTTGGATTCATCCATTTTCCACAGCACTAAAAGGACATCTCAGAGCCGCCGCGACCGGTTTCGCTTTTTCCAGGCATCCGCGCGGAATAGGCTCGTGATCATACCGCAGTTCCAGCGGATGACCAGACCTTCGCGCGTTGTCATCCCGCCTTTCGAAAGCCCGTCCGATGAGCGCCTTCATCTCGCTTCCCGTCGGCAGCATCGCGACCGTCGTCACCCATCTCGAAATGACCCGGCTGCCGCCGTCGGACACCGGGGCGCTGGCGCGGCGCGACCTGGCGACGGAAAGCCTGACGGGCGTCGGCGCGGCAACCTACAAGGCGTTGTTCGCCGCCGTCGGCGCCGAGTGGCTATGGTTCAGCCGGCTGCGCGCCTCGGATGCCGAAGTGGCGGCGGTTCTCGCCGATCCCGGCATCGAGATCCTCGGCCTGCGCGCCGCCGACCGTGGAAACAACCTGATCGGCTTGCTGGAATTGGATTGGCGGCAGTCGGAAACCGTCGAAGTGGCGTTTCTCGGCGTCGTCCCCTCCCACCTTGGCATGGGCGGAGGTCGGTTCCTGCTCGCCCACGCCATTGAACGAGCACGTCAGGCGGGTGTCGCGCGGATCTGGCTGCACACCTGCACCTTCGACCATCCGGACGCGCTGGCTTTTTATCAGCGCGCCGGCTTTCGCCCCTTCAAGCGCGAGATCGAGGTGACCGAGGATCCGCGCCTCGATGGCACGCTGCCGCGGTCGGCGGCCCCTCACGTGCCCCTCATCGGGGCCGGCACAAGCTTTTGAACCGGCGCCAGGTTTCGGCGACGTGGCGCCAAGAGGCCACAAAGCTGTAACTTGCGCCGCCGCCTTAACTCCGCCGATGATCCGCGCCGAGGTGCCCGTTTTGGAGGGAACTTTCTGTTCCGTCATCCTTTTGCCGCGCGTCACGCCGCTTTTCCGTGGCCTCGACGCGCCGCAAAGACAGTCCAGGAGGAATTGCGGCGGTCATGGAGAACATGGAATCGACGCTCGCTTTGGCGTTCGGCATCGGTTTGTTCAGTGCCTGTTCGCTGCCGCTGGGCGCGATCACCACTCGCTTTTGGACGCCCAGCGACCGGATGACGGCAATCCTCATGGCGTTCGGCGGCGGTGCGCTGTTGGCGGCGCTCACCATCGACCTGGTCGCCTCGGCGCTCAGCAAGGGGCACGTCGTTCCCCTGATCATCGGCTGCATCCTCGGCGGTCTCCTTTTCCGCCTCCTTAACGAGATGATCAGCAGCAAGGGCGGCTTCCTGCGCAAATCATCGACCGTCATCCACTACCTGCAGCGCAAGGAACGCCAGCGCTTCCGCAAGGCGTTGTCCCGCCTCCGCCGCACCGAATTGTTCAAGAACCTCCCCGGCGATGTATCCGAAGAGCTGGCCGGCGCGGTGTTCACCATCGAGGTGAAGAAGGGCGAGACCCTCTATCGCCAACACGATCCGTCCGAGCGCATGTACGTCATCGAATCCGGCGCCATCGAAATGCTCAATCCCCTCAAGGAGATGGCATGCGAACAGCGCCTCGATGCCGACGACGCCTTCGGTCAAATGGGGTTTCTCACCGGCACACCGCGCGCGATGTTCGCCGTCGCCGCCGAGGATACGCACTTGTGGATGCTGCCGAAGGGCGCGTTGTTGTCGGCCCTGAGTTCATCCACCGAATTGGCGGACCGGGTGATCGATTTCGTGTACTCGGACGCGGTGCGTGACTACCTGCGCGATCACCACGGCCTATCCGACGATGCGGTAAGGCGCTGGCAGGAACACGCCTTCGAGACCATCCGGCGGGGGGAAGGCTTGGCGGAGGCGATGCAGGTAAACCGCAATTCCCATTCATTCCTGGAAGCGGCGGGCGATGTCCGCCGTTTTCCCCTGTTCGCCGACCTGCCGGAAGACGAACTGCGCGCCGTCGCCGACCACCTGATCTGCAAACGCCACCAACGCGGCGACACCCTGTTTTACAAGAACGAACCCGCGGACCGCCTCTACATCCTTGACCGAGGCGAGGTGGCGCTGCTCGATCCCTCGGACTCGGCGCGCCGGCCGATCCGGCTCGGCGACCACGACGCCTTCGGCGGCTTCGCGTTTCTCACCGGCGCCAAGCATACCGTCAGCGCGGTCGTCAGTCGCGACGACACGACCCTGTGGGTGCTGCGCAAGCGCGATTTCGAGGCCCTGTTGGCGACATGTCCGCACTGGGGCCGCAAGGTCCGCGAATTCCTGGAGCGCGACGACATCGGCCAGTACCTGGCAAAACGTCAGGAATTCGACGCGCATCGGGTGTCGTTGTGGACCCGCAAGGCGGTGAAGAGCCTCGACGGCGGTCGTCTCATTCCCTCGGCGGCGGAAATGGCGAAGGAGGTAAAGGCGCACGGCGGCGCGCCGATCGCCATCTGGCTTGGCATTTTCCTCGACGGCATACCGGAATCCCTCGTCATCGGCGCTTCGCTGCTGACCGGTGGCGTCAGCTATTCGCTGATCGCCGGCCTGTTTCTCTCCAACTACCCGGAAGCGTTGTCGAGTTCGGTCGGCATGCGCCAGCAGGGTATGTCGTTTACCCGCGTCGTCCTGATGTGGACCTCGTTGATGCTCATCACCGGCGTCTTCTCGGCCGTCGGCAACGCCTTCTTCGACGGCGCGCCGCCGACTTTATTCTCGCTCATCGAAGGCATCGCCGCCGGCGCCATGCTGACCATGATCGCCGAGACGATGATGCCGGAAGCCTACCTCAAGGGCGGCTCGGTGGTCGGCCTCTCCACCCTCGGCGGTTTCCTGACGGCGATCCTGTTCTCGGCGATTGGTGGCGGGGGCGGGCACTGACCGGTGGCGCCGGCCACACGTGCGGAAGGATCGCCATCAGGTCGGAAGATGCCCGCCGCTAACCGGCAAGTCTTTCCCGTGACGCTAAAAAAACAGCAGAAACCGCAAAAATGGTGATTGCATTCGCAACCAACTCGTTTAGGGTCTGATGAGAATGCGTTTCATTTTCAAAAGAAAGACAGGGAAAGAGGAGGCAATCGACGATGCTTGCATCCATGAAATCGACCAGCGCCGGTCTGTTGGCCGTCGCCCTCGCCCTCGGGGCGGTATCCGCCGCCGATGCCGACGGCGAGCTCAATCTGTACTCATCGCGCCACTACGACACCGATCAACGGCTCTACTCGAACTTCGAGGAGCAGACCGGCATCACCCTCAACCGCATCGAGGGCAAGGCCGACGAACTGATCGCCCGCATCGAGGCCGAGGGCGCCAACAGCCCGGCCGACGTGCTGTTGACGGTCGACGCCGGCCGCCTGTGGCGTGCCGATCAGAAGGGCATCCTGTCGCCGGTCGACTCGACGGTGCTCGAAAGCCGCATCCCGGCGCACCTGCGCCATCCGGACGGCCACTGGTTCGGCTTTTCGCAGCGGGCGCGGATCATCTTCTATCATAGGGAGCGCGTCGAGAACCCGCCGCTGACCTACGCCGCGCTGGCCGACCCAAGGTACGACGATCAGATCTGCATCCGCTCGTCGACCAACATCTACAACCTGTCGCTGCTCGCCTCGATCATCGCCAACCAGGGCGCGGACGCGGCGAAGCAATGGGCGGAAGGCGTGAAAAGCAACTGGGCGCGCGATCCGCAGGGCGGCGACACCGACCAGCTGCGCGGCATCGTCTCCGGCGAATGCGACATCGCCGTCGCCAACACCTATTATTTCGCCCGCGGGCTGCGCAAGGACGTCAGCGGGCTTTCCGACAGCGTCGACCAGATCGGCTGGGTGTTTCCCAACCAGTCCAGCAGCGGCGCGCACGTCAACATCTCCGGCGGCGCCGTCACCGCCAACGCGCCCAACCGGGAAAATGCGGTCAGGTTCCTCGAGTACCTCGCCAGCGACGAGGCGCAGCAATACTTCTCCGCCGGCAACGACGAGTACCCGGCCGTCCCCGGCGTCGGTCTCAGCGAGAGCGTCGCCCGTCTCGGCCTGTTCCGCCCCGATGATCTGAACCTCTCGGCGCTGGGCGAGAACCAGGCCGCCGCCGAGCGGATCTACAACGAAGCCGGCTGGGAATAAGCGCCCCCGCCGCCGCGAATGGCAGGCGTGCCCGGAACTCGGGCGCGCCTGAATTCGCCTTCAAGCCCCTGGCCGTTCAGCGGCGTCCCAGGCTGCGGCAGAGGATGATCACCGGGATCAACCCGACGGCGGCGATGACCAGGCTGGGGATCGCCGCGCCGGCCAGCCGCTCGTCGGCGGCCAGCCGGTAGGCCTGCACCGCCAACGTATCGAAGTTGAACGGGCGCATGATCAGCGTCGCCGGCAACTCCTTCATCACGTCGACGAACACCAGCAGCAGCGCCGTCAGCACGCTGGGGCGCAACAGCGGCAGGTGCACCGCCCGCAAGGCGCCCCACGGCGTGCGGCCGAGGGTGCGCGCGCTGGCGTCGAGGTTCGGGTTGAGCGCCGCCAGCCCGCTGTCGAAGGCGCCGAGCGCGGCGGCGAGGAAACGCACCATGTAGGCCATTACCAGCAGCCAGATGGAGCCGGTGAGCAGCAGGCCGGTGGAAATGCCGAATGTCGCCTCCATCCAGGCATCCAGGGCATTGTCGAACGCGGCGAAGGGAACCAGCAGGCCAACCGCGATAACGCCGCCGGGGACCGCGTAGCCGACGCGGGCGATCTGCATCGCCGACTGGGCGGTCGGGCCGGCGTGCAGCCTGGCGTTGAAGCTGATGACGATGGCGGCGGCCACCGTCAGGACCGCGGCGATGCCGGCCAGCGTCACCGAATTCTGAATCAGCGCGACATAGCGTTCGCTAAACAGGCTTTGCTCCGACCGCGCGCCCATGGTCACCAGCAGGAGGACCGGCAACAGGAAGCCGAACACCGCCGGCAGGCTGCACAGAACCATCGCGCCGGCGGCCCGCCAACCAGTCAACCGCGCGGGCGGAAGCGGTTCGACGCGGCGCCCGGTGTGGTGGTAGACCGCGCCGCCGCGCTGCGCGCGCTCCAGCAGCGCCAGCACCAGCGCCACGGCAAGCAGGCAGAATCCCAGCTGCGCCGCCGCCGCCCGGTCACCGAGGGAGAACCAGGCGCGGTAAATGCCGGTGGCGAACGTCTGCACCCCGAAATGCGCCACGACGCCGAAGTCGGCGACGGTTTCCATCAAGGCGAGCAGCACGCCAGCGGCAATCGCCGGGCGGGCGATGGGCGCGCTGACCCGCCAGAACGCCCGCCAGGCCCCGTCGCCCAGCGTCCGTGCCGCCCGATAGGCGTTCGCCCCCTGCTGCAGGAAGGCGGCGCGCGCCAGCAGATAGACATATGGATAGAGGACCAGCGTCAGCATCATCGCCGCCCCTTCCAGCGACCGGATCTCGGGAAACCAGTAGTCGCGCGGACCCCAACCCGTGAGGTCGCGCAACAGGGTCTGCACCGCGCCGGGATGATCGAGGAAATCGGTATACGCATAGGCCAGCACATAGGCCGGGAAGGCCAACGGCAGCGCCAGCGCGATCTCGAACAAGCGGACGCCGGGAAACCGCGTCATGCTGACCAGCCAGGCGGCGCCGGTGCCGATCAGTCCGGTGCCGAGCCCGACGAAGAAAACCAGTTGCAGGGTGGTCCAGGTGTAGGCCGGCAGCACCGTGTTCGCCAAATGGCGCCAGGTGTCGAATCCACCGGTAAGCCCGGCGACGGTGACGGCGATCATCGGCAGCAGGCACAATGCCGCCCCGGCCCAGGCCAGGATACGGATCGTCGCCCCGTGATCCGCCGCGCGGCGGAGAGTTGCGAGCGCTGTCATGCTCCTGCCATATGGCATTATGGCCGGCGGGAGCAAGGCCGCCGGCGCGGCCCGCGATTGTTGACGGTCGCGGCGCGTCGCTGGGAACCGGCACCATCGATGCCCACGTCAAGAAAGTGAGACGGATCTCGCGGAGACGCGTTTTGACCGCACTTAACCGTTACACCCCTGGCGCGAAGATGACGCAACCGTACCCGCTTAAGGGCTATTCTACCCTTTATAGGTGTTTCTTGTTTACGATTTGAAGACAGATCGCTCTACTGGGGTACTCAACAGTCGGAGAATCCTGAATGCACCAAAGTACGTCTCTCGTCGCCATCGTCGTCGGCCTGGCCACTGCCCTGTTCTTCGCCCTGATCATCAGCATCGCGCCATCGAGGGCGAGCGTTGACCCGTTTCCCCGCGATCGCGCCGCACCGGACTCGACGCTGGCGCCGGCCCTTGATCCGCGCCAGCCCTGCCTGATCCCCGGCGCGCCCTGCACCTGGGCGCGGACCTTCGGCGGCGTCCTCGAGGACAAGGCGCTCTGATGCACGGCGCGATGCGCCGAGCGCGCGGGACGGCCTGAGTCGCCGGTAGCGGCCGGCCCGGCTTGGCGACCCCAACGGGATTCGAACCCGTGTCGCCACCTTGAAAGGGTGGTGTCCTAGGCCTCTAGACGATGGGGTCTTGGCGCCGCGCGGCGCACGAACAGACGCGCGAAGCCCCTCTCCTACCGATCGACGCCGCCGAAATCAAGGCTGGCGATGCGCGC
>CAYWRP010000041.1:1152-25989 GCA_964460955.1 uncultured Rhodospirillaceae bacterium | reverse complement strand
TCCCTCCGCCGCCATCGAACCCTGGAAGATCATCAACTCCAGGAAAGCGAAATCTCCCAGAGTCGTGTAGTGTGGTCGACTAATTAAGCAGAAAATTGTCCCGCAAGCGCGGAAAACGTCTTATTCTAAATTAAACTGCTGAAAAATTACTTCCGTTACCTTCCATCACGCGTTCAAGCACATGTTTTGCTTGTTGTAACGACGTTACGGCACGGTATCCATTATCCGCTTCGCAATCATCAATCGCATCGACAAGCGCCTGTAGAACGGTCTCGTAGCTGGTGGTCGGGATCATCAGTTGTGACATCGGGCAACTCCGTTTTTATCGATCACATTCCGGCACATAACCCATAACGGGAAAAAGTTCAAAGTAAGCTATCTTAAGGTATATGTTGTTTGCAAATAAAGTTTTTATAATTTTCATACAGAAAAATACGCTACCTATAAGAGTACGGGTGCCCCCTCATTGGCCTTTCCCTAAACTAGAAATTGGTAAAATGCGGCACGAGCGAATCCCTAAAATGTGAAGCTAGCTTGCTGCACCTCTTTCGAACGGTGGTCGTGGTTCGTGAGGCCGCCGGATAGGGCTGTTAAGGCGGAGACCGGCACCGTTTCCAACCTGACTTCAAACGAATGAAGCGGGATCACAATCGCATTGGTCCTCACATGGTGGGTCAAGACGGCTGGATCGACGCCGGCTTTTCACTCGGCAGACAGAACGAGGCCCGGCGGCAAGGTTTCACCGTAGAGACTTGCGCGTTCCAAACCCTCAAGCGGCGCAAACTGCTTAAGCTTGGCCGTTTTTTGCGTCGGCACGCCCGATCGCTCGAGTTTTGCCGCGATGCGGCCTCGCACCTCTTTGGATACATCGAGCGCGCGGTTGTCGACGACGCGTGCCGCGCGTAGAAACAGCGATTGCAGGTCGACCAATTCCGGATCCGTCCAATCTAGGTCCGCGAATGCTTCAAAGGCTCGCTCGACGAATACTGGCGATACGACCGCCTCGGGGCCGGCATAGAAGGGGGAACGGTTCAACAGCCCTTCCAATGCGGCAATCTGTGGGGCACAGTGTTTCTCGGTCCGCGCCGACTTGGTGACACTATCGATGAAACGCTCGATCAGCCGTGCTTTAAGCTCGTGGCCAATTCGCTCCAACGAGCCGGACAACCGGACGAGTTCTGGAGGAGGGGATGGGCTGGAGGTCAACCGGTTGATTTCCTTTGTCAAGAGTCGTTCCTGACGTTCCCGATCGAGGCCGCCGGCGACCCGGCGCCAGAGAATATGCTCTTGTGCCTGGATCCGTTTGCCGGGATGATACAAAGCCGCCTCGCGAAGCCTCCACAGGCCATCCATTCGCGCTGGATCCAAGGGAGCGCCGAACCCGGGACGCAGAACGAAACCGGCGAGATTGAGCCATGTCTCCTCGTGCTCGATCGACCGGCTGCGTTGACCCATGCACAATTCGAGCGTCGGCCAAAAACTCCGAACGACGACCCAATTCCATTCATGTTTTGGCAGCCCCAGCTTGCCTTCGAGGCGTTTCAGCATCCGAGTCGTGTTGAGTTTTTCCTTCTGACCGAGCGGCTTGGATAAAGCGGCCTCGAGTTCCTGTTGAGCCGCCGAGAGCGCCTCTGGCGGCACATTGGGCTCCGTGACGAGCGGAACGGCCGGCTCCCGATCCGCCGCGTCCCGCCGCCCCTCGGTCTGGCGCAGATTGAATTCCAGCGGCCACGTCTTGGCAATTGCCAAATCACTGCTGCGGCACAGCACCTGCAGCAGTCCAAGCTCGTTGACTCTTGCCGTCAGACCGATCCGGACGGTATCGCCCGAAGCGCTGCCAGCGTCCTCCGGCACCGTAGCGATGGTTTCCAGGGGAGGAAGCGGCTGAAAGGCGCCGGGGTCTAACTCGAGGATATCGCCGGCGCGGCTTCGGCGGTGTCGTGTTGACGAATAGGGTTGGAACCGCACCGGTTTGTTCAGCCGGAGTTCCAATCCGAGATCGTCAAGCTCGAAGGTGTCCTCAGGTGACGCGCCGCGTGGCAGGACACAAACGAGTTGAGGCGGCGCCGATCCCGCATCGGCTTCCGTGTCACGGCGGCGATGTGCTTCAACGAAGATAGCCCGGGCCGCTCCCGCCTCGATCCACGCTGATTTCAGGTACCGGAGCTTTCCGGAAAGCGCCGCGCCGCGCGCCACGGCTAGGTCCGGTTCCGCGTTATCCAGGATCAGCGGCGTCGGCTCCCCTTGCCATTGGGCAATGACGTCACGGATGCGGTGCCGAAGCCGCAAGGGAAAAAGCGACCCGCCATTGAAAAGTACCGCGTCGACCCGCTCGCGCCCGTCGAGAAATGTGGCCAAGTGTCGCGTAACCGCGCTATCGGCGGCATATGGCAAGCCCCACTCCTTCAGACCGGACTTGCCGCGTCTCGGCTTATCGTCAAGTGCGCAGAAGGGGAAAAACCCTTCAAAAAGGATCGCCTCGATCTCGCTGCGGCTTAGCTGCGCCGACACTGCCGAAGCCATCAGGCTCGACCCTCGGCCTGGGATGGCGATGGAAAAGAGGTCACTTGCCTCACCTTCCGTCCCCAGTGCCTTTTCCTTCGCGTCGCGACAGCGGACGACCAGATGTTCCCACTGCGCCGGCGCCAGCGTGCCAGCCGCATTCGTTAGCCGTGTTTCGACAAGATGGGCGAGGGCAAGATCGATGTTGTCACCGCCGAGGAGGATATGGTCGCTGACGGCGGTTCTCTTGATCGGCGGAAAGGATCCCACCTCGCCCATAGACACGTCGAACGTGCTGAAGTCAGAGGTGCCTCCGCCAATATCGACGACGAGTACCCGCACCGTATCCCGATCGGGGAACTGTTCCCGCAGCAACTTGACAGACTGGCGCTGCTCGAGCCATCTGGTGAATGCGGCTTGCGGCTCCTCGAGCAAACGCACAGTGTTTGGGTAGCCCGCCTCCTCGGCGGCGAGCAGGGTCAGCTTCTGCGCCGCGGCGTCAAACGACGCCGGGACGGTTACGGTGATCTCCTGGGAATCGAAATCGGTGCCAGCGGGGGCATAGTGCGCGTTCCAGGCCTCGCGCAGGAAATTCAGGATCAGCGCCGACGCTCGGATCGGCGACAACTTGCTCTCCCGGGGGATGCCACTCGATCCCCAGGGCAGAAATCTTTCCGTGCGGTCGGCAGCGTGATGACAGAGCCACGATTTTGCGGAATGGGCCACGCGGTCGGGAGCTTCGCCGGCTTTCCGACGCGCGAAACGACCGACAATCCACTCACCCCCCCCTTTGGCCCTGCCTTGTATCGCGGTATCAGCGCCTCCTTCGGGCAGGTAGATGAAAGAGGGAACGATCTTATCGTCGACTACATTCGTCGCGGTCTCCCATTGTGACACGACGAAAGCTTCGGTGGGTGAATTCCCCTCCAGCGGCACGTACGCCATGGCGGAGTTGGTTGTGCCAAGATCGATACCGATGCTGAAGCGCGCGGGTGCCATGGGAAATAGGTGGGGCGAGAGAGAGGCGTACGTCTATTCCGTTCGGACCTGAAACTCGATTTTCCATCGTGTGTCCGACTGGGTATGTTTCATCCAAAGCTCGAGCGTCCCCAACTCGGTAACAATGGTGTCGATTTGTACCGGGACGATCTCTCCCGCCGGAAATCCCTCGATCGTCGACAAGTCGACCTCGAGGTGGCTGGTTTCTTCCAATTCCTTTTCGGCATTCGACAGGATCTGCCCCGGGACATCGCCGCTGCGCACCTCGGACGAGAAAAAACGGAACTCTGCGGTCTGGCCGGTGATCAAGCCGAACTCCTGGCCCTCGATGACATGCTCCGTGCCCTCTTCCATGCCCTGCGGCACCACGCACAAGGCTTTGACCGGGGGCTTGAACCCGGGGACCGCCGGCATGGAGCTTTCGAGGCCGACGTAATACGAACGCGCGGCGCCGGCCTTGATCCGAATCCCTTTGCCGGTAACACGGTTCCGGCCATAGATCGAAGCGCCTTTGGCGACCGCAAGGTCGGGTTGGAACCCCTCGAGCTCGCGGATCTCATCACTATCAGTCCACGACCTAAGAAGCTTGAGCACCCGATCGCGGATCGGGCTTGCCTTGAATACGCCGCCGTTGAACAACACGGCGGTTGGCGCCAGAAAACTCACCCCCTCGGCTCGGGACCCGACCAATTCTCTAAGTCCGTGGCTGGCGCGAACGTTGGTCAAGCTGCGGGTCAGGAAACGTGCTAGATGTTTCGAGACAACGGGATCGGCCGCATAAGGCAAACCGAATTCCTGCAAGCCGGTCGTTCTCATTTCCGTGGGCAGATCGGTGACCGCCGTCAGGGGAAAGAAGCCGTCGAGGATGACCTGCTCGAGGGTTTCCCGATCGAGAGCCGTGGAGAGCGTACCGGCGAATAGACTCGATCCTCGCGATGGCACGGAAATCGGTGCCTCGTCTAGCGAATTGTCACTGAACAGAGCGATCTTCGCTTTCGACGCGCCATGAATCAGCGACAGGAACTGCCAGGAATCGAGCATTTGACCTTCTTCCTCCAGACGCGCCTGCAGGACATAGGCGAGCGCCAAGTCCATGTTATCGCCGCCAAGAAGCAGATGTTCGCCAACGCTGATTCGCTCCAGATCCAAACTGCCATCGCTTTCGGTAATGGCGATCAGGCTGAAGTCAGCGGTGCCGCCGCCAACGTCGCAGACCAGGACAATATCCCCCGCATTGACCTGCGTTCGCCACTCCTTCCCGGCATGCGCCGTCCAGGCATAAAAAGCCGCTTGGGGCTCCTCCAGAAGGATCGCGTTTTCGAGCCCCGCCGCTTCGGCCGCCTCGGCTGTCAGGGTGCGCGCCACTTCATCGAAAGAGGCCGGGACAGTCAGCACAATCTGGCCTTCTGAAAGCTCCCAGTCTCGTTCCCGAAGCCTTTCTGCGTAGAGGAAGCCTTCGCGGATGCGCTCAAGATACCGTCGCGAGCAATCGAACGCCGAGAGCTTGTCCGCCTCGATCTCGGATCCCCAGGGCAACATCTTGTCGCGCGGATCGACGTGCGGGTTCGAAAGCCACGATTTCGCCGACGTCACGAGGCGGTCCGGGACCAGGGCCCCATGATCCCGGGCGAAATAGCCGATCAATGCTGTTTCGCCGTCACCGGTCCGCCACGGTAAGGAAAACGCATCACCGGGAAATTCGTCCGGGTGCGGCAGGTAGAGGGCCGACGGCAGGGTCTGTTTTTCGCCGATCTGATTGGGGCCGAGCGCCTGCGTGATTTGGACGACTTCCGTTTCGTCCGTCTCGATATCGGTAATCGCCACGGCACTGTTAGAAGTGCCGAGATCGATCCCGACAGTATATCTATGAGTCATGCTGAAGAACCGTTGGGTTATGCGCCCCGCACAAGCCGCCGAAGCACTGGGATCGTGAAATCGCGTATCTCGCCCGCGTTATTTAAGCTCGACCTCGGCCGGAGCAATGGTCGGCAACCGATCCCCCGAAGTCACGATGACGCGGGGCAATTTGACCGAATCCGTCTTCCATCCTTTATGGATCAGGGTGCCTGAGAAGGGCGCTTCGCCGCTGATCTTTCCAACGAAGCGGTACTCATCGGCGAGATATCCCGGGGTCACCGTGACGCTAGAACCCTCCGCTTCCTCGCGAATCGGCCGAATGGTGAAATGTTCCTTGAGAACGGACTTGCATCCCTCATGGACGACGCGGGCCGCGGCACCAACCTGGGTATCCTTGTAAGCCGAAATATCGTCCATCAGGAAGTCGATCAGTCGTCCCTTGTCCTGGAGCGTTGCAAGAAAGCTGACGACCTCGGCTTCGGCCTGGTTCTTGGCGATGGGCGGAGGCGCCGGTCTTGCCGCTTCCGCGCGTACCGGCGGCTTACGCGGCGCGGCTCGCGGTCGGGTCAGCAGGATGGTCAGGAACAAAAGCACGGCGACGGCAAATGTCGCTTGAGGCAGGTATTGCAGATACCGCAGATACTCGGCGTATTGCTGGGTCGCCGTTTCGCCTAATGCCGCCAGAAGGCGATCACGAACCGGATCGAGGGAAAGAGCGATCATCGCCATCAACGCGATCGCCAAGACAATGGAGAAAGCTCTCATGGGTCCCGCATATTTTGTCTGTTGCGAAAGCTTAAGCGATCCGCCTCGATGGCGTCACGCTATCCGGGCAAAGGCCACAAATTCGCTCTTTAAGCAAGTCTGAAAGCCGCTCTTGATCTCCGACTTTCCTGTTCGGGGGGAATACCCTCTGACACAGAAAGCGGTAAAACATCATGACAAACTCGCGCACTCAGCCCTGTCGACGGGGCCTCCGCAGTACTGTTCATCCGTAATCGAAAAGCTTGTTTCGTTTTCGATATCGTTGCCGGCGCCGCATCAAACGCAGAAGGTCAGCCGTGTATTCGGTCGTATTTCGCCTGCAACTGCTCCGCTGTCTCCCGCCATGCAGGGTCGGAGACAATGCAATCGGCCGGGCATACATCAACACATTGCGGGTCTTCGCCGCTACCGACGCATTCGGTGCACAATTCTGGATCAATGATGTAAATGGGATCGGCTTCTCGAATGGCTTTGTTTGGGCACACGTCGACGCAGGCATCGCAGGCGGTACAGTCATCGTTGATGAGGAGAGCCATGGCACGGAGATCCTTTTTGCATTGCGTTGGGGCTCGTGCTTTTTAGCGCCCTCGCCTTCCTCTCGTCGAGGGGTGACGACGGGAACGCGCCATCAGATGCGTGACGAGAAGGTAATCAATGTTTCCCTCTCATCGATATCGAACAAAACGCCGTCATCAGCCATCGGCACGGTGTGAACGTAGGGCGCATGACGGGCGAGTATCTCACGCCCACCGACATCTCCTTGCAGGCCGCACAAGGCCGGAAAATACGCCGCGCCCCAAAGTACTGGGTTGCCACGCTGCCCCTGCCAGGTCGGCACACAGACGGAGCGCCGCGCGCCGGGGTCGAATGCGGCGATCAAGGCGTCGAGATGCGTGGCGCCCACCCGCGGCATATCGCCGAGGAGGATGAGCGCCCCATCGGTGGATGACGGCACAGCCGAAAGTCCGACGCGCAGGGAAGAGCTAAGACCCTCGGCATACTTCGGGTTCTCGACGATGTTGATCGGCAGGCCGCTCAGGGCCTCTTGCATCACCAGCGCATCGTGGCCGACGACGACGATAATGGGTTCCGCTGCGGACGCCAAGGCCGCTCCGACCGCGCGACGGATCAGCGGTTGGCCGCCGATCGGGTAAAGAAGCTTATGTACTGGCGCGGCGCGGGATGAGCGTCCGGCGGCCAGGATAACGGCGGCGATCCTCACCGGGATTTACCCTGGCGTTTGACCTGGATCATCTCGGCGACAATGGAGATGGCGATCTCCGCCGGCGTCAGCGCGCCGACGGCGAGACCAACGGGTCCATGAATGCGCCCGAAGTCCCTCTCATCGATACCCAGGGCGGCCAGGCGCTCCCGACGTTTGGCGTGGCTCTTTCGGCTGCCGAGCGCGCCGACGTAGAAAGCATCGGACCGGATGGCGGCGACCAAGGCGGGGTCGTCGACCTTCGGGTCGTGCGATAGGGCGACCACCGCCGTCCGCCGATCGGGCCGCAGCCTCTCCAGCGCGCGATCCGGCCAATCATCACTCAATGCGTAGGCGGTGAAACTCGAACGTCCGCGAAACGCGCGGCGGGGATCGACGATCGTGACGGCATAACCGGCGAGTGCCGCCATCGGTGCCAAGGCCTCCGTAATATGGACGGCACCGACAACGATAAGCCGGGCGGGGGGATTGAACACGTGGATAAACAACTTCCCGGTATCGGTGGAAACCGTCTCGCATCTGTCAGCGACAATGGCGGCCCGTGCCCGCGCAACCAAGCTTGCATCGAGTGCCAAGTCGCCGCTGGACCCGGTTGGCGAGACAAGGCATTCCTGGTCGGTTATTAGGTCCTTGACCAAAGCCGCACCTTCTCCTCGCGTGCTCAACGCCAGCAGCGCCTCGAGCGTTGTTCGTCTCATTCCACGCGCTCGACAAACACTTCGATTGTTCCGCCGCAGGTGAGGCCCTCCGCCCAAGCCTCTTCGTTGGCAACACCGAAGGTCAGCAGGCGCGAGCTGCCATGACCGATCACCTCGATGGCTTCGCGGATAACGGCTGCCTCGATGCAGCCACCGGATACCGACCCTTCGAATTGGCCATTATCGGCGATGACCAATTGGCTGCCGACAGGCCTTGGTGAAGACCCCCACGTTGTTACCACGGTCGCCAACGCAACGCCGCGCCCCTCTTGCCGCCATGCCGCTGCCCGCTGAAGGATGTCGAATTCCATCATTGATGCGCTTTTCACTGAGCGCGGTTTCGATCGGCGAGAATTAGCGAACCAGCCATAACGCCACCCCGGGGAACAGGATAACCAGCCCAATACGGAACAACCCGACGATGAAAAACGGCAGGATGCCGCGAAACGTTTCCCGCATCCTGACGTCGGGCGCCAATGCATTGATGACAAACACATTGAGTCCAATTGGCGGCGTAATCAAGCCCAACTCGACGACCATCAACGCGATAATTCCAAACCAGATCGCCGTTTCGTCTGGCGCCATGCCGAAATCGAGGGCCATGACGATCGGGAAAAAGATGGGAATGGTGAGGAGGATCATCGCCATGCTATCGAGAACGCACCCCATGACGAGATAGATCAAAACGATCAAACAGACGACGATCAGCGGTGAACCGGAAAACCCGGCAATGTTCGTGGCGATCTCCATCGGCAGCCGGGTCAAGGCGAGAAAGGCATTGAACACGTCTGCCCCCAACAGGATGAGAAACACCATGGCCGTCGCGGTCGCCGTTTCCAGAAGACAGTCCTTGAACCCGGGCCAGTCGAGGCGACCGCGCGCCAGCGCCAAGACAGCCGTGGCGACGGCGCCAACCGCGGCTCCTTCGGTCGGCGTGAAGTAACCGCCATAAATCCCGCCGATGACGAGGGTGAAGA
Organism: uncultured Rhodospirillaceae bacterium; assembly: GCA_964460955.1. GTDB lineage: Bacteria > Pseudomonadota > Alphaproteobacteria > Rhodospirillales > Defluviicoccaceae > Defluviicoccus. The sequence continues at coordinate 16,969 of CAYWRP010000041.1, read as the reverse complement.
TGACCGCGACCGGGACGATCGCCGCGAATTCGCGCCAGTTCCGGCGTCGTCCGACCGGCGCCGCTGCCGGTCCTTCATCTGGTCGGAAGCTGACATAGGCAGTGACGGTCAGCATGAAGCCGATGATCGCCAGTAGTGATGGAACGAGCGCGGCAATGAACATCTCGGCGATGTTCTGCTCGGTGAGAACAGCATAGATGACAAGGATCACCGAGGGTGGGATGAGGATGCCGAGTGTGCCGCCCGCGGCCAACGTTCCCGTCGAAAGCGCGCCCGAGTAACCGTAGCGGCGCATTTCGGGCAGCGCCACTTTCGCCATTGTCGCGGCTGTCGCCAGCGAAGAGCCGCAGATGGCTCCGAACGCGGCGCATCCGGCGATGCTGGCCATGGCGAGACCACCGCGCCGATGACCCAGCGCAATGTGCGCGGCACGAAATAATGCTTGGGAGATGCCGGCGTGCGAGGCGAACTGGCCCATCAGGATGAACAGCGGGATCACCGATAGCGAATAGTTCTGGAAGACGAAATAGGGGCCCGTTTTTAAATAGTTCAGCAGCGGATAGAGACCGCTGACAACGACGTATCCCAAGGCGCCGACCGTGAACATCGCGACGCCGATAGGCAAGCGCAGCGAGATGAGCGCCAACAGCAGAGGCAGGCTCAAGGCGCCGATCGTTAAGGCGCTCAACGTAAAGTCTCGGCTTCGTGTAGAAGGTGGCCGTATCGGACGATCGGTTCGGGGCGCCACACGGTGTAGGCGCAGATGACTGTCAGAAAGGCACAAGACAGCACGGAAGGCGCGAAACCCCACCAAAGCGGAATGCGCAGTACCATCGTATGCTGTCCAAACGCGAACATGTCGATGCCGCCGACGGCCAGCCGCCAGGTCACCGTGGCGGCAATAAGTGTGAAGACCGCGTTGGCCAGGGCGTCGAGCCGGTTACGGGTTCGGCGCCGTATACGTTGGGTAAAGAGATCGACGATCACGTTACCGCGTGTCAGATGGCAATAGGGAAGGAACGCGAAAATCGAGATGGCGCAACCGATCTCGAGCAGCTCGAAGTCTCCGGGCACCGTCTGGCCCAAGGTCTCGCGTCCGATCACCGATACGATGGTCAGCAGCGCCATGCAACTCAGTGTCAACCCGCCGCCTATGGCCAACCAGTGGGCGCCCGACACCAGGGCGTCGCCGAACGGATGGTGTGTCGCGGTCGTCGGAGAGGCCATACGGCTCACGGGCCGTCGGCGTATCGAGTGACCAGCGCGCGCGCCGCGTTCAGTAGTGCTGCTCCGTCATCACCCGCCGCATTGCGCGTTGCCACCCACTGATCGATGACCGGTTGGGCCGCCGCCCGCCACCGTTCGTATTCGGCGCCAGAGATTTCAACGATCTCGTCGCCAAGAGCCCGCGTCTCGGCGCGGGCTTCAGCTTCCGCCTCATCCCAGCGAGCGCCGATGCTGAGCGCCAACCCAAGACCGGAATTGGTATCGATCACCTTCTTCAATTCCACCGGCAGGGACTCATACCGAGCCTTGTTCATCAGGAATAGAAAAACCGCCGTATAGAGACCGCGATCGGCAACGAGTTCGGTGTGACTGTTCGTCAACTCGTGGACACGTAGGGCAACGGTCACTTCGTAAGGCAACACGGCGCCATCCACAACGCCTCGGGTGAGTGCTTCGGCCACGGCGGGCGCCGGCATTCCAACCGGGGTCGCACCGAGGATCGCCAGAGTATCGTTGATCGGACGACTGGGGACGCGGATTTTCTTGCCGGCCACATCTTCCAAGGATCGGATGGAGGCGTTACGCATGTGTAGAACGCCAGGGCCGTGGACATGCACCATCAGTGGGTGGACATCGGCGAGTTCGTCGCGAGCATGAAGCTCGTAGTAGCTGTGCGCGGCGGCACTCGTCCCCTTTGCTGTCGCCGCCATGAACGGCAATTCCAGCACTTCGAGCTTCGGGAACCGTCCCGGCGTGTATCCGGCCAACGTCCAGGCGATGTCGACCACGCCATCACGAACCTGATCATAGAGCTGCGGCGGCTTGCCGCCGAGCTGCATCGAGGGATAAATCTCAATGCGGATGCGGCCGTTTGACCGCGTTTCCACGGCTTTGGCCCAGGGCACTATGAAATCCTCGTGGGTCGTTGACGACGTGGGCAGGAAATGGTGGGCCCGCAGGACGATTTGTTCGCTTGCCGTGGCCGGCCAGTAGGGGTGCATTGCGATGATCAAGATAACGAATAGTCGATTGCGGTGCCTCTTCATCCTTTGCCTTTCCCTGTTCGAAACATGTTTTGGCGGGCCGATCGAAGCACCGACCAGGCGCATTGACAAGCCGAACTGGCGATCTGCCATTGCATGTTCCGCCAATGGGGGAGCGCAATTCGTCATTCCGCGTCGCTTATACGCTTAAGATGGACCCTATGAGGCGCCGTTGTGGCGCATTCTATTCGCGTTACGCACGCGAAGCTCTTAAACGGCTGCAGCCATCGTCCTTGCCTTCCGTGCCGTGGGAACTCCCGCGAGAACGCAGCCCCGCGGTTTGCGCATGCGTTTCATGTACGAAAAGATTCACGCAATTTCTTTACAGTCTCTCTTTGGGGCGCCATGATGTGGGTCAGTTGCGAGTTGGATTTAATGTCGATCCGCGTGGATTAAGGCTCTCTCGCACAGACCAAATCGGCACCATGCGCGATGCCTCGCGCGCGCCGAAACATCGGACAGGGAACGATTAACTCAATTGGCTTCGGATAAAATTTTGAGAATAACTTGCATTAGCACTTCCAGGCTGGAATGGTTTTGACGATGATGCTTGGCGCCGGACGTGGATCGCAGCAAATATCGACGGGAGGCAAGGCAACCATGGATGCTTACCAAGCGGGGGTCGGTGCGTTCCCCCTCATGCTGGCGGACGAAGAGAAGCCAGTACGCATCGTGGCGCTGAATGGCGGCCGCGAGATGGACCGAAAGTTGACAGACATTGGCCTCGCCATTGGCTCGACGGTCAGGGTCATTTCCCGACATGGGCGGGGACGCCTGATTGTCGCGCGGGATGATGCGCGGATCGCACTTGGCGCCGGCATGGCGCACCGGATCCTCGTTAGCTTGGACCCCGAGAGCACCTGATGGCAAGTATGCTCGGTGAATTAAGCATCGGCGAGGTGGGGCGTGTGACGGCGCTACGCCGCGGCGATCGAAGCTATCGCGAAAAACTGCTGGCGATGGGCATTCTCCCCGGAACCGAATTTACCGTCGTCCGGTTGGCGCCGCTTGGCGACCCGGTCGAAATAACGGTGCGCGGCTCGCATTTGTCGTTGCGCAAGGCGGAAGCCGAACTCGTCGAAGTGGAAAGGATTGATACATGACGGCGAATACGATCGCCCTGGTCGGCAATCCCAACTGTGGCAAGACAACAATCTTCAACGCGCTTGCCGGCGTCCATCAGCAGGTCGGCAACTGGCCTGGCGTGACGGTCGAGAAGACGATCGGCAGGTATCAATACGCCGGGCGTGAAGTGACGGTCGTCGACCTGCCCGGCGTGTATTCCATCGGTGTCGCGTCCGAGGCGTCACTCGACGAGCGCGTCGCCCGGGACTATGCCGTATCCGGCGAAGCTGATGTATTCGTCAACATCGTCGACGCTTCCAACTTGGAGCGGAACCTGTACCTGACGGCCCAGTTGCTCGAGATACGGTTACCGATGGTCGTGGTGCTGAACATGATGGATGTAGCGCGCGACCGCCAGATCGATGTCGATGTAACGGCCATTTCGGATTCGCTCGGCTGCCCCGTGGTGCCGTTGATCGCCCACCGCGGCGACGGCATTGAACATTTGCGCGCCGCGGTCGACACAGCATTGGCGAGCCGACCTCTGCCGACCGCGGAGATCACGTATCCACCGGAAGTCGAGACCGTTATCAGGGTGCTCGCAAGCGCCGTGGAGCAAACCGCATCGAACCGCCAGCCGGATGCCCGGTGGGTAGCGATGAAGCTGCTTGAGGAAGATGCGGGGATCGCCACGTTGGCTGGTGTGGAAGCGCTGAACGATGCCGTTGACCGGCAACGAAAGGACCTCATAGAGACGACCGTTGAAGATATTGATCTTCTGTTCGCCGATTCCCGTTACGGGTTTGCGCACGACATCACGCAACGCGCCGCACGGCGCATTGGTGTGCTGAAACGCTCACTGACCGATCGTATCGATCGGGTGGTCATGCACCGTCTCCTTGGCATCCCGATTTTTTTCGGCGTCATGTATCTGTTGTTCTTGTTCACCATCAACGTCGGCAGCGCGTTTATCGATTTTTTCGACATTTTCGTCGGCACCCTGCTCGTCGACGGTGTCGGTACCGCCTTGGAGGCGGCCGGAAGTCCAGCATGGCTGACGACGGTCATCGCGAACGGTGTTGGCGGCGGCATTCAGACCGTGGCGACCTTCGTCCCGGTGATCACCTGCCTCTATCTTTTCCTGTCGTTTCTTGAGGACTCCGGTTACATGGCGCGCGCGGCTTTCGTTATGGACCGCATGATGCGCGCCGTCGGGCTACCGGGAAAGTCGTTCATTCCGTTGATCGTCGGATTCGGCTGCAACGTGCCGGCGATCATGGCGACACGAACTCTGGAAAGCCGCCGCGACCGACTGCTCACGGTAAACATGGCGCCGTTCATGTCGTGCGGCGCGCGCCTACCCGTATATGCGCTGTTCGCCGCCGCTTTTTTTCCGACCGGTGGTCAAAACCTCGTCTTCGCGTTGTATTTGATCGGCATCCTGTTCGCGATCCTTACCGGACTCGTGCTCAAGAATACGCTGCTGCGCGGCGAGGCAAGCCCCTTCGTCATGGAGTTGCCTCCATATCATCTGCCAACGCTCAAGGGCATTCTCATCCGCACCTGGGACCGGCTGAAGGCATTCGTGATCCGCGCCGGGCGGGTGATTGTCCTGGTTGTTGTTGCCCTCAGTTTCCTCAATTCCTTTGGCACGGACGGCAGCTTCGGGAACGAGGACACGGACCGTTCCGCCTTGGCCGCGATCGGTAAAGCGTTGACGCCGGTGGTCGAACCGATGGGGATCAAGGAAGACAACTGGCCGGCCACGGTTGGCCTGTTTACGGGCATCTTCGCCAAGGAAGCTGTCGTCGGCACCCTTGATGCCCTCTACTCGCAACTCGCGGTGGATGAGAGTGTGCAAGGCGGCGCCGAACCGGAGGAGGCATTCAGCCTATCCGCTGGCCTGATCGAGGCGTTCGCCAGCATTCCGGCAAACTTGGCCGGACTTGCCGATGCCGCGCTCGATCCCTTGGGTCTGAACATCGGTGATATGTCCACGATCAATGCCGCTGCTGCTGAACAGGGGGTGGCGACGGGAACCTTCGGCGCCATGGCGACTCGCTTCGACGGTCAAGTGGGTGCGTTTGCTTACCTCTTGGCGATTCTGCTCTATATGCCCTGTGTCGCAGCGATCGCCGCGATCTACCGTGAGGTCGGCGCCGCTTGGTCGCTGTTCGCCGCCGCTTGGACGACAGGCCTAGGATATGGCGCCGCCGTTCTCGCCTATCAGATCGGCACGTTCAGTCGGCATCCTGATACGGCCCTCCTGTGGATTATCGCTATTCTCGGCGTTTTGACCGCAGCGTTGGCGACAATGCGATACATCGGCGGCCGCGGCGGTTCATTATCGGCGCCGGCGGCGGCAGGGGTGGGGCAATGATCCTGCATGATATCGGTGATTACCTCGCTGAACGGCGCTGTGCGTCCATCACGGACCTCGAATATCGTTTCGAAACTGACGCGGATGCGTTGCGCGGCATGCTCGCGGTTTGGGAACGAAGGGGGTGTGTGCGCCGTCTGGACCCGGGGACGCGGTGTCGCGGCTGCACCACTTGCAGCGAGGTTCCGGAAGCGTACGAATGGATCGGCGCCCCGCGCGCAGGAATTGAGCGGAAACAATCATCGGGCCTTGTTGTCAGCGGGAGGCGTGCCCGCCGAGACCGACTCGTTGTGAATGCGACGAGATCACGGACTTGATCGCGGATTAACGGGCTGGCCGCCACGCCCGGGAGCCAACCGGCGATACGACAATGCTTCCGCGATGTGGACCCGGGAAACGCTCCCTTTGCCTTCGAGATCGGCCAAGGTACGCGCGACCCGCAGGACGCGGTGATAGCCGCGCGCGGACAGCTTCAATTTGTCCACTGCGGTCGATAACATCGCCTTGCCGCCGTCATCAGGACGGCAAACATCTTCTAGAAGCTGGCCGTCCGCCTCGGTGTTCGTCCGCGGCCGCTTGGTTGCGCCAACATCTTTGTAGCGCTCGCGTTGGATCGCGCGGGCCTTTTCGACCCTCACCCTCACGGCGGCGCTCCCTTCCGCCGGCAGCGGCAGGGCAAGGTCGGTCGGCGAGACGGCGGGCACGTCAACATGCAAGTCAATTCGGTCGAACACAGGCCCGGAAATCCTCGCCTGGTACTCCAAGGCACAGCGCGGAACGCGCGCACACGCTTGCTCGGGATCGTCCAGATATCCGCATTTGCAGGGGTTCATGGCGGCGACGAGTTGCACGCGTGCCGGATAGGTCACATGATTATTGGCGCGGGCGATGATGACGCTGCCGGTTTCCAGCGGCTGCCGTAACGCTTCCAGGGCGGCGCGTTGGAATTCGGGCAACTCATCGAGAAACAGGACTCCCAGATGCGCCAGGGAGATCTCGCCGGGTCTCGCGCGCAGCCCGCCGCCAACCAAGGACGCCACGGATGCCGAGTGGTGGGGGTCGCGGAAAGGGCGTTGCCGCATGAGGCCGCCGCTGATCCGGTGACCGGCAACGGAATGGATCATGCTAACCTCGAGGGCTTCCTCGGGGTCGAGCGGCGGCAGAAGGCCAGGGAGTCGGCTCGCCAGCATCGACTTTCCAGACCCCGGTGGGCCAGTCATGATCAGATTGTGACCGCCGGCCGCAACGATCTCCAGCGCCCGTTTCGCGGTCTCCTGTCCCTTAATGTCACAAAGGTCAGGATAGGTATGATCGTCCGTGGCAACCTTGGCGACCGGCGGCGTTAATAGCTGGTTCCCCTTGAAATGATTAAGCAAAGCCAACAGGCTATCGGGGGCCAGAATGTCGATGCCGCCTGCCCACGCGGCTTCGCCTCCTTGCGAAGCCGGACAGATCAATCCACCGTTTTGTCGCGACGCGTGTACTGCTGCCGGTAAGACCCCTGGCACACGCGCCAACGCACCGTCCAAGGCCAGCTCCCCAAGCGCGGTATAGTGGGCAAGTTCGTCCCTCGGCAGGGCGTCCATCGCCGCCAACAGGGCGAGCGCGATCGCCAGATCGAAATGGCTTCCTTCCTTCAATAGAGCGGCCGGTGCCAAGTTTACCGTGATGCGATTGGGGGGCAGGGCGAGCCCCATCGACGCCAAGGCCGACCGCACCCGTTCCCGGCTCTCCCCGACCGCTTTATCCGGTAAGCCAACGATGCTGAAGGCGGGAAGACCGGCGCTGATTTGCACCTGCACATCGACGTCCAAGACCTCGATTCCTTGGAACGCCACTGTTCGGACCCGCGCTACCATTATCGCCCCTTTCCCGCCTAAACCGGCTGATGCGGACATCAACTTACGGGGTCGCGCCGCCGGCTTCCAGTCTTGCCGGTGCGGATAACGCCTGAGCGCCAACGATGCGGAGGGGCGCCCTCGAAAGTCCGAGGTTCGTCACACGGGTCCATTCCCGAAAACCCGAACGGGGTATAAACGTGTGCCAACCCCATTCGAACCAGCCCAATAATAGGTAAAAATTCCTTGACATTTTCCCCCAATAGGTATAAAAACAGAGACACGAAGCGCTCGTAGTGTATGCAAAAAATCACCAAAAAATTTCAAAATCACACTTCGCATTTTTCAAATCTGCAGAAATGATGAATATCCATATATCAAAAAATTAAACTAGCAGAGACTTTTTCAATTACATACAAAATATAATATTGAATAATTTATTAAATTTGGTAATTTTTTCAAATAAATTATCCAATAATTAAATATAATAATCTCAGATATCTTTATGCTTCTACTATAAATAGTAAGAAGCGTAATCCAAATAAGAGGGTTTACGGATGGCGACACAGGAATTGATCCTGCCTCTGACACGTGTCCAATATGTCGGCGACGGTGACCAAACTCAATTTTCGGTTCCATTTCAATTTGTTTATCCCGAAGACATCGAGGTCTATCTCGACGAAACACGCTGTTCAATGGGATTTCAAGTCCAACCCGGCGGAACGGCGTCCGGAGGGGTGGTCAACTTCACGGATCCACCGGAACTCGGCACCGTTGTCACGCTAATCCGCAGGACGTCCTCCAAGCTTGGCACGAAATTCCAGGAATCGGGTACCCTCAGGGCCCAGACACTGAACGCGGCCTTCGAGCAACTGGCAGCGGTGGACCAGGATGCGCAGCGGGAAACCGTGCGGATCATCCGTTTGCATCCGACGGACGATGATGCCGACCTCATTCTTCCCCGCAAAGAACTGCGGCGCGGCAAATCGCTAGGTTTCGATGCGGAAGGGAATATCACCACGGTTGCCAACGCAGGGTCGTCCGCAGGCGAATATCACACCCTCGACGGAATCGACGCGGGGACGACCAACGTCCATTTCACCGTCTCTTCGGAGCAGAAGCTGGCGTCGATTAAACCAGGTGCGGAACCCAACCCCGCGCTCGTAACGGAGGTGGAGAAAAACGACGCCACCGAGACGAACCCGCGGACTTTCTCGCCGAAGGATGTGGCCGACATGGCGTCACGGCACGGCGGCGGTACTAGCGGGAATTTCGAACCGGCTTTCGAAAAGAATGCCGCCTTCAATAAGGATTTCGGGACGACCGCAGGTACGGTTTGCGAGGGCAACGACGATCGCCTGACGAACAAGCGTGCGCCATTACCGCATAGCCATCCTGCGGCGGAGGTCTCCGACTTGGCGGCGGTGGCGAGGTCTGGCGCCTACGAGGATCTTGTCAATCCTCCCGTCATTCCCGCGACCACGGACGCGCTCAAAAATACGTCCGAAGTCGCCGGGGTTACGGCGACCGATGCCATCAACACCGCGGCGACGATCGGTCAGAGCGGGGATGCGCACGCGGCCGTACAATCGGGCAATCCGCACAATACTACTTGCACCGACATCGGTGCCGAACCCACCATCGCGAAGAAAACGGCGTTCAACAAAGACTTCGGCACCACGGCAGGTACCGTCGCCGAAGGCAACCACACTCACCTCATCGCCGAGATCTCCGGCGTCGCCGCGGTCGCGACCACCGGCTCCTACAATGACCTGGCCAACCTCCCCACAATTCCGGAGCGTTCGACGGAAATCCTTAACGACTCAAACGTCGACTCCGGCGCGGGGACGGTTACGTCCGCATTGAACACGCTCCTGTCCTCGTTAAGCACGACCGTCGATATCAATGGCGGCGCGATTGATGGCACGGTCATCGGCGCGACGGCCGCTGCCGCCGGTACGTTCACCTCGCTCACCGCCGATAGCATTGGCGGCGTCGCGGTTGGGGATTACCTGACCGCCGGGGATATCGGCAACACCGTTCTCGCCCCCGACGGCAGCGCGGCGAACCTGACGAACGTGCCATTTCCGACGGTTGTTCAGTCGGTTGATTTGAATTCAGTCCCCGAGCCGAACTCAATTCGGATCATTCTCCCCGACTCCGCCGGCGGCGACATGAATTTACCATCGCTTGCCGAGATTGCGGGCAAGGTGGTTCGCATCATCAATCGGCGCGGGCATCCCGTCACGTTGAAAGACCCCAATGCCGGGACCGGGGTGTTCCTGGATTTCGACACTGAATTGTCCTCGGATGACTTCACTCTGCCAGACGGCGGCGACCGGACAGTCTTCGGCCAAACCACGCATTACAATGTTTTCCCGAGTGGCGACGGTAGTGGCACGGAAGTTAACGACCTGACCGCGGCTGTCACGTGGGCCGATGTGCCGGACGCGAATATCACGCAATCGTCGGTGAAGCAGCACGAAGCGGCGTTGTCCATCGACGCCGCGCAAATCACCACCACGACGGCGCTGTCATCCCTGGCGTTTCCCGAGCGGATCACTTTCAAGGACGAGACGACCTCGGGAGCGGCGGAAGCCGACCGAGACCTTGACCCGTTCTCCGGCGCCGGAAACAACACTCTCCCGAGGCGGGTGCGCAGATTTAACGATGTCGTTTCGATGGACCTTCATGTCGGCGAGGTGAGGGGGACGGACACCAACAAGGCGGTCAAGATCATCGACGTCAACAACGCCAATGCAACGGTCGCCGGGCCGTTCGATCTTGGCCCAACCCTGCAGGCGTTCAATGCCGAAGGTATCGACCCCTCGGCATACATCGCGAGCATCGATCCAGAGACGACGGTCGATTTGGCACTCGTCTCGGCGGGGACCGGCAATGCCGGCACGAACATTGTCATTACCGCCGCCGATCTTGTCTTGTGGAGAAGGTTGGCAGCCAGCGGCGCGGTACTCGGGACGGTCTCCGGTGGCGGCGCACCCGGCGGCGGCGGTGGCGGTGGCTCTCCACCACCTTCCGGCCTTCCAGAGCTCCCGACATTCCCGGCGATCGATTATGACGGTTTCACAGCCACATCGACGGGGCAGACGCTTCCGGTCTTCGGGTCAGCGAACCACACGGCTGGCGATTATCAGGCTCTTTATGCCAACCGCCTCGACTTCTCGCACCTGACCGACAGTGGCACAGACCTCGCGATGACGGTTGACCTCTCGACGTTCGTCAGGCCGGCCTCGCCCATTTCCGTCTCCGCTGCGACGAACGCCGCGTTGTACGGCAGCTTCCTACAGCCGATCTCATCCGGCACGACGCCGGGGTGGGCAAGTTGGGTCAGCCAGGAAGCCAAAGACGCCCTTATCAGTATCATTGGCGGCCATGCCACCAAGGGCCACGCCGCCTTCACGACAAACTACGCCCCGACAGCCGAGGTGATGGCGGACAAACTCGCGTTTTATCTCAACGAGACCGGCGTCGATTGGAGCGAGGTGTTCTGGTCGCCCCTCCCCGCCGGTGGATTTGCGGGCAGTAATTCCGCACACGCAAAGCTGGTGACTGATATGATCGCCCATGTGCGGGGTCAAGGTCATCCACTGACGTCTATTGAGCCGATGTCAGAACCATTTCCTCAATCTTCCGCGTGGCAAACGGCGATGCAAAAGGAAGTGGCCATCGGGGTCAAGGACTGGTTCGCGGCAAATGCGCCGGGTGTTGACTACCAAGTCTCGGCAGCGGCTTCCCGAGCAACGGCCCCCTCTTCACCGGAAGGCAACGAAGCCAACGGCCTGTTCCTTGCCGACACCTTGCGGCCTTACTGCAACAATGTCTCGGTGCACGCCTATGTCTTCGGCACCGCCGTGCGGGGTGATTACACACCGGACCACAATGCGAACTGGGATACGAACATCCGAAACTGGTCGGTAGGGCAGGTTTGGGGCATGGTGAACCGGCTCGATGTGTTTGCCAGACTGCTGCGCAATGAGTTTGGCCGCCCCTCCGACGACGGGATTACGCGCTATCTACGTCTCGGTGAATGGTCGGCGCCGAAGCAGGAATATGCCAACGACCTATCGGCGACAGGTGGCCTTGGCCAGAGGGACGAGTGCTACACCTTCCGGGGCATGCTTGGCGTCATGTACAAGACCCTGTTCTACATCGAGGCGGCCAAAATCCCCAACATGCGGAGCATGACCACATGGGCAGATGCGGCAGGAAACAGGGCTTGGGGGCTTGGTAACGGCAACGGGCAAATGGTGCCGGCAAACCAGAACGTCAACACAACAGCCCATTATTGGGGGATGACCAAACTGCAACAGCATTGGGGTGTCGCTCAGCCCGCGACTTCGGGCACGGTGCCCTTCGCGGCGGCGGGCGTGGCAGACAACTACACCTTCGGCTCTGGCGTCGGGCCTGACAGCTTGGGTCCGTTCCCGCTTCTCGTCGAGCGCACGGCGGTCAATGCCACGCAGGATCGGCTCTACATCGTCGTTGCCAACACGGATGTGAACACGACGCGGAATGTCTCCTACACACTGAATGGGCGGACGTTCGGCTCCGCTCCCAGCATCGTCTCGGCAACGAAGCTCTCCGCGATTGACGACATCGCCAAGGATACCTGGCTTGGCCAAAGGATGGCGGAAGGGTTGCTGACGACATCCGGCACCGAGATCAACGGCCCCGGCGAGTTCGTTACCGACTTCGCGTCGTCGGTGTCCATCGGCGGGCCTGGTGGCAATGTCATTACGTGGTCGCAAGAGCCGTTCTCGGTCGTCTACGTCGAAATCAACATCCCGTTGCCGGCATGATGAGGAGTTGAGCATGCAAGCAACGACCGCCGGCGGGCGCAAGTCGGTAGTGTCCAGAATCTTTCGCACCCTACATTTAGTCGACGCCGGCTCCGGTGCATTGCAGTTTGAGTTCGTTCAGGGGCCCGATGTTCATATGGCGTCGTGTCAACCCCTGGGTCCCCGCGATGTGACGCAGCTTGGCGGTTGCGGGGTTTAGACAGCACCCATCGTCCGGGAAAACGCCGACCTCCCCGATCCGTCGCCGGATTTCTCGCATCGATCGCTCGAGCGAACCTAGACTTTTCCGTGCAACTCTTGAATGGGCAGCGGAAGGATGTTCGGACCGCGAGCGGCGACGAGGGCGAGCGTTGTCTTGATCGTCACTTCTTCGCGTCAAACGACGCGGACAGCGATTTCTCCCAAGCGAGCGCCGTTTCGACGATCGTATCGAGATCGTCATACCTGGGGGCCCATTCGAGGAGGCGGCGGATCGTCTTCGTCTCCGCCACCATCGATGGCGGGTCGCCGGCCCGGCGTGGCGCGATGCGGGTCGGCAGGGCGTGTCCCGCCGCCCGTTCCACCGCGGCGACGACCTCCCGGACCGAGAAACCACGGCCATAGCCACAATTGATGATGATGCTCTCGCCGCCGCCCTTCAGATGGGTCAATGCCGCCAGGTGGGCGTCGGCGAGGTCGGAGACGTGAATGAAGTCACGAACACAGGTCCCGTCCTCGGTTTCGTAGTCGTCGCCGAAAATGCTCAACACCGCTCTCTTGCCGACGGCGACCTCGCAGCAAACCTTGATCAGGTTGCTGGCGCCGGGCGTCGATTGCCCGGATCGGCCTTTCGGATCGGCGCCGGCGACGTTGAAATACCGAAGCGCGGCATGGCGGAACTTGCGATGCGCCGCCGCCGCGTCGCGCAACATCCACTCGGTCATCAATTTCGACCTGCCGTAGGGATTGATCGGCCGGGTCTCGGCTTCCTCGTCGACCCTGGCAAGCGGCGACTCGCCGTAAACGGCCGCCGAGGAAGAGTAGATGAAGCGGTGCACGCCAAGCGCGACACACGTCTCGATCAAGCCATGACTGAAAACCGTGTTGTTGCGGTAGTAAGCCAGCGGATTTTCAATGGATTCGGGAACGATGATGCTTGCCGCGAAATGCATCACGGCGTCGACGCCGTAATCGCCAATAACCTCCGTCAGGCGGTGCCGATCGCCGACATCCGCCTCGACGAACGGGATGGCGTCCGGCACCGCCGATCGCCGCCCCGTGGAGAGATTATCCAGCACAACCGGCCGAATGCCGGCGTCGCGGAGCGCCAAGACAACATGGCTGCCGATATACCCGGCGCCGCCCGTGACGAGCACACATCCCCCCGCGGTCATCCGCCCCATCCCTGAAAAGTCACCGCGTGCGGGGTGCCGTCGGCCACGGCGACAGCGCTACCGCCATGCGATCAGAATATCGCCGTCGGAATGATGATCACATCGCCCGGCAACACGGCGGCGTTCGCGGTGATATCCCCCTCCCTGACCAGGTCGTCGAGGCGGAGGCGATACTGCGTGCGCTCCCCTTCGGCGAAACGAACCAGCGTCGCCCGGTTGCCGGCGGCGAATTCCGTCAGCCCGCCGACCGAGATCATGACATCGAGGACGGTCATGTTGGCCCGGAACGGAAGCGCCGCCGGTTGCTGCGCGGCGCCGACAACGCGCACTTGCTGATCGAAGGTGCCGGCGAAACCGCTCACCATCACCGTCACGACGGGCGCGATGATGTATTCGTCCAGGGCAGCCTCGATGTCGCGCCCGAGTTCGCTCGGCGTTTTGCCGGCGGCGGGAAGGTCCTCGATCAGCGGCATCGTGATCCGCCCGTCGGGACGCACCGCGACATCCCCCGTCAAATCCTCGTTCTGCCAAACGAAAACCTGCAGGACGTCACCGGGGCCGATCTTGTAGGTGGGAGAGAGCCAGTCGGTGTCCGCCGCCGTCGCGCCGGCGTCGGGCAGTTCCTTGCCTGTGTCGCATCCGACAAGGGCCAGGCAGCAGAGAATTCCGACCAAGAGAAGACTGCGCATTGGAGACGTTATGCCTGGGACAATAGGGCGAGAGCAAGGTTAGACGTTATGAATAACACCATAGCATCCTGTACGCCAACGTTGTTATCAATTCAAATACGATTATCCGGCAAGCCCGCTACTTTTCCCACCGGAACGTCTCCGCTCCCGCCGCCGCCGCGGGTCGACACCCCCTCGGCCAGGGGCAGGGTGACGCGCATCGTGGTGCCGGCGCCGGGGCTGCTGATGACGTCGATGTCGCCGCCCAACTCCCGCACGTAGTCGCGGCACTGATAGGCGCCCAATCCCATGCCGCCGGCTTTGGTCGATTTGAAGGGGCGGAACAGCTCGTCGCGGATGAACGACGCCTCCATGCCGGGGCCCCGGTCGGCGACCTCGACGACGGCCCGCCGGCCGGCCCGACCCAGCACGATCTCCACCGCCCCGCCGGCCGCCGTGGCGTCGACCGCGTTCTGGATCAGGTGATCGAAAACGGCGCGCAGACGGTCCTCGTTGGCGACCACCGTCACGCCGGGCCCGGTGTCGTCGTGCCGCAACCGCACCATGGCCGGCGGCCGGTCGCCGACGAGTCGGGCCAGAAAGGGGCCAAGCGGGATGGTCGTCGGCTCGTTCGGCGCCTCCTGTTCGACGCCGAGCCGCTCGACCAGTCGTTTCATGCGGGCCACCGCGTCGCCGATGGATGCCGCCAGATCGTCGCGGAACGCCGGTTTGTCGCCGTGTTTCTGGATGTTCCCGGCCAGCAGCGACAACTGGCTGACGATGTTCTTGATGTCATGGACGACGAAGGCGGTGCGGCGATTGAAGCGTTCGAATTGCCGTCCCTCGACCAGCGACTGGACCGCCTGCTGTTCGGCGAGAAAACTCGCCGCGTGGCGGCCGATCATCTTGAGGAGGTCGAAATCCTCCCAGTCGAGCCGCCGGGGCGCCCGGGGCTGCAGCAACAGCGCGAAGGCGAGCACGCGGCCGCGATGGATCAGCGGCACGACGATCCAGGCGTGCTTGATGTCGAGCAGGGCCTCGGGCAGCCGCGTGTCGTTGTATCGGCCGGGGTCGCGGCGGGCGTCGGCGATGTCGACCACCCAGCCGGTGTCATTGAGGAACCGCTCGAGCGGGCGAACCTCCTCGCCATCGAGGCTGCGCGTGCCGGTCATCCACGTCGCCGCCAGGGTGTAGCGGCCGTCCTCGCGCACCCACAGCGCGCCGCCGGTGCTGTCGACGACGTCGGTGATCGTCTGCAGGACCCGTTGCGCCACCGGCGTATCGCTTTCGGCCTCGGACAGGACGCGGGTGAAGCGCTGCCATTCTTCCCGGTAATCGTATTTGTAGCGGAAGAAATGCTTGGCGACGGCGACCCGCAGGAAGGCGCGCGAGGTGCCGGACAG
>CAYWRP010000041.1:0-1142 GCA_964460955.1 uncultured Rhodospirillaceae bacterium | reverse complement strand
ACAGGACGACGACGAGGCCGGTGACGATGGAGCCGAACAGGAACAGGATCTGCGCCACCGGCCCCCAGGCGCCGCCCCATGCGCGCAGATAGTAGGCGACGACGGCCATCACGAACAGGTAGGCGCCGATGGCGATGATCGCCGAGGAGAAGAAGGCCGACTTGTGCGACAGGGTGATTTGCTCCTGCCACATCTTGCGGCGCACGGCGGCGATGAACAGAAGCGGCGCCGCCAGGGCATAGATGCCGCCGCGCGCGGTCACCAGGTCGCTGTTCAGGGCGGTGAACAGGAACCCGTCGGCGTAGAGAAAGAGGTCATAGACGATGACGCCGCCAAGCCCGAGACAGAGGAACTTCAGGCTCCACCATTCCCGCGACCGCGCGTTGCGGACCAGGTTTTCGAGCAGCGCGGCGGTGAGGATGACGAGCAGCAGCCGCCAGGTGACGAACAGCCGGTCGCCGAGCTCGACCCCGAGCCACAGATGCGCCGACCCGGCGGCGAGGCTGGCGGCGACCGCCAGCGCCGCGCCGGCGGCGGAGCTAAGGCGGCGGCGGCGGACCAGGCTGTCCGGGATCGACCACAACAGCGCGGCGATGAAGCCGGCCCAGCCAAGGGCGGCGGCGATGTCGAGGCTGAACGCCCAAGGCCCAAGCGTGCCGGTCGACCAGAAGCCGTGCGCGGCGGCGGCGAGCCAGGCGGCGGTGAGCAGGCAGGCGGCGGTGAAGGCGATCGCCGGCGGGTTGCGCCGGGCGCGGACGAGCAGAACGAGGGCGAGGACGGCGAAGGCGCAGGCGGCGGCGGCGTAGAGCACGGCGTCGACGGAGAGGCCGCCGGCGGCGCCGGGGTCCAGCGGTGGCGGCGCGGCGGGGGTGCTGGTTCCCGACTTGGACAGCGGATCGAATTCGTAGAGCAGCATCGGCTTACAACACCGCGACAATTTTGAAGCGTAACAGCGCGGCGGCGCCCGACCGGAGACCGCGCTGGTTGACGATGATGCGCCACCCCGCCGCCGCCGGCAATGCCGCATCGCTTGGCCGGCGGGGGCGCCAACGTCACCGCGATGCCCCAAAACGAAAGGCGGCCCCGCGAAGGGGCCGCCCGGCTTGCCGGCCGAGGCCGGGGTGTCAAAGGATTTTACAAAG
>CAYWRP010000040.1:0-26285 GCA_964460955.1 uncultured Rhodospirillaceae bacterium | reverse complement strand
ACCGCCACGATCAGCTCAACTCACGGCCTGAAAACGCATTCTTCACGGTCGACTAGATAATCCGCCTTCAGGCAGTTGGTTGTCCAATTCGACGAACGTGACAAAGACGAGGAAAAGCACAAAGACCCAGACCTGAACAAAGGTGAACTGTGCCCACTCGACATCTTGCCGGGTGCTAGCAAAGCCGCTCGCTAGTCCGCCGGTCTGGATCATTTCGCGCACCAGCACCTCCAGCAATCGGACCGCGAACACGGCGACGGTGTAGACGGCCGCCTGGTAGAGGATGGCCGATAAAGCGGCCGACCGCTATATCGCCGCATGAACGGCACCTTGTCGACGACCAGGACCACCTTGGCGACAAGCAGCGCGCCGATCGTCGCAGCCCAAAATCCGTCATAGACGATGCCTTGCTCCCGGAGCACCAAATGCTTCGTGAACACGATCAGATGGAGACCGATCAGGAAAAAGATCATCACCGGGAGGATATCGAGCAGCTCCCCTTTTACCCATCCGGCCGCCTTGGCCACGGCGTTCATCTCTGCTGTCCCTATGCCCGTCCTGCCCGCCGTTTTAGCCGGCCGCAGCCTACTGTTCCACGGCAATTAGTGCTAACTTCCATGCGGTCGAAACAGCCTTGGCGCGCCTATGCTTTCGGTGATGCTGGCCTAATTCGACTTCGACTTCGCCTCCAGCCGCATGACGATAGGAAATTCCGCCGCCACTGTCTCGCGGCGCAGCGGCATGCGGATGTATTGGCGCTTGTTCCACAGATCGATCTGATCGGCGAAGCTCTCGGAGCCGACCCAGCCGTCCTGCCCCCCTAAGAGCACGAACCAGTTGTGGTCCGGGTCCGACATGTCGGAGATGTGGCGCGCCATCGAGCCGAAGGTGGTGTTGTGGCGGCGGTTGACGAGGCCGTGCGCCATCTTCATCGGCGTCTGACGGGAACCGCCGATCGGCTGGTCGCCGACAACGTAGGCGCGCCCGACCAGCGGCAGGCGGGCCAGCATGTGCGCCGGTTTGAAGCGGTGCATGTCGCCCCAGGTGCGGAACTTGGCGGCATCCTTCGCCGCCTTGGCGACGGCGCGGGACAGAACGGTCCGCTTTTCTTCCACCGACAGGTCGCGCAGGTCGCCCAGGAGATAACGGTTCAGGTAGGTCCATTCGCTGAGCAGGTCCGGCAGTTCGGCCGCCTTCTTGCCGCCGTAGAGCGCCGGGATGAGGTGATAGAGCAGTGTCTCGAAGGCGACGGGAGCGCTGGCGTCGGCGGCGTAATCGCCGTTCCAGCCTTTAAGCGCGGCGGCGAAGGCCTCGGCGTCCTTCCCCGGCACGGCGGCGAGTTCGTCGCGCAGACCGGCGGCGAAATGCTCGGCATCGAGCGCGACAGTGTCGGTTTGCAGGGCGGTCAGGTCGTCGACGGTCAACCGCTCGCGCCGGGCGAGGAGCTGATAGAGGCGGCGGATGCGATCGTCTGAGCCGAAGGTAAAGCCGATTGGCACGCCAGTGTCGTCCGGGCGATTATTCGCCGATGCGAAGACGCCCGCCGGCGGATTGAGAACAAACGGCAAGTCGAGGGCGTTAACGAAACCCTTCCAGTGCGTCGCCGGGTCGGCGGCATCGAGGACCGGGTCGTCCTGCGGAAAGCCGTCGCGAACGGGTTGGCGTACCGCCATCACCTGGCCGATGTTGCCGTCCACATCGGCGAAAAGCATGTTCTGACCCGACACGCCGTAGCTGGCGAACGCCTCGCGGAAACTTTCCGGCGAGGTGGCGCGGGCAACCGCCAAGAACGTGGTGACCTCGTCGGATGCCGCGTGACCGACCCACTTCAGCGCGATGGCTTCCGGACCCCGGGTGGGAATCACCTTGGCGTCCGAGATGATCGGCCCGAACGGCGTGCGGCGCACCCGGCGGCGGCGCGGCAACCAGCCTTTGCAGCGGATGACGACCTCCTCCGTCTCGATCTGTTCGGCGGGCAAGCGGGAAACATCGTAGAGATCGGACGAGGCGGCGCGCATATTGGTGCCACCCCAGGCCATGTGCGGGCTGCGGCCAAGGAAAATCACCGGCAGGCCGGGAATCATGTAGCCGACGACATTGTAGGAGGGCGACCGCAGGCCGGCGAGGATCCACAGGCTGGGCAAAGACAGCCCCAAGTGCGGATCGTTGGCGATCATCGCCGCGCCGCTGGCGCTGCGGTGCGGCGCGACGACCACTGAATTACTGCCGGAGCGCCCGGCACCGAGCAGGAAATCGGCGATGGAGGCCTGAGGCTGCTCCGGCCGTGTGCCCGCCGGCGGCACCTCGCCGGACTCGAGCGTTCGGTTCCAAAGCTTGGCGTAGCCGGGGGTGCCGCGTTTCTCTAAGAGCGTCAGATGGGTCAGCCACGTGAAATCGGTGGCCGCCAGTCGACCGCCTTTCAAAAGAACGCCGATATCGGCCGGCTCCGGCTTCATGCCGAGCAACGCCATCTCCGGTGGCAGACGGGTCATCCGCGCCTGGTAACAGTTGACGCCATCGAGAAACGCGTCCAGCCATGTGCGCGACTCTTCCGGCAATTCCCGCTCGATGGCCTCGACGGGCCGGCCGTAATCGAGGATCCGTAGCGCGTGATCGAGGTTGGCGGCGAACGGGCCGAACGCCTCGGCCAGGCGGCCGTCGTAGAAGTGGCGGAACAGCGCGATGTGACCGCCGCGCAGGTGGATGTGCACCAGGCCGAGGCACACCGCCAGATCGCGATCGGTCTCCGCCTCGATATAGGGCACGTGATGGTCGTTCCAGCGGATCACCGCTGGCCGTTCCAGCGGCAGGTCTTGGGTTGGAAAATCGGCGAGCCGTTGCCGCGTCGAGATTTTCGGCGGCTTCATCGCCCGCAACCGCGCTTGCACCCCGGCAGGCAGGCCGGACAGAAAAATGTTGGTCATGCGCTGGGGCTTGAGCCCTCCCATCGGTCTTGCGTGGCGGCCGCGCGTGGCGTACCGGCGGGCCGGCTTTGGTGGATGGCCCATTATTGGATCACAGCGGCCATTAGTTAGCATCGCCAGCGGGGGCGAGGCGAACGCTAACCCGGCTTGCGAAACGTCACAAATTGTTTCCGATTGCCATCGGCGTTCCCCGCGGTGTTTCTTCGCGCCTCGGGCCCCGCGTCGCCGACCCTGCCACCGCCGACCGGAATCGGCCAATCCGGATCGTCACGATCCGTCGGAGCACGCCGTCGCGGACGGCGCGACGACAGGCTTGACAGATGCAGCGCCGGTGTTGACCAACTAGGTCAAACCGGATGGGTGGCCGAGCGGTTTAAGGCACCGGTCTTGAAAACCGGCAGGGGTTACGCCCCTCGTGGGTTCGAATCCCACCCCATCCGCCATTTGGCTTTGGGCCGTCGCTCATTGCATCCGCTGGCGCAATCGTCGGAATAGCCCCGTTTCAGCATCGGTCAGAGCGGATATCCGGCTTTCTCGCCCACCCTTTCCCATAGGCGGTCGGGCCTTTCGCCGAACAGAAGCGTCGCTTCGGCGGGGGCGGTCATCCAATCCTCGCGCGCGAATTCGCCTTCCAGCTGACCCGGTCCCCATCCAGCATAACCGAACAAGAAAATCCTCTGCGACGGCCCGACACCGGCCGCCATCGCTTCCAAAATATCGCGCCCGGTCGACAACGCCACCCCGCCGCCGAGGCGCCGTGTGCTAGGCCCGTCATAATCCGTGCCATGGAGCACGAACCCGCGCCCGGGCTCGACCGGCCCACCGTAATGGACGCGGATTGACTTGGACGGCGCACCGGCCCCGACGCCGAGACCGGCGAGCAGGCGGTCTAGCGGCCCTTCGCCATAGACGCGGTTGACGATCAGACCGAACGCGCCGTCGGCGTCATGGGCGACCATGTAAATCACCGCGCGCTGAAACCGCGGATCATCGATCCGCGGGGTGGCGACGAGCAACTGCCCGGCCAGGTAGGGCGAGCCGGCGCCGCGTTCCGGCGCTTCGTCGCGCCCCTCGCAGCCGGCCGCTATGAGGACAGCGAGCAGGAGAGAGAGAATAAGCGGCACCGAGACGTTTCGCATGCATCCATGGTAGCCCACGCACGCCGTGGAATCACCCCTCGCCTTGGCGCGCCGAACGTGGCGAAAGGGGCGCCTCCTCGACATTCGTTTGCCGCTGCGCCGCGTTGCCGTTAACGTCGCCGGTTTCGGGTTTCGAGGCAGCATGAAGCGGGCAAAAACGCCAACCGCACCGAAGGAAGCCCCGGCTCACTCAACGCGCCCGGCCTGGTTGGACGCCATGCCGGTGATCTTCGTCCTTCTCTGGAGCACGGGCTTCATCGGCGCTAAATTCGGGCTGCCGTATGCGGAGCCGTTCACCTTTCTCCTTGTGCGTTTCGCCCTCGTCGTCGGGGTGCTGTTGATTGCCGCCACCGTGTTACGATCCCCCTGGCCAAGATCGCCGACGCTCGTGGCGCGCATCGCCTTGGTCGGCATTCTGATCCACGGCGGTTATCTCGGCGGCGTCTTTTCCGCCATCGGGCTTGGCCTGCCGGCGGGCCTCGTCGCGTTGATCGTCGGCTTGCAGCCGATCATCACCGCCGTCGCCGCCGGCCTCTATCTTGGTGAAATGACACGGGGCCGCCAGTGGGCGGGGCTGGCCATCGGTCTCGCTGGCGTGGCGTTGGCGGTCGCCGATAAGCTGACCTTCGCCGTCGACGATATGCGGGGCTTGCTCGGCGCCATCGTCGCCATCATCGGCATCACCGCCGGCAGCCTGTATCAAAAACGCCATGTCGCGCACATGAATCTGGTCACCGGCACGGCGATCCAGTTCACGGCCGCCGGCGCGTTGATGGTGCCGCTCGTGCTGATCTTCGAGAGCGGGGCGGTCAAGTGGAGCGCCGAGTTTATAGCCGCCCTGGTCTGGCTTTCGGTGGCCCTCTCCATCGGCGCCATCTTCCTTTATTACCTGATGATCCGCCATGGCGCGGCGGCGAAGGCGGCAAGCCTCTTTTATCTGGTTCCCGGCGTGACAGCGGTGAACGCGTACATCCTGTTCGGCGAGACCATGGGGCCGACCGCGTTAGCCGGCTTGGCACTCGCGGGGTTCGGCGTTTATCTTGTCGTTCAACGATAGGAAACGGCAATGGACGACGGCGAGCGCTTCGGCGACATTTGGGTGTTCGGCTACGGGTCGCTGATGTGGGATCCGCGCTTTCCCGTGGTCGAGTCGCGCGGCGCCACGCTGCATGGCTATCGCCGGTCGCTGTGTATCCTGTCGATCCGCAACCGGGGGACTGAAGCGTGTCCTGGACTGGTATTGGGATTGGAACGCGGCGGGTCTTGCGTCGGCCGGGTGCTTCGCGTCGCCGCGCCGGACGTCGAGGACACGATCGCCTACCTGCACGAGCGCGAACTGGCTACCCATGCCTACATTCCGAAAAAGCTCCCGGTGTCCTTGCCAAGCGGGGAACGACTGAAGGCGATTGTCTTCGTCGCCCGGCCCGGACATCCGCAATACGCTGGCGGTCTGTCGCCGAAACAGCAGGCGGCGTTGGTCGTTCAAGGGTGCGGCCCCTATGGGACATCCCTCGATTATCTTCGCAACGTGGTGCAGCATCTCGACGACTGCGGCATTCCGGACGGCCCGTTGCATCGAGTCCTGACGTTGGCCGAGGTCATGGTGGCCAGTCCCGACACGGAGAGCTCGGCGTAAGGTGCGCGGGCGAGCCGCCTATTCCGGCATCGACGGGGGATCGGGATCATAGTCCCAATCCTTGTCCGGCTCCGGGTGCGCCTTCATCCATTCGGTGAGAATGCGCACATGCTCGGCTTCCTCCTCGGCGAATTCGGCCGCGAGTTCGCGGACTTCCGGGTCGGTGGCGTTTTCGGCGACCAAGCTGTAGAAGGCATGCGCCTGGCGCTCGGCGCGCATCGCCAGTTCGAGTGCCTGCAGCGGGGTCATCTTGTAGTGGGCATGGGCGACCGAGGGCACCTCCGGGCTTTCCGCGTCCTGCCATACGAAATCCCAGGGCGCGATCCGCGGCAGGGTCTTCCCGGCGGCCAGATGTTCCACCTCCGCCGCATGTTTGCGGCCGTATTTGGCGAAGCGATGAAAGAGCTTGGCCGTTTCCGGGTTGTTGTGAACCTCCATGGCGTCGCCGATTTCCTCGTAGCCGAGCGCCGCCTCGGTTTCCAGGGTCAGGGCATGGGCGAGAAATTCCTCGACCGTCTTGATCTCAGGCTGGGTCCGTGTCGCCTCAGGCATTGCCGGTATCCCTCCGTCTGAACGCGATCGCGCGTTGGGCGGGTCTCCCCATTTTCGTTAAGTGAATTATATTTCGAACGCTATTTCAAGATCCTCGACAGTGGCGTGCGGAGCACTGAGCGGCTGATACGGTCGCCGGTCGCCGACATAAAGGACGCCGATATTCATCCCGTCGTCGTCCATGAGCCGCAGCGCCGCCTTGTCGACCCGCGTGGTCCGCTTCACTGGCGCCTCGCGGACGAGGTTTTTCCATTCCTTTTGTTCCGGCTGGTAGGTGACGCATGGGCTCAACACCTCCACCAACGAGAAGCCCGGATGCTGGATCGCCTCGGCGATGCGGCGCGCCGTGCCATTGGGATCGCCCGCGAAGCAGCGGGCGATGAAGTTGGCGCCGGCCGCCAGGGCGACGGCAAGCGGGTGGAACGGCCGCACACCGGTTCCGTGCGGTGTCAACTTGCTGCGCGTCCAGTCCTCGGGCGTCGTCGGCGACGCTTGCCCCTTGGTCATGCCATAGACCTGATTATCCATCACGATGTAGGTGATGTCGACATTCCGCCGGCAGGCATGCAGGAAATGATTGCCGCCGATGGAATAGCCGTCGCCGTCGCCGCCGGTTGCCAGAACGGTCAGGTCAGGTCGCGCCACCTTCAGGCCGGTCGCCAGTGCGAGGCCGCGCCCATGGACGCCATGAAAGCCATAAGCGCTCGTGTAGGCGGGAATCCGCGATGAACAGCCGATCCCCGAGATGACCGCCACTTGTTCCCGCGCCAGTTCCAAGGCGGCGAGCGCCTTGGTGATCGCCGACAGGACCGAATAGTCGCCGCAACCCGGGCACCAAACCGGCTTGTAATCGGACTTGAAGTCCCGGGCGGTGGGGGGCGCGGACTGAACGGATGCGGTCATGCGTGACAACTCCAGGCTTCGATGTGCTCCAGGACTTCGCCCGGACGGATCGGCAGCGGCCCCGGCCGGTTGAACACCTTCACGTCGCGGGGCAGATCATAGAAGGCGCGCAGGTAGCGGTAGAACTGCCGCGAATGACTCTGCTCGACGATGAGGACGCGTTCAACCCCCTCGATGGCGGCGGCGAATCGCTCCGTTTGCGCCGGCGCCAGCAGACGCAGCGAAATCAGGCGGACCGGCAGGCCAGCGGCCCGGGCCCGGGCGCAGGCTTCACGCGCCGGCCCGGTGCTGGCGCCCCAGGTGACGACGGCCAGCGGCCCTTCGCCCTCGACATCCGCCCAATGGTCGCCGTAGTCGAATGCCTCCAGCTTGCGCGCCCGTTTGTCCAGTTGCGCCAAGTGGTCTTCCGCCGCTGTCGACGGCCGGCCGAGAACGCCATGCTCCAGGCCGTCGGCGACGTACTGGCCGCCGGGCGTGCCGGGAATGGCCGTCGGCGAGACGCCGGATGCCGTAACGGCGTAGCGCTCGAATCCGTTGCCCACCGCCTCGACGCGCTCGCGGCGGGCGATGAAGGCGAGGTCGGCGGGGCGGTCGACGACGGCACGGGACTGGCCGAGCGACTGGTCGGACAGCACGATCGCCGCCGCCTGCAGCCGTTCCGCCAGATGCACGGTCCACTGGGTGGTGAACAGGCAGTCGGCGATGGAATTGGCGGCGGTGACCAGGTGCGGCGCATCGCCGTGCAGACCATAAAGCGCGATGTTGAGATCGCTCTGCTCCGACTTGGTCGGGATGCCGGTGGAGGGTCCGCCGCGCATCACATTGATCACTACGATTGGCGTTTCGGAAGCGACGGCGAGGCCGATCGCCTCCATCATCAGGGCGAGCCCCGGGCCCGAGGTCGCGGTGAGCGAGGGCGTGCCGCCGAAGGAACCGCCGATGATCATGTTCACCGAAGCCAACTCGTCTTCCGCCTGCAGCAGGGTCCCGCCGACCTTTTCGAGAT
Source organism: uncultured Rhodospirillaceae bacterium (assembly GCA_964460955.1). Taxonomy (GTDB): domain Bacteria; phylum Pseudomonadota; class Alphaproteobacteria; order Rhodospirillales; family Defluviicoccaceae; genus Defluviicoccus. The sequence goes on along the minus strand of CAYWRP010000040.1, from coordinate 18,125 downwards.
TCGGCGCCAGCCATTCGAGGATCTCCGTCGCCGGGGTGATCGGGTAGGCGGCACAGAAGCGGACGCCGCCGCGCACCGCGCCCAAGCCCGCCGCTTCATTGCCGCTGATGTTCCATCGGTCGGCGGGGCGCGCCGGCGCCGTGAGGGGAAACCGTCGGTCGATGGCGGCGGTGAGTTCGGCGCCGATCGTCACGCCCTTCAGGCTGGCTTCGAGGGCATCCGCCCCCTTGCGGCCGAGGGAGCGTTCGACCACGGCGGCCACCGCCTCTTTGGGAAGCGCCAGCATTTCGGCGAGGATACCGAGCGCCACCATGTTGAGCCGAACGCCCTTGTGCGCCTTCAAGGTCTCCTTGATCGGCAACGGCGTGAGCTGCGCACTGGACCGGCTCAACAGCTCCGGCACCTTGGGGTCGGCGGCGTCGAACAATAAAAGGCTCGCCGCATCGAGAGGAATTTCCGCCGCGAAGCGTTCGACGTTCAGCCAGTCCAAGGCCATCATGATGTCGCAGCGATCATCGACGCAGTCGAGCCGACCGTTGCCAAGACGGACAAAAGCCGCCGCCTCGCCGCCGCGGATCTGCGGCCCCAGGGACCGCGTCATCAAGCCATACAGTCCGGCTTTTGCCGCCGCGTCGAGCAGGCTTTGCGCCGCGGTCATGACGCCGGCGCCGCCGGCACCGGTGATGGTTATCGAGACGGAGTCTACCGGCACGGGCGATGTTCCTTCCCTCGCTTCGCGATTGTTAACGTCTTGGAGACGCGCGGAGCGTCGGCGAACCTCCCCACGCGCCTCACAGCCCTTGGATAGTGCATCCAGGCCCCGCTCGTCACGTTGAATATGCATCGCGCCCGCAACGCTCGGCGAGGGCCAGCGCAGACAGCGGCGGCGATTGCCGGGTGGGACAGGAGCGGGTCAGGTGGCAGCGGGTGCGGTCGAAGACCAATGCGGGTTGGCCGCAAGACGTTGGTAGAAAGCGGCGATACGGGGGTACTCGCTCCAGTCGATGGGGAGGCGGGCGACGGCATGCTGCAGCGAGCCGACGGCGTAATCGGCCAACGTCCAATCGCTGCCGACCATGTGGTTGCGCCCCCGCAAATGCGCTTCCAGGATCGGCGCGGAGCGGGCGAACTGGCTTTTCGCCTCGCCGATGGCTTGCGAATCCGGATCGCCGAGACCGAACATCGGTTTGATCACGGTCTGGTAGGCGATGACCCCGAGCGATTTGTTGTACTGGCAGGCTTCCCAGAACAACCAGCGCAGGATCTCCGGCTGGTGCGCAGGCGCGTACAACGACGATTCGGGAACCTTGACGGAAGCCAGGTAGATGATGATCGCATTGGATTCCCACAGGTTGAGATCGCCGTCGACCAGTGCCGGGACGGTGCCGTTCGGGTTGATGGCGAGAAACTCCGCCGATCGCAGGTCGCCTTTCAGCGGATTAACGGCGATGATCTCGCACGGGATACCAAGATGGTTGACTACCGCGTGCGCCTTGCGAGCGTTGTTGGACATGGCGAGGGTGTAGAGTTTCACCGGAGCCGGCCTCCACGTAAGGGCTTTAGTTAAGTCGGCAGGCGAGACGCTACCGATTTCGCTTTTTTTTTGCAAGTTACTTTATCGCGGGGCTACACTCGCGGCATGGGAGAGGATCGTTTCGGCGCCGACAAGATCGTTCGCGACCGCCGCTCGCCGTGTCCGCTGGCCTGCGCGCTGGATCTGATCGGCGACAAGTGGACGCTGCTCGTCCTGCGCGACATGCTGATGTTCGGCAAGTCGCAGTTCAAGGAATTCCTCGACTCGCCGGAGGGTATTTCAACCAACATCCTCGCCGATCGGCTTCGGCGATTGGAGCGCTACGGCCTGATCGTCAGACGTCCGTACCAGGCGAAACCCCGCCGCCATGCCTACGTGCCGACACCGCGCGGCGCCGCGCTGAAACCGGCGATCCGCGAACTCGTCGACTGGGCCTTGGCGCACATCGAGGGGGTGAGGGTGGGGCACTAAGCAAACAGTCCGCTCAGGTCATTCGGCGGGTTCGTAGCGTTTAACGTCGATGTCTGATTCGTGGGCTCGGGTGCGGGCAATATCGTAGGCCAATTGAATGCGCAACAGATGATCCATCCGAGGTCCGAAGGCTTTTTCGATTCGCAACGCCATTTCAGGCGTCAGGGCGGCCTTGCCGTTAATAAGATCGGACAGCGTTGCCCGGCGAACGCCGAGGATCGTCGCCGCGTCGGTGACCGATAGGGCGAGCGGTTCCAAAACCCCGTCGCGGATCACCGAACCCGGATGCGCTGGACTCTTCATCGCCATGGCATGGCACAGTCAGTGGTAGTCAACAAGGTCAATGTTAAGGATACGAACTCCATCGAGTTCGAACACCAGCCACCAATTTCCCGACACCACAATGCTCCATTGGCCCTTGCGGTCACCGCTCAGCGGATGAAGCCGCCAACCCGGATACTGTTCGATCTCGACGATAGAGTTGGCCTCTTGGATTGCAATTAGGATGGAGCGGATCTTTTCGACCGCATTTGTCGGAATACCGCGTGTGTCGTCATCTTCGTAGAACCGCCTGAGGCCCTTGTGCGAAAAACCATAAATTTTCATGAGAATCGTACTCCATAACCGTACGACGGTCAATTAAAAATTGAATGTCAGAATTTATTTTCACAAATTTCAGCGCTTAAATAAAAAAATATATATAAACTACTTATTTACATCACGTAATTATTCAAATAAAAATAGCTCGATAAATCCATATAACTTTACCGATTACGAAAAATATTCGTATTAAATTAGCTAACTACACTTCGAGTAGCCGCAGCTGGTGCATGTGTCGCAGTCTTCCTGGCGGATCATCGACGGCATGCCGCACTTCGGGCATTGGCGGAAGCGGGGGTCGGCGCCAAGCCCCACCACCTTGCGTTCGGCGCGGAGGTTGGCTTCCGGCGGCTGGTTGGCCTGGCCGGGCGGAGCGATGAAGCCGATGTCGATCATGTGGCGTTCGATCACTTCGCCGATGGCGGCGAGCAGGCTGGGGACGTAGCGGCCGCTCATCCACTGGCCGCCGCGCGGATCGAACACCGCCTTCAACTCCTCGACGACGAAGGAGACATCGCCGCCGCGGCGGAAGACGGCGGAGATCATCCGCGTCAGCGCCACCGTCCAGGCGAAATGCTCCATGTTCTTCGAATTGATGAACACCTCGAACGGCCGGCGGCGGCCGTCCTGGATGATATCGTTGATGGTGATGTAGATCGCATGGTCGCTTTCCGGCCAGCGGACCTTGTAGGTCTTGCCGGGCAGTGCCGCCGGCCGGTCCAGCGGCTGGAACATTTGCACGATGGCGCCGGAGTCGCCAAGGTCGGCCGGCTTTGGCGGAGACGGGGGCGCGTCGAACGGTAACTCGGGTTCCGCCGCCTCCTTCGCTTTCGGTTTGACCTCGAGCACGGCGCCGGTGACATCGTTGGGGCGATAGGTGGTGCACCCCTTGCAGCCGAGTTCGTAGGCCTGGACGTAAATGTCCTTGAAGGCATCGAAGCCGATGCTTTCCGGGCAGTTGATGGTCTTCGAAATGGAGCTGTCGATGTACTTCTGAACCGCCGCCTGCATCACCAGATGGTCCTGCGGGCTGAGCGACTGCGCGTCGACGAAATAGTCCGGCAGCGGGGTGCCTTCGCCATTGAGGCGGTGGAACAGCCGATAGGCGTAATCGCTCACCTCTTCCTCGCGGCGGCTGCCATCCTGCATGATGACGTGGCGGGTATAGGTAAAGCTGAATACCGGCTCGAGCCCGGAAGAAACGTTGTCGGCGAACAGCGAAATGGTTCCGGTGGGCGCGACCGACGTCAACAGGGCGTTGCGGATTCCGTGTTGGGCGATGCCATCGCGAATGTCGGCGTCGAGCACGCGCACCGACTCGCCAGCGAGATAGGCGTCGCGGTCGAACAGCGGGAAGGCCCCCTTCTCCCGCGCCAAGTCGACGGACGCCAAATAGGCGGCGCGGCGGAGAGTGGCGAGCCAGCGCTCGGTCAGGGCGACGGCATTCCGATCCCCATAGCGGGCGCGGCAAAGGATCAAGGCATCGGCGAGCCCCGTGATGCCGAGGCCGATCCGCCGCTTGGTTCGCGCCTCGTGCTGCTGCTGCGGGAGGGGGTAGCCGGAGACGTCGATGACGTTGTCCAGCATACGCACCGCCGTCGCGGTCAGCGCGACGAGTGCCTCCTCGTTGAGATATGCCTGATCAGTGAACGGCTCACCGACCAACCGGGCCAGGTTGATGGAGCCTAGAAGACAGGTGCCGTAGGCCGGCAAGGGCTGTTCGCCGCAGGGGTTTGTGGCGTGGATCTCCTCACAATAGTGCAGGTTGTTGAGCCGGTTGATGCGATCGATGAAAATCACCCCCGGTTCGGCGTAGGCGTAGGTCGCGCGCATGATCTTGTCCCACAGTTCGCGCGCCTTCAGGCACTTGAACACCGTGCCGTCGAAACCGAGTTCCCACGGCGCATCCGCTTTCACCGCATCCATGAAAGCGTCGGTGACGAGAACCGAAAGGTTGAACATGCGCAGGCGCCCCGGTTCCCGCTTCGCCTCGATGAACGCCTCGATGTCCGGATGGTCGCAGCGCATCACCGCCATCATCGCGCCACGCCGCGATCCGGCGCTCATGATGGTGCGGCACATCGAATCCCACACGTCCATGAACGACAGTGGGCCGGACGCATCGGCGCCGACTCCCTTCACCGGCGCGCCCTTCGGCCGCAGCGTCGAGAAGTCATAACCGATGCCGCCGCCCTGCTGCATGGTCAGCGCGGCTTCCTTGAGATGTTCGAAGATGCCGGTCAGGTCGTCGGGGATGTCGCCCATCACGAAGCAGTTGAACATCGTCACCCGCCGGCCCGAGCCGGCGCCGGACAGGATCCGCCCGGCTGGAAGGAAACAGAAATCGTCGAGGGCTTCGATGAACGCGGTTTCCCAGCGTGCCGGATCCGCCTCCGGCTGGGCGAGATCGCGGGCGACGCGGCGCCACGTGTCGGCGATCGTCCGATCCTGCGCGTCGCCGGCGGGCGTTTTCAATCGATACTTCATGTCCCAGATCTGCTGGGAGATCGGCGCTACGTTGACCATGCGCGCTATGCCTCGCTGTTACATTTAAACCCCTCGGGAGGCTCCGGCGTCGACTCTAGGCAGCCGATCTCGGAACGTCAATGTTCTTGCTCTGTTTCCACAGGGCGCTCGACTGGTTCTGCTTGGAAAGCCAAGAAAATCCGCAGTTTTCCCCGCTTTCCCCGTTATTGGCTGCGGGGTTTTTCCACAGCCGCCGCGCCGGCGAGCTGGAGTGTTTCCCCTTCTATGAGAAGTTCGAGGTCGGCCATGAACGCCCGCCGGTCAAGTCCGCGTTGCATCGGAGGCAAGATATGGACGACGACCTCGCCTGGGATTTTCGTCCACCGGCGCCAGAACATCCCGGAATTGTGGGCCACCGGAATGACCAGCACGGTATCACTGTAGCGAGCGTACAATGCCGCCACTCCCGGCTGATAGGATCGATGTTCTCCCGGAGGAACACGGGTGCCTTCGGGAAAGATAATGATCTTCGCGCCCTCCGCCAGCCGAACGCCGGCCTGGGCGAGCATGGGCTTTAATGCGCGCATCCCCGCGCTGCGGTCGACGGCAATGTTGCCGGCCTTGCGCAAATATCGGCCGATCAACACGTTCTCGATCAGTTCCTTCTTCAAGACATAGACAGGGTCGTCCAAAAGGCTGTGAAAAAGCAGCGTCTCCCAGGCCGACTGGTGTTTGGCGGCGATGATCGCCGGTCCTTTTGGCAGATGTTCGCGTCCTATCACGCGGTAGCGAATGCCACACACGAGACGGGCGAGCGCGAGTAATGTGTTCGCCCAAATACCGCAGCAGCGCTGCGCGAGCCGTCTCGATCCCAGCAAGAGCGGCAGGTAAAGGATCGACAGCACCACTGTCCACAGCAAGGCGACGACCGAGAAGATCATTGAGCGGACAAAACTCATGGAGTCCCCGATCCGGCGAGAGGCTCCGTTACGCCGCCATGGTGACCAACCCAGGCGACGATGAATTTCGCGTATTCGCTGATGATCAGCATGGCGGTGCCAGGAAAACGCCACCAATCATCGCTTCTGACGGTCGGCGAGAAGACGGGGTGCGGGATAATCCGGACCTCCGGCATTGCCCGGCTGAATTCGAGGATGCTTCGTGGCATGTGGTAATTGCTTGTCACCAACCGAAGCGAACGGTACCCATGGTTGTGCATCCAGCGCGCCGTTTCATGAGCATTTCCCTGCGTATCGCCCGCGGTATGGCCAGTTTCGATGTGCTGGGTGAATTCGGCGTCGCCGACGCCGGCGATGGCCAAGAACTCGGCGCGCGCGACACTGGGATGGACACCGGTCACGAATACGCGTTCGGCCTTGTCCTCCGCCAGCAACCGCAGGCCCGTTCCCAGGCGCGCGCTGCCGCCGGTCAGGACGACGATGGCGTCCGTCGGTGTTTCAGAATCCACGACAGTCTCGGGAATGGTGCTGGCAAAGCGGATCAGGCCCGCCGCGGCGATGATCAAGCCAAGGACACCGACGGCTAACGCCGCCATCAATCGTCTACGCAACCGTTGGCAAAGATAACAGGGCTCTTCAGCCATGGTTGGACACCTTACTCCGTCATTCTGAGCCGGACGGTCACCGTCACCCAGGTGGTGGCGAAGCAAAGCAATGCCGTGCAAACCGGTATCAGGGCAAGCGGCGCGAAGAGCCAAGTCTCGGCGGTTGAAACGGCAGGGTCCAGTTCGGCGATGGCAAGCGCCGGAACGATGGCAGCGGCTATCAGCAAACCACCGCCAACCATGCCTAGAAATCCACTGACGCCACCGGCCAGTAAGGCCTGTGAGGCGAAACGGCGAACGATATAGGCATCGTCTGCGCCGATGACGTGCAGCAAGTCGATGGTCTGCCAGTGCGCGGCAACGGCGGCGCGCGTCGCCAATACGATGGCGGCGGCGGTTGCGAGGCCGACCAGTCCGATCAGTCCCGCAGAGACGGACATGAACGTGCTCGCTGTCCCCCGCATCGGCTCTCGCCAACCCGCGTTGCCATGAACGGCGTAATCGGTATCGGTGGGCAGGAGGGCGCGAATTGTCTCCGCCGTGATGTCATGGTCCGCGCGAGCCGTGACCTCGAGGGTGACCGGCAGTGGAAAATCGACGCCAAAGTCGCCGCCGAACCAGGGCGCAAGAAGGGTCTCGACCGCCTGGCGGGGGAGGAGACGGGCGTTGGCGATGTCTTCCCGTGCGCGCAGGATCGCCAATGCCTCCTCACCCAAGCGAGCCCCGGTTTCCGGCGATTCCGCGGCGATCTGCACGACCCAGCTCCGTTCGGCGACGGAAGCCGATTTGTCGAGGCCCGCTTGGACGATCATGATGCCGGCGATCACCACCACGGTGACCAAAACCTGCAGGGCGATGAGGCCACTGGCCAGCCGCGGGATCGGCCTATCGATCAACGGCGGCGCGTAAACTGGCGAGCGAGAGAAGAGCGCGCTCATTGCGGCCTCACTGGGGATTGTTTTTCGGCCATCCTTGGCGGCGAACCGCGCACGAAGCCCGAGTCTCCGATGCGGACATGTCCTCGATCCAAGTGCAACACACCGGCATCGATCCGTGAAACAAGGCGTGGATTTTGGGTGGCGACGAGCACTGTCGTTCCGTGCCGGTTCAATTCCTCGAAGAGCAACATCAAGCGCATCGCCATCCGGTCGTCAACGTTTGCTGTCGGCTCGTCCGCCAGCATCAGGCGCGGCCGGCCGACGACGGCGCGGGCAACGGCGACCAGTTGTTTTTGACCCGCCGACAACAAGGCAGGATGCCTGGCGACGAGAGATCCGAGACCGGCCCAGCTTAATAAGTCAGTCACGTCTCGGCGCACATCGGCCTCAGGACGTCCGCAAATTCGCAGCGGCAGGGCGACGTTATCGAATACCGACAGATGATCGAGAAGCCGGTAATCCTGGAATATGATGCCCATTTGCCGTCGCAGGGCCGACAAATTGCGGCGCGGCGTCACCGCGGCGTCGGCGCCGAGAACGCTGAGCCGCCCGCGGGTCGGTCGGAGTGCCAAATAAATGAGTTTCAACAAGGTCGTCTTGCCAGCCCCGCTTGGGCCGACGACGAAATGAAACGAGCCCCTCCCCAGTGAAAACGAAACGCCCTCCAGGATCGGGCGAGGCGCTTCACAAAATACCGCGACGTCTTGAAGGGAGACGATGCTCTCAGCGTTGCTTGGTGTCGACCGCATTATTTATCCCTGTCCGGCCCTGCATCGGGCTCGGGCTTGCGGTTTTAGAAAATCTTGAGTGTCGTCGCCTCTTCATTCGTCTGCTTGCGCTGATTCCTGGTCATGCCTATAAAGTCTTTCTGTTCACCATAATGACCCAGACGATGATTGTCATTTGCCCGCGCTGCTCGACGCCCTATGCGATCCCGCCGGAAGCGATCGGCCAGCAGGGGCGGCCCGTTCACTGCTCGGCATGTGGGCATGAATGGCATCAAGACCTTCCCGCCCCTAGCGGGGAGGCCGCCGACCCGTCGCCTCCGCCACCGTTGGCCTCGCAGGGCACCAACAATGCGCCGCTCGCCGACTCATCGGCACCGGCTCCGGCAACGCCCCCTGTCGAACCGCCGCCAGCCGAAGAGCCGGAGTCCCCGTCAATTTTGCAGTCGGCACAGGCGGAACCGGTATCGGCTGACCCAGGCGACGATTCGCCGGCTCCACAAGGCGATCCGGCGACAACCACGGACGATGATACCATCGCATTTGCCGACGACGAGCCCATCGAGACCGACGACGATGCGGTCGCCGCCGAGGAGTTGCCGCAGGAGGCGACTCCCCCCGAACCTGCGTCAGCGGAGCCGAAACCGTCGCCGCGCAGGCATTGGCTCGTCGGCGGGATCGCGGCCGGCGTGACGCTTTTGTTGCTGGCTGGCGGAGCGATTGCATTCCAAAAGACACTTGTTTCGGCCATACCGGGAACAGAGGCGATCTTCGCCATATTCGAGGCACCGCCGCCTCCCCCTGGAGCCGGTCTGGAAATCCGCGACGTCAGTCCCCGGCGCGAGCTTCGAGGTATCCACGAAATTGTCGTCGTTTCCGGATCTGTCGCCAACCTGACCGACGAAACCCGGCCGGTGCCGCCGTTGCGCGTCAGTCTTGTCGACGCTGGGGACGCGGTGCTGGAAACGACAGTGATTGCGCCGGTGGCGACGGAGGTGGCTGGCGGTGAAAACATCATGTTCGAGGCGACGTTAAGGGATCCAGGTGATCAAGCGCGCAACCTGAGGATCACCTTCGCGACACCCGAGGGTTGAGACCAGTGACGCCGTCACGCAGCGGTCAGACGAGTGGAGATAAATGCCCGAGTACCCGGCCATTCAGGCCGGCAATGGATCCTTCGACGAAGGAATAGCGCGGGGCTTAGTAGAACTCGAGAAGCCGCTCGATGTAATTCAGCTCGTTGGCTGGCCGTTGACGATCTGCGGCACGATTTCGCAACTCGTCAATGATTTCTTGGGCGCGTTGGATATTCAGTTCGTCGGGAATCTTGACCTGGCCGACCCCGAATCCGCGTTGCCCGTCGGCCGGCGCGCGGCCGAAAATGTCGCCGTCACGGCCGTCGCTTGCTTCGCCGTTGCTGCCCATCATGCCGAAAAGACCGCCGAGCCGCTGCGCTAGAGCCTGGCTTGCCGCACCGCGGGCCCGTTCGAGGGCATCGATGGCGGCGCCTTGACGGCGCACCGCCGTGCCGAGTCGGCCCTGCCCCAAAGCCTCCCCGGCGCCGTCCATGGCCCTCTCCGCCTCGCCGAGTGGGCCAGGGATGCCGCCCATGACCTGATCGAATTGAAGCATCAGTTCACCGAGCGCGCGACGCAGCGCCTCCTGGGCTTGCGCCTGATCCGCCGACGAACCGCCCTGCGGCAGCCCCTCCGGCGCCGGCGAGGCTCCGTCCTGGCGGCGCAACTGCTGAAAGGTGTCGTCACGGAGTTGCTGCTGGCGCGATGTCAGGTCGTCTAAGCCCTGCAGAAGCTGCTGCGCCTGACGCAGTTGTTGGTTGGTATTGCCGGCATCAAGCCCCCGCCGGATAGCACCGAGCATCGCGTCGAGTTCGGACAACAATTGCTGCGCACCGTCACGCGCCCCGGATCGCGCGAGTTCGCGTGCCATCTCCAACAGTCGTTGCAGATCGTCGGTGCGTACCATCTCCGACGGCATCTGCGGCAGCGCGGTCATCTGTTGATCGCGGCGCGCGAGTTCCGCCGCGATGGCGGCCATGAAGTCGTTCAATGCCCGTTGCAGTTCGTCCATCAGGCGTTCGATCTCGGCGATGTCGGCGTCGCTTCGCAGTGCGTCGGCCAATGCTTGGCGCGCCTGGTTCAAACGCCGCTCGGCAAAGGGAACATCCCCCTCTTCCAAGCGCAACGCCGTATCCCAGAGGAGGTCACGCACGCTCGGCAGAGCCGTGTCGGACTGGTCGCGCAGCAGCCGTGACTTGGCGACCGAGAGGGCGAGCGTGACGACGATGTTGTTGGCATAGAACTGCGGCTGGCGGGCGACGCGATCCAGGGTCGATGCGACGTCATACCGCGTCGGTGGCGTCACGTTGCCGAACAACCGCTTGCGCTCGGCGATGACCCGCCGCGCGACGGGGTGCGAGAAATGTCGTTCCGGGAGAATGTCCCGCCTTGCGGCGCTCGTGCCGGTCTGACCGGCGACGTCGGTGGCCTCGAGGCGGATTGTTACTGGTTTCCCGGCCCATTCGTGCGGAGTCAGATCGCGAACCGTGCGACCCGCCACCGTCGTCGGCGATATCGATGAAAGGGGAAGCGTAAAGCGATGGGGCTTGTGTTCCACCTGGGTATTCGCCGGATCCGCAAGGTCGATGATTGCCTCGACATGGTCGATACCGTAGTCGTCCTCGGCTGCGAAGCCGATACGCAACAGCCCGTTGCCCTGTGTGCCGATTGGCTCGGAAAAGTCGACGTTCGGTGCCATGTCGGGGACCACCATGACGTTCCAAGCGGCGATCGTGTCCCCTGAAACCTCGACGGCGATTTGATCACCGCCGTTGATCTCGGCTTCCAAACGATGCACCGCGGCTCCGGATTCCATCACGTCGAAGGCCAGCGCGCGATCGCCGATGCGGAGTGTCGGTGCAATCCGGGCGCCGGTCACGCGGGCAGTGAGATGGCTGCCGGCAGGAAGCGGTATTACGTCGGCTGACTGGCCGTCGACCGCACCTATTCCGTCCTTCGCGGCTCCGGAATCGGGCATCGGGTACTGCAGAAACAGGGCCGCCTGGTGGGTATATTCCGGCGGTGTCACCCAGATCTCGGCAGTCACCGTCATTGCGCCAGCGAGGCCAAGACCTGGGGTAAGTGCGCGTTCGAAGCGCGAGCCAACATCCGAGCCGCCGAAAAAAAAGGCGGCGCCGAGCGCCAGGAACACCGCCGCGCGGATGCCCCATGGTTCATGTCGCGAGAGGTCGGTGTTGGGCATGTCGAGGGAGACGTGGTCGACTTGGCGGGCGGCCGCCGATCGATGACGGTCCCAAAGCGCTTCCGCCACCGGATTACCCCGCCCGGCGGCGATCGAGTCGTTCATTGCCGAGAGCGGCTGGTGCGCGAGGTCACTGTCGCGTTCGAGGCGTCGACGCGCGGCCGTCTCCGAGACGAGTTTCAAGCCAGGGATCGCGTAGAGGAGAGCGGCAATGCCTGCGACGGTAAAGGCCGCCAACGTCAGCGCATGCAGCCAGGACGGCAGGAGCGGCAATAGATCAAACAGGGCCACCGCAACGAATGCACCGACAAGGCAGGCTGCCGGCCAGAGCCGGGGCCAGACGTTCTCCCAAAGCTGTGCTGCTTGCGCCAATCGCAGGAGGATCCGGTAGCGGATCGAACGGCCATCGCTCATCTTCAACCTCGCCTGTCAACCGGCGACGGTCTTGCTTACCGTGCCGGGTTCTGCATCAACGGCCAACCATTCCGGAAGTTGCTGGCGGGCGAGTATGTCGTCGATGGTTTGTCGACGTGCGATGACGGCGAACCGATCGCCCTTGACCAGCACTTCCGCTGGCAGGCCGCGGCAATTATATGTCGACGCCATCACCGCCCCATAAGCTCCCACACTCCGTAAAGCAGCCAACGCTCCGGCATCCAGCGGGACCAGAGGATACTGGGTTGCGAAGGTATCTCCAGTCTCGCAGATGGGGCCGACGATGTCCGTTGCCAGGCATTCCTGGCCGTTCGGCGCCTGTTCGACGGGGATGATTTGATGAAAGGCGCCATACAGGCTAGGGCGCAGCAGGTCGTTCATGCCGGCATCGAGAATGGCGAACCGTCGGGTGGCACCTTCCTTCACGTAGATGACGCGGGCCACCAGAATTCCCGCGTTGCCAACGATCATCCGGCCGGGTTCCATGATCAGCTTGATGCCCAAATCGCCGAGGGCCGTTCGCACGATCTCGCCGTAGTCGTGCGGTGTCGGCGCCGGACCCGGTTCGTTTCCGTAGGGAATGCCGAGGCCGCCACCGATGTCGAGCGTTTCGATAAGGTGCCCGGCGGCGCGCAGCATGACGGCAAGATCGCGCAGGCGGTGGAATGCATCGCGGAACGGCTGCAAATCGTGCAGTTGCGAGCCAATGTGCACCGCAAGGCCGATCAAGTCGATGCCTGGGAGCGCATCGGCTCTTGCCGCGACGTGTCCGGCCGCTGTCCATTCGATGCCAAACTTGTTTTCCGCCCGACCAGTCGAGATCTTCTCGTGTGTCTGGGGATCGACATCGGGATTGACGCGGATGGCGACGCGTGCCCGCCGCCCCGTCGCCGAGGCGATCCAGTCAAGCCGTTCCAATTCCGGGATAGACTCGATATTGATTTGCGAGACATTTCGTTCGAGCGCCAGCGCGAGCTCAGCATCGGTTTTCCCGACGCCGGAATAAACAATTCGGTGCGCCGGGACGCCCGCCGCCAACGCGGTTTCGAGTTCGCCGCCCGATACAACGTCCGCGCCCGCGCCGAGGCGCGCCAAAGTGCTTACGAGTGCGACGTTGGCGTTAGCCTTGACGGCAAAACAGATCAAGGGCGCCAAGTCGATTACCGCGTCGGCGAGAACGCGATAGTGACGCTCCAGGGTGGCGGTGGAATAGACGTAAACCGGCGTGCCGACCGCCGCCGCGATGTCCGCGATGGGGACACCCTCGGCATGCAGCTGCCCGCCGACGTACTGGAAATGATCCACCGCGTCCGGCCCTAATAGGTCGGGTACTGGCGCGGAAAGTCCGAACCGGGGACAGGTTCCGGCGATCCCTTGCGCCCGCATGCGGTGAGCGTCGCCGAGAAGGCCACGAGCAAGATAAAGATAATGAGCAATCGGCAGCGAGGTTTCTGCATGCCCTCAATATGACGCGTTTCACTTCGGTTTTCGAGTGCCATCGCGAGAGTGAGCGGCAAAGGTTTAGCCGCGGCGTCGACCGGCGGGGGGGCGGTGGCGCTGCTGTTTGGCGGCGAGCGCCCGCCGGAGATTGGCGGAAGCGGTCGCGACGGACGGCTCCACGCGAGGAGCCTTACCCTCCTGCGCCACCGAGTAGACGAGATCGACGTGGCGTGGCAGGCAAACGGTTTTCAGGTCATAATGCTCCACCGCCGTCCGCCGCGCCGCATCCCGCATCCCCTGAATCCGGTCCGGCGCGTCGAGCACCCGGTCAATGGCATCGGCGATTCCGGTGGTCGAGAAAAAGTCGACAAGCAGACCGTTGACACCGTCCTCGATAACCTCCTCCACCGGCGCGGTGGCAGAGCCGATCACCGCGCAACCGGCGGCCATGGCCTCCAGCATCGACCACGAGAGGACGAACGGGTAGGTGAGATAGACGTGCGCCGCCGAGACCTGCAGCATGCGCAGGAAGTCGGCATACGGCACGCGGCCGACGAAGCGAACCCGCTCCATGTCCAGCTGTTCGCCGACTTCCTTCAGCATGATCTGCCGATAGGTCTGGCCATTCGCAGGCGCCTTGCCATAGCTGACCTCATCGCCGCCGACAATGATGGTCATGGCGTTGGGGCGTCGGCGTTGGATCTCCGGCAGGGCGCGCATGAAAACATGAAACCCCCGGTAGGGTTCCATGTTGCGGTTAACAAAGGTGATCACCTCGTCGCCGGGTCTAAGCGTGATGCCCTTTTGCGCCAGCGTAATGCTGGCCCGCGGATCGGGGCGCACATAATCGGTATCGATCCCGTCGTGAATGACCGACATCTTGTCGTGATAGCGTTCCGGCACCGTACGCATCTGCCATTGCGTCGGACTTAACCCCCAGTCGCAAGCGTCGAGGTTGAGCAGGTGGTTGGCATTCTTCATCCTGAGCCGGCAGCGCGCGGCAACGCTATTGTCGGCGAATTCAGGGTCGAAATTGAAGTCCCCACCGTCAGCGACATAGTAAAACTCGATGAAGCTTAATAGTTTCGCCGACGGCCAGACGTCTTTCAAAAACAAGGCCTCGCCCCACCCTGGATGAGCACAGATGACGTCGGGCCGAAATCCTTGTGCATTCAGTGCCATTGCCGCCTTGAGGGCCGCCTCGCCACGAATCACCTTTGTTTCAAGATCCGCCACCCAAGGGTGGATCGATGTGCTGGAACCACGCTCGGGCTTGTAGTGGACGACACGCACGCCGGGCAACGCAGGGCTCTTGTTCATCGCCAGCGCGACCACTTCGTTCCCGCCGTCGGCCGCCAAGGCGGGAGCCAGATGCTTGTACTGACCGGGAAAGTTCTGATGGATGAACAGGATGCGCATGGGAACCGCCGCCGCTTACGGTCTGGAGCAAACGATAGGCTCTATAGCCGTTCCGTGCCGTTTAGACGACCGCAAAGTTTACCGCGTGCCAGGAGCAGGGGGCAGGAATGCCGCGACCGCCGAGGTCGCCGCCGGGATGCCCAAGCCCGGAGCGTACCAGCGGGCGGCGTTTCCAGCGGCAACGAGAGCGTAGCGGGCGACGGCGGCGCACTCCTCGCTCCATTCGACGGCATGGGACAGCCAAGTCGGCGCGGGCAATTCCAATCGGCCCTCGGCGTCGCCGAGATCCTTGACGACCCGCATCCCACAGCGGTGGGCCAAGCGCGACATCGGCGCGTTTTCGGATAGAAAACGAACGGCGGCGTGACGGTATCCGCGGTTGCGCGCCCACAACATCGACCGTTTTACGAGGATGGTGCCGATGCCGCGACCGCGCCAATGCGGGAGCACGCTGACCGAGATTTCGACCGCGTCGCCGCTGTCGCGCGTGATCAGCGCCGCGCCTATCATCTCCGCCTCGCGGGAGAAGGCGGCGGTCACCATATCGAAAAGGGGGCAGAGACGGCTGATATGCGCCTCGATCGCACCATCGGATACCGTCGAGCCGAAACGCATCCGCCGGTCGTCGGAACCGAGACTTTTCAGATGGCGACCGAAAACCGGCCACTCCAATGGGCTCAAGATGCGTACGCTGATTATCATCACTCATTATATGCTGCGGTGCAGCAATTTTTTCAATGAGTTTGGCTGAAAACTTAAACTAATTCGCTATTTTCTGTATCTTCTATGCAACATAAACGCGCATCATTTCAATAAACGCTTCCCGTCAGCAAGATTGTGGATGGTTTATGCGCCGAACGCGTCAAACTCCGGCGATCGGTTCCGAGCATCGAAGATGTCCGCCGTCACAGTGATTAATCGGCGGCGGCGGTCGCGATGCCGGAGCCCGGCGGTTGCTTCGACACGGCATCGGCGAAGCGGATCGGTTCGGGTAGGCGGTAGCGGGACGCGGTGGCGAGGACGACGCGGATCGCCGTCTCGAGGGTCACTCGGTGGCCGATCGACACATAGATCGGCCTGACGCCGACCCGGGTTCGCAGGACCGCGCCGATGATCTCTCCCTTGTCGATCAGCGGCGTCCAGGCACCGCGCTCGGCGGCGGGTTCGTCGTGGCTGCCGCACAGGCGCGTCTTGCCGACACCGACCGACGGAATTCCAGTCCTGAGGCCCATGTGACTGGCGAAGCCGAGCCGGCGCGGGTGGGCGATCCCCTGACCGTCGCAGAGCAGCAGGTGGGGCGGCTGGGAAAGCTTCGCCAACGCCGTCAGCGCGGCGGGGCACTCGCGAAAGGACAACAGACCGGGAAGGTACGGAAAGGGATCCGCGAGGGTGGCGACCGCCTCCTCGAGCCTGGCGCCGGTTTGTGCGTCGATGACGACCACCGCCGCCCGGGCGGGACCCCTTCTTCGGCCGTAAGCGACGTCGACACCGGCGATGCGGCGCAGGGAGCCAAAGTCATCGGCGCGGACGATCGACCGCCACAAGCTTTTCTGCAGGGCAATCGCATCCTTCGGCGTCAAATCCCACGCATGCGCGATCGGCGGCGCGGCGGGTTCGGCTGGGTTCAAGGCACCACGATCTCGTGGCGGATCAATGGCCTTCCAATGCCTGCAGCATCGCTTCCGCCGCCGCCAAGTCCTTCTCCGCCAGCGCCCGGGCGACAGGCGTCTCGGCCGCCGCCAAGCTGTCGTGGGCGTCCTTCAAAAGGCCTTCCGCCGCGTCGCGGTCGATTTCCGCCACCGGCACCGCGGTCTCCGCGAGCACGGTGCAGCGCTCCGGCGTCACTTCCGCGAAACCGCCGCCGACAAAGATGCGCAGTTGGATCTTTAGGTCCTTCTCGCGGATCTCGACGACGCCGGGGCGTAGCGTGGACAGCATCGGCGCGTGACCCGGCAGCACGCCGAAATCGCCGTCGCCGCCGGGGATGATCACCAACTCGGCATCCTCGGCGAGGACGGACTGTGACGGCGCGACGATCTCGAACTTGAACGTATCGGACATGGCCAGTTTCTTTTCCGCTTTATCGGCCCGAGGCTCAGGCTGCCTCTTGGGCCATGCGTTCGGCCTTCGCAACCGCCTCGTCGATGGTGCCGACCATGTAGAACGCCGCTTCCGGCAGGTGATCGTACTCGCCGTGGCAGATGCCCTTGAACCCCTTGATCGTCTCGTCGAGCGGCACGAACTTGCCGGGTGTGTTGGTGAAAACCTCGGCGACGAAGAACGGCTGGCTCAGGAAGCGCTGAATCTTGCGGGCGCGGGCGACCGTGAGTTTGTCCTCTTCCGAAAGCTCGTCCATGCCGAGAATGGCGATAATATCCTGCAGCGACTTGTAGCTTTGCAGGATACGCTGCACTTCGCGCGCGACCCCGTAATGCTCTTCGCCGACGACGCGCGGATCAAGCACGCGGGACGTCGAGTCGAGCGGGTCGACGGCGGGATAGATGCCGAGCTCGGCGATGGAGCGGTTCAACACCGTCGTCGCGTCGAGGTGCGCGAAGGATGTCGCCGGCGCCGGATCGGTCAGGTCGTCGGCGGGCACGTAAATGGCTTGCACCGAGGTGATCGAGCCTTTCTTCGTCGAGGTAATGCGTTCCTGCAACTCGCCCATGTCCGTCGCCAGCGTCGGCTGATAGCCCACCGCCGAGGGAATGCGGCCCAACAGCGCCGAGACTTCCGAGCCGGCCTGGGTGAACCGGAAGATGTTATCGACGAAAAACAGAACGTCCTGCCCTTCCTCGTCACGGAAGTATTCGGCAAGCGTCAGACCGGTCAGACCGACCCGGGCGCGTGCTCCCGGTGGCTCGTTCATCTGCCCATAGACCAGGGCCGCCTTGGAGCCGCCTTCGAAGTCGATAACGCCGGATTCCATCATCTCATGATAGAGGTCATTCCCCTCACGGGTCCGCTCGCCAACGCCGGCAAACACCGAATAGCCGCCATGCGCCTTGGCGATGTTATTGATCAATTCCATGATGATGACGGTCTTGCCGACGCCGGCACCGCCGAACAGGCCGACCTTGCCGCCCTTGGCGTACGGTTCGATCAGGTCAATGACCTTGATCCCGGTGACGAGGATCTCGGATTCCGTCGACTGATCCATGTAGGTCGGCGCCGGACGGTGGATTGGATAGGTCATCTTCGTCGTCACCGGGCCTCGCTCGTCGACCGGTTCGCCGACGACATTGAGGATCCGG
>CAYWRP010000039.1:0-26291 GCA_964460955.1 uncultured Rhodospirillaceae bacterium | reverse complement strand
GACATCTGACGACTTTTGACGACATTCACGGCCGAAAATGACGACATTTGACGACATCCACGATCCAACGAAATCAATGACTTAACGTCCTTTTTGACGACATTTGACGACAAATGACGACATTCTTTCATCCCGAAAAAAGGTTTCTTAATTTCAATAGGTTATTCGATCCGTGGGGCGGTGATGGGATCGTTTCTGTTCCGGTGGCGTTACGCGGTCATGGGCGTCCTGTTGACCGCCATCCACGAAGTCACCCGCACCGGGCCGCGCGCGCCGACGGGGAGGCGCGCATCAAGTGCGCGCAAGACGAGAAGGCGAGGAACCGGCGGGCGGCACGGTTAGTACCAGGGTGCGCCATTGGGCGACCGGGAGGGTGCGGGCCAGGGTGAGGCCGTGCGCCTGGTGGTGGGCGAGGACGGCGCGGGCGTCGCGGCCGACGAAGCCGGCGAGGATCGCCACGCCGCCCGGCGCTAGGTGGCGGCTGAGATCACCGGCCATGCGCATCAGCGGCCGCGCCAGGATGTTGCTGACGATGAGATCCGCCCGGCCGGCGCGGCGCAGCAGGTGCGAGCGGTAGCCGTCGGCGACGGCTGAGCGGACCCGCGGCGCGACGCCGTTGAGCCGGGCGTGCTGGCGGGTGAGATCGACGGCGCGCGGGTCGTTGTCGAGCGCGATCACCTCGCAGCGGAACAGCCTGGCGATGGCGATGCCGAGGATGCCCGACCCACAGCCGATGTCGAACGCCCGCCGCACCCGCCGTCGGCCATATAACGCGTCGAGCGCCCGCAGGACGCCCTCCGTCGACGGGTGCTCGCCGGTGCCGAACGCCATGCCGGGTTCGATGCGCAGGCCGATCAGGCCGGGCGGCGGCGCCTGCGTGACGTGCTCTGCGTGGATATGGAAGCGGCCGATGGTGATGGGGGGAAACTGCGCCAGGTTGTCGGCCAGCCAGTCGCGCGCCCGCAGCCTGTCGACCGCCACCTCGGGTACCGGCACGCCGGCCGCCGCCGCCGCCAGGGTCAGCGCGAGGTCGAGGGTGCGGCGGTCCGGCGGGCCGTCGGCGATGCCGCTGACCGTCGCCAGGCCCCCGCCGTCGTCGATCGGCCAGGCGACCGACTGGCAGAACGGCGCCAGCGCCGCCTCGAAGCTCGCCACCGCCGGCGGCGGGACATTAAGCGTGAGGGTGTAGAGGGGAGGGGAGGTCATTTTGTTGTTCCCTCAAACGGCGGGCGCGACCCGTCCGGGCCGCTTGCCTTCGGCGCATCCGCGCCGGCGCTCAGTCGCGCTTTTTGTTGTTCCCTCAAATCGCTCGGCTTTCGGCCCTGACCGGGCGGGGCCTCGGTCGGGGTTTTTGTTGTTCCCTCAAACGGCGGGCGCGGCCCGTCCGGGCCGCTTGCCTTCGGCGCATGCGCGCCGGGCCTCAGTCGGCCTTGGGGGATCCGAGCGCTCCAACAAGGCCGGGCCGCGCCTGGCCGGCGTTTGAGGGGCAAGACAAACTCAACCCTTCGCAACGAAGCTGTGCATGACCGTCTTCGGGCCGGCCTTGTCGAACGCGATGCGCAGCTTGTCGCCCTCCACCGCCGTCACCTCGCCGTGGCCGAACTTCTGGTGGAACACCCGGTCGCCGGTCGAATACGGGTTGGGTGTCTGCGGGCGCGGCGCCACCCGCTCGGCGCGGCCCTCGATGGTGCGCGGCTGGCGGCGTGGCGGGCGGTCGCAGGGCGACGTGTCCCACGGTGGGGTGGTCCACTCTTTTTCCGCTCTGCCCCGGCCGCCGCGCCAGTCCAGCGCCTCGAAGGTGGCGAGCGGCTCGGCGACGTTGGCCTGGCCGTAGCCGGCGGCGAAACCGGCCCCGGCGCCGACCCCCGCCGGCGCGGTGTGGATGATGCTGTCCTCCGGCAACTCGCCGATAAAGCGCGACGGCATCGCGCTCTGCCAGTGGCCATAGACAAGCCGGCTGGCGGCGTAAGTGACGAACGCCCGCCGCCGCGCCCGGGTCAGGCCGACGTAAGCGAGCCGGCGTTCCTCCTCCAGCGAGGCGTTGCCGCCCTCGTCGAGGGAGCGCTGGTTGGGGAAGATGCCCTCCTCCCATCCGGGCAGGAACACGGTATCGAACTCGAGGCCCTTGGCGGCGTGCAGGGTCATCAGGGTGACCTTGTCGTCGCCGGCCGCCTCGTCGTTCTCCATCACCAGGCTGACGTGCTCGAGGAATCCGGGCAGGGTGTCGAATTCGCCCAAGGCGGCCACCAGCTCCTTCAAGTTCTCCAGCCGGCCGGCGGCTTCCGGGCTGCGGTCGGCCTGCCACATCGCGGTGTAGCCGGATTCGTCCAAAAGCAGCATTGCGACGTCCGGATGCGGCTGGTCGACGAGCATCCGCCGCCAGCGCTCGAAGTCCTCCAGCAGGCTCTTCAGCGAGCGCCGCGCCGCCGGCTTGATCTCGTCGGTGGCGACAATTTGCTGCGCGGCCTGGGTCAGCGACAGACCCGACGCGCGGGCCAACTGGTGGACGCTGCGCAACGAGGCGGCGCCGAGGCCCCGCTTCGGCACGTTGACGATGCGCTCGAAGGCGAGGTCGTCGCTGGGTTGGACGACGACGCGGAAGTAGGCGATGGCGTCGCGGATTTCCTGGCGCTCGTAGAACCGCGCGCCGCCGATGACGCGGTAGGGGGTGCCGATGGTGATCAGCCGTTCCTCGAACTCGCGGGTCTGGAAGCCGGCGCGCACCAGGATCGCCATCTCGTTCAGCTTGTGGCCTTCCTTCTGCAACGCCTCGATGCGCTCGCATACCGTGCGCGCCTCGTCCTCGCCGTCGTAGGTGGCGCGGACGATGATCTTCTCGCCCTCCTTCGCCGGCGTCCACAGCGTCTTGCCGAGCCGGCCGGCGTTGTGGGCGATCAGCGACGACGCGGCGTTGAGGATGTGCGGCGTCGAGCGGTAGTTGCACTCCAGGCGGACGACCGCCGCGCCGGGGAAATCCTCCTCGAAGCGCAGGATGTTGCCGACCTCGGCGCCGCGCCAGGAATAGATCGACTGGTCGTCGTCGCCGACGCAGCAGATGTTGCGGTGTTTCTGCGCCACCGCGCGCAGCCACAGGTATTGGGCGACGTTGGTGTCCTGGTACTCGTCGACCAGCACGTAGCGGAACTGGTGGCTATAGCGGGCCAGCAACTCGGGGTCGTCGAGGAACAGCTTCAGCGGATAGAGCAGCAGGTCGCCGAAGTCGGCGGCGTTGAGGGTGCGCAGGCGGTCCTGATATTCGCGGTAGAGCGGCAGGGCGAGGCCGTCGACGGCTTCCGCCCCCTCGGCCTCGGAGACGCGGTCGGGGGTGAGGCCGCGGTCCTTCCAGCGCTGGATGATGCCCGAAAGCAGGCGCGGCGGGGTGCGCTTGGTGTCGACGTTGCGCGCCTCCAAGAGCTGCTTCATCAGCCGCAACTGATCGTCGGTGTCGAGGATGGTGAAGCTCGGCTGCAGCTGCACCCGTTCCGCCTCGCGGCGCAGGATGCGGGCGCCGATGGCATGGAAGGTGCCGACCCACCAGCCTTCCACCGACTCGCCGATGATGGCGGCGACGCGTTCGCGCATCTCCCGCGCTGCCTTGTTGGTGAAGGTCACCGCCAGGATCTGCCAGGGGCGGGCGCGGCCCTGGCTGAGGATGTGGGCGAGCCGCGTCGTCAGCACCCGGGTCTTGCCGGTACCGGCGCCGGCCAGCACGAGGACGGGGCCGTCGATGGTCTCGACGGCCGTCCGCTGGCTCTCGTTGAGGCGGTCGAGATAGGCGGCGGGCGGCGGCGCGGAGGCCGCTGGCGCCTCAGCGAGGTCGAAGGGGTCGGAAAAGCCTTCCATCATGATGACGAATATAGCGTCTCGGGTCCCCCGGCGCGCGAGTCTTTCCGCCGCGGTCGCCGCAACGCCCTCAGCTGGCGAAAAAATATCATCGTCGACGGCTCGGGATCGCGGCGGGATCGGCGGGATGCGGGCGTTCGATTCGGCCGCGCCTTGGCATCAGGCACGCTCCTCGCGGCGTTGCTGCAGCAGCGCGCGGTTGTAGGCGGTCATCGCGTCGCGTTCGAACAGGCAGCCGATGAAGGTATTGTCGTGCGTCCCGTCGACGACGGCGATCTGCGACTCACCCGATGAGCGGAACACCTGCAGCGCGTCGGCCAGGGTGGCGGCGGCGTCGATCGTCGGCGGATGGCCGCGCGCCACGTCGACGGCGTTGACCAGGTCGTCGAGTTCGTGGTCGTAGGCCGCCTCGCTGAGGTCGGCGAGCGTGATGGTGCCGCGCAGGACGCCGGCCTCGCCGACGACGAACAGCTCGCCGCCACGGCTCACCTGCAGCTTCCAGCGGACGGTGTTGAGGGCGGCGCCGGGCGCCACCACGTCGCCGCTCGGTTTCGTCACGTCGCGCACCCGGATGCCGCGCAGCAGCGCCGTCTCGAAGCCGCCGTGCAGGTCGAGGCCGCGCTGCTCGAGTTGCCAAGTGAAGAAGGACTGGCCGCGCAGGGGGCGGTAGACGGCGGTGCCGACGACGATGGCGAGCATCACGGCGATGGTCAGGCCGTAATTGCCGGTCATCTCGAAGACGATCAACATGGTCGAGATCGGCGCCCCGAGGACGGCGGCGGCCATTGCCCCCATGCCGATCACTCCATAGGCACCTGGATGCGACGCCAGCTCCGGCGCCAGCGAGCCGACCAGAATGCCATAGGCGCAGCCGAGGGTGGCGCCGATGACCAGCGACGGGCTGAACACGCCGCCGCCGAAGCCGAAGCCGAGGCTCACCGCCGTGGCGACCAGCTTGGCGACGGCGATCAGCGCCAGAAGGGCGAGCGGCATCGCCCCGGCCAGCGCCGCCTCGGTGACCCCGTAGCCGATGCCGAGGACGTGCGGCAGCGGGACGGCGATGGCGCCGACGATGAAGCCGCCGATGGCCGGCCGCGCCCAGGCGGGCAGCGGCAGCTTCGCCGCCGCGCGGTTGGTCAGCTTGGTGAGGTCGACGAAGGCGATGGCGGCCAGCGCACAGAGGATGCCGAGGCCGGCCATGGCCGGGAACTCGAGCACCGAGACCAGCGGGTGATCGGCGATGGCGAAGGCCGGGAAGTCGCCATAATAGCCGCGCGAGACCAGGGTGCCCATGACGCTGGCGATGACAATGGGGGCGAAGGCGCTCAGCGCGTAGTGGCCGATGACGACTTCGTTGGCGAACAGGGCGCCGGCCAGCGGCGCGTTGAACGAGGCGGCGACGGCGGCGGCCACCCCGCAGCCGAGCAGGGTGCGCGCCACCGGCCGCGACAGCTGCAGGGTGTCGCCGAACCAGCTGCCGATGGTGGCGCCGAAATGCACCGCCGGCCCTTCGCGGCCCACCGACGCGCCGCAGCCGATGGACAGCGCGTTGACCGCGCCGGCGATGAGGCCGGTTTTCAGTGGCATGCGCGCCGACTTCAAGGCGCTCGACTCGATGACGTCGGCGACACCCTGGGGACGGCGGCCGGGAAGGAGCTTGTAGACAATGATGCCGACGATCAGGCCGCCCAGGGTGGGCGCGAGGAGGATCTGCCACCACGGCAGATCGGCCACCGCCTCGATCAGCCGTTCCGAGCCGCTGCCGAACAAAGCCAGGTGGAGCAGGGCGATGGTCTCGCGAAACAGCACGATGGCGCCCCCGGTAGCGACGCCAATGACCATCGCCAGGCCCGACAGCACCAGCATGTTGTGGCCGAGGACCTGGCGGGTGGCGGCGAGCAACCGGCGGGCGAGGGCGCGGATGGGGAACCTCCGAGTTCGAGGGACGCGACGCTGATCATTCCCCTATCACCTCGCGGCCACCGATGCAAAACCGCGCGTGCGAGCCCGGAGCCGCGAGGGAGCGATGCCCGTGGTTTTGCCCGGCACGCTGGATGGGCGTTTGGCCATGCCCCATCGCGGTCTACCAGCATAGCCGGCGTTACCGCGCCAGGTGCAGATAGTGAATGTGTTTTTCGTACTGCGAAACGACGTCGGCGATGACCTGGGCGCGGGTGTAGCCGATCAGGTCATAGTTCTGGCTGCCCTCGAGCAGGAACACTTCGGCCCGATAGTATTCGTCCGCGTCGTCCGGATTACGACCGCCCTTGAACAAGGTGAACGAGGGACGCTCGAAGACGCGCAGGCGGACGGCGTAAAGGAACTCGCGGGCGCCCTCATGGAGTACCGTCAGCGATACGGCGTCCTCTTCCGCCTCGACGGCGACATCGAGATCCGACTTGCGCAATTCCTCGGCGACCTCGTCGAGCGCCGGCTGCACGGTGTTCTTGAGAAACCCCGCCGCCGCCGATTGGCGCGGGTAAGTGAGCACGGTGCGCAGGCGCGCCTGCCAGGGCACATCGGTGCCGCGGATCGGCAGGGTCGCGGAGAACTCCTGGCTCTCGCGGCGATAGCTTTCCAGCCTGAGGCTGCGCAGCATGCCGTAACAGACGAACAGCATAATGAAGGTGAAGGGCAGGGCGATGATGATCGATGCCGTCTGCAGGGCTTGCAGGCCGCCGGCAAGCAGCAGCACGGCCGCGACCGCCCCTTCGCTCAGGGCCCAGAACGAGCGCTGCCAGATCGGCCCCTCGCCGCGCCCACCATTGGTCAGGCTGTCGACGACCAGCGAGCCGGAGTCCGACGAGGTGACGAAAAAGGTGACGACGAGAATGGTCGCGACCACGGAGACGACACTGGAGAGCGGGAAATACTCCAGGAAGCGAAACAGGGCGAGGGGGACGTTCTCGCCGACGGTCTCGGCGATGGAACCCGCCGCGAGTCCCATGTCGAGAAAGATCGCCGTGTTGCCGAACACGGTCAGCCACAGGAAGGTGAATCCGCATGGAACGAACAAAACGCCGACAGCGAACTCGCGGATGGTGCGGCCGCGCGAGACGCGGGCGATGAACATGCCGACGAATGGCGACCAGGCGATCCACCATGCCCAGTAGAACAGCGTCCAGCCGCCGATCCAGGTGTTGGGCTCGTAGGCGTACATGGTGAAGGTGCTGTTCACCACCTCGGAAAGATAGAACCCCGTGTTTTGCACGAACGCCTTGAGCAGGAACAGCGTCGGTCCGAAGGCGAACACGAAGACCAACAGCGCCAGGGCGAGGATCAGGTTCCACTGGCTCAACCGTTTGATCCCGGCATCCAGGCCGGCGACCACGGAGATCGTCGCCATGACGGTGACCACGGCGATGATGACCAACTGAGCCGCACCGGTCTCCGGAACGCCGAACAGGTAGTTGAGGCCGGCGTTGACCTGCAGCGCGCCGAAGCCGAGCGAGGTGGCGACGCCGAACATGGTGCCGAGGACGGCGACCAGGTCCGCCGCGTGGCCGATCGGCCCATGGATGCGGTCGCCGAGCAGCGGGTACAGCGTCGAACGGATGGTCAGCGGCAGATTGAACCGGAAGGCGTAATAGGCCAGCGCCAGGGCGATGATGGCGTAGATCGCCCAGGCATGGATGCCCCAGTGGAACATCGTCAGCTTCATCGACTCGCGCGCTGCCGCGATGTCGCCGCCGACGCCGACCGGCGGGTCGGTGAAATGAATGATCGGCTCGGCGACGCCGAAGAACATCAAGCCGATGCCCATCCCGGCGCTGAACAGCATGGCGAACCAGGAGACCGTCGAGTAGTCGGGCTCAGAATCGTCCGGCCCCAGCTTGACATCGCCATGCCCGCTGATGGCGAGACCGATGATGAAAACGACGAAGATCGCCACCGCCAGCATGTAGAACCAGCCGAAGGTCTCGACGATCCAGTCCTGAATGGCGGTGAACAGGGTGCTGGCGTAGACGGGGAATAGGGCGCCGAAGGCGACGAAGGCGACGATGAGCGCCATGGAGCCGAAAAAAACCGGCGGGTTGATCAGGACGCGCGGGCGTCGTTCGGTCTCGGTGGCGGGGGATGCTTCCATGATTTCCGTCCTCGCATACGCTTGGTTGGAAGGGGCAGTGGGCTATCTCGGGGGCAATATCGTTTATCCGGTGGCGCCGAGGCCGCTGGCGATGGCGTTCAGGGTCAGCAGGAGCTGCGTCTCCCACTCCGACGCGGCGCTGTCGTCGCCATTGGCGCGGCCGGCCCGCCAGCGGCGCAGCAGTTCGACCTGGTGGCAGTGCAGCGGCCGAAGGCGGTCGCGGCGGACGCTCAGCATGGCGTTGGTGCGCGGCCGCCGTTCGGCCAGCGGGCCGCCGAACATCGTTTCCAGCATCCGCTGGGTGCGCGCCAGTTCGGCCTCGATCAGCGTCATGAACCTCTCCCGCAGCGCCTCGTCGTCGACCAGGCCGGCGTAGAGGCGCATGACGTCGAGATCGGTGGCGGCGACGCTGATCGCCGCGCTGGAGAGGATATAGCGAAGCGGCGGCCAGTCGAAGGTGTGCAGGCGCAAGCGGACGAAGGCGCGCGGATCGCTCGCCTGCAGGTTCTCCAACGCACTGCCGACGCCGTACCAGCCGGATAGGAAAAACCGCGACTGGCTCCAGCTGAACACCCATGGAATGGCGCGCAGGCTGGCGAGAGAGCGCTCACCCGTCCGCCGCGCCGGGCGCGAGCCGATGCGGCTCGATTCGATGGCATCGATGGGCGTCGCCTGGCTCCAGAAGCCGACGAAGCCGTCGGTGGTCAGCAGCGCCTGGTAGACGTCGCGGCTGTGCTTCGCCAGGCGATCCATGACCGGCGCCAATTGGTAATCCTCGCCCGAGGCGTGCCGGTGCTTCAGCGTCACGGCGGTGGTGCCGGCGAGCAGCAGTTCGAGGGAATGGGCGGCGGTAATGCGGTTGGCGTATTTCTGGCCAACCACCTCGCCTTGTTCGGTCAGCCGCAAATCCCCGTTCAGGGCGCCTGGCGGCAGCGCGTTGAGGAAGCGGTCCGTCGGGCCGGCGCCGCGGCTGGTGGTGCCGCCGCGGCCGTGGAAGAACCGGATCCGCACCCCCGCTTGGCGGCCCACCTCGGCGATTTTCTCCTGCGCCCGGTA
Source organism: uncultured Rhodospirillaceae bacterium (assembly GCA_964460955.1). Taxonomy (GTDB): domain Bacteria; phylum Pseudomonadota; class Alphaproteobacteria; order Rhodospirillales; family Defluviicoccaceae; genus Defluviicoccus. The sequence continues at coordinate 17,305 of CAYWRP010000039.1, read as the reverse complement.
GAGGGTCCACAGGCTGGCCAGGATGCCGCCGTCCTTGTTGCTGTCGCTGTAGCCGATGGTCACCTGCTGCACCGGGACGTCCGTGCCGGCGGCGCGCGCCTGGTGGACGAGGGAACGCTTGGTTAGCGGATGGGCGAGGAACGCGCGGAGGATTTCCGGGCCCTGTTCCAGGTCCTCGATGGTCTCGAACAGCGGCACCACCGGCAGCAGACAGACCGGGCCGTCGCCGTTCATGACGACCAGACCGGCTTCGCGGGCCAGCAGGTAAACGGACAGCAGGTCGGCGAGGCCGCGCGTCATGCTGACGATGAGGGCGCCGATGCCTTGCGGCCCGTGAACCTCGATGTGGCGGCGTAGCACCTGATAACAGCCAAGCACGCCGTCCGCTTCCTCGCCGATCGGTGAATCCGACCGGGCGAACGGGCGCAGCGTGGCCAGTTCGCCTTCGATCAGCGCCAGCTTGCGGGGCTCGTCCCACTCGGCGAAGTCGCCGCCGTCCAGCCCCGCCGTGGCGAGGAGTTGGGCGATGGCGCGGTCGTGATAGCCGCTGTTCTGGCGGATATCCAGCTTGGCGAGGTGGAAGCCGAAGATCTGCACGGTGTCGAGAACGACGCGAACCTCCGACTCCGCCAGCCGCCGCGCGCCGCTTTCGACCAGCGAGGCATAGAGCGCCGCCAGATCGTCGCGCAGTTCCAAGGCGGATTTGTAGGCGTGCGCGTCGTCGGCGATGCGCACGCAATCGACACCGGCCGCCGCCTCCGCGCCGACGATGGTGACCGGCAGGCGGGCGATCATCAGGTTGACGAACTGCCGCCAGGGCTCGTTGGGATTGCGGGCGATCGCCTCGTCGCCGCGAACGCCGAGCCGGGCGGCGGTTTGATTGATGCGGTAGCGCAGATCGGATCGCGGATCCAGGTGTCTGCCGGACATGCTCAGGTTGGCCGCCAGCTTGGTCAGTTTGCCGTGGATGAGGGCCAGCGCGTTGAGGCGGAGTTCTTCCAGGGTCTGTTGGGTGACCTGCGGCGTTACCAGCGGATGGCCGTCACGGTCGCCGCCGACCCAGTTGCCGAACGACAGATGCGGCCGGCAGGTGGGATCCTCGAGCAGAGCCGCATCGAAACCGGCATCGCGCCACGCCTCGCGCAGGCGGCGGCTGACGATGGTCAGGATTTCCGGAAAGACGTTGCGCAGATAATGGATGACGGCGCGCAGCTCCGACAGCACGTCGGGTTTGTTGAGGATGATTTCGCCGGTACGCCAGAGGCGTTCGAGGACAGCCTTGATCTCGTCGCGGGTCGCCTCCTGCTCGGTCGCCGTGTACATCGTGTTCTCGCGCTGCAACAGCAGAACGTAGAGTTCGCGGTGATGCTTGAGGACGGTGCGCCGCTTGGCCTCGGTGGGGTGGGCGGTGAAAACCGGTTCGACGAAGATCTGCGGCAGGGCGGCGGCGATCTCCGCGCCGCCGAGGCCGAGTTTCTTCAACTCGGCGAATTCGTTCTCCCATGATCCGGCGTCCTCGCTCAACCGGCTCCGCGCCTGCAGCCCGCGTCGGTACTGCGCCATGGCGTTTTCCTCGACCATGTTGAGGAGCTGGAACCAGATGCTGTAGGCCTGGGTCAACCGCGTCGCCAGGTCGAACAGGTAGCATTCTTGGAGGCCCTGACGGACGTGCAGCGCCTCGGCGATCTCGGTTTCGCCACTCTCCCGCAGCATCTCGACGAAGCAGCCGCCGAGCATCTCCAGGTCCTGTTCCACCTTGCGGAAATAGTCGGCGGCGTGGCGGGCATAGGGCGCTTCGGGGACTAAGGTTGCGTCCTCGTTGCCCTGCTGCTCGCGATCGAGCATTGACGGCGCGTCTGTCGTCTGCATCGGACTTTCCTTCCCTAAACGCTTTGCTTAAGGCGCGCGACTGCCGGGACACGCCGCGCGCCAGATGGTCATGACGTCAACCGGTCGCGGCAATAGCGTTCCTGCGCCAACCCAGCCGGCGCGACTGGGGGCGTCAAGTGACCATGAAAGTCGCAAACCTTTCCCTGACGTCGAGTACTTACGCGACCCGCGACTTACCCGACCAATTGTCGCGGTTTTGGCGCCATTCGGCAAGCAGGAGCCGACGATGGCGGCCGGGTACCCCGCGCCACCGGCTGTCAAACGCCGATCGAGGGTGGGCGCAGGGGCGTTGCCTGTTCATCCGCCACCCGGCGAATCCGCCGCCGTCACCCTCTCTTTAAGCTGGAACGGCGGTGGCGTTGATGGCGTAGCCAGTGCCGCGCACGGTGCGGATGACGTCGTCGTCGCCGTGCGCGCCCAGCGCCTTGCGTAGGCGGCGGATGTGGACGTCGACGGTGCGCAGTTCGACGTGAATTTCCCGCCCCCACACCTTGTCCAACAATTGTTCGCGGGTGAACACGCGATCCGGCCGCTCCATCAGCAGGCGCAACAGACGGTATTCGGTGGGGCCGAGGTGGATCGGTTGGCCGTTGCGCGCCACCCGATGGGTGGCGAGATCCATGACGATGTCGCCGCAGACGAGCCGCTCGTCGCTCAGCGCCGGCCGCGAGCGGCGCAGCACGGCGCGGATGCGGGCGAGGAGTTCGCTCGGCGAGAACGGCTTCACCACGTAGTCGTCGGCGCCGTTGTCGAAGCCTCGGATGCGGTCCAGCTCCTCGCCCCGCGCGGTGACCATGATGATCGGCAGCGTGCGGGTATCGGTCCGGTTGCGCAGCCGCTGGCAGACCGAGATGCCCGACATGCCGGGCAGCATCCAATCGAGAATGACCAGATCCGGCTGGTACTCCTCGACGGCGAACATCGCTTCGTCGCCATCGCTGACGGTGATGGTCTCGAACCCTTCGCGGTCCAGGTTGTAGCGCAGCAGTTCGGCCTGGGCCGCTTCGTCCTCGACGATCAACACACGTGGTTTCACGACGCTCAGTCTCCCAGTGGCTGGACCCGCCCGGTTTCCGGCTTGACGACCGCGTAGCTGGTTTCGTCCTCTTTCGGCCGGTCGCCGCGCGGTGACGATCCATGGACGATGAAGTGCACGAGTTCGGCGATGTTGGTGGCATGGTCGCCGACACGCTCGATGTTCTTGGCGACGAACAACAGATGCGTGCAGGCGGTGATGTTGCGCGGATCCTCCATCATGTAGGTGAGGAGTTCGCGGAAGATGCTGTTGTAGAGCGCATCCAGCTCGCGGTCGCGGCCGCGGATGGCGTCCGCCGTGTCGACGTCGCGCGAGAGGTAGGCGTCGAGGACGTCCTTCAGCATTTCCTGGGCGAGGATGCCGAGCCGGCCGACGCTCTGCGCGGGCGACATCGGCGGCATCTCAGCGAGCGCCACCGTCCGCTTGGCGACGTTCTTGGCATAGTCGCCGAGCCGCTCGAGAATGCCGGAGATCTTCATCGCGCCGACGATCTCCCGCAGGTCGGCGGCCATCGGTTGGCGCAGGGCCAGCATGGAGACGGCGAGGGTGTCGAGTTTTTCCTCGAGTTTGTCGATGCGCACGTCGGTGGCGGCGATGACCGACGCTTGCTCGGTATCCCGCCGCAACAAGGCGGCTATGGCGTTGGCGAGTTGCGTTTCGGCGAGCCCGCCCATCTCGGCGACAATGTGATCGAGCTGTCTCAGTTGCTCGTCGTACGACTTGACGATGTGCTCCGACATCTCGTGGCGTCCTCAGTTGGCGGTGGCGGGGGGCGCCGATAGTATCAGCCGAAACGGCCGGTTATGTAGTCCTGCGTCCGTTTGTCCCGCGGGTTGGTGAAAATCTGTTCGGTATCGCCGGTTTCGACGAGCAGGCCTAAGTGGAAGAAACCGGTGCGCTGGGAGACCCGCGCCGCCTGCTGCATCGAATGGGTGACAATAACAATCGAGTAGTTCTGCCGCAACTCGTCGATCAGCTCCTCCACCTTCGCCGTGGCGATGGGATCGAGGGCGGAACACGGCTCGTCCATCAGGATGACCTCCGGCTGCACGGCGATGGCGCGGGCGATGCAAAGCCGTTGCTGCTGGCCGCCGGACAAACCCGTCCCCGGCTCGGGGAGGCGGTCTTTCACCTCTTCCCACAGCCCGGCCCGTTGCAGACTCGACTGGACGATCTCGTCGAGTTCCGTCTTCCCCTTGGCGAGACCGTGAATCCGCGGGCCATAGGCGACGTTCTCGAAGATCGATTTCGGAAACGGGTTCGGCTTCTGGAACACCATGCCGACCCTTGCCCGCAGGTGCACGACGTCCATGTCCTTGGCGTAGATGTCGTGGCCGTCGATGGCGATCTCGCCGGTGACCTTGCAGATCGGGATGATGTCATTCATCCGGTTGAGGCAGCGCAGATAGGTGGACTTGCCGCAGCCGGACGGGCCAATCAGCGACGTCACCTGGTTTTCGTAAATTTCGAGCGAGACGTCGATCAACGCCTGTTTGTCGCCGTAGAAGACGTTGACATCCTTGCTGGTCATCTTCGGCGCCTTGTTGCCGCCGATATTCACGCCCTGCTTCGTCGGCGCGGTCTGGTTCGCGATTTCCTGAGCTTCCATTATCCCGTGGGTACCTTCTATCCTACCATTTTCGTTCGAACCGCTTGCGGAGCAGGATCGCCAGCATGTTCATCGTGATGAGAAATCCGAGCAACACCATGATCGCCGCCGACGCGCGCTCCTCGAAGGCGCGTTCCGGGGCGTCGGACCACAAATAAATTTGTACCGGTAACACGGTGGCGGAATCCAGCGGTCCGCTCGGAATATCGACGATGAACGCCATCATGCCGATCATCAACAGGGGCGCCGTCTCGCCGAGTGCTTGAGCCATGCCGATAATGGTGCCGGTCAGCATTCCCGGCAAGGCCAACGGCAGCACGTGGTGAAAGATCGACTGCACCTTGGAGGCACCGACGCCGAGCGCCGCCTCGCGGATCGATGGTGGCACCGATTTCAGGGCGGCGCGGCTGGCGATGATGATGGTCGGCAGGGTCATCAAGGTCAAAACCAGTCCGCCGACCAGCGGCGCCGATCGTGGCAGGCCGAAGAAGTTGAGAAAGACGGCGAGACCGAGCAAACCGAAGACGATCGAGGGCACCGCCGCCAGATTGTTGATGTTGACTTCGATAAGGGCGGTGAAGCGGTTTTTCGGCGCGAACTCTTCCAAGTAAATCGCCGCGCCGACGGCGAGCGGAAAGGACAGCGCCAGCGTGATCAGCATCACCCAGAACGAGCCGACGATGGCGCCCCAGATGCCGGCCAGTTCCGGCGAACGGGAGTCGCCGTTGGTAAACAGCCGGATGTTGAAGTTGCGCTCGATCAGGCCGCGATCGCGCAGGCGTTCGAACCAATCGATTTGCTGGTCGGTAACTCGCCGCACCGCCTCGGGCGTCGCAGGGTCGATGTTGCCCTTGGCATATTGGTCGAAATCGTCCGCCACTGGCACGGTGATGGAGATCCGTCGGCCGATGATGTCGTCGCCATCCTCGATGGCGGAGAGCACCATGGAGCGGATCACATACGTGGCGCCCGGGCTGATTAGCGCGTAAAGCTCGCGCAGGTCGCCGCGCCCGCTGACCTCGGGAAACAGGTCGCGCACCGATTGGCGGATCAGCTTTTGGTAATTGGCGGTCGACAGCACCTGCGGGTCCCGGTCGCCGGTCGGATCGATATCCTGCGGATAGAGCGTCACCTCGAGGCGCATCTCCGTCTGGACAAACGCCGGGTATCCCTTGGAGATGATCGTGAACAGCAGGATGAACAGGCACGCCGCGGCGAAGACGATGGCGGCGATGCCATAAGCCTGGAACCGCTTTTCCGCCGCGTAGCGTTTCTTCAAGCTGGCCGCGATCGTGTCCGACACCTGTTGTTTGCGGCCGGAGATGTCGGCGGGGCCCGCGGTGACGTCGTTACTCATACTGCTCTCGATACTTGTTGACGATCCGAAGGGCGATCACGTTGAGAACCAGGGTGACGCAGAACAAAAGGAGGCCAAGCGCGAAGGCGGCCAGCGTTTTCGGATTGTCGAATTCCTGGTCGCCGATCAGCAGGCTGACGATCTGCACGGTAACCGTTGTCACCGCCTCCAGCGGGTTGGCGGTGAGATTGGCGGCGAGCCCGGCGGCCATGACGACGATCATCGTCTCGCCGATGGCGCGCGACACGGCGAGCAGCAGGCCGCCGACGATGCCCGGCAGGGCCGCCGGGAAAATGACCTTCCTGATCGTCTCCGATCGGGTCGCGCCGATGCCGTAGGAGCCCTCGCGCAACGATTGCGGCACCGCGCTGATGACGTCGTCGGATAGCGACGAGACGAAGGGAATGAGCATGATCCCCATGACGACGCCGGCGGCGAGCGCGCTTTCCGAGGAAATCTCAATGCCGATGGCGCCGCCGATGTCGTTGCGGAAAAACGGCGCCACGGTCAGCGCGGCGAAGAAGCCGTAGACGACGGTCGGGACGCCAGCGAGGATTTCGAGCACCGGCTTCGCCACCGTGCGCACGGCGGAATGCGCGTATTCGGCCATGTAGATCGCCGCCAGCAGCCCGACCGGCGCGGCGACGCACATGGCGATGAAGGAAATCAGCAGGGTGCCGACGAATAGGGGAATGGCGCCGAACAGGCCCGTTCCGCCAACCTGACCCTCGCGGAGGGCGATTTGCGGGCTCCACTGGGTACCGAACAGGAAGTCGATCGGTGAAACCTGGGCGAAGAAACGCGCCGCCTCGAAGACCAGCGATAGCACGATGCCGACGGTCGTCAGGATGGCGACAGTGGACATGGCGATCAGCAGCAGCGTGATCATACGCTCCACCTGATTGCGCGCCCGCAATCGCGGCGCGATCAGGCTGCGGCCGTACGCGAGGCCGGCAATGGCGATGGCCAGGACGACCACGCCCATCGCCACCCGGCTGATGTTTTCTAGGTAATTCAAATAGTCGGCGGCTTGTCGCAGGATGGGATCGACGTCCCGGCTGACGATGTCGCCGGCGGCGAGATTGCGGATGTCATTGAGCAGGAGACCGAGGCGGCCGGCGCTGAGTTCCTGGTTCGCCTCGCTGAGGCTGGAAATTACCATGCCTTCGACGATTTGTGGCCCGAGGATCTGCCAAACGACGAAGACGATCAGCGCCGGCAATCCACACCAGATGGCGACATAGACGCCGTGATAGCTGGGAAGGGAGTGCAGTTGCTGGGTTTTGCCGCCGACCGTCGCCGCCGACCGAGACCGGCCCAGGTAATAGCCGATGGCGCACAGGAGCGCCAACGCGCCTAGAATGACCAAGGAATTCATAAACGAAGTCTCGATAAGGCCCGCTGGCCGGTGCCCGGCAAGGATCTGCCTCGGGAGAGGCGTCGCCCATCTAAATATAGCAAGCCGAATGGTCCGATGAACAGCCGACGGCGCCGGGAAACCCGCTCAGGGTAGTCCCGGCGCCGCGCTCATTCGGGGGTCGTCAGCCGTTTTGTCAGCCGCCGACGTTGTTTGTCAGGTTGGTCGCCGCATCACGGAACTGTTCACGCTCGGCTTCCGGCATCGGGATCAGGCCTTTGTCGGCCAGATAGCCTTCCGGGCCCCAGGCTTTTTCGCTGGTATACTCGGCGAGGAATTCCGGAATGCCCGGGATAACGCCGACGTGCGCTTTCTTGACGTAGATGTACAGCGACCGGGAAACCGGGTACGAACCATCGGCGATGTTGTCGAACTCTGGCGCAACGCCGTTGATCACGCTCCCCTGAACCTTGTCCGAGTTCTGGTCGAGGAAGCTGAAGCCAAAGATGCCGAACGCGTTCGGATTGGCTTCCAGCTTGCGGACGATCAAGACGTCGTTCTCGCCGGCTTCCACGAAGGCGCCGTCCTCGCGCATCGAGTGGCAGACCGCTTCATACTTGTCCTTGTCCGAGTCTTTCAGAGCGGCGACAGTCTCGAACTGCTTGCAGCCACCCTCCATCGCCAGTTCGACGAAGGCGTCGCGGGTGCCCGACGTCGGCGGCGGGCCGAGAACCTCGATGCGCATCGACGGCAGCGACGAGTCGATATCGCTCCACAGCTTGTTTGGGTTCGGCTCGAAGCCGCCCTCGCCGTCGGGGACGTCCTTCGCCAATGCCAGGTAGACCTGTTCGAGGGTGAATTCCTGTTGCTCGGCCTCGACGGAATTGGCGATGACGATTCCGTCGTAGCCGACCTTCACCTCGGTGATTTCACTGATGCCGTTGTTGGCGCAGTTCTCGATTTCGGAGCTCTTGATCGCCCGGGAGGAATTGGTGATATCCGGGTGCTGCACGCCGACGCCGGCGCAGAACAGCTTCAGGCCACCGCCGCTGCCGGTGCTCTCGACGACCGGTGTCGGGAACTGCGTCGTGCGGCCGAATTCCTCGGCGACACGGGTCGTGAACGGAAACACGGTCGAGGAACCGACAACCCGGATTTGGTCACGCGCCTCGGCGGCGCCAGCCATCGCCACAGTCGTGACGGCCGCCAGTGCCAATGTTCTCCTGATCATAATATTCTCCCCAAATCCCGATGAGAACGAGCCAAGCCCGTTGTTGATTTCAACACGTTGATCGGCCGCGTTTCAGACGATGCGCCCGGCTGGTCTAAAGATAGAGCCGGTGCGCTAAGAATTTATGACAGCCGTGTTACAGTTTTTTGACGCACCGCTTGACCGCGCCCGCCGCGGGGGGCGGCGGCGCTCCTGTTGGCTCTCTTGGGTATCGATTCGGTGGCCGGCAACATGACGGTGAACGTGCTGCCCACCCCGAGCTGGCTTTCGATGGTCAGCCGCCCGCGATGCCGGCTGATCATGTGCTTGACGATGGCGAGGCCGAGGCCGGTGCCGCCCAGCCGCCGCGACCGGCCCTGATCGACGCGGTAGAACCGCTCGGTCAGCCGGGGCAGATGGATCGCCGCGATGCCGTCGCCCTGGTCGTGCACGGCGATGCTGACGCCAGGGCTCTGCTGGCCGGGCATGTGCTCCATCCGCGTGCCGACCAGGCGGATCGGCGTCCCTTCGCGGCCGTACTTGATGGCATTGTCGAGCAGGTTGTGGAAGATCTGCGTCAACTGATCCGCCTCGCCGATCACCGCCGGCAGATCGTCGGGCAGCTCGGTCTCGATCCGCATCCGCTTGGCGCCGGCGCGCACGCCGAGGGTATCGGCGACGGCAGGCACGATTTCGCCGAGATCGATGGTGTCCTTCGGCGGCACGTGTTCGTTGATTTCCACCCGCGACAGCGACATCAGATCCTCGACCAGGCGGGCCATGCGCTGCGCCTCGGTGTGCATCAACGACAGGAACCGCTCCTGGGCCGCCGTGTCGCCGCTCGCCGGGCCGCGCAGCGTCTCGATGAAGCCGATCACCGATGACAGGGGCGAGCGCAACTCGTGGCTGGCATTGGCGACGAAATCGGCGCGCAGTTCCTCGGCCCGCTTGGCCCGCGTTTCGTCATGCAGGACGAGCACGATGCGCGCCGCGTCCGTTTCGGCGGCGGCGGGCAGCAGGCCGCCGTGCAGGGTATAGGTGCGGGGAACCGGCACCGGCAGCAGGATCTCGTCGGTGATCGCTGGAACGCCGGCGAGCAGCGTCTCCACCGCCGCCAGGACGTCCGGGTGGCGCATCGACAAGGCGAGGTCGCGGCCCAGGATGCCGACGCCGAGGGCGTCGCGGGCGTGCCGGTTGACGGCGACGATTTCCCGGCTGGCGTTGAGCAGGATCACCGCATCGGGGAGCAGTTCGAGAAGCTCATGTGGGAGAGGGCTGGCGGGCCGCGGCTGCGGCGGCGCGAACGGGGCCGCCCGCGGCGCGACGTGGCGCCGACAGAGCATGGCGCCGGCGCCGAGCGCGGCCAGGAGCGGCAGCGCGGCGAGCGGACTGATCAGGTCGGCGACGGCACCGAGCAAAACACCGCCAACCGCCGGCCCAAAGGCCAGGCCCAAGCGGCGCCATTCCCGCGCCCCCTGCGTGGGCTCCTCGTCGTTCTCAGCGTTGGAGTTCACCCGCGGCCACCGCCAGTTACACCGGGAAAAAGTTTAGACCGGAATAATACCGCGATCAGTCTTGTAGTGCCACCGGCTTAATTCCCGGTTCCTCTTGCCGAATGACGCAATTTCGACCGACTCGTTTTGCCTTGTACAACGCTTCGTCCGCGCGTTCGACGAAATCCTTCACCGGTTCTCCGAACACGAACTGCGAGACGCCGATGGAGACGGTGATGCGGGACAAGGCCTCGCCCGTTTTGCGGTGGATGATCCGCTTGCCGGCGATGCGCTGACGGATGGAATCGGCCACCAACACCGCATTGTCCAGACTGGTGTTCGGCAGGATGACGGCGAACTCCTCGCCGCCGTAGCGGGCCGGCGTATCCTGGCCCTTGGTCAGGTCGCGCAGGACGCTGGCGAGCAGTTTAAGCACCTGGTCCCCGGTGGCATGGCCGTGCCGGTCGTTGAAATCCTTGAACTTGTCGATGTCGATGAACAGCAGCGAAAGCGCCTCGTTATTCTCCATCGCCGCCAGGGCCGCGTCGCGCAGGACGTAGTCGAACATCTTGCGGTTGGCGATGCTGGTCAGTGAGTCCGTCATCGCCTCGCGCCTGGCGCCGTCGAGCTGCTCGCGCAGGCGGCTGATTTCGGCCCAGGAATCGCGCAGCTGCTTCTCGACGTCCTCGCTTTTCTGAACCATGGCGCGCGTCTGCGTGAGCATCCGCGACAACAGGCCGTGGAGGTCGGCGGGCCGCGTCGCCTCCGCCACGGCGTCCTTGGCCTCGCGCAGCGTGTCGCTGTATGCATGGACCGTCGATCCGGCATCGGCGACGCAGTTGACGACGGCGGAAAGTTCCGTTTCCAGGTGTTCGGCGATCAGCCGCAGCGGCACCGCCTCCAGCGGCGAGGCGCAGAATTTTTCATAGAGGGTTTCGCTGGTCTCCCGGGAGATCTTGTTTTCGTTGGTGAGCAGAATATCCAGCGCATCGCTCAAATCCGGGTGGTTTCCGGAGCAATGGGCATACCAGACCGTGAAATTGTTTGGCGTCAGGGGAATGCCGTGCTCGAGCATCAGCGTGAACGCGCTTTTGGCGATTACGTTCGGGCTGGTCGGCGGGTCCGTCGTTTTCAAGCGCGTGATTCCATCGCTGGTGCACCACCGCTGGCATCGCCCCTGCGGCTAATCGAGCGAAAAACTACGCCATGGTTCGTTAACGTAGGGTGAAATTTATCACCGCGGCGGCTGACCGGCAACGGCGGGTCGACAGCCCTCGAGGCGGATCGCCCGCCCCAGCCGGGCACCGCGATCTGCCGCGCGAAACGCGGCGATTTCCGTTTTCAGGCGGGCCCGCGCCCGGTCCGGCAACAGGACCGACCGGCGCTTCGCCAGGTCGACATGGACGCACAACACCTCGTTGGTGGCGGCCAGCGCCGCGGCGGTGCCGACCCACATCTCGTGATAGACGACGAATCGCTTGCGGTCGTCGCCGCCGGTGATCCAGCTGTGGATGGCGACCGTCGCCCCGGCTTCCAATTCGCGTTCGTAGGTTACGTGCGCTTCGCCGACGAACACCGAACAATGGGTCTCGCCGCGATATCGCTCGCCGAGGTCGATCCAGTCTAGCATGGCGTCCGTCGCCCGATCGAACAATAGAACGTAATAGGCGACGTTCATGTGCCCGTTATAGTCGGTCCACTCGGGCAGGACGACGCCAGGCGTGACAAGCGGCGCGGCTTCGCGGGCGGCATTCGTCGTCGCGGCGGGCGTGTCCGGCTGGCTCACGGCTTGGTGTAGCGGGCCCGCGCGGCGCGTTCGATCGCCGCCGAGGTCAACCGGTCGAGATGCAGCCGGTGGCGGATCAGCTCCAGCATGCGGATCTCCTCCGGCTTGATTTCGCCGTCGGCGGCGGCGACATCGCAGGCCAGCACATAAGCGGTTTCCCGCAACGACGGCGGCAGCGCGGCTTCGATCATATCGAGCACGCGCTCCAAGCCGTCGTCATGGTCGAGCACGTCGGCGCAGCTCGCGGCGTTGGTGGTGAGCAGCTGCGTGTTGTATTCACCGAATACCGGCAGACCGGTGATGATCTCGCCCATCTTGCGCAGTTCGGCGTCGGTCATCTCCTGGTCGGCCGCCGAAACCATGACCATGGTGTAGATAAGCGCGGAGTGATGACTGATCATCGATCCCTGGCCTTTCATTATTTTTGACGCATGCAGCATATTTTCGATCGATGGCCGGGACAAGCTTTGCCGCCCGCGGCGTTCCGGGCGCGCCGGCCCTTTGCGATGGCGCGCGGCTCTGCTTAATTCATCGTGGCAAACTCGAGGAAGGGATCGGTGCCCATGACGTTGTTGGGAAAGCTGTTGTTGGGGGTTGGCGCAGCGCTGTTCGTCGCCGCCGTCGGCTGGTGGTATATGTTTTACGAACAGTTTTTTGGCCAGGATGTCAAACAAGCCAGCACGTGCTTTTATGTCACCTCCGATGTGTGTGCCCTTGGCGAGTACGCCGCCATCGTCAGCGACATTCCCGTCTACTCGCCGTGGATTCTCTGGGTCGCCGCCGCGTCGCTCCTCTTCGGCGTTCTCCTCCTCGGCTTCGCGCCGCTGAAGGCGCGCTCCTGATCGACCATTCCATCGCGTGGATGTCGCCCGTCTGCCTACCGCGCAACGTGGCGCCGCGTCTCGGCGGCGACGGTCTCCAGGCCGAGCCGGAAGATCGGCGCGCCGGCGGGAAAGGCGCTCAGCAGCCGCGTCGGCAGGGCCCGGTCGAGGATGACGAAGACGCCGCGGTCGTCCGTCGAGCGGATCAGCCGGCCGAACGCCTGCTTGAGGCGCAGCCGGGTCAGGTAGTCGTCGAAGCTCAGTTCGCCGAACGCCTTCCGCCGCGCCTTGTGCAGGATCGTCGGCCGTGGCCACGGCACCCGGTCGAGGACGATCAGCCGCAACGCGCGTCCCGGCACGTCCACCCCGTCGCGCAGCGCGTCCGTCCCCAGTAGGCAGGAATCGGTGTCGGCGCGGAATATCTCGATCAGCGTCGCGGCATCCAGCGCGTCGACGTGCTGCGCCAGCACCGTGAAGCCTTGCGCCTCCAGCGGCCCGGCGATGCGGCGATGCACCGCGCGCAGCCGTTCGATGGCGGTGAACAGGCCGAGCGCGCCGCCGCCCGCCGCCGCGAACAGCGTCTCGTAGGCGGCGGCGACGGCGCCGGCATCCCGACGGTCGACATCGGTGACGATGTAGACGCGCGACCGGTCGGCATAGTCGAAGGGCGAGCCGATGTCGGCCAAGGCTGGCGGCGCCGAGACGTAATTGACGCCGGTGCGCGCCTCGGCGGCGCCCCAGTCGGCGTCATCGTCGCCAGAGGAATCGCGCAAGGTGGCGGAGGTGATCATCGCGCCGTGAGCGCTATCGAGGACGGTGGCGGCGAACGGCTGCATCGGGTCCAGCCAGTGGCGGAAATAGCCGATATCGGTCTCGCGCCCGTCGTGACGGTCGATGGCGAGCCAGTCGACGAACTCCGGTGGCGTCTCGGCGGCGGGCAGCGCGCGTAGCATGCCTTGCCAGGCGGCGACGGGCATGGCGGCTCGGCGTTCGACCGACCGGCGCAGGCTTTCCAGTCGCTGGCGGACGTCCTGGGTGAGCGTCGCCGGCTCCGCGTCGAGCGTTGCCGCGAACGCATCCTGCAAAGCGCGGATCGCCTGCCCCAGCCTCGCCAATTCCGCCGCCAGCGCCACGGCGGTTTCCAGCAATTCCTCGACCGGCGGCGCCACCGCCGTCTCGATCGCGTACGCCGCGTCCCGGTCGTCGTTGCGGGCCAGCACCTGCTGGCGGACGCGGGCCAGGAAGTATTCGGCGGTCCCGAGCGGCGTGCCCTGGCCGAGCCGCTGCAGCCAGCCCGCCGCCGGCAGCACCCGCGCCGTGGCGAGGACGGCGCGCACCGCCGACGCGATCTCCGCCGTGTCCGCGTCGAGGCCGTCGACGCGCTCGGCGAGCCCCCGCCGCCGGCCGCCGGTGGGCCGCTTGCCGCCGCCGAGCCAGCGCCCCAGCTCGGCCATCGTCTGCCCGCTCAAGACCTGGGCGAAGGCGGCGTCGGCGGTCTCGAACAGGTGATGGCCTTCGTCGAAGACATAGCGCAGCGGCAGGCTGGCGTCGTCGGCGGCGCGCGTCGCCTGGGCCATCACCAGGGCGTGGTTGGCGATCACCACGTCGGCCCGGCGCGCCTTGCGGATGGCGCGTTCGATGAAACAGCGGCGGTAGTGGCGGCAGGCGTTGTAGATGCATTCGCCGCGCGTGTCGGTCAGGTCGCGCAAGACGCCAGGCCCGGCGAGTTCGGCGAACCAGCCCGGCAGGTCGCCGCCGATGGCGTCGCCGTCGCGGGTGGCGAGGATCCAGCGGGCGACGAGGCCGAGGACGACGGCGGTGCGCGTGTTGGCCGCCGGCGCGGTCCGCGCCAGGTCCTCGAAATTGAGCAGGCACAGCATGTTCTCCCGCCCCTTGCGCAGGACGACGCGGCGCGCCTTGAGCCGGTAGTCGGGAAAGGCGCGATCCAGCTCGCGGTCGAGCTGGCGCTGCAGGTTGCGGGTAAACGTGCTGAGCCAGACCGGGCCGCCGTTCTTTTCCGCCCACACCGTCGCCGGGGCGAGATAGGCCAATGTCTTGCCGACCCCGGTGCCGGCCTCGGCGAGGACGATTCGTGGCGCGCCCTGCTGGTCGCGCGGCGCGAAGGCGCCGGCGGCGACCGAGGCGTAGCGGAGCTGTTCCGCGCGCGGCGGGCCCACCGTGCTCAACAGCTGGATCAGCCGGGCGCGCGCCTCCACCGGCTCCACCGGCCATGACCCGGGCGCCTCCGGCGGCGCTTCGTCCTCCCATTCCGGCAGCCCGCGCCAGGGGGCGAGCGCCGCCGCCTCGCGACCCACGGCGCCGAGCGCCGCCCGCACCGCCGGCGCCCAGGCCCAGCCGGCGCGGCCCAGATACGTCGCCGCCTCGCCGGCGCCACGGCCGGGCGACGCGGCGAGCTCGGCGAGCAGCGCGGCGGCCGCCGACGGCAGCAGCGCCGCGCTCTCTTCCGGTGAGGTCGGCGGGGTCAGGATCAGCGCCTCGGCCAATCCCTGCGGCGTTGGCACGCAAAAACGCGCCGGGCGGACGAAGGCGAACAGCTCGAGAAGATCATAGCCGGCGAGAGAAGGGAGACCCAGCCGGGCCGCCGCCAGGGGGGCGTGGCAGACCAGCGGTTTCGCCCCGCCGGCGAGCCGCGTCCGCACGTCCGCTGGCGAGCAATGGGTGACCGTCTCGTCGGCGTCCATCCAGACGGCATGGCGGCCGCCGACGACAAGCGCCGGCTGGGCCGGCGCAGCGAGACGGGCGGTCACGGAGGCGGCGGTCGCCATCGCCGGAACCTATGGCCGAGCCGAGCGCGGGTGTGGCGCCCGTTTGGCCCCGCCGGGCCTCATCTCGCGCCGGCGGCGGAGGCGCGGCAGAACTGGGCGATGGAGCCGAAGTATTCCGCTTGGCCGATCATCATCAGGTCGTTGTGGCCGGCGCCGGGAATCCGCACCAATTGCTTGTCCTTCGCCGGCGAGGCCTCGAACAGCGCCTCGGCATCGCCGATGGGAATGATGACGTCGCGTTCACCGTGGATGATCAGCGTCGGCAGGTCGGCCTTGGCGATCTTCTCCAGGTTGCCGAAGCCGTCCCGCTGCTCGAAGGCGTCGGTCATCCGCACGAAGCCGATGCGCTCGATCAACGCCAGGGTGTAGGCGAAGCCGCTTTCGAGGATCAGCCCGGCGATCCGGTCCTTCGATCGGCTCACCACCTCCAAGGCGGCGGCGCTGCCGAGCGACCGGCCCATCAGATAGACCGCCGCCGGCGTCACCCCAGCCTCGTCGAGGGCCTTCAGCGCGCCCTGAACGGAGGGATAGGCATCGTTGATGAGACCGCTGGCGGAAGGCGCCCCATCGCTCTCGCCGTAGCCGCGATAGTCGATGACCAGCAGCGACAGGCCGAGCCCGGTGTAGATCGGCGCGATGCCGTCGTAGTCGGCGGCGATCTCCCCGTTGCCGTGGAAATAGACGATCACCGGCGCCGTCGGCTGGGCGATGAACAGCTTGGCGCCGACGTGCAGGCCGTCGCCGACCGGCAGCCGCATCGTCCGCTCGTTCGCGCTCGTCGTCGGCATCGGCGGTTGCCGCCGGGGATAGAACAGCACCGAGGTCACCTCGCGTCGATCCAGGATGTCAAAGGACTTCTCCGCCATGTCGCCTCCAATCGCGGTTTGTTCTGCTTTAAGCGTCACCCGCACCTTAACGAGGCCGGGCGGCGATGGGCACCCATTAAAGCGCCGCCGGGTTGCGACGGGTCGTGCCGTGGGGCTTGCGCCGGCGGTGGGAACGCTCTTGAATCCCATCCCGCCGGCGGCGACACGCGGTCGGCGGACTTGGAAGCCCGGGCGCGGTGCCCGGTGCGCGGGAGACAGGCTGGCGATGGCGAACGACGGGGCGGACCACGGCATGACGGCGGACGGGATGGCGGACGATGACCTGTCGCCGTGGCGGCGCAAGCTGCGCGCCTTCGTCGAATCGCGGCGGTTCCAGATCGCCATCACCGGGCTGATCCTCTTCAACGCGATGATCCTCGGCCTGGAGACGGCGGAAGAGAGCCTCGGGCCGGTGCTCGGCGTGCTGCTGTTCATCGACAACATCATCCTCGGCGTCTTCGTCGTCGAACTGGTCCTGCGCATCGCCGCCCACGGCTGGCGCTTCTTCCGCGACCCCTGGAGCGTGTTCGACTTCGTCATCGTCGGCATCGCCCTGGTGCCGTCGTCGGGGCCGCTGTCGGTGCTCCGCGCGCTCAGGATATTGCGCGCGCTCAGGCTGATCTCGACCATCCCGCAGATGCGCCGCGTCGTCCAGGCGCTGCTGACGGCGATCCCCGGCATGGGCGCCATCGTCGCGCTGATGTTCCTGATCTTCTATATCGGCGCGGTGATCGCCACCAAGCTGTTCGCCGCCTCGTTCCCCGAATGGTTCGGCACCATCGGCGCCAGCATGTATTCGCTGTTCCAGATCATGACCCTGGAGAGCTGGTCGATGGGCATCGTCCGCCCGGTGATGGAGGTCTATCCGAACGCCTGGGCGTTCTTCGTCCCCTTTATCCTGATCGCCACCTTCACCATGCTCAACCTGTTCATCGCCGTCATCGTCAACGCCATGCAATCCGAGCACATGAGCGAGGTCGACCAGCAAAACGCCGTCGCCCACACCGAACGCGAAACGATGCTGGAAGAAATCCGCGCCACCAGGCGGGAAATCGAGGCGCTACGGGCGGAGATGGCGGGGAGGGAGTAGGGGG
>CAYWRP010000038.1:18208-27525 GCA_964460955.1 uncultured Rhodospirillaceae bacterium | reverse complement strand
CGGCTGGTCCGACAACTTCGCAAGATCCATCATCGGCCAAATGCGATAGCCCTGTTATCCCCACGACGCTTGGTTGATTTCACCGTGGCGGAGAGCTACGCTCGGGGTTGTCTCGAGGCCGCGCCGCCTCGCCTCCCTGTCTCAAAAACGATGAAAGAATAGTGGGATGCTGACCAAGTCCATCGTCGTCCACCTCGCCGATGATCCCCGCTCGCTCGACCGATTGAAGCTGGCGGTGGCGATCGCCCAGCGCTTCGGTGCCCACTTGAATGTCGTCTACGCGACCGCCGAGATCCATCAGCCGGCGGCGTCGATCGGCCGCGCCGCCTCGCTGGAATATATGGCGGAGGCGACGGAAATGGCGACGCATACCGCCGAGGCGCTGGAAGGCCACGCCAAGGAGCTGTGCAAGGCGCTGAAATCGTGGGAATGGCACCTGGAACGCGGCGAGGTCGAGGCGATCGTCGCCCGCTTCGCGCATCTCGCCGACCTGGTGATCGTCGAGCAGTCGCCGCACTCGTTCTTCGAGGACAGCGTCGTCTTCCACATGTCCGACCACCTGGTGATGTCGGCCGGCTGCCCGATGCTGCTGATGCCCGAGACGTGGCGCGGCGGCGACGTCGGCAGGCGCGTCCTGATCGCCTGGAAGAATGGCCGCGAGGCGATCGGCGCGGTGCGCGGCGCGCTGTCGTTCCTCGAACAGGCGGATGAGGTGATGATCCTCGCCTACGCCTGGGACAAGTACGCCAACCCGCCCGGCAGCGACCTCGTCACCTACCTCGCCCACCATGGCATCGCGTCGACCGTCGTCGGGCTGAACGAGAAGGGCGGCGAGGAGATCCTCAAGGTGGCGAAGGATAAGGCCTGCGACTGCCTGGTGATGGGCGCCTACGCCCACTCCCGCCTGCGCGAGCTTTTCGTCGGCGGCGCAACCGACTACATCATGCGCCACACCACCATCCCGGTGTTGATGCGCCATTAGGGGGGCGGCTGCTCCACGCGTCACCGTGCCAGCGCCGCCGCCCGGGAAACGGGCCGAAGCGGGCGGATATCGCGACGCCTCGCGTGACTCGGGGTCAATAGCGGCGCGGCGATCCGCCTGACTTCCGCACCCGGTCGATACTCAGGGGACCACCCCCCGCCGCGGCGATGAAGAGAAACACGAAGCAGTAGAGCGCCGCGAGTTCGCCGCCGTTCAGAATCGGGTAAAAGCCTTTCGGGTAGTGGGCGTAGAAATAGGCAACCGCCATCGTGCCGGACAGCACGAAAGCGACGGGCCGCGCGAACAGGCCGAGCACCAACAGCGTCCCGCCGACCAATTCGATCGCGCCGGCGGCGCCGCTCATCGACAATGGATTCACGCCACTCATCGGCGTGGCGGGAAACCCCAGATATTTCGTCGTCCCATGCTGCAGAAACAACAATCCCGCCATGATGCGCAGCACACTGAGCAGATAGGCGGCGTATGGCTCGAGAAACCGCATCCCTTTTCCTCCGATACCGCAAGAAAACTCGGTTCATCAACAGAACGGCCTTGCCTGAACACAGGCTGCGTCCCAAGGAGCTACTGACCCTAACGAAACCCGTCCGCCGGCATCAGGGTTCCGCGTTTCCGGCTGCCCGGCGTCGCCGCGAGTGGCCGGCGTCGCCGACACCTCATGCGCAATACAGAAAAAAGATCACCGCCACCAGCCCGAACAGGGGGAGCAGGAACACCGTCAACGCAAGCTCGGTCGCCATGCCTATTCCCTCGCCACTCTCCGTGTCGTGGCCGCGACTGGGACGGAAATCACCCGCAACACGTAACCACAACTTTAATGACCCTTCGCGCGCCCCAGTAAACGCGCTGTATACGTCCTGCTAACCGCTTTCTGATACTGGTTATCAGCGCGCTAATGCAATTTAAGCGGTTAGAAAATACCCGATGCTCGCGCATATGAGGCGGCTTTGGTGATTGGCTCAACATTCGAAGCAAGGTGGCTTTCCATGGGTATTGCGGACTCGGTTCTTGGCGACGGTAACGACGAGATCTCCGCCGGCGAGGGATCGAGCGATGGCGATGACGGCGCCGGGGCGGACTGTTTCGGGGCATCGATCACGAACCCGAAACACACCAGCCCCCTGATCGGGCGCGGCGGCGCCGCCCTCGTCGCCGGATGGCTGGAGAAAGGGCAATGAGCCACGATCAAGTGAAGGCTGTTATCGCGGCCTTGATCGACGCGCTGGTTGTTTCCCGACAGGCGTGCATCGACGCCAGCCGCTCTGGCGCTCCGATGTCCGAGAACTATAGCGATCTCGTTTGTCGCCTCAATGAGGCCGCGATCCAAACCGCCGAACAGGCTTTGGAGGACCTTGCGCGGGGGAACGGCGTGAGTGAACAGCGTCGCGGCCCCCGCCATCAGTCGGAAGCTTGAAGGGGCCGGCACCGGCGTCGAGCCGCCACGCAAGGCGTTTCCCGCCACAATGCCGGCCTTCCCTGGGTCACAGGAAAAATATGACCGTCAGGACGCCGAACAGCGGCAGCAGGAACACCGTCGACCAGAGCAGGTAGGCGAAGAAACTCGGCATCCGGACGCCTTGCGACTCGGCGATCGCCTTGACCATGAAGTTGGGCGCGTTGCCGATGTAGCTGTTGGCGCCCATGAACACAGCACCGGCGGAGATCGCCAGCAGGGTGCCGGCGAGCGGGCCCATCAGGGTCTCCGCGGCGCCGCCGGCGGCATTGAAAAAGACGAGGTAGGTCGGCGCGTTGTCGAGGAAGCTCGATAACAGGCCGGTGAGCCAGAAGTACATCGCGTTGAGCGGCTCGCCATTGTCGGAGACGGCGCCGACCACCGCCGCCAGGGCGCCGCTCTCGCCGGCTTTCAGGATGGCGATGACGGGGACGATGGTGATGAAGATGCCGGCGAACAGCTTCGCCACCTCGATGATGGGGTGCCAGTTGAAGGCATTGGCGGTGCGGTAGTCGCGGTTGGTGAAGCGCCACGAAACAAAGGCGATGAGCAGCAGTAGCAGATCGCGGGCGATGTTCTGCAGCTCGATGTCGACGTGGTGGAGCGTCACATGGATGCCCGGTTTCCAGGTGCCGCTCAACAGCACCGCGCCGACGACGCAGGCGAGCAGGAAGACATTGGGCCAACCATGGACGCGGATGCGCGTCTTTCGGCCCGGCATCCCGGCGGCGCCCGGCGCCTCGCGGCGGCTGAGGATGGTGTCGAGGACGAAGAAGATCGCCAAGAGCGGCACGGCGACGACGAGCATCGGCACGAAGACGTGCACAGTCGGCCAAAAGAAATCGACGCCCTTGAGAAATCCTAAAAACAGCGGCGGGTCGCCGAGCGGGGTCAGCGCGCCGCCGATGTTGCTGACGAGGAAGATGAAGAAGACGACGACGTGCACCTTGTAGCGGCGCTTGGCGTTGGCGCGCAGGACGGGGCGGATCAGCAGCATCGACGCTCCCGTCGTGCCGGTCCAGCTCGCCAGCGCGGTGCCGGCGGCGAGAAAGGCGGTATTGCTGAGCGGCGTCCCCTGGAAGTCGCCCGCGAAGTGGATGCCGCCGGCGACGGTGAACAGCGACAGCAGGAGAATGATGAACGGGAAATACTCCAGGAACAGCAGATGCACCAGTTCGTAAAGCGTCAAGCCGAACCCGAACAACAGGGTCAGCGGGACCAGCACGGCGAGGCTCCAGAAGGCCGAGATCTTGCCGAAGTTGTGTTCCCAGAACACCGGCGCCACCAGCGGGAAAAGCGCGATGGAGAGCAGCATGCCGGCGAATGGTGCCGCCCACCACAGCGCCAGCGCGCCGCCGTCGAGGTGCGGCGCCTGGCCGTGCGCCGCCTCGCCGGCGGTGGCGGCGGCCGCCGGATCGGCGATCAGCAGAAGGGCAAGAACGCCGAGCGCGACGGGCCAGGCCGCCCCTGCCCTCGTGGTGATTGCGTCGCCGATCCGGTGAGCGTGCATGACGTTGGCCTTTTGTTTTATGGTGGGGCGGGTGGTGCGGTGCGCGATGGCATCGCGCCGGCCCTTTATAGAAACAACTTTATCAGGGGGTAAATTGCTAAGATGGATTTTAAACCGACGGGAATGGGCAGCGGGGCGCGACCGCCGCGTCAGGCGCCTCCATTGACGCGAATGCCGGCGCGCACCCCGTAGTGATCGCTGGCCGCCCCCCGCGGGCCGGTCCCCGGTTCGAGCACCCGGTCGACGGCGACGAATGACAGGGCCGGCACCGGCGCCGGCGACAGAACGAAGACATGGTCGATGCACGCGTGGCGATCGGCGTCGGCGTCCTGGCCGACCAGGGTGGCGAACGGCCGGTTGAGAATGCCGTAGGCGTCGGCGACGGCGAAGGCGGGATGCTCCTTCAGCCACGAGACGACCGCGCTGCCCGGCGCGGCGTTGAAATCGCCGGCGACGATCGCCGCGTCGAACGGGCGGCCGGTGACCAGCGCGTCGACGACCGTCTCCAGCTGCAGGATCCGCAGATCGTCCCGGTCGTCGAGGTGGGACAGATGGACGTTGACTAGGGCAATCGCCCGCCCCTCCCAGTCGATATAGGCGATCTGCGCCAGACGCTCGCCGTCGGCCGCGTTGGTCGGCAGGACGACCACCCTCGGGGCCAGCGGCGGCCGGCGGGCGAGAAGGCACAGTCCGGACGTGCTGACGACCTCCACGCCGCCGATGGCGCGCCGCTTCACCCGCGCCGGATGGTGCACGTAATGCCGATTGAGGGCGGCGGCGCAGGCCAGCGCCAGGTTGGCTTTCAACGCCGGCGCGGCGAACACTTCCTGCAGGAAGACGACGTCCGGATCGAGGGCGGCCAGACCGTCGATGATCGCCCGCTGCCGTTTGGCGAAATCGCCCTGGCCATTCCACGTATTCAGCGTCACAACGGTCAGATGATCGGCGACGACCATGAACTCCTCCTCCGCCCCAGGTGACGGCCGATTGCCGGACGCCGGCGGGCCAGCGGCGACACCGCCGGGGCTGGCGATCATCATCGCCGGTCCGACCGGTTGCGGCAAGTCGGCTCTCGCCCTCGATCTCGCCGAGGCTTTCGGCGGCGAAATCGTCAACGCCGACAGCATGCAGGTCTATCGGGAACTGCGTGTCCTCACCGCCCG
Source organism: uncultured Rhodospirillaceae bacterium (assembly GCA_964460955.1). Classification (GTDB taxonomy): domain Bacteria; phylum Pseudomonadota; class Alphaproteobacteria; order Rhodospirillales; family Defluviicoccaceae; genus Defluviicoccus. Next base: position 22,399 of record CAYWRP010000038.1, on the reverse strand, counting down.
GCCGACGGCGGCCGACGAGGCACGCGCCCCGCACCACCTCTATGGCTTCATTCCGGCGGCAGAGGCGTGCTCGGCCGGCCGCTGGACGGCGGCGGCGGCGGAAACCCTGGCGGCGATCGGCGAGCGGCGGCGCCTGGCGCTGGTCACCGGCGGCACCGGCCTCTATATCCGGTCGCTGCTGGCCGGCCTCGCCCCGGTGCCGCCGATCCCCGACGATGTCCGCGAAGCGACGCGCGACCGCTTTCGGCGTCTCGGCGGGCGGGCTTTCCGCGACGAACTTGCGGCGGTCGATCCCGAGGCGGCGGCGCGGCTGCCGGCGTCGGACCGGCAACGCCTGATGCGCGCCCGCGAGGTGTTCGAGGCGACCGGCAAACCGCTGTCCGCCTGGCAGCGGGAGGCGCAACCGGCGCCGCTCGCCGGCGCCCCCGTCGCCACCCTCGCTCTCGTGCCCGACCGCCAGCCGCTGTACGCCGCCCTGGAAGCACGCTTCGACGCAATGCTGGCGGCGGGGGCGCTGGAAGAGGCGGCGGCGCTGCTGGCGCGGGGCCTGCCGGAGACGCTGCCGGCGATGAAGGCGGTCGGCGCCAAGCAATTGATGGCTCATCTGCGCGGAAGTTTAACCCTGAATGACGCAATAACGCTCGCCAAACGAGACACGCGCCGCTACGCCAAACGCCAGATGACCTGGATCAGGCACCAGTTCGCCGCCGATCTGGTCATCGATGCGCAATATTCGGAAAGCGTTCGAGCGAAAATCTTTACGTTTATTCGCCGGTTTTTGTTGACCCTGCCCGCCTGAGCGACTACGTATACGCGCATAGGGGCCCCGGGTAGCGCGCGCGACCACGGGGCCCGTTATTTATGAAATCCCACACGGCTTAGCAAAATCGCCGTCACCGTATGCGTGGAAGAGAGGATCGCATGACAAACGAGCAAATGACGGGTGCGCAGATCATGATCCGGGCCTTGATCGATCAGGGCGTCACGGACGTATTCGGCTATCCGGGCGGCGCCATCCTCCCCGTATACGACGAGCTGTTCCTGCAAAACCAGATCCGCCATGTCCTCGTCCGCCAGGAGGGCGGCGCGGTGCATGCCGCCGAGGGCTACGCGCGGTCCTCCGGCAATGTCGGCGTCGTCATTGTCACCTCTGGCCCCGGCGCGACCAACGCCGTCACGGGGCTTACCGACGCGCTGATGGACAGTATTCCGCTGGTCTGCATCTCGGGCCAGGTGCCGACGCACCTGATCGGCAACGACGCGTTCCAGGAGTGCGACACCACCGGCATCACCCGGCCCTGCACCAAGCACAACTACCTGGTGAAGAGCACCGACGATCTGGCGCGCGTCGTCCACGAGGCCTTCTACGTGGCGCGCAGCGGCCGGCCCGGCCCGGTGCTGATCGACCTGCCCAAGGACGTCTCCATGGGGCTCGGCAGCTACACGCCGCCGGACAGTATCGTCCACAAGACCTATCGGCCGAAGGTCGAGGGCGACATGGACAAGATCGAGCAGGCGGTGGCGCTGCTGGCGAAGGCCGAGCGGCCGATCCTTTACTGCGGCGGCGGCGTCGTCAACGCCGGGCCGCGGGCCTCCGAGCTGCTCACCGAATTCGCCGATCTGACCGGTTTCCCGACGACGCTGACCTTGATGGGGCTTGGCGCGCTGCCGGCCTCGCACCCGCAGTTCCTGGGCATGCTCGGCATGCACGGCACCTACGAAGCCAACCACGCGATGCATCAATGCGATGTAATGGCGGCGATCGGTTCGCGCTTCGACGACCGGGTGACGGGCCGGCTCAACGCCTTCTCGCCCGGCTCGAAGAAGATCCACGTCGACATCGATCCGTCGTCGATCAACAAGAACGTGATGGTCGACGTCGGTATCGTCGGCGATGTCGGCAACGTTCTGGCGAAGATGATCGCCATCTGGAAGGACAAGTATCAGGCGCGGCACAAGAAGGAAAAGCTGGCCTCCTGGTGGCGGCAGATTGACCACTGGCGGGCGCGCCGGAGCCTCGCCTTCGCCCAAAACGGCGACGTCATCAAGCCGCAATACGCCATCCAGCGCCTCTTTGAGCTGACCAAGGGTCGCGACGACGTGTTCATTACGACGGAGGTCGGCCAGCACCAGATGTGGGCGGCACAGCACTTCGGCTTCGAGAAACCGAACCGCTGGCTCACCTCCGGCGGCCTCGGCACCATGGGCTACGGCATGCCGGCGGCGATGGGCGCGCAGATCGCCCACCCGGACGCGCTGGTGATCGATATCGCCGGCGAGGCGTCGATCATGATGAACATCCAGGAGCTGTCGACGATCGCCCAGTACCGCCTGCCGGTGAAGGTGTTCATCCTCAACAACGAGTACATGGGCATGGTGCGCCAATGGCAGGAACTGCTGCACGGTGGCCGCTATTCGGAAAGCTACATGGACTCGCTGCCCGATTTCGTCCGGATGGCGGAAGCGTTCCACGCCGTCGGCCTGCGGGCGGAAAAGGCCGGCGACCTCGACGCCGTGATCAAGGAGATGCTGGCGACGCCGAAGGCGGTCGTTGCCGACATCCTGGTCGACAAGGCGGAAAACTGCTTCCCGATGATCCCGTCGGGCGCGGCGCACAACGAGATGCTGCTCGGCCCGGGCGACTCGGCCGAGAAACCGGTTTCCGAGGAAGGCATGGTGCTCGTTTAGAACCACCCCACCGGCTCGCGAAAATCGAGGCCCGCCCCAACCGGCCGGGGATTGCTGCCCCGGCCGACAACGAAAGTCACACAAAGATGACCCCCCTGCAGACAAACGAAACCCATACCATCGCCGTGCTTGTCGACAACGAACCGGGCGTTCTGGCACGCGTCATCGGCCTGTTTTCCGGCCGCGGCTACAACATCGAGAGCCTCACCGTCGCCGAGGTGGAGGCCACCGGGCGGCTGTCGCGGATCACCATCGTCACCTCGGGCACGCCACAGGTGATCGAACAGATCAAGGCGCAGCTCGACCGGCTGGTGCCTGTTCACACGGTGAGCGACCTGACCGTCGAGGGCCCGCACGTCGAGCGGGAGATGGCGCTGGTCAAGGTCGGCGGTACCGGCGAGGCGCGCGTCGAGGCGCTGCGCATCGCCGACATCTTCCGCGCCCGCGTCGTCGACAGCACCAACGAATCGTTCGTCTTCGAGATCGTCGGCAAGACCGGCAAGCTGAATGCCTTCATCGACTTGATGCGGCCGCTGGGCCTGCGCGACGTCGCGCGTACCGGCGTCGTCGCCATCGCCCGCGGCGCCGAAGGGCTTCGCTAACCGCCCACGCCATCATCAACATCACGAATTAGGGTCAAAGGGGAGACAGGCCATGCGCGTTTATTATGAACAGGACGCGGACCTGAACATCATCACCGGCAAGAAGATCGCCATCGTCGGCTACGGCAGCCAGGGGCACGCGCATGCGCTGAACCTGCGCGACAGCGGCGTCGGCGAGGTAGCGGTCGCCCTGCGCCCCGGCTCGGCGTCGGCGAAGAAGGCGGAAGGCGAAGGCCTTCCTGTGAAGACGCCGGCGGAAGCGGCTGCGTGGGCGGACATCGTCATGATCCTGGCGCCCGACGAATTGCAGGCCGACCTCTACCGGGATCACCTCGAAGCCAACCTCCGCGAGGGCGCGGCACTGGCGTTCGCGCATGGCCTCAACTTCCATTTCCGGCTGATCGAACCGCGCGGCGATCTCGACGTCTTCATGGTCGCGCCGAAGGGGCCCGGCCACACGGTGCGGTCCGAATACGTGCGCGGCGCCGGTGTCCCCTCCCTGGTCGCGGTTGGCCAGAATGCCAGCGGCAACGCCTTGGAGATCGCGCTTGCTTATGCGACCGCGCTCGGCGCCGGGCGGTCGGGGATCATCGAGACCACCTTCCGCGAGGAGTGCGAAACCGACCTGTTCGGCGAGCAGTCGGTGCTGTGCGGCGGGCTGACGTCGCTGATCATGGCCGGTTACGAAACCCTCGTCGAGGCGGGTTACTCGCCGGAAATGGCCTATTTCGAGTGCGTGCACGAGGTCAAGCTGATCGTCGACCTGATCTATCAGGGGGGCTTGAGTTATATGCGGCACAGCATTTCGAATACGGCCGAGTACGGCGATTATAGTCGAGGGCCGCGGCTGGTGAACGACCAGACCAAGGCCGAGATGAAACGGATCCTTGAAGAGGTGCAA
>CAYWRP010000038.1:1557-18198 GCA_964460955.1 uncultured Rhodospirillaceae bacterium | reverse complement strand
CTGATCGTCGACCTGATCTACGAGGGCGGCATCGCCAACATGCGCTATTCCATCTCCAACACCGCCGAGTACGGCGATTACACCAGCGGGCCGCGCCTGATCGACCCCGGCGTCAAGGCGCGGATGAAGGATGTGCTCGATGACATTCAATCGGGCCGATTCGTCAAGGACTGGATGACGGAGAACCGCGCCGGCCAGCCCAGCTTCAAGGCGATGCGCCGCCGCGCCGCCGAGCACGACATCGAGGCGGTCGGCGAACGCCTGCGCGGCATGATGCCGTGGATCGCCGCCAACCGCCTGGTCGATAAGGCGAAAAACTAAACCTCGATCGACGCGATGCGCCGGCGTGGCGCCGGCTCGGAAAGCCCGTCACACCGCCATTACGCGCCGCGACCCGTGGCATCGCGGCGCGGCGAAAGGGCGGTTGACGGCCCAACCGCTTCCGTCGACCCTTCATTCCCTGATTGGCCAAGACCTGTCCATGGTCGATCCAGATGTGTTCGGAATCGGTGGTCCCGTTCGTGCCTCTTTGTCGAAGATCGCTTGCGAAAATATGCTGGTAACCCCATAATATTGGGTAGTGACATGAGCGTGGCGGCACGCCCCCATCACGACGCGTTCGAGTCTGATCTGAAAAGGATCTATGGCGATCGGGACGGGGTCGTCAGCGACCGACCGTCCCGGCCGCAACTTGAAGAGCTCAAAATGCTCTGCACGAAACTTTGGGGAACGATCGACAAACACGGCAAAAGGGTGATCCCGGAGCTGATCAGCGAACACAAAGGAGACCTTCGCACCGCGGCGGACACTGTGTACGAGGTCCGATACGCCCCCTGGGGTGGACAACTGCTGGAAATGTTTCCGCCTAAATTCGTCCCGAAGTGCCGGATTTGGTTTATCCGGGAAGATAATGGCATAGAACGGCTGATCGCGATGACCACTGTCGCGTCGCCGACCGACGACACGTTCCAGGATTTTGAAGAGGTGGTCATGCCTAGAATTTTGGAAGATTATCCGTACTCCCGCGTTGAACGGTAGAAGCACGATGGCAAAAAAGATGTTAACCCCTGTACTCAACAACTGTCCGGCCAGCCGGGAGCAGAAGTTTCGGGACGCGGCCGAGGCCTACGAGTATTTCACCGGCACGACGCTTACGGCGGATGATACCGCCGACTCGCTTTGGTATGTGCGACTGCAGAACCGGATGGTTGCGCACAGGAAGGCGACGGTCGGCAACCAAGTCGACGTTGCCGCCAGAATGGGAACAAGCCAGAGCGAAGTCTCGCGCCTGGAAAACGGGTTGGGGCCCGGCACGCGGCTGGGCACTCTGCGTGGTTATCTCGCCGCGTGCGAGACGTCGCTCGAAGAATTGCTGGCATCGCTTGGCGACGCCGCCGATGCTGAAGATCAGAATGACCAGGAACGAGATTTCGAGGAATCAACCCGGCGGCTGGTGATCGAAGGCCATGAATTCATCGGCACCGAGGCCAAGGGCGTGCTCGAAGCGCTGCAAGCGCTCAATAATCTGCTCCGCCAGTCCTCGATCAGCCGCGCGGAGCGCAAGGCATTCATTCTGGCGTTTCTTCATGGGCTGGCCCAAGTGCGTTCAGGTCTTTCGACCCACCCCAGCCAGGATTTCGACGTGCATGTCTCCGGTCCGGATGAGGTTACCCTCCCGGTGGTCGAGGGCATCAAGGTGGCCGGCAAGGGATCCGGATTGAGCGCGGCCGATTTTCGCAAAGAAATAGCCGAACCCCTCAACTTGATCGACTTCTGACGCCCGAATGGCCGGCCGCCACTTTCTCGTAACGTCGCTTTTCTGGGTTGTCGTCGTCGTCGTGGGGTGGTCGGGGTCCCGCTACTTGGCAGCCCGATGGCCATCCAGCGGAGACATCCTTGGTGTCCTCGGGGCCATGGCTCTTGTCTATCCAACCGTTTCCGATATGGCCTGGGACATCCTTTCGCGTCGCGGCGGAAAACCCCTCGGCCCCGGCGGCAAACCCTTGCCGACCAGCGAAGGGTATGCTCCGTTTTCTTGGAAGCGGGCGTGTTGGCATGCCATCGGCGTCGCCCTCATCGGCCTTGGATTCGGCGTCAATTTCTTGTCGAGCAAGCCGTCCTAATGCGGGCGCCAACGGTGCACAGCCTGCCTGGAACCTTGTCGCCAACCGCCGCCGCCCTCACGGCTTGACGCGAATCGCTGGTCTTACCCGATCGCGGAGCTGAAAAAAAGACCACTCCACTATTTCGGTTGACAAGACCTAGCGAGCATAGTGTTTATACGGGGCTGTCAGATGAGGTGATGTTGCCTCCGGCGGTGTTATTCTCGCCAAGGCGATCTGCGAATGAGTATTTGACCGGCAATGCGCACGACGGCCAAACGGATGGTGACGGAAGACTGGCTAGGGTGGCACACCCATCCCGAGCACTTTGTCGCGTGTGCGCCACAGGCTAACCGCACCGGGCGGCTCGGCCTCCGGTTCCTTCGACTTACGTGCCCCTGAGTGCACGTCTCGCGCCCTTTTTGCCGCCGATGACCGCGCATTCAGGGGATTTCCGGACTTAACCGTTACGAAATCCACGTCTACCAAGTCGAAGGGGGCATCCCATGACGACTGAAGCCGAGACCGAACAGGTCCTCATTTTCGATACCACCTTGCGTGACGGCGAACAGTCGCCTGGCGCGTCCATGAACCTGGAAGAAAAACTGCGCATCGCCCAAGTCCTCGAGGAAATGGGCGTCGACGTCATCGAAGCCGGCTTTCCGGCGGCGTCGCAAGGCGACTTCAACGCGGTCCAGCAGATCGCCAAGACCGTCAAAAAGTCCATCGTCTGCGGACTGAGCCGGGCGACTCGGCACGATATCGAACGCGTCGCCGAGGCGATCGCGCCGGCCGAACGCGGCCGCATCCACACCTTCATCTCGACCAGTCCGCTGCACATGAAGCACAAACTGCAGATGGAGCCGGACGCCGTCCACGAGAAGGTCATCGAGAGCGTGCGCCATGCGCGCAAGTTCACCGACGATGTCGAATGGTCGTGCGAGGACGGCTCGCGCAGCGAGGACGACTTCCTCTGCCGCTGCGTCGAGGCGGCGATCGACGCCGGCGCGCGGACCATCAACATCCCCGACACCGTCGGCTACACCATCCCGGCGGAGTTCGCGGCGCTGATCCGCATGCTGCGCAACCGCGTGCCGAACATCGACAAGGCGGTGCTGTCGGTACACTGCCATAACGATCTGGGTCTCGCCGTCGCCAACTCCCTGGCGGCGATCAGCGCCGGTGCCCGCCAAGTCGAATGCACCATCAACGGCCTCGGCGAACGTGCCGGCAACGCGGCGATGGAAGAGATCGTCATGGCGCTGCGCACCCGCCAGGACATGCTGCCCTACCGCACCGGCATCGTCACCGAGAATATCATGCGCGCCTCGCGGCTGGTCTCGGCGGTCACCGGCTTCGTCGTCCAGCCGAACAAGGCGATCGTCGGCGCCAATGCCTTCGCCCACGAATCGGGAATACATCAGGACGGCATGCTGAAGAACGCGCAGACCTACGAGATCATGACGCCGGAATCGGTCGGCCTGACCGCGTCGAAGCTGGTACTCGGCAAGCTTTCGGGCCGCCATGCCTTCCGCGAGAAGCTGAAGGAACTGAGCTACGATCTCGGCGACAACGCCTTCGAGGACGCCTTCAACCGCTTCAAGGGGCTGGCCGACGTCAAGAAGGAGATCTTCGACGAAGACATTATCGCCCTTGTCGATGACGAAATCCTCGCCGCCCAGCAGCGAATCCGCCTCGTCGACCTGCAGGTGCAATGCGGCCTGCGCAAGGCCAAGGCGACGTTGACATTGAACATCGACGGCGAGGAAACGCGGCGCGACCAAGAGGGCGACGGCCCGGTCGACGCGGTGTTCGGCGCGATCAAGGCGATGTTCGAGACCAAGGCGCGACTCAAACTCTATCAGGTGCACGCGGTTACCGGCGGCACCGACGCCCAGGCCGAAGTCACCGTCCGCCTCGAGGAAGACGGCAAGACGGTAAACGGCCAAGGCGCGGATACCGACACCATCGCCGCGTCGGCCAAGGCTTACCTCAACGCACTGAATAAGCTGCTGATCAAGAGGGAGAAAACCGCTCCCTCGGCCCTCTCCGCCTGAGACGGACCCCTGTCTCGAGGGGGCCAAACCTGAAGACGTGAACCGACCCGCCGGTGGTGCCTCTTGCACCGCCGGCCCATCCTCTGCTTGTATCTTACTCTCCCGGCTTTTGGACCCCCGCACGCGCGATGCTCTCACAGCTTTTCGGCTTTCTCTCCGCGGACATGGCGATCGACCTTGGGACCGCGAACACCCTCGTCTATGTCAAGGGACGGGGGATCATTCTCAACGAGCCCTCCGTTGTCGCCATCGTCGAACACAAGGGTCGCAAGCAGGTTCTTGCCGTCGGCGAGGAAGCCAAGCTGATGCTTGGCCGAACGCCCGGCAACATCCAGGCGATTCGGCCCCTGCGCGACGGCGTCATCGCCGACTTCGAAGTCGCCGAGGAGATGATCAAGTATTTCATCCGCAAGGTGCATAACCGACGCAGCTACGTCAGCCCGCTGTGTATCGTCTGCGTGCCGAGCGGGTCGACGGCGGTCGAACGCCGCGCCATCCAGGAATCGGCGGAGAGTGCCGGCGCCCGGCGCGTCTATCTGATCGAGGAGCCGATGGCGGCGGCGATCGGCGCCGGCCTGCCGGTGACGGAGCCGACCGGCTCTATGGTCGTCGATATCGGCGGCGGCACCACCGAGGTCGCCGTGCTGTCGCTCGGCGGCATCGTCTATTCCAAGAGCGTCCGCGTCGGCGGCGACAAGATGGACGAGGCGATCATCGCCTACATCCGGCGCAACCATAATCTGCTGATCGGCGAAAGCAGCGCCGAGCGAATCAAGGAAACGATCGGCTCCGCCTGTCCGCCCGAGGACGGCGACGGGCGCCTGTTGGAAATCAAGGGGCGTGATCTGATGAACGGGGTACCGAAAGAACTCGTCATCAGCGAACGGCAGATCTCGGAAAGTCTCGCCGAGCCCGTCGGCTCGATCATCGATGCGGTGAAAGTCGCCCTCGAGCATACGGCGCCGGAATTGGCGGCGGATATCGTCGACAAGGGAATTGTACTTACCGGCGGCGGTTCTCTCCTTGATAATACGGCATTCGTCCTGCGCCATGCGACGGGATTACCGGTTACCATTGCCGAGGATCCGCTTTCCTGTGTCGCGCTTGGCACCGGCCGCGTGTTGGAAAACATGAAAGCATTGAACACGGTTCTCTCAACCATGTATTGATGCGCCAGCGGGCGTTTGTGGAACCAAGTTATCGGTTCGTTAACGGTCCATTAATAGAATATTCCGCGCATCAACAGGCTGACTTTTCTGTCGAAGGACATATGACGCCAGTCGGCATGATCTCCGGGAGCGTTGCAGGCGCGAAATGACCGCCGTTCTCAAACTCTTCGGCCCCTGGTTCCTTTACGGCTTCCTCATCATTGCCGGCGTCGGCGTGATGCTGCTCGGCAAATCCGACGCCGTCGTCGTCCGCGACCTCCGCGGCAGCGTCGAAAACGCGACGGTCCCGTTTCTCGAGGCAGTCTCGCGTCCGGCCGACCTGATGGCCAACCGGGTCGAGGACTTCCGCTATTGGCTGGCCGTCGGCGAAGAGAACGCACGGCTGCGCGAGGAGCGCCTGCGGCTACTGCAGTGGGAGGCGATCGCCCGCCGCCTGCAGGCGGAAAACCAGCAACTCCGTCAGTTGCTGAATTTCGTTCCGCCGGCGAAAGCGGAGTACGTCGGTGGCCGCATCGTCAGCGACAGCGCCGGTATGTTCGCCCGCAGCGTGCTCATCAACGCCGGCGGCGAACACGGCGTCAGCAAGCACGACGTCGTCATCGGCGACCGTGGCGTCCTCGGCCGGGTCGTCAGCGTCGCCCCGAACGCCTCGCGCGTGCTGCTTGTCACCGATCTGAATTCGCGCATTCCCGTCTTTGTCGGCCCCCTGAACATACGGGCCATCCTTGCCGGCGATAACACCAACCATCCACGGCTGATCCACCTGCCGCCGAACGCGGCCATTTCGCCCGGCGACCGCATCGCCACTTCCGGTCATGGCGGCGTCTTCCCCCCGGGGCTACCACTCGGTCGTGTCAGCGAAACCACGCGGACGCAGCCGAAGGCCGACCTTTACACCATGGCCAACGACACCGAGTTCGTGCGCGTCGCCGATTTCGACCTCGGAACAATCGCCTCGGGCGTTTTCGATACCGGTGGCGGACTGAGCGATGCGCTTTACGATGGTGTCGGCCCGATGCCTGCCGGCGTCTCTTGGCCGACACCGTGAAGGACCCGAAGGAATTCAGTCTCGACATCGCGGTTCGCGCCGTTTTTCCGACGCTGACCCTCTTCATCCTCGTCCTCATCATGGCGATGCCCGCGCGCGCCTCGTTGTCGGTGCCAGCCGCTCCTTGGCTACCGATCCTGGCCCTTTTCTTCTGGCTGCTCTACCGCCCGACGGCCGTCCCGGCGGTCGCCGCGTTCGCCTTCGGGCTGTTCCACGACATTTTGATCGGCGCCCCGCTTGGCGCGCACGCCATCGTCTACGTCGTCGCCCATGCGGCGATCACCACCCAAAGGCGTTTCTTCGCCGGCAAATCGTTCACCATCGTCTGGCTCGGCTTCGCTGGCGTCGTCATCGGCGCGGCGGCGTTGAGTTGGGCCTTGGGGTCGCTGTATCACCTTACCCTGTTGGCGCCGGGAGACCTCGGCTTACAGGCGCTGGCGACGATTTGCGTCTATCCGGTTTTCGCCTGGATATTCCTGCGCTGCGAAGCGAGCGACGAGACATAGGCCGCCGATGCCCCGCGACGCCGAAGTCCAGAAACAGTTCACCCGTCGCGCCCTGATGCTGGCCGCCGGCAAGGGCGTGCTGATGGGCGTCCTCGCCGGCCGCCTCTATTACCTGCAGGTGTTGAAGGCCGACGAGTACGCGACCCTCGCCGACGACAACCGCATCAATGTCCGCTTGCGGGCGCCGCCGCGGGGCCGCATCGTCGACCGCCACGGGCGGCCGCTGGCCGTCAACCAGCAAGTCTATCGGCTCGTCTTCGTCGCCGAGCACGCCCCGGACCCGAAGGCGACGCTGCGCACCCTGCATGGACTAATCGGCGCCGATGCCGAGGAGGTCGAGCGCGTCCGCCGCGAACTGAACCGGCGGCGAAAATTCGTTCCCGTCGTCATCCGGGAAAGCCTCGAGTGGGACGACGTGGCGCGGATCGAGGTTCACGCGGCGGATCTGCCGGGCATCAGCATCGAGGCGGGCCAGAGCCGGTATTATCCGTTCGGCAGGTCCCTCGCCCACGTCCTCGGCTACGTCGCGCCGGCGGCGGAGGACGACCTGACCGGCGATCCCGTCCTGGCCCTGCCGGGTTTCCGCGTCGGCCGCGCCGGCATCGAGGGGACGTACGACCGCGCGCTACGCGGCGGCGCCGGCACCTCGCACGTCGAGATCAACGCCGCCGGCCGGGTCATCCGCGAAATCCGCCGCGAGGATGCGCAACCGGGCAGCGACGTCGCGGTGACCCTCAATCTGGACCTGCAGCAATACGCCTTCGAGCGCCTCGGCGAGGAGAGCGGCGCCGTCGCCGTCATGGATGTGTGGAGCGGCGACATCCTGGCCCTCGCCTCGAGCCCGGCCTTCGACCCCAACGCCTTCAACCGCGGCCTGAGCGGCGAGGAATGGCGGGCGCTGATCTCCAATCCCAAGGCACCGCTGACCAACAAGGCGATCACCGGCCTGTTCGCGCCGGGCTCGACGTTCAAGCCGGTCGTGGCCCTCGCGGCGCTGGAAAAAGGTGTCATCACGCCGCAAACCACCGTCGCCTGCTACGGCCGCACCAGGCTCGGCCGATCCACCTTCCACTGCTGGAAACGCGGCGGCCATGGCACCATGCAGCTGGACTCGGCGATCGCCCAGTCCTGCGACGTCTACTTCTATGAGGCGGCGCGGCGCACCGGCATCGACACCATCTCCGAGATGGCGAACCGCTTTGGTCTCGGTGAGCGGATGGGCATCGGGCTTCCCTCCGAAAAGGCGGGATTGATGCCAACGCGCCAATGGAAGGCCGACCATGTCGGCGTGCCCTGGCAGATCGGCGAGACGCTGGTCGCCGGGATCGGCCAGGGCTACGTGCTAACGACCCCACTGCAGTTGGCGGTGATGACGGCCCGCCTCGCCAACGGCGGCTACGCGGTCACGCCCAGGATCGTCCGCGACGTCGTCACCGAGGACGCGGCGGCCGCCGATACGCCGGCCGCCTTGCCGCCGGTCGGCATCGACAGCGCGCACATGGCGGCCATCCAGCAAGCGTTGGACAACGTCGTCAATGGGCGGCGCGGGACGGCGCACGGCTCCGCCATCGACATCGAGGGCTACGCGATGGCCGGCAAGACCGGCACCTCGCAGGTGCGGCGGATTACCAAGGCGGAACGCGAGGCCGGCGTCATCAAGAACGAGGACCTGCCGTGGGAGCGGCGCGACCACGCCCTGTTCATCGGCTACGCGCCGGCCAATAAGCCGCGTTACGCGGTGGCGGTGGTGATCGAACATGGCGGCGGCGGTTCGAAGGCGGCGGCGCCGGTGGCGCGCGACGTACTGCTCGCCGCGCGTCACTTCGAGAACCGTCTGATCGCCCGCACCGAGGGCTGAGCGACGTCGGGCGGCGCTGTCGCGGAAACGGCCTGAACAGCAACCGACGGGTAATGGGATGGACATCAACGCCTTCGATCGCAATCGGCTGACGCTGGGCCAGAAGATCTCGCAGATCCGCTGGGTCTTCCTGTTGCTGCTGACGCTGATCGCCGGCGCCGGCGCGGCGATGCTCTATTCGGCGGCCAATGGCGACTGGCAGCCGTGGGCGATCCGCCACATCATCCGCTTCGTCGTCGCGCTTGGCGTCCTCCTCGTCGTCGCGCTCACCGACGTGCGGTTCTGGATCCGCCATGCCTATACCCTTTACTTGGCCACCCTGGTGTTGCTGATCGGCGTCGAGGTCATGGGCTCCGTCGGCATGGGGGCGCAGCGCTGGATCAGCATCGGCGGCTTCCAGATCCAGCCTTCCGAATTGATGAAGCTGGCGCTGATCCTGGCGCTCGCCCGCTACTTTCACGGCGTTGCGGCGGATGCCATGGGTCGGCTGTCGACGCTGCTGTTCCCGGCCATCCTGATCGGTCTGCCGGCCCTCATGGTGCTGCGCCAACCGGACCTCGGCACGGCGGTGATGCTGGTCGCCGGCGGCGCGATGGTACTGTTCGCAGCCGGCGTGCGCTGGTGGGTTTTCGTTTCCGCCGCCGCCACCGTCGCCGCGGCGATGCCGATCGCCTGGCAGTTCCTGCACGACTATCAGCGTGAACGGGTGCTCACCTTCCTCGATCCCGGCCGCGATCCGCTGGGTGCCGGCTATCACATCCTGCAGTCGAAGATCGCCCTTGGTGCCGGCGGGATGTTCGGCAAGGGCTTCCTCGACGGATCGCAAAGCCATCTCAACTTCCTGCCGGAAAAGCAGACCGACTTCATCTTCACCATGTTCGCCGAGGAGTTCGGCCTGTTCGGCGCCCTGTCCTTGCTGTTCGCCTATGGCCTGGTGCTGTGCTACTGCTTCGCCTTCGCCCTTTCTGCCAAGCACCAATTCGGCCGTCTGCTGGCGATCGGCGTGACGGCGACCTTCTTTCTCTACCTGTTCATCAACGTCGCGATGGTGATGGGGCTGTTGCCGGTGGTCGGCGTGCCGCTGCCGCTGATCTCCTACGGCGGCACGGCAATCCTGACCATCATGGCCGGTTTCGGCCTGTTGATGTCGGTCTACATCCACCGCGACGTCACCGTCGGCCGCCAGGGCCTCGCGGGGGATTAATTGGAACGACGGAGAGCGCCGCCCCATCGGTCTCAACCAGGCGCCGCTGGGTGCACGTGGCCTCGCTTTGGGCCGGGCCACACACGGCGGCAACTCCTCGCGTGACGCGCGGGTCGACAAATCGCCGCCGCTTTGCTAGGGGTAGCGATCGCGACCATGCGGCGCGGGCGCATAGCTCAGTTGGCAGAGCAGCTGACTCTTAATCAGCGGGTCCAAGGTTCGAGTCCTTGTGCGCCCACCACTTTTAGCCAAGCCGTCCAGGTTTGCCGACCTGAAACCCGGATCGACGCTGAAGCTTTGCCACGGCGCGGAAGGTCAGCGGTGCGCGGCCGGCCCGCCTCAAGGGGTGGCTGACGACGACATCCCCGATCATGGCATGTGGAAGCCGGGGGTGGAGAGCGACAGCGCGCGTTCCTCTTCGGTCATGGCCTCCGGGATTCCCTCGAACAGGGGCGAGGAGAGATAACGTTCGCCGGTATCGGGGAGCATGCAGAGGATCACCGTCCCCGGTTCCGCCTGCTCGGCGATGTCCATGGCGACGGCGAAGGTCGAGCCGCCCGACACGCCGGTGAAGATGCCCTCCTTCCTCGCTAGCTTTCGCGACCACTCGATGCCGCGCGCGCCGGAGACCGGGATGAGGTCGTCGTAGTAGTGGTTGTCGATCGCCTCCTGCAGGACCAGCGGAATGAAGTCTGGGGTCCAGCCCTGAATCGGATGCGGCTCGAACGCCGGGTGGCTTTCGGCCGGCGAGCCGTCGGCGTTGCGCTTCTGGACCTGGCCGCTGCCGACGATCTGCGCGTTCGCGGGCTCGCTCAGGATGATCTTGGTCTCGGGGCGGGCCTGGCGCAGGACGCGGCCGACGCCGGTAACCGTCCCGCCGGTGCCGTAGCCGGTGACGTAGTAGTCGAGCCGGCTGTCGGTGAAATCGGCGAGGATCTCGCGCGCCGTCGTGTCCGCGTGAATCTTGGCGTTGGCGTCGGTCTCGAACTGGCGCGCCAGGAACCAGCCGTTGGCCTCGGCCAGCTCCACCGCCTTCAGGTACATGCCGTAGCCTTTCTTTTCCTTGGGCGTCAGCACGACCTTGGCGCCCAGAAAGCGCATCAGCTTGCGCCGCTCGATGGAAAAGCTCTCCGCCATGGTGACGACGAGGGGATAGCCTTTCGCCGCGCAGACCATGGCGAGGCCGATGCCGGTGTTGCCGCTAGTCGCCTCGACCACCGTCTGTCCCGGCTTCAGCGCGCCGCTGCGCTCGGCTTCCTCGATGATGCTGACGGCGAGGCGATCCTTCACCGACGCCGCCGGATTGAAGAACTCGGCCTTGACGTAGAGGCGAACGTGTTCCGGTGCCAAAGAGTTGACCCGGATGCAAGGCGTGTTGCCGATCGTGTCGACAATGCTGTCGTAAAGACGCCCCTGTCCGTCGGTCGTCCGCGCGTCATGTGGCGCCATCGTCGCCTCCCCGATCCTGTTTAACCCTGTCGCACCGTCAATCAATAGCAGGGGCGGCGGCGGAAAGCATCCCATCTCCGCCGGCGCGCCTCGGCCTAGCGCGGCGGGCGGTCCGGCACGAAGATTAGGGTGGCCAGCGGCGGCAGGGTCAGGTTCAGCGAATAGCGCCGGCCGTGGCAGGCGATGTCGTCGGCCATCACCGCGCCGGCATTGCCGACGCCGCTGCCGCCATAAAACGCGGCGTCGGTGTTGATCCGCTCGCGGTAGAGCCCCGCTTCCGGGACGCCGATGCGATATCCCTCCCGCACCACGGGCGTGAAGTTGCAGACGACGACGGCGAAGTCGGCCGGCTCGGGTCCGCGCCGCAAAAAGGCGATGACGCTCTTCTCCCAGTCGGTGCAGTCGATCCATTCGAAGCCGGCGGGCTCGCAGTCGAGCCGGTGCAACGCCGGCACCTCTCGATACACGCGGTTCAAATCCCTGACCAGGCCCTGCACGCCGGCGTGAAGGGGATCGTCGAGCAGGTGCCAGTCGAGGCCGGCATCATGGTTCCATTCCCGCTCCTGTGCGAACTCGCCGCCCATGAACAACAGCTTCTTGCCGGGATGGGTGAACATGAAACCGAAGTAGGCGCGAAGGTTGGCGAACTTCTGCCAGTGGTCGCCCGGCATTTTGCCCAACAGCGAGCCCTTGCCGTGCACCACCTCGTCGTGGCTCAGCGGCAACACGAAGTTCTCGGCGAAGGCATAGACGAGACAGAAGGTGAGCTGATCGTGATGGTGCTTGCGGTAGATCGGCTCCCGGCTGAGGTAGGACAGGGTGTCGTGCATCCAGCCCATGTTCCACTTGTAGCCGAAGCCGAGCCCGCCGAGATAGGCCGGCCGGGAGACCATTGGCCAGGAGGTCGACTCCTCGGCGATGGTGGTGGTATCGGGGAATTGCCCGTAGAGGTGCTCGTTGACGCGCCGCAAGAAGGCGATCGCCTCCAGGTTCTCGTTGCCGCCGTACTCGTTGGGAAGCCACTCGCCGGGCTTTCGGCTGTAGTCGAGGTAGAGCATCGAGGCGACCGCGTCGACGCGCAGCCCGTCAAGGTGATACTCCTCGAGCCAGAACAGGGCATTGTTGAGCAGGTAGTCGGCGACCTCGTAACGCCCGTAGTTGTAGACCAGCGTGCCCCAGTCCTGGTGTTTGCCCCGCCTGGGGTCGGCGTGTTCATAGAGCGCGGTGCCGTCGAACCAGCCAAGTCCCTGCGGGTCGGTCGGGAAGTGGCCCGGCACCCAGTCGTTGATGACACCGATGCCGGCCTTGTGGCAGCGGTCGACGAAGTTGCGGAAGTCGTCGGGGCGGCCGAATCGGCTGGTCGGCGCGAACAGGCCCAGCGGCTGATAGCCCCATGAGCCGTCGAACGGATGCTCGGAGATCGGCAACAACTCGATATGGGTGAAGCCCATGTCCTTGACGTATGGGATCAGCGTGTCGGCCAGTTCCTGGTAGGTCAGGTAGCGGCGGCCGGCCTCGGCGCCGCGCCGCCACGAGCCCAGATGCACCTCGTAGATGGAGACCGGCGCGTCGCGGGTGAGCGTCGCGCCGCGCGTCTTCATCCACGCGCCGTCGTCCCACCAATAGCGCGACAGATCATAGACCAGCGCCGCGGTGCCGGGCGCCTGTTCGCAGAAGAAGGCGAACGGATCCACCTTCAGCGCCATCAGCTTGCCGTCCTTCGAGGCGATCTCGTATTTGTACAGCGCATCTTCGCCGATACCGGGCAGAAAGATCTCCCAGACGCCGCACTCGGCGCGAAACCGCATCGGATGGCGGCGGCCGTCCCAGCCGTTGAAATCGCCGACGACGCTGACCCGGGCCGCGTTCGGCGCCCACACGGCGAAGCCGGCACCGGCGACGCCCTCTATCGTCATCGGCCGCGCGCCCAATTTCTCGTCGAGCCGCAGGTGCTTGCCCTCGGCGATGAGGTAGACATCCATCTCCCCCAGAATGGGCGGAAAACGATAGGGATCCTCGATCTCCCGGGTGCCGGCCGCCGTTTCGACGCGCAGCCGATAGGGGAAGAAGGAGCCCTTCTTCGCCACCGGTCCGACGAAGAAGCCGGCCTCGTGGATGCGTGGCAGTTCGGCGGCGACGCTGCCATCCTTGGCATGGATGACGTGAACCGTCGCCGCCTCGGGCAGAAACGCGCGGACGACCAATCCTTTTCCGGCTTCTTCGTGCATGCCGAGGAAGCCGAAGGGATCGCTGTGCGTCGCGGCGATGATTTTCTCGACATTTCTGGAAAGCTCTATCGGGGTCATGCCCTCATCCCTTCCTTGTCTGCATCAGACGCCGCAGGCCAAGCAGCGGTATGCGCGCCCAGTTTGGCCGATTGCCGATCTCGTAGCGGATTTCGTACGCCGCCTTCTCGAGGAGGAACAGATCGATCAGCGCCTCGGCCTCCTCGGCGATCGCCGGATAGGTCGGGCAGCCTTCGACCGCCTGGCGGTAGCCGGCCAGGAAGGCGGCCGTCGCCTCTTCCTCCCAGCTTTCGACCACCGGCCGCAGGTGTTCGAAATCCTCGGGTCGTTCGGCGGTGGCGTCGAACAGGGCCGCCCAGGCGGCGTAGTTGAACGACCGCAACATGCCGGCGACGTCCTTCAGCGGGCAGTGCTTGGCCCGGCGTTCGTCGAGGGAACGCAACGGCTCGCCCTCGAAATCGATGATCATCCAATCGTCCCGGGCGACCAGCACCTGACCCAGATGATAATCGCCGTGATAGCGGGACTTGGCGGCGGCGATGCTGTCCGGCAGCCGGTCGGCGACGAGATCGTCGAGCGCGTCGCGGTCGGCCAGCACTTCCTCCGCCACCGCGCGCACCGGCTCCGGCAGGGCGCCGAGCGCCCCTTCCACCGAGATAAGCGCCTGACGGGCGAGACCCAGCACCTGCTCCTTCCAGGCGGCAAGATCGGCGGCGTCGATCGGCTCCGGATCGAAGGCCGCGTCACCGGTGGTCAGCGCGAAGGCTTGATGCAACTCGCCGGTCCGGGTGCCCAACATTTCGACGAGCGCCGAATAGAAGCGGCCCATGTCGGGCAGCGCGGGGTCGGGTTCGAGCCCATCAAGCGCTCCCGTCTCCAGGAGGCGCGCCAGGTGGTTGAGGGTGACCCGCCAGCCGTCGCCCTGATTGGGGACGAACCCCTGCAGGATGCACAGGGCCGTCGGCGTCCCATCCGCGTCGACGTGTTCCACCGACCCCAGGAGCGGCGGCGTGTTGGCATAGCCGGCTTTCTCGGTGAGGAACCGCGCCACTTCGAGTTCGATCGGAACGCCCCGATGCAGGCGGCGATAGCCCTTGGCGACGATGGCCTCGCCGATGATGACCGAGGTATTGCTTTGCTCGACGCCGAGACCGCGGACGGTCGGCTCCCCGTCCAGCGCGACTTCCGCCAGGCGCGCCGTCGACGCGAAGTGGATCTCGCCGCGCGTCGCCGCGAGATGGCGGTTCTCGCGCAACGCCGCCAGGATCTCCAGCATGTAGCCCGGGTCCGGATAGGCGTCGTGCAGCAGGCCGGAGCGGGCCCGCTGCCGTACGCGGCCCAACGCGTGGGGAAGGAACCGGGTCGGCTCCTCCGTCGCCGTCTCCCAGCTGATCGCCAGCGGCACGAAATAGAGTTGCGACTGGCCGTCGTCGATCTCCGCCTCGGCGATCTCCAGCAGCCAGCTACGCGGCTCGGTGCCCAACAGTGCCCGCGCGAAGGTCGCGTAGCGCCGCACCCGCTGGTCCTTGGCGGCGAACCAACGCTGGTTCGGCAGAAACGCCGGCAGGATCTCGTCGGCATACTTGGCCTGTTCGCGGAACTCGAGCAGGCTTCGCCACCCATCCGGGAGCACCAGGGTGGCGAGTTCCGGCGGTACCGGCGGCAGGTCGGTGTGCCAGGTGGGCGCCTCGGCCTCGCTGGTCAGCAGGAACCAGTAGAAGGCATAGGGCTGCAGGGTCAGCAGGTACGGCAGATCGCCGATCGGCGGAAAGACGCTGCGGTTCATCAATTCGATGGGCACGCGCCCCTTGAACGCCGACAGATCGAGCTCGACGGGTTCGGCCGAGCGCGCCAAGTTGGCGACGCACAGGACTGTCTCCTTCTCGTACGTGACGAGGTAGGCAAGCACGCGCCGGTTGCCGGGGTACAGGAGCGAGACGCTGCCGCGGCCGAGGCTGGTCCGCGAACGCCGCACCGCCAGAAGCCGCTTCACCCAGTTGAGCAGTGACGACGGGTCCTGCGACTGGCGTTCGACGTTGACCGCCTCGAAGCCGTAGACCGGATCCATGATCGGCGGTAGGTAGAGCTGCGCCGGATTGGCGCGCGAAAAGCCGCCGTTGCGATCCGGCGACCACTGCATCGGTGTGCGCACGCCGTCGCGGTCGCCGAGGAAGATGTTGTCGCCCATGCCGATCTCGTCGCCATAGTAGAGAATCGGCGTTCCCGGCATCGACATCAGCAGGCTGTTGAGCAGCTCGATCTTGCGCCGATCGTTGTTGAGAAGCGGGGCCAGGCGGCGGCGAATACCGACGTTGATCTTGGCGCGCGGGTCGCTGGCGTAGGCGTTGTACATGTAGTCGCGCTCACGGTCGGTGACCATTTCCAGGGTCAGCTCATCGTGATTGCGCAGGAACATCCCCCATTGGCAATTGGCCGGCGGCGTCGGCGTCTGGCGGATGATGTCGGTAATGGGCAGGCGGTCCTCCTGCGCCAGCGCCATGAACAGGCGCGGCATGAGGGGAAAGTGGAACGCCATGTGGCATTCGTCGCCGTCGCCGAAATAGGGCAGCACGTCTTCCGGCCACTGGTTGGCCTCGGCGAGCAGCATGCGGTCCGGAAAGTTGGCGTCGAGCCAGCCGCGCAGCCGGCGCAGAATTACGTGCGTTTCCGGCAGGTTCTCGTTGTTGGTGCCCTCGCGCTCGCAGAGATACGGCACGGCGTCGAGGCGCAGGCCGTCGACGCCGATGTCGAGCCAGTATTTCATGACGCTGACGACTTCCTGGAAGACGCGCGGATTATCGAAATTGAGGTCCGGCTGATGGGAAAAGAAGCGGTGCCAGTAGTAAGCATGGGCCTCGGGGTCCCAGGCCCAGTTGGATGTTTCGGTGTCGGTGAAGATGATCCGCGTGCCCTGATACTTCTGATCCGTATCACTCCAGACGTAGTAGTCGCGATAGGCGGAGCCCGGCTTGGCGCGGCGCGCGCGCTGGAACCACGGGTGC
>CAYWRP010000038.1:0-1547 GCA_964460955.1 uncultured Rhodospirillaceae bacterium | reverse complement strand
TTGATCACCAGTTCCGTGATGACCTTCAGACCGCGGGCGTGCGCCGCGCGGACGAAGGCGCGGAAGTCGCGCATCGATCCGTACGAGGAATTGACGTTGCGGTAATCGGCGATGTCGTAGCCGTCGTCGCGCAGCGGCGAGGGATAGAACGGCAACAGCCAGACCGCCGAGACGCCGATATCCTGGATATAGTCCAGCTTGGCGCTCAAGCCGCGAAAGTCACCCACGCCGTCGCCGTTGGAATCGAGGAACGCCTTCACGTGCAACTGGTAGATGACGGCATCCTTGTACCAAAGAGCGTCATTCATCGACATCGTCGTGCTCCTTTCACGACCTCGTGACTTGGGGTCGAGATCAAGCGGCCATCCTTCTTGACAGGGCCGCGGGTGCCCTCCGGCAGAGTGGCGACACCCAAGCAAGATGTTATCCTGCTTGCGTCTTTCGTCACCGTGACGCGTTAACGCAGGTTAATCAACAGTTCCGCCCGAAGCGGTCAAACGCCGGCTCAGGAAGCGCGCGCCCGCGGCGGGTCCCACCATTTCGAGAGATGCGGGACGGCGATGCGTCCCGGCACCGCCTCGTAGTGCGAGACGTCGTTGAACAGCATCAACCGGGCGCGAACGGGGTCCTTGAAGTCGAGGATGTTGAGGCAGGCCGGGCTTTGGTCGAGGCGGTCGCGGTAGCCGCGCGCGTCGAAACCCAACAGCGAGGAGATGACAAGACGAATGGTCGCCTTGTGGGAGACGACAAGAATGGTCTCGCCGTCATGCCGGACCACCAGGTCGCGGACGACCGGTAGGGCGCGGGCGAGGACGTTCAGCCCCGATTCGCCGCCGCGTGGCGCGAAGGTAAAGGGATCGGCCTCCCAGGCGGCGTATTCCTCGGCAAACTCGGCTTCCACCTCCGCCCGCGTCTTGCCTTCCCAGCAGCCGTGATCGATTTCGCGCAGGCCCTCGATCGCCGCCGGTTCAAGGCCGTGCGCCGCCGCCGCCAAGGTCGCCGTCTCGATGGTGCGGCGCAGCGGGCTGCAGTAGACGGCGGCGAGCGATACGCCCCGCAACCGTTCGCCAAGGGCGCGCGCCTGCATCCGTCCCTCGTCCGACAGTTCGACATCGGTCGCCCCGGCGAAGCGGTCCTCGGCGGAAAGGGTGGTCGCCCCATGACGGACGAGGAGAATGCGCGTGGTCATGGCCAATCTCGCGTTTGCGGCCGGACGAATGCCCTGTGCTTCAGCATAGCGTCCGAGTCAGCGAAAGTTAATGTTCGTCGGATCCTGCAGCGCCAGATACAGCCCCGCCGCCAGCGCGCCGCCGATCAATTGTCCGACCACGGGGACCCAGGCATAGCCCCAGTCGCCGTCCCGCTTGCCGCCCGGCATCGGCAGGAGGGCGTGCATGATCCGTGGCCCGAGATCGCGCGCCGGGTTGATGGCATAGCCGGTGGTGCCGCCAAGACTAAGGCCAATGGCCAACACCAACAGGCCGACCGGTAACGCGTCGAGGGCGCCGAGGCCGAACACCGAGACGGCGAGGAACAGCACGGCGAAG
>CAYWRP010000037.1:0-28945 GCA_964460955.1 uncultured Rhodospirillaceae bacterium | reverse complement strand
AGATCCAGGCCCTCCTCTCCGTCGCCCACTTCCCCATGCGCGCCCCCTGCGCCGCCCTGGCGTGGGAGGCGCTGATGGACGCCGTTTCCTCCGACCCATAGGGCGGATTGGAGCGAAGCGAGATGCGCTGTATGATAGGGAAATGGCGGAAACTCATTTTGCGGAATACGCTTTAAGGCTATTCCGTCCTACGCGGGCTTGGCGAAAGGCGGGTAAGTCAGTGACGTGGTTGGAAGCTTTGGCAGGCGTCAAAGAGTTTATTGTTACTTGCTCTGCCTTGGCGGGCGTTACAATTGCATATCTCGGTCTCAATGCTTGGAAACGTCAACTTGCCGGAAAAACCGAGTATGAACTAGCAAGACGCATTCTGATGGGGATTTTCAAGTATAGAGATGCTTTCAGGGTAGTTCGAAATCCGTGGGGGCCTTCATTTAAACCCGATGAAGTTGGTGATAAATCGAAAAAGTATTCGAAAACACGCGAATTTCATGAGGAAAGGTGGAAATATATACAAGAGGTAAGGAAAACTATTTATCCAGATCTTTTGGAAGCCGAAGCTGCTTGGGGCGATAAATTAAATCACTTGTTTCAGAAGCTTTTTGTATTGGAGAACGAACTGCATCTACATATTCAACAATATCTAGAAATACTACATCCACACCAGATCGATAGAGAATGTCCAAATGAATTTATTAATATCAGAAAAGATAAGTGGGGAAGTGACATAATGTACGATCATTCGCCTCATACCCAAGATAAGTTCTCCGATGAAATCAATTCTGCCGGCAAAGAAACAGAAGATTTTTTGAGGCCAAAGTTAAAACTATAAGATAAATTTAATTGTCAATAATGAATTGAATACAAGTAATAATTATTTATCTTTTTTTATTCGCGACTAATTCGTTTCCCCGAGAATTTAGCTCCGGCTGAGCAGGTACGCGCAGCCGGCGTGGCTTGGTTTGGAACGAGGCATAACCCGGCGCATGATTGATAGGTGTTGGAACGCCATTTGCCAAAATACTCCATCGACCTTTCCGCGAAACTTCTATTTGGGGGACTTTGCGGCGGAATAACCTGTGCTCCCCCCACTAAGCTTTGCAGTCATTTCCTTGATAGCTCCAACGAACAATTTTTTCATTAATAATTTCAAACGTAGTAGTGCAAGAGAAGTTTAAGTTCATAGCGGGACTTCCGCCGTACGCATTAGTGTACGCTGTATTCCCAACAAATGTTGTCTGATAGCTGGGGGCGGTCCCTGGCAAATAAACATTACGGCTTGACCCGTAAACCAAAAATTTGCTCTCTGCAGCCACATACGAATGCTGAGGCGGGCCCCAACTCCTTATAAGATCGACTTCTCTGGAACCCAACCAAGAATTTAAAACCTCTTCATAACCTGCTGTTGAAGCACAGGCCGTCATACAAGCCACAACAATAAGTACGAAAGGCAGGCGTGCGTTCACTATCCGCCGCATTGATTGCTCAATATGAAGGTGTGCCGCTTGCCCGGTAATTTGTTGAATGTGTTCGATCACAAGGTGCCCCCCGATTCAGAATGTCACAGCCTTAATGTTGCCATATACCTGGAATTGCCAGCAGAATCAAGCCTTTATTGTCACTCAAAATAGGCATGGGCCCGGTGCATCCGGGCGGGTTCATCCGCCGGTCGGTGCTGCCGGACGGGCTCTCCCTCACCCGCGCCGCCCGGGCGATCGGCGTCGGGCGGCCGGCGCTGTCCAGCCTGTTGAACGAAAAGGCGTCGCCGTCGCCGGAGAGGACGTTGCGCATGGAAAAGGCGTTCGGCGTCGGGATGGACACGCTGCTGCGCATGCAGGCCCGCTTCGAGGCCTTCCGGATGCGCCAGCGGGAAGCGGAGATCGCCGTGCAACGTATCCCGCGAAATGACCCCACGCCTGCATCGTCGCGCCCCGGAACTCTTCCGCCGCCCTTCCGTTGACTCCGGCGGTAACAACGCCAAGTCCGGAGTTTTCCGATGGAAAAAGCACTGGAAGGTAGACGGGTCGCTTTTCTGGCCACCGACGGCTTCGAGCAGGTCGAGTTGACCCGCCCGTGGTGGGAGATCGAGGAGGCCGGGGCCGAGATCGAGCTGATTTCGATCAAGGAAGGCAAGATCCAAGGCATGAATCACATGGAGCACGGCGAGGCGTTCGACGTCGACAAGACCGTCTCGAATGCCAGCGCCGACGACTACGACGCGCTCGTCCTGCCGGGCGGCGTCGCCAACCCCGACTTCCTGCGCGTCGACGAGAAAGCGGTGGCATTCGTCAGGCACTTCTTCGAGCAGCACAAGCCGGTCGCCGCCATCTGCCACGGGCCGTGGACGCTGGTCGAGGCCGGCGTGGTGACCAGCCGCAAGCCAGGCGACCTGGAGGCCTTCTGCGCCAAGGAGATCGAGGAAATCCGCCAAGCCAAGCCGGCGCGCCAACCGGCATAACGGCGGCTGGACCCGCCGCCCCGCAAACCACCACCCCAGCCGGGAGTTCCGGCCGACAACACCATTGACGGTTCCGCGCACACCAAGGCTGGACCGGCGCGCCAAAAAGCCTACCTTGTTCGGCATCGGTTTTGTGGGAGAAACGGGGCGATGCGGCTGTTTGCGTGCGAGGCGTGCGGCAATCCGGTCTATTTCGACAACTCGGCCTGCACGGCGTGCGGCGCGGCGCTGGGGTTCGTTGCCGACGAGACGCGAATGGCGGCGCTCGACGCGGCCGGCACGCTGGCGCGCGGCGGCCCCGGCGGACCACGGACATATCGGCAGTGCGCCCATTATGTCCAGCGGGAGGGCTGCAACTGGCTGGTCGCCGGCGCCGACGCCGACCCCTTCTGCGTCTCCTGCCGGCTTAACCGGACGATCCCCGATCTCGGCAACGAACGGCACCGCGAGTTGTGGCACCGGCTGGAGGCGGAGAAGCGGCGGCTGGTCTATTCGGCGCTGCGCCTCGGCCTGCCGATTACCCCGAAGTCGGCCGACCCGGCGCTGGGGCTGGCCTTCGACTTCCTCGCCGACCCCGATCCGCAATTCAGCGAGCGCGGCCGCGTGCTGACCGGCCACGCCGCCGGCCTGATCACCATCAACATCGCCGAGGCCGACCCGGCCGAACGCGAACGGATGCGCGAGCAGATGGACGAGCCCTACCGGACGCTGCTCGGCCACTTCCGCCATGAGTCCGGCCATTACTACTGGGACCGGCTGGTCGCCGGCACCGAGTGGCTGGAGCCGTTCCGCGCCCTGTTCGGCGACGAGCGGCAAGACTACGGCGCGGCGTTGGAGCGCCATTATGCCGCCGGCCCGCCCGCCGGTTGGCCGGCCCGCTTCGTCAGCGCCTACGCGGCGAGCCACCCGTGGGAGGACTGGGCGGAAAGCTGGAGCCACTACCTGCACATGGTCGACGCCCTGGAGACCGCCTGGCATCTCGGCTTCCGCACCGATCCGCGCCTCGCCAATGCCGACATGCTGGACTCGGCGCCCGACTTCGATCCCTACCTGCCGGCCAGCTTCGACCAATTGATCGGCCAATGGCTGCCGTTCACGGTGGCGCTGAACAGCCTCAACGAAAGCATGGGCCAGGAGCCGGCCTATCCATTCGCGCTCGCCTCACCGACCATCGACAAGCTGCGCTTCGTGCACCAGATCGTCTGGGCACCGCGCGTGCCCATGCCCCAACCGCTGGAACAAGGAGCATCCCATGGCTGAGACGACGCAGATGACGTTTCCGATTGCCGAGATGGCGCGGACGAACGAGGAATTCCGCAAGGTGGTGTGGACCGGCGGTCAGACGCAGCTCGTCCTGATGGCGATCCCCGAGGGCGAGGAGATCGGCGGCGAGGTGCACGAGGGGCACGACCAGCTGCTCTATTTCGTTGAGGGCAACGGCAGGGCGCGGATCGGCGACGCGGAGATGGCAGTCGGCGCCGGCGACGTCAGCGTCGTCCCGTCCGGCGTCTTCCACAATTTCAAGAATACCGGCGGCGGCATGCTCAAGCTCTACACCACCTATTCGCCGCCGGAGCATGAACCCGGCACCGAACACGCCACCAAGGCGGAGGCCGACGCGGCGGAGCACTGAGGCCCGCCGGCGAACGGCGCCCGCCGCCTAATCGGCCCGCCGCTTGGCGAAAAAGTCCTTCAACAACGCGCCCATGCGCTCGGCGTCGAGGCCGCCGTAGACCTCCGGGCGGTGACTGTGCGGGCTCGTCTCGAAGACGCGCGGCCCATGCTCGACGCCGCCGCCTTTGACATCGTAGGCGCCGAAATAGAGCCGGCGGATGCGCGCCAGACTGATCGCCCCGGCGCACATCGGGCATGGCTCCAGGGTTACATAGAGATCGCAATCGTCGAGCCTGGGCCTTCCCAGTGTTCCCGCGGCCTGTCGCAGGGCGATGATCTCCGCGTGCGCGGTGGGGTCCTTGGTGGCGATCGGCCGATTGCCGCCCTCGCCGACCACACGCCCCGTCGGCGCATGCACCACCACCGCCCCCACCGGCACCTCGCCGGATTCGCCGGCGGCGCGCGCCGCGGCATGGGCCAAATTCAGAAAGGTGCAAATCGCCATCGGATTCCGCATCAAAACCGCGCGTTGGGCGCCTTATGGGGACAGAAAATATCCATATCGTTGAATAACGCAGCGCAGCATAGAAACATTAATAGTTCTATGGTAATCTCCGCGCTAACATGAAGTTCGCGACGGCCGCCGAGCGACCCAACGCCAAACCAAGAGTACCACGAAACGTCCAGGGATCCGTCCAGATCGTCAACCGATTTCGAGGCTATCCCGATGACACCGCACGATCCCATCCAGACTCCCGAGCCGGTCGCCGGTCCGTCCGACGCCACCCCGGTGACGCACCACGACATCGCCCGCTACGTCCGCCGCGGCGAGGCGGAGCGCGCCCGCTACATCGCCGAACTGGGCCAACGGATGTGGCGCACGCTGAGTTCCCTGTGGCGGCGGCCCAGCCAGATCCCGACGTCGTACCGGACGAACGGATAGGCGTCGCCGTCCCTCCGCCGCCTCAGGTCCGGGCGGCGTCGCCGGCGAAGGCGATCATCGCCGCCGCCGCCTCGGACCAGTTGTCCCGCTCGCTGCGCCCGGAGCGCACGGGCGGCTTGAACCCGTGATCGCCGTCGGCGAGCCAGTGAACGCGGATCGCCGGCGACAACGCGTAGCCGCCGACATCCTCCCGGTTGCCGAAGGGGTCGCGTGTCCCCTGCAGAATGAGCGCCGGCGTGCGCAGGTCCGCCAGGTGGGCGACGCGGCTGTTCCCGGCCTTGCCGGGCGGATGGAACGGATAGCCGAGGCAGACCAGGCCGGCGACGCCCGCCGCGTCGGCAACCAGACTGGCGATCCGCCCGCCGAGCGACTTGCCGCCGATCACCAGGCGGGCCGGATCAAGCTCCCCGATCACCGCCCGCCAGGTCGCCTCCAGCACCTCCGTCCGGTCGGGCGGACCCTTCCTGCCGTCGGCACGCGTCTTCGCCATGTAGGGGAACTCGAAGCGTCCGCAGACGATCCCCGCCCCCGCCAGCGCGGCGGCGAAATACGCCATGAACGGGCTGTCCATCGGCGCGCCGGCGCCATGGGCGAGGACCACCGTCGGCGCCGCCGCGCCGGGTGGCGGCGCCGTCCACAGCAATTCCGGTGCGGTCAATGGCCGCCCGGCTTCATGAACTCGGCGAAGAAGTCGTTGCCCTTGTCGTCGACGACGACGAAGGCCGGGAAGTCCTCCACCTCGATCTTCCAGATCGCCTCCATGCCGAGTTCGGGATACTCGATACACTCGACCTTGCGGATGCAGTCCTGGGCCAGCCGCGCCGCCGGACCGCCGATGGAGCCGAGATAGAAGCCGCCGTGCTTCTTGCACGCCGCCGTCACCTGCGCCGAACGGTTGCCCTTGGCGAGCATGATCATGCTGCCGCCGGCGGCCTGGAACTGGTCGACGTAGCTGTCCATGCGCCCGGCGGTGGTGGGGCCGAACGAGCCCGAGGCGAAGCCCTCCGGCGTCTTCGCCGGGCCGGCGTAGTAGACCGCCATGTCCTTGAAGTATTGCGGCAGGCCCGCGCCGGAATCCAGCCGCTCCTTCAGCTTGGCGTGGGCGATGTCGCGGGCGACGATCATCGGCCCCGACAGCGACAGCCGGGTGCGGATCGGATACTGGCTGAGCGTGCGGCGGATCTCCTCCATCGGCTTGGTGAGATCGACGGCGACGACCTCGGCGGCCAGGTTCTCGGTGGTAACGTCCGGCATGTATTTCGACGGATCGGTTTCCAGCTGTTCGAGGAAGATGCCGTCCTTGGTGATCTTGCCGAGGATCTGCCGGTCCGCCGCGCAGGAGACGCCGATGCCGACCGGGCAGGAGGCGCCGTGGCGCGGCAGGCGGATGACGCGCACGTCGTGACAGAAGTACTTGCCGCCGAACTGGGCGCCGATGCCCATGTCCTGCGTCATCTTGTGCACCTGGTGCTCCATTTCGACGTCGCGGAACGCCTGGCCGAACTTGCCGCCCGCCGTCGGCAGCGAGTCGAGATAGCGCGCCGAGGCCAGCTTCACCGTCTTCATCGTCAGCTCGGCCGAGGTGCCGCCGATGACGATCGCCAGGTGATAGGGCGGGCAGGCGGCGGTGCCGAGGGTGCGGATTTTTTCATCGAGGAAGGCGCGCAGGCGGTCGGGGTTCAACAGCGCCTTGGTCTCCTGGTAGAGAAAGCTCTTGTTGGCGGAACCGCCGCCCTTGGCCATGAACAGGAACTTGTAGGCGTCGCCGGGGGTGGCGTAGATCTCCACCTGCGCCGGCAGGTTGTCGCCGGTATTCACCTCGTTGAACAGGTCGACCGCCGAGACCTGGCTGTAGCGAAGATTGGTCTCGGTGTAGACGCGGCGGATGCCCTCCGACAGCGCCGCCTCGTCGTTGCCGTCGGTCCACACCTTGCGGCCCTTCTTGCCCATGACGATGGCGGTGCCGGTATCCTGGCACATCGGCAGCACGCCGCCGGCGGCGATGTTGGCGTTCTTCAGCAACTCGACGGCGACGAAGCGGTCGTTGGCCGACGCCTCCGGATCGTCGATGATTTTCCGCAGCTGCTCCAGGTGTCCCGGACGCAGCAGGTGCTGGGTGTCGCGCATCGCCTGGTCGGCGAGCAGCTTCAGGCCGTCCGGATCCACCTTGATCAGCTCCTCGCCGTTGAACGGCACCGTCTCGACGTAGTCGCGGGTGAGCAGCCGATAGGGCGTGTCATCCGCGCCCAGGGGAAACATTTCATGGTGCGTATAGTCGTTCATGGTCGCGCCCTCGCAAGCGTTCTGGCGCCGAACCGGAAAGCCGCCTGACGCGACCCGGTCGCACGCACTGGCCTCTGGATTAAGCGTAAAGTACGGCCGAGGCCGCACGGAATTCCATGGCCAGTTATGTCTTATTTTTTCGAAAGGAGTCGAGGGTGATGACGTCGCCGGTTTGCGAATTCTCGACCGCCGGCCGATCTTCCCGTTCCGCCGCGCCTCCCGCCTCGGTAGTCTCGGAGGCTGCCTCCCGCCTCGCCTTCGCCGCTTCCTCGGCCTGATCCTGCAGCTGGATGGCGAAGTTGATCGCCGGGTCGACGAAGCCGGTAACCGTCTCGAAGGGAACCCGCAGGTGCCGCGAGACGCCGAAAAACTTCAGCGTGACGTCGAAGCCATCGTCGTCGACGCCAAGGTCCCAGAACTTGTGCTGCAGGACGATGGTCATCTCGTCGGGATAGCGGGCGCGCAGGTCGGGCGGCAGTTGGACGCCGGTGTCGCCGGTCTTGAAGGTGATGTAGAAGTGGTGGTCGCCGGGTAGGCCCTCTTCGCTGACATGCGCCAGCGCCCGGCGCATGACGCCGCGCAATGCGTCGCGGATCCATTCGTCATAGGGCAGCTGGGAGGGTTCCATCGCGCGCTCGCTGGCGGTTGCATTCGGCGAATTCGGCTCACCCCCGGGACCGAGGGCCGCGGAATGGGAGGCTTCTGTTGCCAGGTGCCTCCCGAACCCCGTTCAAGCCGTATTAAGCGGCGAGAGCATATGCCTCATTGTCGTTGGCATGTATAAAACGGCCCGATAACGGCGGAACCATGCCGGGCGAAAATCCCACTTTTACCACGCACGTCGATCCTGGTTCGCCCCCCTAATGCGACCCTCCCCGCAAACGACCGAGGAGATTGGTGGAGGCGCCGGGTACTGCCCCCGGGTCCGTAACGCTTATTTTGCAAGACGTTTATCGCCATAGCCGACGGATCGGCACATCTAATATACGCTTCGCCTCCCCATCCTGGCAAGGCCCCCCGCAGGCGGCCTCCGGCGCAACGCATCTGGCCGGGGATGGATCTGCGACGCCGTCGGACCATCCGCAGCGTTCGCGCGCGCGCCTGCCGCGGCGGGCGCGCGCCGGAACGTCGCAGGCGACCTTGCGCCGGATGGCGAGGTTTTTCCGGCGCGTTGCCGTTGCGGTCGCGCGGCCGCTCGGCGACGTCGGCTTCCGGGCGGCGAAGGCGGTCGCCTCGCCGCCCCCGACCGGTGAGCCCCTGCCGACGGTCTTCCTTTCCTTCGTCATTGCCGGGCTCGCCCCGGCAATCTCCGTGGACCCCCGGATCAAGTCCGGGGACGGCCATGACGAAAACGGTTTACTCTCTGCGCTCTACCCCCTTGGTTCAGTGCGGAGGCCCTTGAGGATGCTGAAGCAGATCAACAGCAGGATGACGGTGAACGGGAAGCCGGTGGAGACCGCCATCGCCTGCAGGGCGACCAGGCCGCCGCCGAGCAGGAGCGCGATGGCGATCAGGCCCTCGAAGCTGGCCCAGAACACCCGTTGCGGCACCGGCGCGTTGACCTTGCCGCCGGCGGTGATGGTGTCGATGACCAGCGAACCGGAATCCGACGAGGTGACGAAGAAGACGATCACCAACACGATGCCGATGAACGAGGTGATCGCCGTCAGCGGCAGGCCGCCCAGCATCTCGAACAGTTTGAGCTCCAGCGCCGCGTCCTGCACCGTGGTGACGCCCTGGTTGACCACCTGGTCGATGGCGGCGCCGCCGAAGGCGGTCATCCACAACACCGAGACCAGGGTCGGGATGAGAAGGACGCAGAAGATGAACTCGCGCACCGTGCGGCCACGGCTGACCCTGGCGATGAACATGCCGACGAACGGCGACCAGGAGATCCACCACGCCCAGTAGAAGGCGGTCCAGCCCTGGCTGAAGTTGGCGTCCTCGCGGCCGAACGGCATGGAGAGCGCCGGCAGAAACTCGGCATAAGCCGCGAGGTTGGAGAAGAAGCCGGTGGCGATGGCGAGCGTCGGCCCGACGATGATGACGAAGGCGAGCAGGCCGAAGGCGAGCACCATGTTGATCTCCGACAGCCGCTTGTCCCCCGCCACCAGGCCGGCGACCACCGAGATCAGGGCGATGCAGGTGATGCCGATGATCAGGAACACCATCGAGGCGTCGCTCACCGGCACGCCGAACAGGAACTCAAGCCCGGCGTTGGCCTGCTGGGCGCCGATGCCCAGCGAGGTGGCGAGGCCGAACAGGGTGGCGAAGACGGCGAGGATGTCGATGACATGGCCGGTCCAACCCCAGACGCGGTCGCCGAAGATCGGATAGAAGGCCGAGCGGATGGTCAAGGGCAGGCCCTTGTTGTAGGCGAACAGCGCCAACGCCAGGGCGACGATGGCGTAGACGGCCCACGGATGCAGCCCCCAATGGTAGATGGTGGCGGCCATGCCGAGGCGCATCGCCTCCTCCGCGTTGCCGGCGGCGGCGCCCAGCGGCGCCCAGTCGGTGCGCGCGCCGCCCTCGCCGAGCGCGGTGCCGCCCATGGCCGACGAATAATGCGAGATCGGCTCGGAGACGCCGTAGAACATCAAACCGATGCCCATGCCGGCGGCGAACAGCATCGCGAACCATCCCACGTAGGAGAAGTCCGGTTTCGCCTCCGGCCCACCCAATCGCACCTTGCCATAGGGCGAGACCATCAAGAACAGGCAGACGAGGACGAAGATGTTGCCGGCCAGCAGGAAGAACCAGTCGAGCGTCGAGATCAGCCAGTCGCGGAGAGCGCCGAACAGCGGACCGACGCTCTCCTGGAAGGCCAGGGTGAAGAAGGTGAACAGGATGATCACGCCGGCGGAAATGAAAAATACCGGATTGTGCAGGTCGAAGCCGAAGGCACCGAGCTGCGGTTTGACATTATCCTGGCCGATTTCGTATTCGGTGTCGATGAGATCGGTCGGGCCCTCGGGCGCCGGAATGGCCGCCACGGCCACTTCATCGCTCATGATCCTCGCTCTCCTTGGTTGTTGATTGCTCTCTTGAAAACGGTCACGAAGACGCCGCGACGGGGCGGCGGACGTCAGCGGACCAGAAACACCGACGCATCCGCATGCGTGGCGACGCGCCCGCCGTGCGAGGGCCAGACGTAGTCGATCAGCGTCGGGACGTGGGTGGCCATGACGACGAGATCGGCCTGGGTGTCGCGCACGGCGGCGAGCAGCGTCTCGTCGAGATCGGTCGCCGGGTCGGGACTGGCGTAGGCTTCCGCCGTCGCCTGGTGGCCGTGCCGATGCGTCTGTTCCTCGACGAAGGCGTCCAGTTTCGCCCGGTATTCGGCCGGATTGTGCGCCTGTTCGGTCGGCACCGGCGCGGTGACGCCGACGTAGCACACCGGCGCCGCGTAGAGCTTCGACAGATCGGCGGCAATTTCCAGGGCCCTGCCCAGCGCGTCGACATGCGCCAGATCGACCGGAACCATGATCTTGCGGTACACCAGACCTCCTATGCTTTTCAGGGGCGCGGCGATGGGACGGTCGCCGCCAGACGCCTCGGAACGCGCGCGAAGCACGCCGCCGGCAAGGCGCCGCGAATAAGCCGGACCCGCCCGAACGGCGGACGACGTCCAACGGGGTTGCTGTTGCTGCGCGACCTCGGATCTTCGGATGAGGCCCGCGGTACTCCGTGTCGATGCCGGACTCATACGGCCGGCGGTGCCCCGATGACAGCGGAGTAACTGCGAGTTGCGTCGAATGATGTTATTTTGAGCATTTTGGCGCGGCCGCGTCAACCCTGATGCGCCAAACGGCAGAAAAGCGGCGCCGGGCGGCGCCTCACGGCGGCGAATTCACGGCGTTTCGGCGGCGGCACGCAGGCTGGACAGGGAGATCACTTGGCTGAGTTGGACGCGGCGCTCGACATCGCGGATCTCGAAGGAAATCTGCGGGTCGGGCAGGCTCCAGACGATGTTGATCAGGCCGAAATGCTGGTCGTTGAAGGTGCGGCCGACGCGGTGGCGGTTGGGCGGCACGCCGCGCCACGACTTGGTCAGGCCGCTGGAGGTGATATCCCACAGGGGATACGGCAGAACGCCGTCGAGGCGGGAGATTTCCGCCCGGTGGGTGTCGCCGGAGATGAAGACGACGCCCTCGGCCCGTGTCTCCGCCAGCAGGTCGAGCATCCGCCGCTTCTCGTCGGGATAGTTGACCCAGGTGTCCCAGCCGGTGAATTCCATGACGAAGGGGATCGAGCTGGCGATGATGCGAAGCTCGGCCGGCTCGCCAAGCTTCTCTTCCAGCCACGCCCACTGCGCCTCGCCGAGCAGGGTCTGGTCGGTATCATCGGTCGGCGCGTAGGGCCCCATGAAGGCCGGGCGGCGCGCCTCGATCTCCGCCTTCGGCGCGCGGCGCTCGGGCGTGCGGTTCCAGCGGGTGTCGAGCAGCAGGACCTGCACCCGCCGACCCGCCTCGCCGAGCGTGTAATCGCCGTGGATGCCATCGCGGCGGCGCCGCGGGCTGTCGGCGGGGATGCGCCAGAAGTCTAGGAAGATCCGCCGCGACTCCTCCTTCATCGGCCAGGCGGCGCCGACGTCGTTGTCGCCGTAATCGTGGTCGTCCCAGGTCGCCAGCACGCGGCTGCGGTGCCGCAACGCCTGGAAGCCGGGCTTGGCGGCGAGCTTGGCGTATTTGTCGCGCATGACGTCGATGTCTTGCGTGTCGGCGTAGATGTTGTCGCCGAGGAAGACGAAGGCCTGCGGCCGGGCGCGGTTGACGGCATCCCAGATCGGCTGGTCGACCGCCTGGTCGGCGCAGGAGCCGAAGCCGATGCGCATCACCGCCTGAGCGTCGGCATCAGCGGCGAGGGGCCGCGCGGCGAGCAGGGCGAGGGCGAAGGCCAGCGCGAGATACAGCGCGTGCAGGGCGGTTACGGGAATGTGCATGCGGGAATCCGAATGGGTAAATCATTTACTCCAAACACAGGGTAATGGAGACATGGGAACGCCGGATGGCATCCAGATGACAGAAAGATGAAACTTGGGGGCAGCAGAGGCGCGGATTTGCACCCGCCGGCCCGGATGTCGGCGCGCGTAATCGCGACGCCGGCCGACAGAGACGCGGCGGCGTGGACGAACGGGGGAAGCGGCCGGCCCGCCGATAACCAATTCGTGAACCGGCTTGAGTTGCCGTTTTCGCCCCCGCGCGGGACGATGAAGCGAGCAATCTCGGATAGGGTATTGGGTGTGGCTCGGTCGCTCTTGTTGCTGGTGATGCTGGTTGGCGAGCTTCTCTTCCTTCCTCCCTCGGGTGGAGCGGAGACCCCATCCGGCGCCGAGCCCGCCGGCGTGCTCGCCGTGACCGGGGCGCTTGTGCTCGCCGATTCCGCGGTTGTCGAACCGTCTTCTTGCTCTTGTTCGCTGTTCGACGGCGCGTCGAAATATGGCTGCGGGCAAGCGTCGGTGACGCTGGCGGTTCCCCTGGCGATTGCATTTCAGGCGGCGTCACGGCGCATCACCGTGCCGCCTCGATTGGCGTACGCCGGCCACCAGCATCAACTCGATCCACCGCCTCCGAAAACCTCCTGAGACCGCCGGCGCGGCGTCGGCGGGCACTCCTTCACGATCACACCGGGCGGTTCGCCGCCCTGTCTATCCGCTGTTCGACGGCGTTGGGCCTGATCGGCGCGCAATCGTCCCCGCCGGCCCGCGCCATTTGAAGGAACTGGGAGTTTTTCGATGAAATCAGCGATATCCACCAACCCCGAGAAGCGTTCGCCGTGGCTGAACCTCTGGCGAGAGAGACCGTTGTCGCTCGCCCACTACGCCATGGCGCTTCGGCTCGGCCTCGGCCTCGTCTTCGTCATCGGCGGCATCAGCAAGCTGAGCCAGCTGCTCGATCCGGCCCGCGAAGCCGCCATCGTCAGCCTCTACATGGGCCCCAAGGGCTACATCAACACCCTGTTCGCGGACTACCTCTTCACCAGCTGGCCCGGCGCGATCCTCGATCCCTGGCTGTTCCTGACCGTGCTCTCCAGCTTCGAGTTGCTGAGCGGCCTCGCCCTGCTCGCCGGCCTGTTCGTCAGGCCCCTTGCGTTGCTCTACGGCTTCCTGCTGTGGAGTTTCGTCATCGCCCTGCCGGTGGTCACCTCGCCGGAGGTCGCCGTTGACGTCAAGACTTATCAGTCGCCGGCGATCCTGGTGCAGATCCGCGACATCGCTCTATCTGGGATGATGTTCGCGCTCTTCAACCTCGGCGCCGGACGCCACAGCCTCGATACCCGTCTGTTCGGCCAGCCCGAGGTCCGGGTTCCCGAGCCGAACTGGGATCATCTGGGCCTGCTGCTGAGGCTGTCCATCGCCGCGCCGCTCATCGTCGGCGGCTTCTTCGCCGGCTTCAGCAGTATCCAGACATTCGCCGCTTCCCCGGTTCTGCTGGCCGTCGCGGGGCTTTCGATTGCCGCCGGCGTGCGGGCGCGCGAACTGGGGCTGGTCGTCGCGGCGATCATGCTCTGGTACATGGGCTACAAACTCGACGTCGATAAATCGCTGATCGCCAATCTGAACGGCTTCAAGCGCGAGTTCGCGTTCTTCGCCGGCGGCCTGGTCCTCGCCCATGCCGGCGGCGGCAAGCTGTTCACCGCCGTCTCGGCGTGGCGGCGGGTGATGCCCGACCGGTCGACCGTCGACGCGCCGAACTGATTCCCCGCCATCCGGCGATCCCGGCGGCTTCGGCGGTCCGGGACCGCCGGTCTTTTTCGATGCCGGTCTTTTTCGATCACGGCAGGGACGGAACGCTGGAAATTCTGCTGAAAGACTGATAAACGCCGCCGCTCGCCATCCACACCGTCTGGCCGGCAAGCCACCACCTGTCGGCGAAGGTCCGCACCTTCGCCGGTTTCCTGGCCGCGCGGTTCGCCGAGGGGGCGGCGTCGGATCCGCCCTCGTCATGGTCGCCGAAAGGGTGTTTAATCGCCCGGATGTCGCTTGAATTCTATAGGTTGTGGCTGCGCCGTCCGCTGAGCCTCGGCGCCATCGCGCCGAGTGGCGATGCGCTTGCGTCGGCGATGGTCGACGAACTGCCTCTCGCCCCGCTGCCCGTCGCGGGGCCCGTTGTCGAGCTCGGTGCGGGGACAGGGAGCATAACCCGTGCCATCCTGCGCGCCGGAGTCGCCCCCGGCGATCTGATCGTCCTCGAGCGCGAACCGTCCCTGTGCCGGATCCTCGAAACGCGTTACCCCGGTGTCGATGTCGTCCGCGCGGACGCCGAAGACCTGAGGGCGGTTCTCGCGTCGCGGGGAGCGGCCCGCGCCGGCGCGATCATCTCCGGTCTGCCGCTGTTGAGCCTCGATGCCACCGCGCGCCGGCGGATTCTCGAGGCCTCGTTCGAGTCGCTGGTCGATGGCGGACGCTACCTGCAATTCACCTATGGGCCGAAAGCGCCCATCCCGCAACGCCTTCGCGCCGACCTCGGCATCGAGGGAAAACGGCTGAAGTGGGTGCTCTTGAACCTGCCGCCCGCCGCCGTGTGGTGCTTCCGACACGGCACCGCCCGCCGCCCCGTCGGCAGCGGCGAGGGGTATTCCGCGGTGTATGCCGGTTCCCGATGACCGCCCCTCCCCGATCTCGCTCACCGACCGCAAATCCGGCTTAGAATAGAGGAAGACTTGGACGCCAAGCATCCGACACCCCTGAAATCGTTCCTGGTCCCGATTCATCGCGAAGGCTGGCTTTTCATCGCCATATGCGCCGTTTTCGCCCTCGGCCTCGCATTCCTGTCGACGGCCACCGGCGTTCTTGGCGCCGTCGTCACCCTGTGGTGCATCTATTTCTTCCGCGATCCTCCCCGCGTCACGCCGCTTGGCGACGGCCTCGTCATCAGCCCGGCGGATGGCCTGATCGTCGCCGTCGCGCCCGCCGTGCCGCCGGCGGAGCTTGATGTCGGCGAACAGGGCTTCACGCGGGTCTCGATCTTCATGAGCATCTTCGATGTCCACATCAACCGGGCGCCGGTCGACGGCTGGGTGGTCTGCACCGCGTATCGGCCGGGAAAGTTCTTCCCCGCGTCGACGGACAAGGCGAGTGACGACAACGAGCGGCTGTCGCTGCTCATCGAGGCCGACGCCGGCTCTCGCCTCGTCGTCGTCCAGATCGCCGGCCTTGTCGCCCGCCGCATCAAGTGCTGGGTCGGCGAAGGCAGCCCCGTCCGCGCCGGCCAACGCTTCGGCATGATCCGCTTCGGCAGCCGGGTCGACGTCTACCTGCCAGGGAACATCGCGCCGCTGGTCGTCCCCGGACAACGCAGCATCGCCGGCGAGACGGTTCTCGCCGACCGCTTCGGCAAGGAGGAGGCGCGGCGTGGCAACCGAAGCTGAACGACGCCGCGCGAGACGACGGCCGCGGCCTCTGCGGCGCCTGCACATCAATCGGATGATCCCCAACATCCTGACGCTGCTGGCGCTCGCCTTCGGATTGAGCGCCGTGCGGTTCGCGCTGCAGGAGCGATGGGAACATGCCGTCCTGGCGATCCTCGTCGCCGGCGTCCTCGATGGCCTGGACGGGCGCGTCGCGCGGATCTTGCAGGGCACAAGCAGGTTCGGCGCCGAGCTCGACTCGCTGTCGGATTTCCTCTGCTTCGGCGTTATCCCGTCCCTGGTCTTGTACCTGTGGGCGCTGGAAGACATCGGGCGGTTCGGCTGGTCCCTGGTGCTGTTGCAGTCGATCTGCTGTGCGCTCAGGCTGGCGCGCTTCAATACCGATCTGGACCGCGAGGAACCCGCCTGGAGTAGTAGCTACTTTGTTGGCGTTCCGTCGCCGGCGGCGGCGGCGACCGCGTTGATACCGATGCTGCTGTGGTTTCAGTTCGACGCCGACGTGGTGAGACACCCGGTCTTCGTCGGCGCGTTCATGCTCGCCGCGTCGCTGCTGATGGTCAGCCGGCTGCGCACGTTTTCGTTCAAGCATGTCCGCCTGTCGCACTCCCTGATCCTGCCGACGATGCTGGGGGTGGCGCTCTATCTCGCCGCGCTATGGAGCTTTCCCTGGCTGATCCTGGCGGCGACCCAGGCCGCCTACCTCGCCACCATCCCGTTCAGCGTTCGCCAGTTTCGCCGCCACCAGGCGCGCCAGGAGCCTGAAGAGGCCCCGTCGAGTTGAGCGTCAGGATGGTCGAATTACCCGCGCCGGGCCATCTATGTCGATTGGGATCAGGTAGAAAGAACCAACCATGCACATCGATCTTTCTGGCAAGAGGGCGGTGATCACCGGGTCGACGACGGGGATCGGCCATGCCATCGCGCGTGGGCTGGCGAAGGCAGGCGCGGCGGTGCTGATCAACGGGCGCAACCAAGAAGGCGTCGATGATGCGTTAAGCAGGCTGTTGGAGGTGGTTCCGGCGGCGGATGCGCGGGGGATCGCGGCGGATGCGGGGACGGCGGAGGGCTGCCAGGCGATCGTCGCCGCGCAAGGGCACTGCGACATCCTGGTCAACAACGTCGGCATCTTCGGGCCTAAGGATTTCTTCGCCATCCCGGACGCCGACTGGCGGCGGTTTTTCGAGGTCAACGTGATGTCCGGGGTGCGGCTGTCGCGCGCCTACCTGCCCGGCATGATCGAGCGCGGCTGGGGGCGGGTGTTGTTCGTCTCGTCGGAATCGGCGCTGAACATTCCCGACGACATGATCCATTACGGGATGACCAAGACCGCCGATCTGGCGGTGGCGCGCGGGCTGGCGAAACGGGTGGCGGGCTCCGGCGTCACGGTCAACGCCATCCTGCCCGGCCCGACGCTGTCGGAGGGCTTTGCCGACATGCTGCGCGCCGACGCCGAAGCCGCCGGCCAGGGCATCGAGGAGGCGGCCGCCGCCTTTGTCATGCGGCACCGGCCGACCTCAATCATCCAGCGGGCGGCGACGCCCGAGGAAGTCGCCAACCTCGCCGTCTACGTCGCCTCGCCACAGGCCTCGGCGACGACGGGGGCGGCGTTGCGTGTCGACGGTGGGGTCGTCGACACGCCCGCCTGATCGGCGTCCCGCCGGCGGCGCTTAGGCCGCCGGACCGGCGGTAGGCGGAGTATCCGCGGAGAGCGCGACGACGACGTCGGTCGCCTTCGGGTCGTGGACGGTGAGGTCCTTCTTCTCCTCGCCGGTCCAGGCGGCGACCTGCAGGGCAATCGCCGGCTGGCCGTCGGTCTCCGGGCCCTCGACATATTCCCAGATGATCAGGCCATCCTGGGTCAGGTAGAAGGTGTGATCGCCGAATACCTGCTTCAGTTCGTCCATGACGCCGGCCTGGTCGTCAATGGGGTTGACGCCGAAGGTGGCGTGAATTTTCTCGATCTGCGGTTCGCTCAGTTTCATGGGAAAGCCTCCTCGTTGCCGCGGGGAGAGGTGCGTCACCAGCCACCGAGGACAGCCGGGCGTTTACTCGGCCCGATGCCGCGCCGGTCACGCCCCCGCCGCGCCCGTGGCTTCCAGAAACCCCGAATGGGTTCTGGCGAGACGCAGGCGAAACGGGAACGACACGGATTTGATGACGGTTCGCCGCATTCTCTCGAACAGTTCCGACTCGCGTTCAGGACGGCCGCTCTTTCGCGCAGCTGCCCTCTCGATCAGCAACACTCGGGCGGCAAGGGGTTCGAAAGCCTTGGAAATAGGTCCGCGCTAAACGGTCCCCGCCCGTTTCGTGGCGCCAAAGTCACCCCTAACGTGCGCAGATCGACCGCCGATTGCAACCCATTTCCGAACGCCGCCGTCGGCTTTGCCGCCGCCCGGTCGGCGTCTCCGGCGCGCGAAATCCCGTCTCATCGGTTGACTTACGGCCGCGAATGCGTCCGAATGTCGCCGGCGGCGGGCGCATCCTGGTCCGCGGCGCCCAATACCGCGTAATATGTCGCATCCGGGTCGCGGCAAATGTTCAGCAACGGTTGTACCAGCGAGGAGGCACGATGAAGGGCAGCACGACGATCATTCAATGGCTGAACAAGCAGCTCACCAACGAATTGACGGCGATCAACCAGTATTTCCTGCACGCGCGGATGCTCAAGGATTGGGGCTACAACATCCTCGGCGACAAGGTTTATCAAGAGTCCATCGGCGAGATGAAGCACGCCGACCGGCTCATCCAGCGCATCCTGTTCCTCGAGGGCCTGCCCAACCTGCAGAACCTGCACAAGCTCGGCATCGGCGAGAACGTCGAGGAGATCCTCAAAAACGATCTGGCGCTGGAAATGGAGGCGCGGGAGACGGTGATGGCGGCGATTCGCGATTGCGAGGCGGAAAACGATTACCACACACGGCGCATCTTCCTCGACATCCTCGAGGACGCCGAGGAGCACATCGACTTCCTCGAAACGGAGATCAAGCTCTACGACAGCCTCGGCCCGCAGAATTACCTGCAGTCGCAGGCCTCGACCCCGCTCGGCGAGGGTTAGCGGCGCCTCTCCACCGTCGGACGGCGCGCCGCCAATCGACCCCTTTGAGGGAGAAATTCGGCGACTGTTCCGTTCGGTTACCGGATCCCGCGCCACTCCGCTCAGTCCAATCTTGCGAGTGCATATCAGTTTCAGTATATTACGGCGGAATCCGAAACGTGATCGGGGTCTCTGTCGTATGTACATCTGCGTTTGCAACGCTTTAACAGAACAAGCCGTGGAAACGGCCATCCGCACGCCAGGCGTCGAGTGCGCCGACGATGTCTACGAGACGCTTGGCTGCGCCCCTGTCTGCGGCACCTGCCGTGTCCTGATGGATGACATGCTCGCCGACGCCCACTGCCCGGCCGACGCCTGAACGCAGCCCTAGGTCGGAGCCGCCGCCGATGGCGCCGACCTGGTCGACGGTCGGTCTCGACAGCGAATTCCCCCTGACAAATTGGCGATTGGCTCTTATTTTCTGACGAACAACCCCAAGCGCGAAGAGGATGCCGGGTCGTGTTCGTTTGTATTTGCAACAATCTCACCGAAACCGCCGTTCGCGCGGCGATCGCCGAGAGTCGCGCCGGGACGCCGGAAGACGTGCTGCGCCACCTGCGCGGCAGCCCGCAATGCGGCGTCTGCCGATCGATGATCGCCGAGATGCTGAACGAGGATCCGGACGCCGACGACGTCCCCTACGGCGGGTTCGGGCCGGCCTGAACGGCGGCGACGCCGCCCCTGGCCGGTCACGCCGCGAGCGAGTCGAGCGCCTTGTCGAAGCACGGCTCGCATAGGCCGTGGCTGATGCAAATGTCGGTCTCGCCGCCGCGGCGATAATACTCCTCGGCGGTCGTCCATTCCCCCTCCCCGTCCTGGCTGCCCGGCGGATAGCGCACGCATTGACAATAGCTGCACATGGTGAGGATCGGCAGGTCGTGATAGATCGACTTCTTCACCCGCAGCGCCGCGAAGTCGAACAGGTCCATGTAGGGACGAATGCGCTCGACGATGGGAATGGACTGGATCAATAGATACTCGACGCGCCCCTCGCGCAGGATCGGCATCACTGACAGGCGCAAAAGCCGCATCATGCCGGGGGAGTCGCAGCGGGTCTCGATGTGCGCGTGGCGGAAACGGCGCGACAACAGGCCGTCGAAGCACTGTTCGTAGGCCTTGCGCACGAGATCGCCGGAAATGAAGTCATAGATGCTGCGGCCGATGACGCCACCGCCATCGCGAAGGTAGGCGCCGCCGTTGGCGGTCGCGAAAGCGTTCCAGTTGGTGGCGCCGACGGTGACGACGTGGGCTTTCTGGTCGAGCACGTAGACGATGCCGTCCATGCTATCGACCAGGCGCTGCACGTCCAAACGCACCAGATGCCCCGCTACCGAATTGTTGTCCACTCCAATACAGCCAATCATGGTAGCATGCAAGCGTCGACAACCGGTAAGGAAAAATGGCGCGTATGTGGGGGAATCCGGCGAAGAGGCCGCTCGCGCTATGAGGCTTCGTCGGCGCGGTCGGCCTCGCCCTCGATGCGTTCGAGGTCGTCGTCGCTGAATCCGAAATGATGGCCGATCTCGTGGATCAGCACGTGGCGCACGACCTGCCGCAGCGGCTCGCCGC
The DNA here is from genome assembly GCA_964460955.1 of uncultured Rhodospirillaceae bacterium. Taxonomy (GTDB): domain Bacteria; phylum Pseudomonadota; class Alphaproteobacteria; order Rhodospirillales; family Defluviicoccaceae; genus Defluviicoccus. The sequence goes on along the minus strand of CAYWRP010000037.1, from coordinate 8,617 downwards.
TTTCGCACCAGGCATCGAGGATGGCGAGCCGGTAGAGGAAGATGCGGTCCGGCTGTTCGGGGGTGTGGGTGACGCTTTTGAGCGGCAACGCGACCCCTTCGTAGAGGCCCAGCAGGTCGTACGGGCTCTCCAGCTCCATCTCCTTTTCGAGTTCCTCGTCCACCAGGTCCTCGACCAGGATCGCCACCCCGCTCACGCAGCGGCGCAGCTGGTCCGGAATCTCGGCGAGCGCCGCCTCGGCGATCTCGGCGATGTCGTCGATGGTCGGCGGTTTCGTCCAGGCTTCGCGGGTCATCGGCCTATCCTTGACCGGCGGTGGCGGGCGTCCCACTTGTGGCGCATAACCACGGAGGAGAACGACGCATGGCGGAGAAACTGACAGCGGAGGCGCGGGCGGAGACGCTCGCCGGCCTCACCGGTTGGGGCGACGCCGAAGGCCGCGACGCGATCCAAAAACAGTTCAAATTCAATGATTTCAATGCAGCGTTCGCCTTCATGGCCCGGGTCGCCCTGATGGCAGAGAAGATGGACCATCATCCGGAGTGGTTCAACGTCTATAATCGGGTCGACGTGACCCTGGCGACCCATGACGCCGGTGGCGTCACCCAACTCGACGTCGACCTCGCCCGGTTCATGGATCGCGCCGCCGGCTGAACGCCCAGCCTGCCCAGCCAAGAGAAAGGCCGCCGGGAGATCCTCGCTCCCGGCGGTCCTCTCGATACCTTTTTAAGCCCGTGCCGAGGCGGCGGCCTACGGCATGTGCTGGCCGCCGTTGATGCCGATGGTCTGGCCGGTGATCCAGGCCGCTTCCTCGCTGCACAGGAAGGCGACGCCGTTGGCGATGTCTTCCGGCTGACCGATGCGGCCCACCGGGATCTTCTTCACCTCGCCGTCGAGGATCTCCTGCGGCATCGCCGATGTCATCTCGGTCAGAATGAAGCCGGGGCAGATGACGTTGGCGGTCACACCCTTGCTGGCGACTTCCAGCGCCACCGAGCGGGTGAAGCCGATGACGCCGGCCTTGGTCGCCGAGTAGTTGGTCTGCCCGAACTGGCCGCGCTGGCCGTTCATCGAGCTGATGTTGACGATGCGGCCCCAGCCACGCTCGGTCATGCCGGGCGCGAGAACGTTGCAGGTGTTGAACACCGACGTCAGGTTGACGGCGATCACCGGATCCCAGTTCTTCTCGCGGGTCATCTTGACCATGCGGCCGTCACGGGTGATGCCGGCGTTGTTGACGATAATGTCGATCGGCCCGACTTCGGAGGCGATCTTCTCGCAGCCTTCCTTGACGCTGTCGAAGTCGGCGACGTTGATGTTGTAGGCGGGCATGCCCGTCTCGGACTTGAATTTCTCGATCTGCTCGTCAACGACGTCGCAGACGACGGGCGTATGGCCCGCTTCCTTCAGCCGCTTGGCGATGGCGGCGCCGATGCCGCGGGTGCCGCCCGTGACCAATGCTACGTGTGCCATGACTTCCCTCCGTCCAATCCTGATTGCATCCTGTTTTCCGCTCGGACCGGCGACCGACGCCGAGAGACGCGCAACCGCGCCGTAGTACCCTGATGAATGGCCTTAATCGGGAAGTGGAAACGGCGAAACGCGTGTCCCTGAGCGGTGAGACCGTGCTTAACCCTGGCGGACACGCCTGTCAAGGAAACGGCCCACGGTCAAGGCCAAGAATGCGCCTAAGAGGCATTGGCGAGTGGGCGCGCGCCGGCCTCGATCCGATCACCCCGCGCGATCGAAAGCGATGTATTTTTCCAAATCATCGGCGATTTCCGCCATCCGCTGGGTGACGCTGCGGGTGGCGGCGAGCGTTTCGCCGAAGCTGCGCCGTGCCCGCCGCAGTTCCTCGAGCCGCGCCTGCAGCTCCCGCAACTCGATGAACAGGTCGCGCGGCGCCTCGATCGCCCCGTCCTCGATGGCATCCATGATCTCGTAGGTCTCCCGGATCAGGGTGTCGAAGGCGCGGGTGACCCGCTGCGCCAGCATCTGATAGGCGGAAAATTCGAAAAAGTCGAAAAACGCGTTCACCGACCCGAACTCGACGGGAGCATCGAGGTGACCGGCATCGGCGCTGTCCCCGTTGCGTTCCAGCAGGCGTTCGAGCTTCGACAGCGCGGCGTCAATATCCTCGAGCGCTTCGCGGGATGCCGATATGGCCCGCAAGACGGTCCGCCGCGCTCGTTTCCGTTCGCGCTGCTTGTCTCTCCGGTATTCCCGGTAGGCGGCAAGGGAAGCGAACGATCCCAAGGCGCCAAGCGCCGCTAGCAAGACGGAAACCGGGTCCGGATCGATCCGCCGGGGGGCTCTCTCGGCGGCCTCTTCCCGCGCCTGGATCTCGTCGCCGTCAGGGGGTGCAACGCCGGTCTCCCGACACCGGTCGAGCGGATCTGGCTCCATTCCGCGAGGGCGCCGTATGCCGGACGCGAAGTCAGGTGGTAAGCGCCCGCCGCCCTGCTTGCGTTCGTTATTCGACATCGCGCTCCCTTGGCCGATTGCTTTCCGCCGTTTCGTTGCCGGCCAATCGATCCTACACAGCGGGCGACCGAGGATCCAAGGCAATTGTGGGGAACGCGGCGGCGTCCCGCAAGGGCGTCGCCGTTAAGGCCTTGCCGGTGGAAAGCCGGGGAAACCGACGGTGCGCACCGCCGGCCTCTCCGGGTTTGGTTTCTCCTGATCCAGGCTTACTCGGCGGCCGCCTTGGCCTGGTCGAGCCAGCCGTCGACGGCGGCCTGATTGGCGGCGAGCCACTCTTGCGCGTGGCGTTCCAGATCCGCCTTCTTGTCCTCGCCGGCCTGCATCTTGGCGTTCTGGGCGAAGATGTCCTCGATCGGGATCCGCATGGTTTCCAGCAGCGTCTTCACCGCCGAGTTCTCCTCGAGGAACGCGACATTGGCGACCGGCCGGATGTCGTTGGCGGGCCAGCCCATGGCGCAGGGGTCGTCGACACAACCGGTGACGCCGGCGACGGTGGTCTGGTCCTCCAGGTCCTTTTGATCGGGCGGCAGCGCCGGTTCGGGGACCTCAATCCACACCACGTCCTCGCCCGGCTTGAGCATGCCGACGGTCCAGTTCGGCGTCCAGGTATAGAAAAGGATCGGCTCGCCGTTGTCGAATTTGCCGATGGCGTCGGCCATCGAGGCGCTGTAGGCGGCCTTGATCGGCTCGACGTGATCGCGCAGACCATAGGCGTCCAACTGGTGCTCGATCACCTTCTCGCAGCCCCAACCCGGCGGACAGGCGACCAACTCCGCCTTGCCATCGCCGTTGGAGTCGAACAGCGCCTTGATCTCGTCCTTCTTGAAATCGGCGATGTTGGTGATGCCGTGTTGCTCGGCGGTTTTCTTGTCGACCAGATAGCCCTGCAGCGCGCCGCCCTCGGCGACGTAGCCGACCTTCGTGGCGCCCGGCTGGAAGTCGTCCTCGTAGGTGTTGTGCAGCGGGAACCAGCCGTTGACCCACAGATCCAGGTCACCCTGACCGACCGCCTGGTAGAAGGGGGGATTGTCGAGGGTTATCGGCCCTTCGACCTCGTAGCCGAGGCGCTCCAGCGCGAGGCGGTAGATCTCCGCCTGGAACCAGCCGGTGTCCCACGTCGCGCGGGCGAGGCGCACCGACTTGCCTTCGCCGGGCAACGCGTCGGCGGCGGCGGCGATGCCGGGCAGGGCGGCGGTGGCGCCGGCTGCGAGGACGCCGCCGAGCAGCGCCGCCCTCAGGGTGGAAGACATCTTCATCTCAGTTCTCCTCTCCTACGTTGTCGTCGTTCGATCATGGGTTGAAAACCCCATGGTGGTGATCATACCGCTTGCGCGCTTTTGTTTGAATCCCCTCGTTCGCGCTCTTCGTCCTTCTTCGCTTCCGTCTCGCTCTTGTCGTTCTCGCCGCCGCCGTTCCGTGCTTCCGTCGACGGCGACGGTTCGCCGCCGCCGAAGACGCTCTGGAACACGCCGCGGAAGGTCCACGGGGTCCGCCCTGAGGGGCTGCCGAGGGCTTGCGTCACCCGGTCGAGGATGATGGCGATGAGCACGATTCCGAGCCCGCCGACCGACGCGGCGCCGACATCGAGGCGGCCGAGGCCGGTGTAGACGGTCAGCCCCAGGCCGCCGGCGCCGATCAGGGCGGCGATGACAGTCATCGACAACGCCAGCATCAGCGTCTGGTTCAGCCCGGCCATGATCGTGCGCAGCGCCAGCGGGATTTGGATTTCCATCAGCACCTGGCGGCGCGTCGAGCCGAAGGCGATGCCGGCCTCCACCATCTCGTCGCGCACCTGGCGGATGCCGAGGTTGGTCAGGCGGATGATCGGCGGCAGGGCGAAGATGATCGTCGCGATGACGCCGGGGACGACGCCGACGCCGAACAGCATGACGATCGGCACCAGGTAGACGAAAGGCGGAATCGTCTGCATGATATCGAGAATCGGCCGCAGGATCGTCTCGAAGCTGTCGCTGCGCGCCGCCAGGATGCCCAAGGGAACGCCGACGAGGGCGCAGAAAACCACCGCCGTGATGATCATCGCCAGTGTCGTCATCGTCTCCGGCCAGACGCCCATCAGATCGATGACGACGAAGGCGACGATGGTGAAAATGCCGACTCCGCGACCGGCGAACCGCCAGGCCAGCAGGGCGAAGAACACCGCGAAGATAAGGAACGGGATGGCCAGCAGGCCGCTTTCGAGGCCACGCAGCACCTGATCGACCGGCCACTGGATGGCGCGCAGGGCCGGCCTCAGGTTCGGCACCATCAAGTCCTTGATCAGGTATTCGATCCAGTCGTCGATGGGCAGGGTGCCGAAATACGACGGGCTCAGCGACTCGGGCATGTCGGCGACAAAGCGCGAAAAGGCGCTTTCCGCGCCGTCGGCGGCGTTATCGGCCACGATCCGGCCTCCTTAACCTCGTGATTTCTTTATGACTGCCGCGTCATCGGCAACGACTCGGTGACGCTGGTGGGTTCCGTTGCCGCCGAGGCGCGCAAACTGGTGAAAACGTCGGTCGGCGAGACGACCCCGTGCAGGATGCCGTGTTCGCTGTCGACCACCGCCAACGGCAGGCCGGGGATACACCGCTCGTAGACCTCGAAGATCGGTTCTTCCGGCTCGGCCTCCGGGAACTCGGCCCGCATCACCTCCTCGACCGGCTGTTCGTCCGGCGGATCGATCAGATCGCGCGCCAGCACGATGCCAACCGGCTTTTCGGTCTCGTCGACGACGTAGAGGGCATCCACCTGCTCGGCCTGCAGGCGGTTCTGCGCCGTGCGCGCCGTGTCGGTGCCCGCCCGCAACGGCCGCGCCTCGCTCTGGATGCTGCCGATGGTGACGACGCGCGCGCGGTCGACATCCTGGGTGAACGCCTCGACGTATTCGTCCGCCGGGTCGGTGACAATCTCCTCCGGCGAGCCGACCTGGACGAAGCGGCCATCCTTCATGATCGCCACGTCGTCGCCGAGCCTGAGCGCCTCGCCGAGATCGTGGGTGATGAAGATGATCGTCGTCTGGAACTTCTCCTGGATGCGGATCAGTTCCTCCTGCATGTCGCGGCGGATCAGCGGATCGAGGGCGCTGAACGGCTCGTCCATCAGCATCACCTCCGGATCGACCGCCAGCGCCCGGGCGAGGCCGACCCGCTGCTGCATGCCGCCGCTGAGGCTGCTGGGGTAGGAGTCCGCCCAGGCATCGAGGCCGACCATTTCCAGCGCCTCGAGGGCGCGTTCCCGCCGCGCCGCCGCGTCGACGCCGCGCACCTTCAGGCCGTACTCGACGTTCTCGCCGACGGTGCGGTGCGGGAACAGCGCGAAATGCTGAAACACCATCGTCATCTTGTTGAGCCGGATGTGGCGCAGGCGGGCATCATCGGCGGTGACGACGTCCTCGCCGTCGATGAGGATGCTGCCGCTGTCGGGCTCGAACAGCCGGTTGAAGCAGCGGATCAGCGTCGACTTTCCCGACCCCGAGAGCCCCATGACGACGAAGATCTCCTTCGACCGCACGGTCATCGACACGTCGTTGACGGCGACGACGCTTTGCGTGCGGCGGAACAATTCGTCCTTGGCCACCCCCTGCCGGGCGAGTTCCATCGCGTCCTCGGGATTGGGGCCGAATACCTTGAAGAGGTTCTTGACCTCGATTTTCGGGATATCGGTCTCGCCGTTATCGTTACCGTTATCGTTGGTCACGCGCGATCCTTTCGTGCTGTTCTTTTTCAAACAGCGACGCCGACGGCCGACCGGCCTTGCGCCGAAGGCAAGGAACGGACAACCTGACCGCCCGAAAAGCGGTCGTCCACGCCGCGTGGCGGAGCGCCGCCGGATGATGCGTCGCGGCGCCATCCCCTCTGGCCCCGCCGCCGACCGTCCGCGACCCCCGCGCCGACCCGCGTTGCGAGCCGCGCGCCATGCGGGAGAGCGCTGGAATAAACGGAAAAGCCGGTTATCCCGCCGTCGATTGCCCCTCATGCACCGCTGGTGGCACCCCTGAAAGATGCCATTACCGCCGATAGTAGTGCCTTGCCACGACATTGTCACCCCAACGCCCGGCAAAAAGCCGCCCCCGCCCTCGGCGAGGCGATGCGCCGCCCCGAGCGCGGCTCACCCGGAGAGGGTGTAGCCCTGGTCGCCGCGCTCGGCCTGGCCGAGCAGGGCCAGCGTGCGCAGGACGTCGTCGATGCGGCTTACCACCAGGCATGGCCGCGCTGTCGGAGGTAATTGTGGAGTTTCACGTAACGGGGATCGGTTTCCAATTCCGGCTTCGTTGTAACCAACTGACTTAAACACTCTTTCAGTTTCAGCGGAGGCCAGGATCCGCTTTCCGTGCTCACGGTGAGATCGAGAAACTCCAACGCCTCCATCGGAAAACGTGCGCATAGATTCAGGTCATGCATCGTGGAGATGGATATGGAAAATCTATTAATATTAAGAGGTTGTAACCATTTATTCAGATAGTCTAAAGCCTCAGGAAAAAGATCATTTGAAGAAACACAAATTCTCGAAAATTGATCGGATATATCAACATCAAGGACATCTTTTGGAAAGATATCGTTAAGGTAATATTTAATTCGATTTTCCCAGAAATTGCGTCGCTGATCCCCGGCCGCTTTCAAGCTCTGATGGACGGTTGATAAGCAGAGTGCGAGGCCTTTCGGAGATAAAGCCTTAGTCGCTGCTCGAAGTTCCTCAGCGTTGAAATATGCGTCTTTTTCCAATGCGATGAATGTGAGCAGCTTGGCATATTGCTCGCCAAGTCGACCCAATTCACCGAAATGCTTCGCCGTTTTCAGGAAATCGTCTTTGATGACCTCGAACAGTGGCGGATAATAGCGCGGCGTCCACAAGAACCCCTCCCACGCGGCATAAGCCTCCTCACGCGAGGTCTCCCAGCGAAAAAGTGGCAACAGGTGGCGTTTGGTCCAGTCCTTGTCGACACGAAAAAACGCGATGACGTTTGCGGCAAGCAATGTTCGAGCAAGTCTATAGTTTTGAAATTGAGCATCTAGAATTTTTTCGAATAGTGATCTCACTGGATCGCCGACCCCCTGATTGTCTCTTAATTCTTGACGAAACCACCATGTCAATATGGCTTCTGTCGCATGGCCAATGGGGTGATTGATTGCTGAATTTCGGAGTTCTTTATTACACCTGATTTCGACATCGCGATTGATTTCCAACATTCTGACAATCAGCTCGAAAAAAAAAGGTCGCGATCAGAGTCAACGCATCTCGCGACGGCCTCTAGCCAGCGCCCCAACCCATCAAGTTTCTTCAATTCTTGATCAGGTATTGTTTTTAGTGCGGGCGCTAGTCTGTTCCAAGCTCCTGCGAGAAAATCCTCCTTTAACCAGACCCGTAAGGCTTCATTCCATCGACCAGTAAGCCAGAGGCCTTCTTTTACTGTTTGTAATAAGGCTGACGACGCGAGATCGAAATCTCGTTCGCAAAGGTCCTGCCAATTATCCGGATTCCAGTGATCGGATACTTGATTCTTCTTGAGCCATTCGACTAATTTGTCGAATTCCTTTGGTGCTTTTTGAAAAGCGCAAAATTCATCTCCATCACCGCTCCATACTGCGAATTCATCCCTATCGTCTTCGGTTAACGTCCATGCCGGATGCTCACGCGACAGGTTATCGAGCCTGGTGGACGCGGTTTCACTCAGGTTGGCACCGGCGGCGCGGATCTTGGCGAGCCGGAGCCAAATCTTGTAGTCAACTCGTCGGCGGGATTCTCCCGCGTCATCGCTTTCGGCGGTCTCGCCTAGTCCGGGGCCCCGTAGTATGGCCCCCTCCAATTGCCCGAAATCGTCTACATCAAGTCTGCGCACCAGCGCTTTGAGGAGCTGAAATTGTTCGCGCCTCGTCTCGACCGCCCACAACCATCGACTATGATCCTCCAACAGCCAGTCGAGCACTTGCCGAGGCTCGAACAAATCGGCCTCGGTCACCGCGAAAAACACGAGACGACGGAACAGGGGTTGGGGCAGAAGCCGCCAGCGTTCGACTTCCAACCGCGCGTAGGCAGGCGCGGTTTCAGCGGTCGCCAACCACGCATCGCGCACCAAGTCGATTAGAACGGTCCACTCCCAAAAGTCCTCGTTCTGGCTATGCTCGGCGATCGACGG
>CAYWRP010000036.1:0-29003 GCA_964460955.1 uncultured Rhodospirillaceae bacterium | reverse complement strand
GCGAGTGCCACCGAGAAGCCCTCGCCGTTGACGTCCCTCTGCTCGGCGCGCCGCCACTCGCGCATGCCGGCGAGGAAGACGGCGGTCAGCGGATCGCGCGGCTTGCCGTCCATGCGGTCGTAAAGGTCGTCGATGGCGCCGCCGGACCAGAAAATGCTCTCGAACTGGCCGGCGCGGCCATTGAGGCGCGAGAGACTGACGCTTTTCTCGAAGATGATCGCCCAACACCACACCGATGCCAAGGCGAGGATGATGATCACCGACTTGACCACCCAATCGGCCTGCATGAACAGGCCCATGATCGACAGGTCGTGATCGCCGGCGGCGACCATTGCCGCCGCTTCTACTGCTGGTTCCATTTCCTAGTTGCCATTCCTTTGCAATCGCGGGTCCTCGAACCGCGCCTGGACCGCCGCCGGTAGCCGCGTCGCCCGCCCGTCAAGCCGCATGCAGCCCAACCGAATGCCGATCCGCGTCAGGTCGTCGGCATCGCGACGGATCACCTGTTCCAACTCGACGCTCGCGCCGCCGAGGCGCAGCAGTTTCGTGCGTATGGTCAACAGGTCGTCCAATCGTGCCGGCTTGAGGAATTCCATTTCGCACCGCCGCACCACCAAGGCGATGCCATGTTCCGATTGCAGCCAACTGTTCTCAAATCCGAGCGCCCGAATCAGCTCCGTGCGCCCCCTGTCGGCGAACCGCAGATACGTTCCGTGATAGACGATTCCGCCGGCATCGGTATGTTCATAATACACCCGTTGCGGCAAAAGATGGCAACCTTCCGCGAAGGTGCCACTGCCGCCGTCAGTCCATCTCATCGTTACCCAAAAGGTCCAATTGCGCCGACATCTTCGGCACCGATAATCCCAGGTGGCGAAACCCATGCGCCGACAGCGCCCGCCCGCGCGGTGTTCTCATCAAAAAACCCTGCTGAATCAAGTAGGGCTCGATCACTTCTTCGATGGTGTCGCGTTGTTCCGACAGCGCCGCCGCCAGGGTCTCGACGCCGACCGGGCCACCGCCATAGTGCTCGGCGATGCAACCGAGATAACGCCGGTCCATGGCGTCCAGGCCTTGGCGATCGACATCGAGGCGGTGCAGCGCCGCGTCGGCGAGGCGCGAATCGATTGCCGCCGCCCCGGATACGGCGCCGAAATCGCGCACCCGGCGCAACAGGCGCAAGGCGATACGCGGCGTGCCGCGCGCCCGGCGGGCAATCTCCCGCGCCCCGTCGGCGCTCAGCGCCATGGCCAGTTTCGTCGCCCCGCGCGCGACGATAAGCTCCAGGTCATCGGGCGCGTAAAACGTGAAGCGGAGCGGAATACCGAAGCGTTCGCGCAGCGGCGTGGTGATCAGCCCCGACCGCGTCGTCGCCGCGACGAGGGTGAACGGCGCCAGATCGATGCGGATCGAGCGCGCCGCCGGCCCCTCGCCGATTATCAGGTCAAGCTTGAAGTCCTCCATCGCCGGATAGAGGATCTCCTCGACCACCGGCGACAGGCGGTGAATCTCGTCGATGAACAGGACATCGCGCGGCTGCAGATTGGTGAGGATCGCCGCCAGGTCGCCGGGCTTGGCGATCACCGGGCCGGAAGTGGCGCGGAACCCGACGCCGAGCTCGCGGGCGACGATCTGCGCCAGGGTCGTCTTGCCGAGCCCCGGCGGCCCGTGCAGCAGGACGTGGTCCAGCGCCTCGCCGCGGCCGACGGCGGCGCGGACAAAGACGCTTAGGTTCTCGCGCACCGCCTTCTGGCCGATGAAGTCGTCGAGGGTCTCCGGACGCAGGGCAACATCCTGGCGGTCGCCTGGCGCCGGTTCGCCGGTGACGAGGCGCGCCGCGTCGGTATCGGTTGCGGGCCCGCTGCCGGTTACACGGTCGGGGGGCATCTTACGCCGTCTCCGCCGGCGCCAGGTCGGCGAGCGCCTGGCGGATCAGTGCGCCGACGTCCGCGTCCGCGCCGAGCCGTGCCGCCACCCGGTCGACGGCGGTCAGCGCGTCGGCCGGCCGGAAGCCGAGGTTGACGATCGCCGACACCGCGTCGGCGCGCGGCCCGGCGGCCGGCGGCGCGGCGCCGGTTGGCGCCCCCCCCGCCCCGTCGCTGGCGAGGATCGAGACCTTGTCCTTGAGTTCGGCGACGATGCGGCTGGCCAGCTTCGGGCCGACGCCGTTGGCACGGCTGACCACCGCGCGATCGCCGGCGGCGACGGCCACCGCCAGGTCCACCGGCGGCACCGCCGAGAGGACTGCCAGCGCCGCCTTGGCACCAACCCCCTGCACCGCCGTCAGCAGCCGGAACCAGCGCTTCTCCTCGGCAGTGGCGAAGCCGAACAGGGTGATCGCGTCCTGCCGAACCTGGGTTTCCACCAGCAGCGAGACCATCGCGCCGGCGGTCATCGCCGCCAGGGTGCGCGCCGAGCAATGGACGACATAGCCGACGCCGCCGACGTCGATCAGCGCCTCGCCGTCGCCCGCGACCTCCAGCCGTCCAGTCAGCTTGCCGATCATCGGTGTCGCCGGTCAGGCCGGGGCCGCCGCGGCCAGCGCGGCGGTGTGCCGGAAATGGGCGTGGCAGATCGCCACCGCCAACGCATCCGCCGCGTCCGCCGTCATCGCTGCCGCCGCCGGCAACAGGATGCGCACCATCGCCTGGATCTGCGCCTTGCTGGCATGGCCGACGCCGACCACCGCCTTCTTGACCCGGTTCGGGGTGTATTCGCTGACCGGCAGCCCGGCGCGCGCCGGCGCCAGCAGGACCACCCCGCGCGCCTGGCCGAGGCGCAGCGTCGAGGTGGGGTTGCGGTTGACGAAGGTCTCCTCGACTGCCGCCTCGGCCGGCGCGTACGCCTCGATGATGCGCTGCAGGCCGTCGGCCAATTGCACCAGGCGTTCGGCCAGCGGCGCCTTGGCGTTGGTGGTCACCGTCCCGCAGGCGATCAGCGTGAGCGTTCCGGCGGCGGCGTCGATCACCCCCCAGCCGGTGGCGCCGAGGCCGGGGTCGAGGCCGATCAGCCGCACGCCGGCATTCGCCATCGGCCGGGCAGCCAGGCTCACGCGCTCAACCGCTCGAGGACGTCTTCCGGGACGTCGAAGTTAGCGGCGACCCGCTGCACGTCGTCGTTATCGTCGAGGACGTTGAGCAGTTTGAACAGGGTCTGCGCCTGGTCCTCCTCCACCGGCGTGTTGGTCTGCGGCTTCCAGTCCAGCCGCGCGATCTCGGCGTCGCCGAACGCCGCCTCCAGGGCTTCGCGGACGGTGTTGAGATCATCGGCGGCGCAGAAGATATCGTGTCCGCCGTCGCCCGATTCGATGTTGTCGGCGCCGGCCTCCAGCGCCGCCTCGAACATCGCGTCGGCGGTCGCCGCGTCGGCCGGATAGTGGATGTAGCCGACCCGGTCGAACATGAAACTGACGCTGCCGGTCTCGCCGAGGCTGCCGCCGTGCTTGGTGAACGCCGAGCGGACCTCGCCGGCGGTGCGGTTGCGGTTATCGGTCAGCGCCTCGATGATGATCGCCACGCCGCCGGGGCCGTAGCCCTCGTAGCGCACCTCCTCGAACTGGTCGCCGCCCTCCTCGCCGGTACCGCGCTTGATCGCCCGCTCCATGGTATCCTTCGGCATGTTCTGCGCCTTGGCGGCCATGATCGCCGCGCGCAGGCGGGGGTTCATCGCCGGATCGGCCAGCCCCGACCGCGCGGCGACGGTCAACTCGCGGATCAGCTTGGTGAATGTCTTGGCGCGCTTGGCATCCTGCGCGCCCTTGCGGTACATGATGTTCTTGAACTGGGAATGGCCCGCCATCGTTCGCGTTTCCTGCCTTAAGCCCAATACGATTCGTTGTGCCCGGGTGGGAGATGTTGGTTTAGCACATCTTCGCCGGCAAGCCCAAATCGCCGCCACCGCATCGGCGGGAACGGCCCCGAGGTCGGCTCAACCCGGCATCGCCGGCGCCAGGCGGCCGCCCAGTCGCAGCGGCGCGATGTGCTTGGCGAGCCCTGTCGAATCGTCGGTTTCAAGATACACCGCGCACAGCGTCGCCTCGCCGTCCGCCGGTTCCAGGCGACCGGTCGGCATCTTGGTGACGAAGCGGTCGATGGCCGACGTCTTGACCATGCCGATCACCGAATCGTAGTCGCCGCACATGCCGATGTCGGTCATGTAGCCGGTGCCGCCGACGAGGATCTGCGCGTCCGCGGTCGGCACGTGGGTATGGGTGCCGATGACCAGCGACACCCGGCCATCGAGGTGGTGGCCGAAGGCGACCTTCTCGCTGGTCGCCTCGGCGTGCATCTCGGCGACGATGCAGTCGACCGATGTCGCCAGGCGGTGGTTGCCAAGGGCCCGTTCGGCGGCGGCGAACGGATCGTCGAGGGGATCCATGAACAGCCGGCCCATCACCTGCAGCACCAGCACCCGCCGCCCGCTGTCGCCCGAAAAGACACGGGCGCCGACCCCCGGCGTCCCCTCCGGATAGTTCAGCGGCCGCAACAGCCGGTAGTCGCGGGCCATGCTGTCGATGATCTCCCGCTTGTCCCAGACGTGGTTGCCGGTGGTGATCGCGTCGACGCCGGCCTGATAGAATGTCTCGCAGATATCGGACGTCAGGCCGAAGCCATGCGCCGCGTTCTCCGCGTTGACGAGGACGAAATCGAGCCCGAGGCGCTGGCGCAGCGCCGGCACGTGCTGGATGATCGCCCGGCGCCCGGTCCGGCCGACCACGTCTCCACAGCAAAGAAGCCTCATCCCCCGACCCGCGTCAGTTCGCGTTCGGTGAGGATCCAGTCGAGCCGGGCATCGGTCTCGCCGTCCGGCACCAAATCGACCTCCTGCAGTCCGTAGGCGACGCCGATGACGATGACGCTGCTCCGCGCCCGCAGGACAGGCAGGGTGCGGTCGTAATAACCGCCGCCCTGGCCGAGGCGCCGCCCCGCCCGGTCGAAGGCGAGGACGGGGGCAAGGATGACGTCCGGGAAAACTTCCTCCGCCGAGGTAACCGGCTCGAAGGTGCCGCGTGGGCCGGCCTGCACCGCGCCGTCGCGCGGCGACCAGCGGCGGAACACCAGCGGCGCCTCCTCGGCGGCGATCACCGGCAGCGCGCAGACCAGTCCGGCCTCCTCGAGGCGGGCCATCAGGGGCCTGGGATCGATCTCGGTGACGATCGGCCAGTAGCCGGCGAGAACCTTGCCCGGCGCGCATCCGAGGTCGCCGGCGCCATGGAGGGCGAGGCGGGTGATCGCCATGGTGCCGATCGGCCCCTCCTTCTGGTCGGCGACCAGACGCAACTGGCGCATCCGGCGCCGCAACGCCTTCTTGTCATCGCTAATCGACCCCTGAACGGACATGGCTAAGACCTTTCCGAGTATTCCCCCTCGAAATCCGTGTCCTCGGCATATGGCATGGCGACGCCGATTTGGGAAGATGGCGGTGCCGCGGAAGCCGTTGGCTTAAGACATTCTCTCTGGCCTGCTCAAGCAGGTGGGCGCCCTGATGCCGACCCCACGAGGCCGGCAGGGAGAGCTCCCGAGAGATGATTATTGGCCGGAGGGAATGGGAACCTGACGCACCCCGCAGCGACCGCCACACAATTAATCTAAATGTGACGCAACCGTTCGGCAACCGCCTCGATACGCGCCGCCAGCGTGTCGATCTCGGCGAACGCGTGTCCCATCGCCTCGACGGCGGCCGCTTGCTGTTCGTTTTGCAGATCCTCGGCCGCTGCCACGTCGGCCGGCCGGGCCGCCAGTTGCGTCCTGGTTTCCTCGAGTTCGTCGGAGATCAGCAGGCTGGCCATCAGGAGCAGACGCGCCTCGCCCGCTTGACCCAAAACCGCCACCAGCTGTTGGATCCGGTGGTCGATGTCGGCGGCGAGGGCGGTGACGTGTTCTTCCTGCCCGTCGCCGCAGACGATGGCGTAGCTGCGCCCGTTGACGACCACCGAAAGCTCAGGCATCCGTCTCGTTCCTTACCGCCGAGCGCAGGCGGGCAATCGCCGTGTCGAGCCGTCGCGACACCACCTCGTGCAATTCGCGCAAATCCTCCGCCGCCTCGGCGCGCGCCACGTCGCCGACCGGCGGTGTCCGTTCCTGGCCGACCGCCTCGACGTGGGCAGCCGCCGCCTCGAGATCGTCCACGGCGCGGCGCAATCGGTCGAGGACGTCAAAGGGATCGATCGGGGGGTTCACGTTGTCGTTCATTATCGCCGCGCTAATCCGCAAAAAACCAGACCTTTTCCGTGAAGGGCAGCATACGGGCGTCGGGTTGACGACGTCAACCGCGACCCCGGCGGTAGCCCACGCACGGGGATTTCACCGGCCGCCCACGGGCTCCGCGGCCATTTTTGGGGATGCGTCGCAAAAACCCGTTGACGCCGCTCACCATAACGTCGATTTTCCTGGCACAGGGAGAACGATGGCGCGCGATTCCTTGTTCGTCATGACGTGAAAAATCATGGCTCGCCAAAGCTTTCGAACGATCCGCCGTCATCGATGGAATATCATTCTACGGACACAAACCATCCAAGGAGGGATAAATGGCGGTTCGGGTAGCTATCAACGGCTTTGGCCGCATCGGCCGACTCGTTATGCGCGCAGCCGCGGAGTCGGGCCGGAACGACGTCGATTTCGTTGCCATCAATGACCTGGGGTCGGTGGCGACCAACGCGCACCTGCTGAAATACGATTCCGTCCACGGCACATTCCCGGGTGAGATCAGCGCCGACGACAACAGCATGACCGTCAACGGCCATAAGACCCAGGTAATGGCCGAGCGCGATCCGACCAAGTTGCCCTGGGGCGACCTCGGCATCGACGTGGTGATGGAATGCACCGGCATCTTCACCGACCGCGACAAGGCGGCGGTTCACCTCGAATCCGGCGCCAAGCAGGTCCTCGTCTCCGCGCCGTCGAAGGGCGCCGACGCCACCATCGTCTACGGCGTCAACCACAAGACGCTGACCAAGGATCACAAGGTCGTCTCCAACGCCTCGTGCACCACCAACTGCCTGGCGCCGCCGGTTTCCGTCCTGCACAAGCAACTCGGCGTCGACTGCGGCTACATGACGACCATCCACTCGTACACCGGCGACCAGCCCGTCCTCGACACCCTGCACAAGGACCTGCGGCGGGCGCGCGGCGCGGCGCTGTCCATGGTGCCGACGTCCACCGGCGCGGCGAAGGCGGTCGGCCTGGTGCTGCCGGAACTGGCCGGCAAGCTGGACGGCTCGGCGATGCGGGTGCCGACCCCGAACGTCTCGGTGGTCGACCTGAAGTTCATCGCCAAGAAGTCGACGACGGTCGACGAAGTCAACGCGATGATCAAGGCCGCCTCCGAGGGCGACCTCGCCGGCATCATGGCCTACAACACGGAACCGCTGGTTTCCATCGACTTCAACCACGATGCCCACAGCTCCGTGTTCGACTCGACACAGACCCAGGTCGTCAACGGCAACTTGGTGCGTATCATCGCCTGGTACGATAACGAATGGGGCTTCTCCAACCGGATGTGCGACACCGCCGTCGCGTGGGCGAACGTCTAACACCGACCGAAGCCGAGACCTTGTCGAAGCGGGCGGCGCCGCCAGGAGCCGCCCGTTTTCATTGATGCCCTCGCCACGGCCGACCATCCGCGTTCATTCCGCGAATCAGGCGCGCGCCGCCGCCGCCGCCGCCATCGAGCTAGGCCAGCCCATCCGCCTGCTGAGCCCGCCGTTGGCCGGCGCGTCCTATGGCCCGGACGTGTTCCGGGAGATCATCGCCCTCGCCCGTGCCGACCATCCGAGCGCCGACATCCTCGCCGTCCTCGACTGCGGCGACCGGCCCTGTATCGCCTTGTCGGCCTTCCGCCTCGGCATTCCGGCGGTGCGCGTCGATGTCGAAGCGACGATGCGCGACAAGCTGGCCGACATCGCCGCGCAATCGTCGGCGGCGCTGGACACCGCCGACGGTCCGGTGCTGGATCTGGAGACAGCCGGCGAGCCGTTGCAGGCCTGCCGCGCCTTCCTTGGCAGCCAACAAGGCCGTTGACCGCGTCCGTAAGCAACCCGCGTTGCTTCACCCCGCGGCATCGTATAACCATGCTTGTGTAAACGCCCCGCCGCGCCCCCGGACGAGTTGGAAAGATCGCCTATGAGAGCCGAAGCCGGCTGCCGGCTTTACCTGATCACCCCGCCCACCCTCGACCCGCGAGCCTTCGCGACAATTCTCGCCGAGGCCCTCGCGGCCGGCGATGTCGCGTGCGTGCAATTGCGCCTGAAGGACGTCGACGACGCGACGATCGAGGCGGCGGTCGCCGACCTGAAGCCGGTGACGGACGCCTGGCAAGTGCCGCTGATCCTCAACGACCGTCCCGATCTGGCGCAGAAGACCGGCTGCGACGGGGTGCACGTCGGCCAGCAGGACACCCCCTACCCGGCGGCGCGGCGCATTCTCGGCGACGACGCCATCGTCGGCGTGACCTGCCACGCGTCGCGCGACCTCGCCATGCGGGCGGCGGAAGCCGGCGCCGACTACGTCGCCTTCGGCGCCTTCTTTCCGACCGCCACCAAGGAGGCGAAAGCGCACGCCGATCCCGACATTCTCGCCTGGTGGCAGGAGATCATGACCCTGCCGTGCGTCGCCATCGGCGGCATCACGGTCGACAACTGCCGGCCGCTCATCGACGCCGGCGCCGACTTCCTCGCCGTCTCCGCCAGCGTCTGGGAGCACCCCGGGGGCCCCGCGGCCGCGGTTCAACAATTCAATGAGCTTTTCCGTTTAACCCATTGAGATGTTTTCGTTAATACGCCGACAGGATGATCAGCGTCGTAACCAAGCCGACCGCCAGAAGAAAGGCGTGGGGCGGGTAGCCGGCGCGCCATCCCTCGGCGGCGCGCAGGTCGCGGCGGCGGAACACCGCCTGCTCCGAAACCGGCTCCCGGGGCGCGCCGACGCTGGACAGGACGACGACAACCAAGGACAGGGCGAACATCGCCACCGCCATGTAGGTGAAATGGACATCCGGCAGCCCGAGCGCCGACCAGCCGCCGGAAACTTCCTTGAGCAGAAACAACGGCAACCCGACGGCGAGGCCGGCGACGATGGCATGAAAACCGCTCCGCCGCCGGCAACGGGTGGACAGCAGCCCCGCCAGATAGACGGCGACGACCGGCGGCACCAGGTAGGCGAGCGTCGACTGGAAATAGGCGAATAGCGAGCCGAAGCCCTCGATTAGCGGCGCGTAGCCGGCGGCGATGACGATCAGCACGCCCGTGAAGACGCGGCCGATGGTCAACAGCGCGCGCCCCGACAGCGCCGGCCGCAACGGGCGGACGAAATCCATCGTCAGCAGCGACGCGGCGGCGTTCAGCGCGCTGTCGAGGCTCGACATGATGGCGGCGATGAGCGCGGTGAGGATCAATCCGCGAAAGCCGATCGGCAGCAGGTCGGCGGCCAGCCGCGGAAAGGCCTCGTCGGGGTTGGCGAGGCCGGGCATCAGGACGGCGGCCAGCATGCCCGGGACGATCATCAGGAAGACGTTGGGCAGCTTGAGCAGGCCGCCGAACAGGGCGCCCTTGCGGCCGTCGTCGAGCGAGCGGGCGGCGAGCGCCCGTTGCACGAAGTACTGGTTGAGGGTCCAGTAGTAGAAGCCGAGCAGAATCACGCCGACAATGCCCGGCCAGGGCAGGAACGCATCGTCGGCCGGCGCGGTCAGCCGGCGCTGCGCCGCCTCGAGGCCGGCTGTCATCGCCTCCCAGCCGCCGACCGCCCGCAGGCCGAACACGCAGATGGCGCCGGCGCCGACGATCATCAGCACCGCCTGCGCGGCGTCCGTGGCGACGACGGCGCGCAGACCGCCGACCAGGGTGTAGATGCCGGCGAGCATCGCCATGGCGGCGGTCGTCTCCCACAGGCCGACCGCCGGAAACAGCGTCGCGATAACGACGCCGCCGGCATAGAGGGCGCCGGCGATGTCGATGAACAACAGCATGAACAGGGTCAGCCCGGCGTAGGCCAGCCGGGCGCGGCGGTCGAAGCGGACTTCCAGGTATTCCGGCACGGTGAACAGGCGGAGACGAAAGAACACCGGCAGCATGACGGCGGCGAAGACGACGAGCACCAACGCCGCCGTCCATTCGTAGTTGAAGACGACCAGCCCGTGCGTGTACGAGGCGCCGATCAGGCCGACGAAGCTGGCCCCCGACATGTTCGAGGCATAGAGAGATAGGCCGATCAGGTACCAGGGCAAGGCGCGGCCGGCGAGGAAGTAGTCCTCGGCGTCGGTCTCGCGCCGCCCGGACCACAGGCCGAAGGCGAGGATGCCGGCGAGGTAGGCGGCGAGGATTGCCCAATCGAGGATCGCCAGGTCGATCATAGCCGCAACTTTCCTCCCGCCGCCGCCGATGCCGGCTCCGGACACCGGCCGTCGGCTCGCCATTGCCCGTTCCGGGACGACCTGCTAGCGTGCGGCGCGTCCTCGACGAGGCACCTCCCTCTCCACAACACGGTTAACGATCATGAAAATCAATGGCAACGCCATCCGTCCCGGAAATGTCATTGAGCACCAGGGCCGCCTGTGGCGCGCCGTCCGCATTCAGCACACACAGCCCGGCAAGGGTGGCGCCTACCTGCAGGTCGAACTCAAGGATCTCAAGGCTGGCACCAAACTCAACGAGCGGTTCCGCTCCTCCGAGACCGTTGAACGCGTGCGCCTGGACCAGAAGAACTACGAATTCCTTTACGAAGACGCGAACATGTACACGTTCATGGACTCCGAGACCTTCGAGCAGTTGACGCTGCCGCTGGAGGACATCGGCGAGGACCAGGCGAAGTTCCTGCAGCCGAACATGACGGTGACCATCGAATCCTACGAGGAAACCCCCATCGGCGTGCAGTTGCCCGACACGGTGACCCTGGAAATCGTCGAGTCCGACGCGGTGGTCAAGGGCCAGACGGCGTCCTCCTCGTACAAGCCGGCGATCCTCGAAAACGGGGTGCGCGTCATGGTGCCGCCGCACATCGAGGCGGGAACCAGGGTCGTCGTCAACACCGCCGATGCCACCTACGTGGAACGGGCCAAGGACTGAGCCACCCGCACCAGTCCCGCGTCCCGGCGCCGCTCCCACCTACACGCAAGCAACACAATCAAGGACTACCTTTATGGCCTACCAGTCGGCGCTGCTGAACGTGATGACCGGCGCCGCGTACAAGGCGGCGAAGGGATTGGTTCGCGATCTCGGCGAAATCGAGAACCTGCAAGTCTCCAGGAAAGGCCCGGCCGACTTCGTCAGCAAGGCCGACCGCCGGGCGGAGGAGGTCCTGCGCCGCGAACTGCGGAAGGCGCGCCCCAACTACGCCCTGCTGATGGAGGAAAGCGGCGCGCACGAAGGCTCCGACATCTCCAACCGCTGGATCGTCGATCCCCTGGACGGCACGACGAATTTCCTGCACGGCATTCCCCATTTCGCGATCTCCATCTGCCTGGAGCGCGACGGCGAGCCCTTCGCCGGCGTCATCTACTCGCCGGTGCACGACGAGATGTATACCGCCGAGCGCGGCGGCGGCGCCTTCCTCAACGGCCGCCGGCTGCGCGTTTCCGGGCGGCGCAATCTTGAGGAATGCCTGTTCGCCACCGGCATTCCGTTCCACGGCCTGCCCGACCACGACCTGTTCCTGCGCCAGTTGGGCGGGGTAATGGCGGTCTCCGCCGGCGTCCGCCGCTATGGCGCGGCGGCGCTGGATCTGGCTTTCGTCGCCGCCGGACGCTACGATGGCTATTGGGAAAACGGCTTGCAGCCCTGGGATGTGGCCGCCGGCATTGTCATCGTGCGGGAAGCGGGCGGATTTGTTACGGACCTTGCGAAAGGCAACAAGATGCTCTCCGGTGGCGGCATCCTCGCCGCCAACAGCGATGTCTACGACCGGTTGGCCGCCCTCCTCGCCAAGGCCGGGAAGGCACCGGCGTAAGGCTCGCCTGCCGGTGGTGGTCACCGCCCTGCTCGCCCTTGCCGGCGGTCTCGCCGTAACGCCGCCGCTCGACGCGGCGGAGCGCGCGGCATGGCCGGGAATCGAGGCGCCGAAACCGCGCCCGACGGCGCCGCGGGCGAGCCTGACCAGCCCCCTGGCGCTGGTTTTCGACCAGCAAGCCGCGACGCTTTCAGGAAGCGAGCAGGGGCGACTCGCCGCCGTCGCGGAAACCCTCGCCGCCGATCCGGCGCTGGGCCTACGCCTCACCGCCTACGCGGCGGCCGCGCCACGCCAGGCGCGCCGGCTTTCGTTGTTGCGGGCGCGCGCCGTGCACGCGTTTCTCGTCGCACGGGGGATCGACGCCTCGCGCATCGAGGCGCGGGCGCTCGGCGATCGCGCCGACCGCCCGCCGCGCGACCGGGTTGACGTGCAAATCGTGCGACGATAAAGCCAACCGGGACGTTCGGGAAAACGCGCCAAAGGGCGCGCCTTACCTGCTCCCGCGAAAGGACAAAAATGACGAAGCCGCAGCGGTTCGTTCTCCGCATGTTGATTTTCCTAATCGCCGTTTGCGCCGTCGGCTACTTCCTGTTTCCCGACCTACAGCGCGCCTTTCTTGCCAACGCGCCGCTCAACGGCCTGATCGCCGGCGTCCTCTTCCTCGGCATTATTTACAATTTCCGCCAGGTGATCACGCTTGGCCCGGCGATCGCTTGGCTGGAAACCTTTCGCGGCGAGCGCGCCGTCGTCGGCAGCGATGAGACGCCGCCGTCGCTTCTGGCGCCGATGGCGCGGATGCTGGGCGACCGGCGCGGGCGGCTGCAGCTGTCGACACTGGCGATGCGCTCGATCCTCGACGGCGTTGGCGCCAGGCTGGAGGAAACGCGCGATGTGTCCCGCTACACCATCGGTTTATTGGTGTTTCTCGGCCTGCTCGGCACCTTCTGGGGCCTGCTGATCACCATCGGCGCCATCGGCAACGTCATCAGCGGCCTGTCGGTGGACTCGGGCAATTTCGCCGAGATGTTCGCCGAGCTCAAACGCGGCCTCGAGGTGCCGCTGGACGGCATGGGGACGGCTTTCTCGTCCTCGCTGTTCGGCCTCGGCGGCTCCCTCGTGCTGGGCTTTCTCGACCTGCAGGCGGGCCAGGCGCAGAACCGATTCTACACCGATCTCGAGGACTGGCTGTCGGGCGTCACCCGCCTGTCCACCGGCGCCGGGCCGGGAGAGTCCGAACAATCGGTGCCGGCCTACGTGCAATCGCTGCTCGAACAGACGGCCGAGGGATTGGATGGACTGCAGCGAACGATCGCCCGCGGCGAGGAGGGCCGCGTCGCCGCCAACAATCAGCTGATGGCGCTGAGCGAAAAAATCGGCATGCTCACCGACCAGATGCGGGCCGAACAGAACCTCATGCTGCGCCTGGCCGAACAACAGACCGAATTGAAACCGATTCTCGTCAAGCTCAACGAAACCCTGGCCGGCGACATTTCTGGCGGCGGGATGGACGAGGCGACGCGGGGCCACATCCGCAACCTCGACATCTATGTCGCCCGGGTGATCGAGGAGCTGATCGCTGGCCGCGAGGAAGTGGTGCGGCAGATTCGCAGCGACATCAAGCTGCTGGCGCGGACGATCGCCGCGTCGGCGGAAACATCGGACCGGTAAGCGCCGCGATATGGGTGTCATCGCGCGACACGGACGGCGCACCACCAACATCTGGCCAGGCTACGTCGATGCCCTCGCCACCCTGTTGATGGTGCTGATTTTCCTGTTGATGATCTTCGTCCTCGCCCAGGTGCTGCTGAGCGAGATCCTGTCCGGGCGCGACGCCGCGCTGCGCGGCCTGCAAAGCCGCGTCGACGAACTGGCGGATCTGCTGGCCCTCGAACGCAGCGCCCAGGAGGAGTTGCAGGCCGATCTGGCGCGCGTGAGCGCACAGCTGCAGACGACGCTGGCCGAACGCCACGACCTCAGCGTGCTCGTCGAGGAACTCGAGACGCGCGCGACGGCGGCGGAGCAGCGTGCCCTCAAGACCGGCGACGCGTTGGCCCAGGCGGAAGCCGACCTGGAGGAACAGCGCGAGGAGATTAGCGAATTGGCCAGCCAGATCGCCGCCCTGAGGGCCTTGAAGGAGGAATTGGAGCGCGAGGCGGCGGAACTCGCCCGCGATGCCGAGGAGACCGAGGGCGCGCTGATCGCCGAACGCGAACTGTCCGAAAGCGCGCGCGCCCAGGTTGCCCTGCTGACCCAGCAGATGGCGGCATTGCGCCAGCAACTGCAGGCGCTGGGTGCGTTGCTGGAAGCCTCGGAGGCCAAGGCGGCTGAACAGCAGGTGCAGATCCAGTCGCTGGGCCAGCGGCTCAACGCGGCGCTGGCCAGCCGGGTGCAGGAGCTTTCCCGCTATCGCTCGGAGTTCTTCGGCCGCCTGCGCGAACTGCTGGGCGACCGCGAGGACGTGCGCATCGTCGGCGACCGCTTCATTTTCCAGTCCGAGGTGCTGTTCGCCACCGGCAGCGCCACGCTCGGCGCCGAGGGGCGCACGCAGATCCTCCAGGTCGCCGAGACGTTGCGCGACATCAGCCGCCGCATCCCCGACGAAATCGACTGGATCCTGCAGGTGGAGGGACACACCGACAAGATTCCCATCAGTACCGAACGCTTCCCCTCGAACTGGGAGCTTTCCACCGCGCGCGCCATTTCGGTGATCCGCTTGCTGCTGGAAGCCGGTATCCCGGCCGACCGGTTGTCGGCGGCCGGTTTCGGCGAATTCCAGCCCCTCGACGATCGAGACACCGAGGAGGCCTACCGCCGCAACCGCCGCATCGAAATCCGGCTGACCCAACGCTAGCCCCGAAAAAAACCGGCCGCCCCGCGCATGCTTGCCATTTTCCTCATTGTTTTCATTGATATCGTCGGTTTCGGCATCATCATCCCGCTGCTGCCGTTCTATGCCGAGCACTTCGGCGCGACGCCGTCCGAGGTCGGTTTCCTGATGGCGACCTATTCGCTGGCGCAGCTTGTAACGGCGCCGCTGTGGGGGCGGCTGAGCGACCGAATCGGCCGCAAGCCGGTGCTCGTGATCAGCCTCGCCGGCCTCGCCGCCGCTTACGTCGGTATCGCCTTCGCCGGCTCGTTGCTCGCCCTGTTCGTCGCCCGCTCCCTCGCCGGCGCGATGGCCGGCAACATCGCCGCCGCCTTCGCCTACGCCGCCGACATCACGACGCCGGAAAACCGCGCCAGGGGAATGGGGCTGGTCGGCGCGGCGTTCAGTCTCGGCTTCATCTTCGGGCCGGCGATCGGCGGCATTCTCGCCGGCACCGATCCCGCCAACGCCGATTTCACGACCCCCGCGCTGGCGGCGGCCGGCCTCTCCGCCGCCGCGTTGGTGGTCACCGTCTTGTTCCTCAAACCGCCGCCGTCGCCGAAGGCGCGTTCGGTGGCGGATGGCGCGGTGCTGCCCGCCTCCTTCCGCGGCATGCTGGCCGACCCAGCGGTGCGCTGGGTGTTGATGCTGATCTTCCTCGCCACCTTCGTCTTCGCTGGCATGGAGAGCGTGTTCGCCATCTGGTCGCGCCGCGAATTCGGCTGGGGGCCGGAACAGAACGGCTATGTGTTCGCCTTCGTCGGCCTGATGTCGGCGCTGGTGCAGGGCGGACTGATCGGCCGCCTGAGCCGGATCTATGGCGAACGACGACTCATCATCGCCGGCGCCGCCCTGCTCGCCGCGGGCATTATCGCCCTGCCCCTGGCGCCGACGATCGCCGGCCTCGTCATCGCCCTGCTGGCGGTCTCCGTCGGCTTTGGGATGCTGTCGCCGGCGCTCACCAGCCATCTGTCGCACCAGGCCGCCCCCGGCTCGCAAGGAGCATTGATGGGGCTCGGACGCTCCGTCTCCACCCTGGCCCGCGTCCTCGGCCCGAGCGCCGCCGGGGTCGTTTTCCACCTGATGGGCAAGGACTGGCCGTTCTACGTCGGCGGTCTGGTCTTGATCGTCGTCGTCGCGCTCGCCATCGCCGGCGCGCGCCCGCGCAACCCGGCCGCAGTCCCGACCGACACGAGCGTCGCCGACCCGCTCGCCGAGGTGGCCGAACTCGGCTCTTCGAGCACCGACGCCCCTCCCCGCTCCCGGCCGTGAAAGGCCGGCCGTCGGCGGCAGGGCGCCTCCGCCCACCCACTATGGGCGTTGCGCCTCAGGTCAGGCTCTGCGGATCGATCTCGATCTCGGTTAGCTCGGATAACTCGGTCGCCAACATCTGATGCAGCGCGTCGCCGCCACGGGTCGACCACCAGACCTCGCCGTCGAGATCGAAGTGACTGGCGCCGCTTTTCGGCGATGACATCCACAATTGTCGGTTCGGCGCGTGCTTGTTGATGACGTACTGGCGGCCATCGTCGAAGGTGATGGTGAGGACGCCGCCCTGGCTCTCGACGTCGGCGGCATCGCCGATCATCTCGTCCAGGACGTCCATCAACTTGCCAAGCGTCGCGTCGGCCGCCGTCTCGAATTCTGTTTCGTCCATCGCCGGAACTCCTGTTGGCCGCCGCGCCTGGCGGGCACCCGAGGTGCGTTTTCGCATCGAAAACACCGACCGCCGACGCGCCGGCATTGCCGATTTGGTTTCCCGCCGTTATATATGCGGCGTTTCAAGGGAACACGGAACGATGAAAAAAGACATCCACCCGAAGTATCACGATATCACCGTCGAACTGACCGACGGCTCGACCTTCCAAACGCGGTCGACCTGGGGCAACGAGGGTGACACGCTGAAACTCGCCATCGACACCAAGGTGCATCCGGCTTGGACCGGCGTCCATCGGCTGATGGATAGCGGCGGCCAGCTCGCCAAGTTCAACAAGCGCTTCAAGGGTTTCGGCCTCAAGACCTGACGGATTTCAACCGGTCGCCGGCGAAATCGGCGCACGGTGGGGCCAAGTCCTCGATCGGCGGCAAGGCAAGTGAAGAGGGTCACTGCGGGCACTGGCGGCGTAGCTTAAGGTCTCGCCACCATCTGCTCACCCTGTGCCAATTAGCGTAAAAGACATCTTATAGTAGCAAAAACTCTGGCTATAACCCGCTTTAAGGTGTATTTCCGAGATTGATACGCCCCGGTCGCGCTTGACTCGGTTGGTCTAAAACGGTATCCGAACCTCGTTAATCGGCGTCCGTTTGGCCTCACTTGGCGACGCCAAGCCACCTTCCGGGACCATCGCGCCCCCCACGCCCCCGCCGATACAGAGGTTCGACAGTGCTGATGACCAATGAAAGCGAAAAGGTTGCGCTGATTACCGGTATTACTGGACAAGACGGGTCCTATCTGGCCGAATTGCTCCTCGCCAAGGGCTACGTCGTCCACGGCGTCAAACGCCGGGCCTCTTCCTTCAATACCGAACGCGTCGATCACCTCTATCGCGACCCCCATGAGTCCAACGTTCGCTTTCTCTTGCACTACGGCGACCTGACGGACTCGACCAACCTCATCCGCCTCGTCCAGCAAGTCCAGCCGGACGAGATCTACAACTTGGCCGCGCAGAGCCACGTCCACGTCAGTTTCGAGACGCCCGAATACACCGCCAATGCCGACGCCATCGGCGCGTTGCGCCTTCTCGAGGCGATCCGCATCCTCGGCCTGGAGAAAAGGACGCGATTCTATCAGGCGTCGACCTCCGAGCTCTACGGGCTGGTCCAGGAGGTGCCGCAGCGCGAAACGACGCCGTTCTATCCGCGCAGCCCGTACGCGGCGGCGAAGCTGTACGCCTACTGGATCACCGTCAACTACCGGGAAGCGTACGGCATGCATGCCTCCAATGGGATCCTGTTCAACCACGAAAGCGAGCGGCGCGGGCCGACCTTCGTGACACGCAAGATCTCCCGCGCGGTGGCGGCGATCGATCTCGGCATCCAGGAGACCCTCTACATAGGCAATCTCGATGCCAAGCGTGACTGGGGACACGCGCGCGATTATGTCGAGGGCATGTGGCGGATCGTGCAGCAACCCGAAGGTGACGACTACGTTCTCGCCACCGAGGAAACGCACTCGGTGCGGGAATTCATCGAAGTCGCCTTCGGCCATCTCGGTTATCCTGTCGCCTGGGAAGGCAATGGCGTCGACGAGATCGGCCGCGACAGCCGCGATGGCCGCGTCCTGGTCCGGGTCGACCCGCGCTACTTCCGGCCGACGGAGGTCGACCTGCTCCTCGGTGACTGCACCAAGGCAAGGCAGAAACTTGGCTGGAAACACACGACACCGTTCAAGGAACTCGTCGTCGACATGGTCAACGGCGATATGGAAGAGATGCAACGCCACATCCGCGGCGCCGGCAATACGGGAGAACTCCGTGTATCAGTTGAAGGATAAGCGGGTCTGGGTCGCCGGCCATCGCGGAATGGTCGGCTCGGCGATCGTCCGCCGGCTGGAACGCGAGGACTGCGAGATCCTCGTCGCCGGCCGCGACACCGTCAACCTGACGCGCCAGGCCGAGGTCGAGGCCTGGATGGCGGAAAGCCGGCCAGACGCCGTGTTCCTCGCCGCCGCCAAGGTCGGCGGCATCCACGCCAACAACATCTATCCGGCCGACTTTCTCTACGACAACCTGGTCATAGAGGCGAACATCATCCACACGGCGCACGCCCTCGCCGTGGAGAAGTTGTTGTTCCTCGGCTCGTCCTGCATCTATCCGAAGCACGCGCCGCAGCCGATCCGCGAGGATGCCCTGCTCACCGGTCCGCTGGAGCCGACCAACGAATGGTACGCCATCGCCAAGATCGCCGGGCTTAAGCTCTGCCAAGCTTACCGCCGCCAGCACGGCCGGGATTTCATCTCGGCGATGCCGACCAATCTCTACGGGCCGAACGACAACTTCGATCTGGAAAAGAGCCACGTGCTGCCGGCATTGATGGTCAAGATCGACACGGCGACGCGCGACGGCGAGCCGGAAGTGGAGATCTGGGGCACCGGCACGCCGATGCGCGAGTTCCTGCACGTCGATGACCTCGCCGACGCCCTCGTCCACCTGATGGTCCACTACTCCGGCGAGGTGGCGCTGAATGTCGGCACCGGCACCGACGTCACCATCCGCGAACTGGCGGAGACCATCGCCCGCATCGTCGGCTTCGAGGGCTCCTTCCGCTTCAACACCGACAAGCCCGACGGCACGCCGCGCAAGCTGCTGGATGTCTCGGCGCTGGCGGCAACCGGCTGGCGGGCGAAGATCGACCTGGAGACCGGAATCCGCGACACCTATGCGTGGTTCCGCGCCAACCGGGACTCCGGCCAACTGCGGCGCGGGGCGATGGCCTGACGCGGCAACGTACGGGAGCTAATCGGCGGCGCCGCCGCCGCGCAGCGCTTGGATGCGCGCCGCGTAGTCGTTGCTCTCGAACACCGCCGACCCGGCGACCAGGACGTTGGCGCCGGCCTCGATAATCTTCGCCGCATTCTCCGGCTTCACCCCACCGTCCACCTCCAACTCGATGGGCCGGTGGCCGATCAGCGCGCGCAGGCGGCGGATTTTTTCCAGTTGCGACGGCAGGAACGACTGGCCACCGAAACCGGGATTGACCGACATCACCAGGATAAGGTCGACCCGGTCTAGGACGTACTCGACGGCGCGTTCCGGCGTCGACGGGTTGAGGGAGACACCGGCGCGGCAGCCGAGATCGTGGATCACCTGCAACGAGCGGTCGAGATGCACGTCCGCCTCCGCGTGCACGGTGATGATGTCGGCGCCGGCCTCGGCGAAGTCCCTGAGATAGGGCTGCGCCGGATCGATCATCAGGTGGACGTCGAACGGCTTGTCGGTCCACGGCTTCAGCGCCTTCAACACGACGGGGCCGATGGTCAGGTTGGGCACGAAGTGGCCGTCCATGACGTCGATGTGGATGTAATCGGCGCCAGCCTGGTCGATGGCGCGCACCTCCTCGCCCAGCCTCGCGAAATCGGCCGACAGGATGGACGGGGCGATCTTGACCATTGACGGGGTCAGATCCCGACCGCCTAGCTGACGACGTCGATGCCGAAACGGCGCGATTTGCGGCCTTCGATGTCGGCGACCTCGGCCAGCGCCGCCTTGGCTTGCGCCACCACATTGTCGGCGGTGATGCCGAAGTGCTCGAACAGCTTCGGCGCCGGCCCCGACTTGCCAAAGCCCTTCAGGCCGACGAACACGCCGTGATAGCCGATGTAGCGGTCCCAGCCGGGGGAGATCGCCGCCTCGATGGCGACCCGCACGCAGTTGGGCCAGCTCGGGCCCAGCACCTCGCGGCGATACTTTTCCGGCTGCTGGTCGAACAGCTCCCAGCAGGGCATGGAGATCACCGCCGTCGGGATGCCTTGCGCCTGGAGGGCTTCCCGCGCGGCGACGGCGACATGCACCTCGGAGCCGGTGGCGAACAGGCTGACCTGGCGTTCCCCGCCTTCCGCCTCGTGGAGGACATAAGCGCCGCGGGCGCACAGGTTGATCGAGCGGTGCTCGAGGCGCACCGCCGGCACCGCCTGGCGGGTCAGCACCAGGCAGGAGGGCTTGTCGCTCTCGGTGATGGCGATCAGCCAGCATTCGAAGGTCTCGATGGCGTCCGCTGGGCGGAACACCAGCAGGTTCGGCATCACCCGCAGCCCCGCCAGCGTCTCCGACGGATGGTGGGTCGGCCCGTCCTCGCCGACGCCGATGGAATCATGGGTCAGCACGTAGATCACCCTCAGGCGCGACAACGCCGACATGCGAATGGCGCCCCGCATGTAGTCGGCGAAGACGAGGAAGGTGCCACCGTAGGGAATGAAGCCGCCGTGCAGCGCCATGCCGTTCATGGCGCCGGCCATGGCATGCTCGCGCACCCCGTAATGAATGTAACGGCCGGAATAGTCGCCCGGCTCGACGGCGACCGTGCTCTCGGTCATCGTGAAGCAGCTTTCCGTGAGGTCGGCGCAACCGCCGATCATCTCCGGGAACTCGGCGGTTAGGATCTCCAAGGCCTCGCCGGACGCCTTGCGGGTCGCCCACTTCGGCCGTTCGGTGGCCAATCGCTGCTTGTATTCGTTCAGCGGCACCTGCCAGCCGGGCGCCAGCTTGCCGACCGAGGTGCGTTCGAATTCGGCGCGGCGTTCCTCGGACAGGGCGGCGAAACGCGCCTCCCAGGCCTCGCGGGTGGCGGCATGCCGGCGGCCGGCCTCGCGCCAGGGCTTGAGGATGTGCGGCGGGATGACGAACGGCGGGTAGGGCCATTTCAACGTCTCGCGCACCCGCGCCACCTCCTCGTCGCCGAGCGGCGCGCCATGCGCGGCGGCGGTGCCGCCCTTGGTCGGCGCCCCCTTGCCGATGGTGGTGCGGCAGTCGATCAGCGACGGTTTGTCCGACCGCCGGGCCTTGGCGATGGCGTCCGCCACCGCCTCCGGATCGTCGCCTTCGACGACCACGGCATCCCAGCCGGAGGCCTCGAAGCGGGCCAGTTGATTGTCGCTGGTCGCCTTCGACGTCTCGCCGTCGATGGAGATGCGGTTGTCGTCCCACAGCACGATCAGCTTGGCGAGCTTGAGGTGGCCGGCGAGCGAAATGGATTCCTGGCTCAAGCCCTCCATCAGGCAGCCGTCGCCGACGATGCAGTAGGTGTAATGGTCGACGATGTCATCACCCCAGCGCTGGTTGCGCAGCCGTTCGGCGAGCGCCATGCCGACGGCGTTCGACAGCCCCTGCGCCAGCGGGCCGGTGGTGGTTTCGATGCCGTGCTCGATTTCGTATTCCGGGTGTCCGGGCGTCTTCGATCCCAACTGGCGGAAATTGCGGATCTCGTCGATAGTCATCGCCTCGAAGCCGGTCAGGTAGAGAAGCGAGTAGAGCAGCATCGAGCCATGGCCGGCCGACAGGATGAAGCGGTCGCGATCCGGCCAGGTAGGATGTGCCGCGTCGAACTTGAGAAAACGCGTCCACAGCACGGTCGCCGCGTTGGCCATCCCCATGGGCAGCCCCGGATGCCCGGATTTGGCCTTCTGCACCGCGTCGGCCGACAGTATGCGGATGGCGTTGATCATCTCCTCGTGCGACGCGATCGGCCGCGTGTTCGTCTCCGCGTCCGGGAAGGACTCGAGAACATCGGAGGTGGAAACAAGGGGCATGGCGACCTCGTCCTTGGGGGGCGGCGGGCTCACGCGGCGTCGGCCCGTGCTGCCGTCAGCAGGTAATGGGTGATCATCAGTTGCGACAGGGCAAGCGGCGCGCTGACTTGCCAGGTGGCCGTAGAATCCTGATAGTGGCCAAGTTGCGGGCGCGGCGTCGGCTTGCCGGCGATCAGTTCCCACAGGAACTGCTGCATCGCCTCGGCGTCCGCTCCATTGACGCGGCCGCTGATGTTGAGGGAATCCACCGGCTTGCCGTCGATGTCGCGGGCCAATTCCAGTTCGACCCCCTTGTTGGCGCCCGCCTCCAGCACCGGCGCCAGGTCGACATAGGGCAGCGTGGGCCGCAGGATATGGCGGACATTGAGGCCGGCGCCGGTCTCGTCCTCGTTGTTCTCCGGCGGGAAGAAGCTGACGATCATGTCGGCGTAGCTCCGCTGCGGCAGCACGTGTTGCTCCGACTCCCGCTTGAGATCATCCAGCGCCGTCATCAGCTGTTCGCGGGAATAGCGGCCGGGCAGCGTGTCGCGTTGAAACTTCCAGCGCAGGCGCAGGCCCTCCTGCGGCTCGAGGTAGAATTTCAGGTCATAGACGTCGCGCAACGCCGCGGTGGCGTAGCCGAGCAGGCCCTCGAGGATGATGAACGGCTTCGGCTCGACGTACTCGGGCGCCTTCAGCACGCCCCCCGCGTGATCGTAGACGGGTTTCAGGACCGGTTCGCCGTGGCGCAGCAGATCGATGTGCTGTTCGAGGATGCCCATGTAATTGGCGGCCGGGTCCTGCGGGCTGAGGCCCAGGGCCAGCCGTTCGGCGCGCGAGTGGCGGTGATAATCGTCGATGCTGATCTTCATCGCCCGGTCGGCGCCGAGCGCGTCGGTTATACCCTGCGCAAGGGTCGTCTTGCCGGCGGCGGAGTCGCCGACAATGCCGATGATGACCGGTTTCTGACTGCGCGTCATCGCCGTTCGAAGACCCTTTCCATGCCCCTAATTCCATGCCCCGAATCCGCCCCGGCCGGTGCCGC
Source organism: uncultured Rhodospirillaceae bacterium (assembly GCA_964460955.1). GTDB lineage: Bacteria > Pseudomonadota > Alphaproteobacteria > Rhodospirillales > Defluviicoccaceae > Defluviicoccus. The sequence continues at coordinate 5,934 of CAYWRP010000036.1, read as the reverse complement.
AAGGTGTGCCAACCGTCAGGGTCGATCAAGCCCGCGCAACATTTTGTCGCGCCAATTGATGGGCTTCCCGTAACCTTTTCGAACGCCAGCCGCGCGGCTCAATGAGCATAAAACGCGGCACGACGAAAAGGAGCGGCGCCGTCCATCCGCCAGTGTTTAGCGCGCGCGGCGGCGTTTGAAAAGCGGGCCGGCGTCGTCTCGGCCCGAATTGTCCGCCTCCGGCACCCGTCACCGGCGATTTTACCTCCTTTTCGCGGCGGGGCCGGTGGCGCGGGCGGGCGTGCGGCCGGAATGGCCCGCCACGTTGGCGACCGCCGCCAAGATCCGATTCGCGCGTCGACCGCATGATAACCCTCAACTTTTATGCTATAATAAACAGGTTTCGAGGTGGAAGCCGTTCACCCCCGAAACGCATCACCACGCTTGCGCGAGGTATGCCAGCATGGCCGATATTCCCTTATCCCCCCCTCCCACACGGCCGACGGCGCACGAGATCGTTCTGCCGCTGGGGCTCGGCGGTTTCTTGTCGACGCCGCGCGAACCCGAGGGCATCGTCGTCTTCGCCCACGGCAGCGGCAGCAGCCGGTTCAGCCCGCGCAACACCCATGTCGTCAAGGGGCTCAACGCCGGCGGCCTGGCGACGCTGCTGTTCGACCTGTTGCGGGAGGACGAAGCCGCGTCGCGGGCCAACGTCTTCGACATCGAGCTGCTGGCCGGACGGCTGCTCCTCGCCGTCGGCTGGTTGCGCGATCAGCCGGTGTTTCAAACCGCCGGCGTCGGCCTGTTCGGCTCCAGCACCGGCGCCGCCGGCGCCCTGATCGCCGCCGCCAAGGACTCGCGGGTCGCCGCCGTGGTCTCGCGCGGCGGCCGGCCGGACCTGGCGCTGACGGCGCTGCCGAACGTCACGGCGCCGACTTTGCTGATCGTCGGCGAACGCGACACCGCCGTTCTCGACCTCAACCGACAGGCGTTCGACCGCCTCGCCTGCGAGAAGCAGTTCCGCATCGTCCCCGGCGCGACGCACCTGTTCGAGGAACCCGGGACGCTTGATCTGGTTATTGACCATGCCCGGGAGTGGTTCGTCAGCCATTTGGGCGCCGCGCGCCAACCCGGAGCCTGATGCGAGGGAGACCCATGTTCGCCGATCGATCCGATGCCGGCCGGCGGCTGGCACAAGTGCTGCTCCGATTCAAGGACCAGCATCCCGTCATCCTGGCATTGCCGCGCGGCGGCGTGCCGGTGGCCTTCGAGGTCGCGAAGGCGCTCGACGCGCCGCTGGATGTCCTGCTGATCCGCAAGATCGGCGTGCCCGGCCAGCCGGAACTGGCCCTCGGCGCCGTCGTCGACGGCGACCACCCGCACCTCGTCATCAACCGCCACATCGCCGCGATGATCGCGGCAACCGAAGCTTACATCGCCGAGCAGGAGGCCGCGAAGCTACGCGAGATCGAGCAACGCCGCGCGCTCTACCTGACGGACCGGCCGCGCGTCAATCCCAGCGACCGCACCGCCATCGTCGTCGATGACGGCATCGCCACCGGGGCGACCATGCGTGCGGCGCTGCAGGCGCTCCGCGACCGCAAGGTCCGACGCCTCGTCGTCGCCGTGCCAGTGGCGCCGCGTGAGACGGCGGACGAGATGCGGGAGATCGTCGACGATTGGGTCTGCCTTGATACCCCGGACCCCTTCTCCGCCGTCGGCGCCTTCTACCGCGATTTCCGCCAGACGACCGACGCCGAGGTGATCGACCTGCTTGACCGCGCCCGCGACGCCTCGCAGCAGCGGGTATCGACGCCGACGGGAATCCTTTAACGGCGTTACCGCCCCGCGCGCTCGCGGAGCACTTTGATCTGGAACAGGGTATTGCGCTCCTCCTCCTCGAGCGCCGCGCGGATCTGCTCGATGGTCAGCCGATAGCGCGGGATCAGATTGTATTTCAGCGCATTGACCCGTTTCTGCGTCTTGCGCTGTTCCTCCAGCAGGCGGACCAGCGCCGTTTCGGCGTTGGCCACCTCGGCCAGTAGCCGCGCCGCTTCCAGCAGTTCGCGCCGGGCGGTATCGAACGTGGCGTCGGTCGCCGTCATGTCGGCCGGCTGCGGCGACTCGGTATGCACCCGCACCTCCGGATACTCGACGCCGACCGTGCTGCGCGGAACAAGCCGGATACCGAGGAGTTGCGGCTGCCCGAGCGTCGCCTGGCGGATCGCGTCGGGACCCAGGCGGACCCACGCTAGGCCGAGCGCCCGATAGGCCTTGATCAGCGCCCCCTTCGCCTCCTGGCGCAATTCCCGGTAGCGAGCCAGGCGGTCGTAGACCACCTGCGTCAGCAGCTCGCGCTTCTGCTCCAGCATGTCGTGGCCCTGCTGCAGGTAGTCCACCTGGCGGCCAAGGGCGACGAGGCTGCTCTTCGTCGTCGGGACATTGAGGCGCTTGGTCACGGCTGCCCGGTTTCCCGCGCCGGCTCGAGGTAATCAGCGATGTCCTTCTCGCTGATGCGGCTCAACTGACGGCTCGGCAGCCGGCCCAGCAGCGACCAACCAAGATCGAGGGTGGCGGTGATCGAGCGGTCCGCGTGCTCGCCCTGATGGACGAAGCGCGTCTCGAAGGCCTCGGCGAAGTCGAGGAGTTGCTGGTCGGCCTCGCTCAATTCCTCCTCGCCGATGATCGAGGACAGGTTGCGCACATCCAGCCCCCGCGCGTAGCTGGCGTAGAGCTGCGAGGAGACCCGGGGATGATCCTCCCGCGTGCTGTCGGCGCCGATGCCGTCCTTCATCAGCCGCGAGAGCGACGGCAGCACGTTGATCGGCGGATAGATGCCGCGCCCGTGCAGGTCGCGCGCCAGCACGATCTGCCCCTCGGTGATGTAGCCGGTGAGATCGGCGATGGGATGCGTGATATCATCGTTGGGCATGCTGACGATGGGCATCAGGGTGATCGAGCCTTCCTTGTCCTTGATGCGCCCGGCCCGCTCGTAGATCGCCGCCAGATCCGAGTAGAGATAGCCCGGATAGCCCTTGCGGGCCGGGACGTCGCCGCGCGCCACGGAAATCTCGCGCAAGGCCTCGGCGTAATGGGTCATGTCGGTCAGGATGACGAGGACGTGCAGGCCCCGGTCGAAGGCCAGATATTCGGCCGCCGTGAGCGCCGTGCGCGGCAGCAGAAGCCGCTGCAGCGGCGGCTCGTCGGCGTGGTTCAAGAACATCACGACATTGGCCAGCGCCCCGCTCGCCTCGAAGGTCTGGCGGAAGAAGTGGGCGTCCGAATACGAAATCCCCATCGCCGCGAAGACGACGGCGAACGATGTCGACTGATCGGGCAGCTTGGCCTGGCGGACAATCTGCGCCGCCAGCCGATTGTGCGGCAGGCCGGAGCCGGAGAAGATCGGCAGCTTCTGGCCGCGGACCAGCGAGTTCATTCCGTCGATGGCGGAAATGCCGGTCTGGATGAACTCGCTCGGATAGGTGCGGGCGATCGGATTGACGGTGGCGCCGTTGACGTCCCGGCGCAGCGCGCTGATCAGCGGCGGCCGGCCGTCGGCGGGCTCACCGGCGCCGTCGAAGACGCGGCCGAGCATGGTCGGACTGAGCGCCAGGGTAATCGGCTCGGAAAGAAAACGCACCCAGGTGCGCTCCAGGTCCAGCCCCTCGGTGCCCTCGAACACCTGCACCAGGACAACGTCGCGGCCGCTGCGGATGACCTGCCCGCCGCGCACCTGTCCCTTTGGGCCGCGCACCAGGACCTTTTCCCCGTAGCCGGCGCGCGCGACGTCCTTGAGAAACAGCAGGCCGCCCTGGATGGCGGTGCTGGTGCAATATTCGGTGATCGCCATCACGCGTCCGCCGCGCCGCGCCTGGATTGCCGGTCGGCGGCGATCCCGCAGGCTTCGCGCACCCGATCGAACGCCTGCTCGATCTCGCCCCGTTTCGCCTCCAGGTCCTCGAGCGCGTCGTTGGCGTATTTGCTCTTCCAGCGCCGCGCGTCGCCGAGAATTTGCATGTCGAGAAGCTGCTGCACCGGCGCTTCCTTGGCGATCAGGTCCTTGCCAAGCCGGTCGATGGTCATCATCAGGTTGAGCAGCAGATACTGGCGTTCCGGCGAGCAGAAGGTATCGAGCGGGTCGAGGGCGTTTTGCTGTAACACCCCCTCGCGCAGCAACTCGGCGCTCTGCAGGCCCCAGCGTTGCTCCGGCGATAACGCCTCCGGGCCGACCAGGTTGGCGATCCGCGTGTAGCCTTCGGCCTTGAACAGCACTTGCAGGGCGTCCTCGCGGTCGGCCTTCCAGCCTTCGCCGACGTTGGCGTGCCACCACCCGGCGACCGCGTCGACGTGGGATGAGAAACTGTCGCTCCAGTCGACGGACGGATAATGGCGGGCGTCGGCCAAGTCCTTGGACAACGCCCAGAAGGTTTCGACGATATCCTTGGTGTGGCTGGTCACCGGCTCGGAAAAGTCGCCGCCGGGCGGCGAGACGGCGCCAATCAGGGTCACCGAGCCGCGTCCGTCGGCGAGCGTCGTGCACAGGCCGGCGCGCTCATAGAAGGCGGCGAGGCGTGACGCGAGATAGGCCGGATAGCCCTCCTCGACCGGGATCTCTCCCAGCCGGCCCGCCACCTCGCGCAGCGCCTCCGCCCAGCGGCTGGTCGAATCGGCGACGACGACCACGTCGTGGCCCTGGTCGCGGAAATACTCGCCGATGGTGATCCCGACATAGATCGACGCCTCCCGGGCGACGACCGGCATGTTCGAGGTGTTGGCGATGATCAGCGTGCGCTCCATCAGTGTACGGCCGCTGTGCGGGTCGGTCAGTTCGGGGAAGCTTTCCAGGATGTCGACCAGTTCGTTACCACGTTCGCCGCAGCCGACGTAGATAACGATGCGGGTGTTCGCCCAGCGGGCGATCTGCTGCTGGACGACCGTCTTGCCGGCGCCGAAGGGGCCGGGGATCGCCGCCTTGCCGCCCTTGCGCACCGGAAAGAAGGTATCGAGGATGCGCTGGCCAGTGAGCAGCGGCTCGCCGCTCGGCGACCGCCCCTTGTGCGGTCGCGCCACCCGCACCGGCCATCGGTGGCTGAGACGCAGCTCTCGCGTCCGACCGTCCGGTTGCCGCAAGCGAGCGATCGGGTCGTCCAGTGTGTACTCGCCGGCATCGACGATCTCGACCAACTCCCCCGAGACATCCGGTGGCACCAGGATGCGATGCACCACGCTCCCCGTCTCCTCGACCGTACCGAGGATGGTGCCCCCCTGCAGCGTGTCACCGGCTTTCAGGTCGGCGGGCTCGAACGACCAGCGACGCGCCCGGTCCAGCGGGTCCAGCTGCGCGCCGCGCACCGTCGTCCAGCCGCCGCCCTTGCGGAACCCCTCCAGCGGCCGCTGCACACCGTCGAAGATCTGCCCCAGCAGGCCCGGCCCGAGTTCGACGGACAACGGGTGGCCGAGGGCTTGCGTCGGCTCGCCCGGGCAGACGGAGTCGGTCGCCTCGTAGACCTGCACCAGCGCATCCTCGCCGTCGCGGCCGATGACCTCGCCGATCAGCCCCAGATTGCCGACCCGCACCTGCTCGCCGTTGGCGACGCCGGGCAGCCGGACCGTCACCATCGGCCCGTTGATGTCGAGGATTTCGCCCTTGGCGCTCAAGTCGGTTTCGCATTGTCCGTGTCGCCGAACAGCCGCGCGTCGATGATTTCGAGCAGGGAGCCGCGCATCCGCTCCAGCCGCGCCTCGAAGCGGTTATCGACGCGGACCCGGCCGTCCTCGCTGGTGACGACCAGGCCACCCACCGTGTCGATGGCGCGCTCGGCGAGGCTGACATGCTTGTCCGCCGGAAGATCGGCCGCGAGTGGTTTCAACCGGCCCTCGAAGCGCCGCCGGTCGCGCGCGTTGGAGGCGACGATCAGCCGGTCGTCGGCGATGTTTTCGGCGGCCTCGCGGAGG
>CAYWRP010000035.1:0-32002 GCA_964460955.1 uncultured Rhodospirillaceae bacterium | reverse complement strand
CATAAGAGTGATCACACGCAGGCTCGCAACCCATTGCTCCCCTTCATAAACTTTTCAATCGGACTCTTAAGAATTAGGGGTGAAAGCAGGGTCAGTGTCTGTGCGCCTCGAAATAGGCGCGGAGCACGGCATTGATGCGGGTCTGATAGCCTCGGCCTTGCTGGCGAAACCACGCCAGCATGTCGGCATCGAGCCGCATCGTAATGCGCTCCTTGGCTTCGGCGGGGTGAGGCACGGCGGCCTTCTTGATCCAGTCAACTCCAGGCTCGAAGGTGTCGGGATCCTCCTGAATCGCCTTTGCCAACTCGGACTCGGTAAGGTCGTCAACCCGCTTCCAGTCGGTGCGATCTTCCTTAGGGCGTTCGCCCAAATGCATCTTCGTAAGCGTCTCGCTCATGATCTCTCGCCCGTCTTGCGCTGATGATCCGCCGAGTCCGCCGGCGCCACGTGTAGACGACGGCAATAACACGGCTATCGAGACGGCCATAGGTGATATAGCGGTGTTCGCAGTGGTCATCCTGCGGCGACGGAACCTCCAAAACGTCACCAAGCCATATCTCCTTGGCCCGGACGAAATCGATTCCGTGCTTATCAAGATTGGCAAGGCGTTTGATTTCGTCCCATTCGAACCACACAACCAAACTATGCATATGTTGTATGCACAGTCAAGCTTTTTGCTCTCATCCGCGTATTCGCACCGCATAGTCCAGGGCGTCTTCCAGGCGGTCGTTGCCCCAGTAGAGGTCGCCGGCGACGAGGAAGGTCGGGGCGCCGAAGATGTCGAGCGCCCGCGCCTGCTCGGTGCGTTGTTTGAGCGCCGCCTTGACCGCCGGGTCGCTCGCCCGCTCCAGGCTCGCCGCCGGCTGGCCGATCCGCTCAAGAACCGCCGCCAGCACCGCGTCTTCGGCGATCTCGGCATCCTCGGCGAAGTTGGCGTGGAACACGCCGCGGATGAAATCGCCAAGCCACGGTGCGTACGAATACGCGCAACACAGCCGCGCCGCCTTCAAGCCGGTGCGCGGGAAGACGGACGGGCGCCGCAGCGGCAAGCCGTACTTGGCGCATTGGCGTTGCATGTCCCGCCACATGTAGCGGCCCTTGGCCGGGAAGACGTTGAACGGCGACGTGGTCAGTCCCTGCGCCTGGAAGATCGGCCCGAGCAGGAACGGTTTCCAATCGAGGGCGATGCGGCGTTCGCCGCACAACGTCTCGATGCGCATCGCCGTCAGATAGGAATAGCTGCTGGCGAAATCGAACCAGAACCGCAGGGTCGGCGAGGCCATCGAAGCCCCCTACCCCGTCATGTTGTCGCGACCATCAGGCCGTCGTAGGCCGGCTCGACGCCGTCCGGCAGCCGGTTCGCCAGGGCGTCGTAATCAAGATTGCATCCGAGGTGGCTGAGCACGGCGCGCTCGGGCTTGATGCGGTCGATCCAGCGCAGCGCCTTGCTGACGTCGCAGTGGGTGGTGTGCGGCACGTCGGTCAGCGTGCCGATCACCCAGACGCGCACCCCGGCCAGGATTTCGAAGGCGTGGTCCGGCAACTCGACGCAGTCGGTGGTGTAGGCGATGTCGCCAATGCGGAAGCCCAGGGTCTCGCTGAAACCGTGGCTCTGCCGGAACGATCGGATCGGCACGCCACCGACCTCGAATTCGCTGCCGTCATCGATGACGTGCGGCTCCAGCACCGGCTTGTAGTAGTAGCGCGCCCCTTCGTCCAAGGCTTCGAACACGTAGCCGAAGCGCTGGCTGATCGACTCCAGGGTCGGCGCGTCGGTAAAGGCCGGCAGCGGCGCGTTCGTCGCCCGATTGATCGCGCGCAGGTCGTCGATGCCATGCAGGTGGTCGGCATGGGCATGGGTGAACAGTACGGCGGACAACGTGCGCACCTTGGCGGTGATGAGTTGCTCGCGCAGATCCGGCGCCGTGTCGACGAGGATCCGCGTCCCGCCGGCCTCGACGAGCACCGACGGCCGGGTGCGCCGGTTCTTCGGATTGTTGGGATCGCACTTGCCCCACCCCCAGTCGACGGCCGGCGTGCCGCTGGAGGCGCCGGATCCGAGGATGGTGATCCTCACGGGCGCGCCGTCTTGCCGAACAGGCGGAAGAAGTTGTCCGTCGTCGTCCGCGCCACCGCGTCGACGGGGGCGCCGCGCAGCTTCGCCACCTCGGCGGCGGTGTAGGCGACGTAGGCCGGCTCGTTGCGCTTGCCGCGTTTCGGCACCGGCGCCAGGTAGGGGGCGTCCGTTTCTACTAGTAGATGGGCGTCCGGCACCTCCGCCACCGCTTCCCGCACGTTGCCCGCCTTCTTGAAGGTGACGATGCCGGAAAACGAAATGGTGAAGCCGAGCCCGACGCAAGCCCTCGCCATCGCCGCGTCGGAGCCGAAGCAGTGGATCAGCCCCGGAAAGGCGCCCTTCGCCGTCTCCTCGCGGAGGATCGCCAGGGTATCGGCGTCGGCGTCGCGGGTATGCACCACCAGCGGCAACTGGGCCCGACGCGCCGCCGCGATGTGGGCGCGGAAGGATCGCTGCTGCGCCTCGCGCGGGCTGTACTCATAGAAGTAGTCCAGCCCGCTCTCGCCGAAGCCGACCACCTTGGGATGCTCGGCGAGCCTGAGCAGCGTCTCGGCATCCGTTTCCGGCTCGGATGCCGCCTCGTGCGGGTGGATGCCGACGGTGCAATAGACGTTCTCGTAGCGCTCGGCGACGGCGCGCACGGCCTCGAACTGGCTCAGCTTGGTGGAAATCGTCAGCATCGTGCCCACCCCCGCCTCGGCGGCGCGGGCGATCACCGCGTCCAGTTCGTCGGCGAAGTCGGGGTAGTCCAGGTGGCAGTGACTGTCGACCAGCATCGCACGCCCGGGCTCAACCGACGACCGCGTCGTCTTCGACAAAGCGCGGGAACACACCCTCGGGCGGCGGCAGCGGCGTTCCCGCCGCCAGCGCGTGCGCCGGCGTCAGGACGGCAAAGCCGCGCCGGTCGGCGGGAACCGCCAGCTGATCCAAAAGCCTCGCCGCCGCGCCGGGCACGAACGGCTGCGCCAGGATGCCGAGATGACGCAGCGTTTCGGCGAGCACGTAGAGGACCGCCGCCATCCTCGGCGGGTCGGTCTTCTTCAGCGCCCACGGCGCCTGGCGGTCGACGTATTGGTTGGCCTCGCCGACCACCTCCCACAGCGCGATCAGCGCCTGATGGAACACTTGGCGGTCGATCGCCGCGCGCATCCGCTCGACCAGGGCGGCGGCCTTGGCGAGCAGGGCTTCGTCCTCCGGCGTCAACGGCCCCGGCTCCGGTACCGCCTTGGCGCAGTTCTTGTGGATCATGGAGAGCACGCGCTGCGCCAGATTGCCGAAATCGTTGGCGAGATCGCCGTTGATCCGCCCCACCATGGCACGGTGGGAAAAGTCGCCGTCGTTGCCGAACGGCACCTCGCGCAGCATGAAATAGCGCACCGCGTCGAGGCCGTAGGTGACGACCAGCTGGTGCGGGTCGATGACGTTGCCGAGCGACTTGGAAATCTTTTGCCCCTCGTTGGTCCACCAGCCGTGCGCGAACACCCGTTTCGGCGGCTGCAGCCCGGCGGCCATCAGAAACGCCGGCCAGTAGACGGCATGAAAGCGCAGGATGTCCTTGCCCACCATGTGCACGTCGGCCGGCCAGAAATCGCGGTAGAGGGGATTGTCGGTATCCGGATAGCCGAGCGCGGTGATGTAGTTGGTCAGCGCGTCCAGCCAGACGTACATCACGTGATCCGGGTCGTCGGGCACCGGGACGCCCCAGTCGAAGGTGGTGCGGGAGACCGAGAGGTCCTGCAGGCCGCTCTTCACGAAGCTGACCACCTCGTTGCGCCGGGTTTCCGGCAGAATGAAGTCGGGATTGGCGGCGTAGAACGCCAACAGCGGCTCCTGCCACGCCGACAGGCGAAAGAAGTAGCTCGGCTCCTCCACCCACTCCACCGGCGCGCCGGACGGCGCCAGCCATGCGCCGTCCGGCCCCTTGGTCAGCTCGTTCTCGGCGTAGAACGCCTCGTCGCGCACCGCGTACCAGCCGCCGTAGCTGGCCGGATAGATCTGATCGGCGGCGCGCAGTTTTGTCCATAGGGCTTGGCACGAGCGTTTATGCCGCTCCTCGGTGGTGCGGATGAAGTCGTCGTTGGTGAAGCCCATGTCCTCGGTCAGGGCGCGGAAGTTACGCGACACCCGGTCGGTGAATACCTGCGGCGCGACGCCGGCGAGCGCCGCCGCCTTTTGCACCTTCTGACCGTGCTCGTCGGTGCCGGTGAGAAAGCGGACGCGAAATCCGTCGAGCCGCTTGAAGCGGGCCAGCGCGTCGCAGGCCAGCGTCGTGTACATGTGCCCGATGTGCGGCGAATCGTTCACGTAATAGATCGGCGTCGTGACGTAATAGGTCGGCTTATCCGGCATTTATGGGCGGTCCGTTCGAAACAGCGAAAAAGGCGCGCGGCAAGTCATGGCGGGCGCTCAGGGAGAGGCACCCTTCAGGGCGAGAAATAGGGTCAACAGCACCTGTTTGCGATCCAGGTTGACCTGCTCGGCGCGCGCCAGCATGCGGTCGCAGTTTTCCCACAGCTCGATCCACCGATCAAGCGGTGCCGCCCCCGGCGCCGCGCCGACCGCCGCCGCGCGCGCCCGTTCGGCGCACCAGCGGCGGAACAGCCCGGCGATCAGCCCATAGGTGGCGGGATCGGAGAGTCGCCCCGCCCGCTCGCAGGCCTGGTGCAGCGCCTCGCCGGCGGCGGCGCGCGGGTCGGCCAACAGCGCCTCGAATTCCCTGTAGAGGGCCAGCGATTCCGGTTCGGCGACGCGCAACGCCCGGCCGATGCTTCCTTGCGCCAACTCGGCGATACGCCGTGCGTCCGCTTCGGCGAGTGCTGGCGCGTAATCTGCCAACAAGTCGGCGACCGTCGCCGCCGGCAGCGGCCGCAGCACCAGCCGCCAGCAGCGGGAGCGAATCGTCGGCAGCAGCGACTGCGGGCGATGGCTGATCAGCAGCAGCAGGCCGCGTTCGGGCGGCTCCTCGAGAATTTTCAACAACGCGTTGGCGGCATTGACATTCATCTCGTCCGCCGAGTCGACGACGGCGATCCGCCAACCGCCTTCACCGGCGGTATGGGCGAAAAACTCCGGGACGCCGCGAATGTCCTCGACGCTGATGCCGGACTTCGGTTTTCCCGTCTTCTCGTCGACACCGCGCCGGACGGTTTTCAGATCGGCGTGACCGCCGCTGGCGACGCGATGGAAAATGGGATCGTCGACATCTGTCCACAGGCTTTTCCCTTCCCGCGAGTCCGGCCTGAAATCATTGTATGTTTCAGATAGATGCACGTCGTTCCGGTCTCGAAACTTGAACAGATGCCGGGCCAGACGGTAGGCCAGGGTCGCCTTACCGATGCCCTCCAGGCCGGTAATCAGCATGGCGTTCGGCAGGCGGTTTTCAGCGGCGAGACGCGCCAACAACGCCTCCGCGTCCTCATGGCCGGCCAGGCGCGGGTTGGCCGGCGGCGGCGGCGCGGCCGGATCGAACGTCGTCACGGCCGGTACTCCGACACACCGAGGCGGTCGACGACATGGCGGCGGATCTCCGCCGTCACCCGGTCGGCGTCCTGGGTGGCGTCAACCATGACACAGCGGTCGGGTTCCTCGGCGGCAATGGCGCGGAAGGCATCGCGGACACGATTGTGGAAATCGCCGGCCATTCGTTCGTAGCGGTCGCTCGGTTCGCCGCGCGCCATCAGACGGGCGAACGCGGTCTCCACCGGCGCATCGAGAATCAGCGTCAGGTCCGGCATCAGGCCATCGAGGGCGATCCGGTGCAGCTCGGCGACGCGGCCGCGACCGACGCCTTGCCCGCAGCCCTGGTAGGCGGCGGTGGAATCGACGAAGCGGTCGCAGACCACCCAGCAGCCGGCCGTCAGGCGCGGCCGAATCAGCTTGTCGACATGCTCCCGGCGCGCCGCCATGTGCAACAGCACCTCGCTCATCGGCGACCAGGCCCGGAGGGTTTCGCCACTGAGCAGGTCGCGGATCGCCTCGGCATCGTGAACGCCGCCCGGCTCCCGGGTTGTCACGACGGGATAGCCGGCGAGCAGCAGCCATTCGCCGAGCCGTCGAGCCTGGGTGCTTTTTCCCGTACCCTCGCCGCCCTCAAGCGTGATGAAGCGGCCGACGTGCGTCATGCCTGTCTTGGCCCATGGCCCCTATTCCAGCGCCTGGCGCACGTAGTGTCCCGCCAGGAACCGTAACCGGCCGAACAGCGACAGTCGTTCCACCCCGGCGACGGCGACGAGTTGAATTTCGGCCGATTCCGTCTCCGGGGCTACGACGGTCAGGGTGGCGACCGGCTGGCCGGGCTGGATCGGCGCCGGGATCGGCGAGTCGAAGGCCACCGAGGCCTTGGCCTGATCGCGTGCCGCGCGGCGCAGGGTCACCCGCACCGGCTTTTCGGCGACCAGCGGCACGCTATCGGCGACCCCCATCCACACCGGCGCCTCGGCAATCGTCTGCCCCGCCTCGAACAGGACGTAGCTCTCGAATTCGCGGAACCCGTATTCGAGCAGCCGCAGGCCTTCGTCGGCGCGCTGCTGCATGCTGTCGAGGCCACTGACGACAAGAATCAGGCGTCGGTCGCCGCGCACCGCCGAGGCGGCGAGCCCGAACCCCGAAGCTTCGGTATGGCCGGTCTTCAGGCCGTCGGCGCCGATATCCCGGTAGAGCAGCGGGTTCCGGTTGCCCTGCTTGATGTCGTTGAAGGTGAACTCTTTTTCCGCGTAATAATGATAATAATCGGGGAAGTTTTCGATCGTCGCCTTGGCCAACAGCATCAGGTCGCGCACCGTCGACACGTGTTCCGGGTCCGGCCAGCCGGTCGAATTGCGGAATACGGTATTGCGCATGCCAAGTTCCTCGGCACGCCTGGTCATCTCGGCGGCGAAGGACTCCTCGGAACCAGCCAGGCCCTCGGCGAGGACAATCGAGGCATCGTTGCCGGATTGCACGACGACGCCCCGGATTAAATCCTCGACCGCCACCACTTGGCCCGGCCTGAGAAACGTCGTCGAACCGCCGCTTGCCGCGCCCCCCTTCTCCCAGGCGTTGGTGCTCACCGGCATGGTGTCGGTGAGGCTGAGCGTGCCTTCCTTCAAGCGGTCGAAGACGAGATGGATGGTCATCATCTTCGTCATCGACGCGGGCCCCATCGGCGCATCGGCGTTCTTTTCCAGAAGCACGGTGTCGGTGGACATGTCATACAGAATGGCGAAGTCGGCTGGCGTCTCGAAGGCACGCGCCGGCGCCAAGGCAAAAATCATCACCCCAACCAGGGCGCCAAGGCCAACCAGATAACGAGCCGCACGGATCGTGAAATCCGTGGCGTGGGCTTTTTCCATAAAGGACTCACTCCAGGCTGTGGTCGTCCGCGCCACCGGATCCTAGTCGACGACAATCCATGAATCCGGGAAACCGGCACCATGGACGCTTGTCAGCGTTCGTTCGGCTTCCGCCGCCGACGCCATCGGCCCGAGGCGCACGCGGGTGAACGAGGCACCGGCGACGCTGACCGGAATCAAGCTGACCTCGCCGACGGAAAAAAGACGGCTGGCGGCGCGCTCGGCGTTGGCCGGATCGGCAAAAGAGGCGACTTGGATGTAGTGCTCCGACGCCGGCGCGGAGATGGCGGCCCGCGGAACATACGCCCGCGTGGCGGCGGGGTTGCCACCTCGCGGCGCATCGAGGCGGACGACGACAACGGAGTCCACCGTCGCCGCCGCGGTCGGCGGACGGTTCCGCGGCGAGGCGGCGGCGATAACCGCATCGGGCCGCTTCTCCGGGATGATTTGCACGCGGACGCGGGCGATCCCCTGGCCGAGGAAGCCCAATTCCTGTGCGGCGCGCTTGGAGACGTCGATGATCCGCCCGGCAACGAAGGGGCCGCGGTCGTTGACACGCAGGGTCGCCGTGCGCCCATTGTCGAGATTGGTCACCTTGACCCAGGTCGGCATGGGCAGCGTCTTGTGCGCCGCCGTCATCGCGTACATGTCGTACTGTTCGCCGTTGGCGGTGCGGCGGTTATGAAAGCCGGGCCCGTACCATGAGGCCAAGCCGGTTTCGTCGTACTCGTCGTCGCGCTTCGGGTGGTACCAAACGCCATTGATCTTGTAAGGCTTGCCAATTTTCACCTTGGATGGCGGGACCGCGGCGCTCGCGGGGCGGTCGGTCGAGGACGGCGATGGCGAGGGGGACAGCGACGAAGGATCCTTGGAACCGGCGCAGCCCGAGGCGAGGATGGCCAGGCCGATCAACAGCGCTCGCCCGCGCCAGCGGATCCGCATCGCCTAGCGCTCCGCCGCCGCGCGCAGCCGGGCCAACAGGGCGGCGTCGGCATAGCCGTCCGCCGCCATGTTCTGCGTGCGCTGGAAACCACGAATGGCGCCGCGGGTTTGTGGGCCGACAATGCCGTCGGCGCCGCCCGGATCAAAACCGAGTTGGCCCAACAACGTTTGCATCTCGATGATGTCACGGCGGGAGATCGGCGATGCATCGGCCGGACGCGGCGCGGCGAACGGTCCGCCGCCCTCGATACGGTCGGCGAGATGGCCGACGGCGACGGCATAGAAGATGGAATTATTCCAGGCCAGCGTGGCCTGGAAGTTGTCGTAGACAAGCAGCGCCGGCCCGCCACGGGCGCCGCCCGGCACCAGCAGGGAGGCCTCGATGGGCGCCTCCGGCAATGGCCCGCCGTCGGCGGTGCGAACCCCCCGCGCGGCCCAGAACGACAGAGGTCGCTTGATGCGCCGACCGGTCAGGCCGTAGTCGAACCCGGGCGGCAGCAGAACCTCCCGCCCCCAGGTCCGCGAGCCGTCCCAGCCCGAGGCGCGCAGATAGTTGGCGGCGGAAGCGAAGACATCCGACAGGCTGTCCCACAGATCACGCCGCCCATCGCCGTCGAAGTCGACGGCGAAACCCTCGTATGTCGTCGGAATGAACTGCGGCTGACCGACCGCACCGGCCCAGGAAGCCTGCGCGCCGCGTGGAATGTCGCCGCGCTCCATCAACTTCAACGCGGAGATGAGCTGTTGCCGAAAGAACGCGCCACGCCGGCCATCGTAGGCCAGGGTGGCGACGGCGCCGATGAGATCGAAATCGCCGAGCCTGCCACCGAAATTGGTTTCCAGTCCCCAAATGGCGACAAGGAACCGCGGCTGCACGCCGTAAGCCTGTTCAACACTTTCCAGCAACTGGCGGTGCTCGCGAAGCAGCGCCTGGCCACGGGTGATTCGCTGCGGCGTGACCACCCGGTCGAGATATCCCCAAAAGGTCAGCGTGAACTCCGGTTGCCGGCGGTCCAGTTCGACAATGCGGGGAATCGGCGCGACACCGGAGAAGGCGCGGTCGAAGGTGGCGGCGGAAACCCCGGCGGCAAGGGCCTCGCGGCGAACCTCGGCACGCCACGCCTCGAAGCTCGCGGCGATGCCCCCCGGCGGGAACGCCAGGGCACCGGCGATCAACGCCACGAGGCACACGATGAAATGGCAGCCACCAACTTTTCGCATATGCGGGGGAGATCCCTCTAATCACTACCACATCTCGTTCTGCCACACTGATCGGCCCAGCGCAAGTCCTCCGCCGCCGAAAACAGGGCCAGCGCCGCGTCAGCCCTGGCCCTCCGCGGTTTCCAGCAGGGCAAAACGGACCGGCAGGATATCGGTGGTCTTGGTACGACCCTCCGGCGTTTTCTCGACCAGCATCAACGTCTGCGAATCCGGCATGCCGGTGGGGACGATCATTTTGCCGCCCGGTTTCAGCTGCATCAGCAATTGCGCCGGAATCAGGTCCGAGCCGGCGCAGACAAGGATGCGGTCGAACGGCGCATAACCCGGCCAGCCATGCTCGCCATTGCCAACCTTCGCCTCGATATTGGTGTACCCAAAGGTAGCCAGACGCTTCTGGGCTTCCTCGGCCAACTCCTCGATGATCTCGATGGAATAGACCTGCTTGGCCAGTGCCGCGAGGATCGACGTGTGGTACCCGAGACCGGTGCCGATCTCGAGGACGGTGTGGTTCTCGTGGATGTCGAGAAGATCGGTCATCAGGGCGACGATGAACGGCTGGGAGATGGTCTTGCCGCAGCCGATCGGCAGCGGCTGGTCGGTATAAGCGAAGCCCGCCAGTTCGACCGGCACGAAAGCGTGGCGCGGGATACGCGCCATGACGTCCAGCACGCGGCCGCCAATCTCCTGAACCCCTGTCTGTTCGCGCACTTGGAAGGCATGCGCCTGGATCAGGTCGACCATCTGACGTTTCAGTGCCGCTAAATGCGTGTCCGTCATCTCATCCCCAATACCCGCGCCGCCGCGTCCCCCTATCCCGGATTGCCGACCTTCACCGACGGCAGCCGCGCATCCAGGCGCTGCAGCACCTCGTCGGTGATATCGTAACGCGGGTCGGCGTAAACCGTGGTCCGGCGGCGCACGATCAAGGTCAACTGCCGCTCCGTGGCGATTCCCTGGACGACCTCCTGCAGCGATTGCAGGACCGTCTGCATCGCTTCGCCGCGCACCTGGTTGATGGATTGCTGGCGCCGTTGCAAACGCTGCTGCGCCTCGCCCAGCTTCTGCTCGAGTTTCTGCCTTTCGGCGGCGAAAGCTTCTTGCGACAGGATCGTCCGCTTGCGCGCCAACTCCTCCTGAGCCGTTCGCAGTTGTTGTTCTTCGCGCTGCGTTTCGGCGCGAAAGCTCTGCATGTAGGTTTCCAGCTGCGACCGGATGGATTTGACGGCGGCGGCCGTGCCGCGCACCCGTTCCATGTCGAGGACGGCAAAGCGGAACGCCGACGGCTGTTGGGCCAGCGCCGCCGAGATTGGCCCGCCCGCGACAAGAGTGCCGAGCAGCAGCGCGATCATAAGCCGAGAAAACATCATCAAAACCTTGTCCCGAAATTGATTCGCAAGTTTTCTTCCTGGTCGAAATCTTCCTTGATCAGCGGCAGCCCGAAATCGACCCCGACGGGTCCGAACGGCGACACCCAGGTGACGCCGAGACCGACGGAAACCCGGATGTTGCTCGAATCGTCAACACCGTCCTTCTGCCCCTCGATCCCGAACGCGCTGCCGAAATCCGAGAACGCGCGGCCGCGCAAACCGAGTTCCTTCGGCAGGCCGAGCGGGAACGTCAACTGCGCCGAACCGGTGTAGAAAAACTCGGAGCCAAGGGCGTCCTCGGTCCGCGTATCACGCGGTCCGATGCCGTCGGTCTCGAAGCCGCGAATCTCGTCGCCGCCGACAAAATACCGCTCGAGCAGGCGAACGTCACCCCCGATACCGGTCACCAAGCCGGTCGATCCGGTTAACGAGGCCGTGAATTCCTCGGCGAGCGGGTAGAAGTAGCCGCCATTGATGCGGTTTCGCAAATAGCCGACGGCCGCGTCGAGGGTGCCAAGATCCGTACTCCAACGCGCGAAGAAGCCCTCGGTCGGCGCCACGGTACTGTCACGGCCCTCGAAATTGAGGAAGTGCGTCAGTTCGCCGACGATGTCGTCGCCTTCCGCCGCTTTCACGGTGAGCGACGCATCATCGTCGACTTCTTTCAACTCCCGCTGTCGGAGACCGAACCGCCATCCCTGCCGCCAGCGTTCGCTCAAGGCATAGTTGGCGCGAAGCGCGCCGCCGGCGGACTGGGTATCGAACGAGCTTTCGTCTTGCCGGTCGACGCGAACGAGAAACAGATCGAACCCGGCGGCGATTTCGCGGTCGAGGAAATAGGGCTCGGTGAACGAGATGTTGCCCTGCTGCTGCAACTGCCCGACGAACAGCGATACCCGCAAATCCTGTCCTTTGCCGAGCAGGTTGCGCTCGTCGATGCTGATCTCGCCAAGCGCGCCACTGCCGGTGGAGAAGCCGGCGCCGAAGGATATCGAGCCGGTCGATTTTTCCGCGACATTGACGTTGATGACGGCCTTGTCGGGCGCCGATCCCGGTTGCTCCTCGACCGTCACCGTTTCGAAAAAGTCGAGATTGCGGATCCGCTGCTCCGAACGGCGCAGGTCCGACGCATTGAAGGCGTCGCCCTCGACGAGGCGGAACTCGCGGCGGATGACCCGGTCCTCGGTGCGGAAATTGCCCTTGATGTTGATCCGCTCGACGAACACGCGCGGGCCCTCGCCGATCTCGAAGGCAATGTCGATGGCCTGCTCGTCCGGATTGCGCCGCAGCCGTGGCCGAACGTCGACGAAGGCGAAACCGCGGTCGCCCACCGCCGTCTGCAGCGCGTCCACCGAGGCCTCGACATCCTCGACGTTGTAGACGTCGCCGCTCTCGAAGGTCAGTTCCGAGCGTAGCGGCTCCGCCTCCAGTTCCGGAATCGAGACGGTGATCTCCACCTCTCCGACATCGTAGCGTTCGCCCTCCTCGACGGTGAACGTGATAAAGAACTTCTCGCGATCGGGGGTCAGTTCGGCCACCGCCGAGGTCACCTCGAAGTCGGCGTATCCCTCGGACAGGTAGAACCGACGCAGCAATTCCTGGTCGAGCGCCAACCGGTCGGGGTCGTAGGTGTCCTCCGTTGCCAGGAAAAGCCACCAGCGCGATTGGGTGGTGCGGATCACATCCCGCAACGTGGAATCGGAAAACGCCTCGTTACCGACAAAGCGGATCGCCTCGACGTCGGTCACGTCGCCCTCGTCGATCTCGAAGACGACGTCAACCCGGTTCTGCGGCAGCTGGATGATCTTCGGCTCGACCGTGGCGGCGAAACGGCCGCTGCGCCGGTAGAGCGTCAGCAGACGCTGCACATCGCTCTGCACCTTGGCGCGGGTATAGATGACCCGCGGACGCAGGGTGACTTCCCGTTCCAGGGTCTCGTCGTCCAATTGTTCGTTGCCCTCGAAGGCGAGCCGGTTGATCACCGGGTTCTCGATCACGGTGACAACCAGCGCATCGCTCTCCCGCCGAATCTTGACGTCGGCGAACAGGCCGGTCGCGAACAGGCTCTTCAGGGAGCGGTCGATACGGTCCGGCTCGAATGGATCGCCGGGGCGCACGTAGAGGTAGGTTTGCGCCGTCCCCGGTTCGATCCGCTGCAAACCCTCAAAACGGACTTCGCCGATGGTTTGCGGGGAGGGCGCGCCGGCTGGCGGGGAAGGCGACGGGGAATCGGGCGCAGGCTGGCCGATGGCGGGCGCGGAACCAAGGATTAAGCAGGCACAAAGCACGATCCCCTTGATGAGTGTTTTCGGCAAACTCCCCTCTCCTCGGCCGCATGGCTTACCCGACGAAGTCCCTCAGAAAATCGAAGACCTTCAGCTGCACCAGGTCATTCCAGGTGGCGAACAACATGAGGAAAATGACAAAGGCAAGGCCCAGGCGGAACCCGTATTCCTGAACCCGTTTATTGACCCGCTTACCACGGATGGCCTCCCAGCCATAGAAAACGAGATGCCCGCCGTCCAGCATTGGAATCGGAAACAGGTTGATCAGGCCAAGGTTAATGGAGAGGGTGGCCATGAAAAACAACAGGCTGAGCAAGCCGTCTTGGGCGATTTCGCCAGAAAGCTGAGCGATGCGCAGCGGCCCGCCAAGTTCCTCGGCGGTGCGCGAACCGGTGATGATCTGCCCGACGGCGGAGAGAATCTGCCCGGTGATGCCGATCGTCCGTTCGGCCGCCGAGGCGATGGACGTCAGCGGTCCCATTTCCTCGTAACCGAGGCTGGCGGCGTCGGCGCGGATCCCCAGCAGCGCCAATTCCCGGGTTTCGCCTTCCGGGCCGGCGACCGTCGTCAGCCGCGGCGTCGCCGTCAGGGCGATTTCCGTCTCGCCGCGCTCGACCCGAAAGTCGATCGCCTCGCCAGGGCGGTCGGAGACGTTCTCCTGGATATCGGAAAACCATTTGATCGGCGCGCCGTCGACTTCGACGATCACATCGCCGGCCTCAAAATCGGCTTCGGCGGCGGCGCTGTTTTCCTGCACCGAGCCGACCACGGCCAGCGGCTTGGGTTGGCCGACGGTGATCGCCACGGCGGCGAAGACGAGGAACGCGAACAGGAAGTTGGCGGCGGGGCCGGCGGCGACGACCGCCGCGCGCGCCGCCAGGGGTTTATGGTGGAAGGAGACCGCCTTCTCTTCCGGCGTCAGGTCCTCGCCCTCGAGATCCTCCGCGAGATCCCCCTCGCCGAACATTTTCACGTAGCCGCCGAGCGGCACGGCGCTGAATTTCCAGCGCGTTCCGGCGCTGTCCGTCCAGCCGAACAGTTCCGGGCCGAAACCGATGGAAAACGTCTCGACCCGCACGCCGGCCCGGCGAGCCACCCAGTAGTGGCCGAACTCGTGCACGAAGACGAGCACGGACAAAACGATGATGAACGGAATAAGCCAGTATTCCCAAAGACCTTCGAGGATACCCATGATTTTCCTTATGCACTCGGCTGCGGGGCAGCTGCGTCCGCCCTATTGGACGGCGACGGCGCTCAGCCTTGAAATCGCGCGTTCCGCCTCATCCCGGGCTTCCGCGTCGACTTGGAAGATGTCGTCGAGGTTTTCTACCTCCCGGTGCGATATAGCGCAAAGCACGCTCTCAACAATACGCGGGATATCAAGGAACCCGATGCCGCCGGCCAGGAAATGCGCCACCGCGACCTCGTTCGCTGCGTTCAGCACCGCCGGGCACACGCCGCCGCGGCGCAGCGCCTCGCGGGCCAGCGTCAGCGCCGGGAACCGCCCGGCATCCGGCGCCTCGAAGGTCAGGGTGGCGACGGTCGGCAGGTCGAGTCGCGGCGACGGCGCGGCGATCCGGTCCGGCCAGCCCAGCGCGTAGGCGATCGGTGTCCGCATGTCCGGCGTGCCGAGCTGGGCCAGCACCGAGCCATCGACATACTCCACCAGGCTGTGGATCACCGACTGCGGGTGGACGACGATGTCGATTTGGTCGACCGCCACCGGGAACAGGTGGAACGCCTCGATCAATTCGAGCCCCTTGTTCATCATCGTCGCCGAATCGACGGAAATCTTGGCGCCCATGTCCCAGTTCGGATGCGCCACCGCCTGGGCCGGCGTCACATCCGCCATCTCGGTCCGCGACCGGGTGCGGAACGGTCCGCCCGACGCGGTGAGAATGATCCGCGCCACCTTATCCGCGTTGCCGAAATCGAAAGCCTGGAAGATCGCGCTGTGCTCGGAATCCACCGGCAGCAGCGTCGCGCCAGAGCGGGCGACCTCGGCCATCATCAAGGCGCCGGCGCAGACCAGGCATTCCTTGTTGGCGAGCCCGACGATGGCGCCGCGACGGATCGCCGCCATTGTCGGCGCCAGGCCAGCGGCGCCGACGATGGAACCCATCACCCAGTCGGAGGGGCGGGTTGCCGCTTCGACGAGGGCCGCCTCGCCGGCGGCGATCTCGATGCCGGTGCCGGCCAGCGCCGCCTTCAGATCGCGATAGCCGCTGTCGTCGCCGACGACGACGAAGCGGGGGCGCAGCGCCAGGGCCTGTTCGGCCAGGAGGCCGACGTTGCGGTGACCGGTCAGTGCCTCGACGGCGTACGCCTCGGGGTTGCGCGTGATCAGATCCACCGTGTTGACACCGACGGAACCGGTGGCGCCGAGTATGGTGACGCGCCGCGGCGCCGGCGTCGATTGCGGGGAATAGGCCGTTACGTCCATGGCAGGAGTGTGCTCCGCGAGACCGCCATCATCAAGGCCGTTGCCACGGCAGCGGCCATCAGCGAGTCGATTCTGTCCAACAAACCGCCGTGACCGGGTATTAGACCACCCGTGTCCTTTACCGCAAGCCGCCGTTTGATCCAGGATTCGAAAAAGTCGCCGAGTTGCGCGGTGACGCCGATAAAGGCGCTGACCAGCAGGGCCGTTACTGGATCCGCCACCGGCTCCAGGGCGACGGCGACGGCGGCGCCGACGAGGGCCGCCGCGGCCAGGCCGCCGGCGGCGCCGGCCCACGTCTTGTTGGGGCTGACCCTGGGCACCAGTTTCGGGCCGCCGATCGCCTTGCCGGCGCAATAGGCGCCGATGTCGCTCGCCCAGACGACGGCGATGATCCAGATGACGATCTCGAAGCCGAAATGCGCATCGGCGCGCAGCCAGATCACCGCCACGCACGGCAACCCCAAATAAAGCGTGCCGGCGGCAAACCACGGGCGGCGGGTCATCAGTGTCAACAGCGCGGCGCCGAGGCCGAGCACCGCCACCGCCGCGTCGAGCCGCCCGGCCGCCATGGCGCCGCAGCCGCCGAGCAGCGCCGCGCCGAGAACCAGGGGCGCCGCCGGCCACGGTTCCGCCCTCCACATCCGGCCCCATTCCCAGGCCAGGATCCCGGCGGCGATGAAAACAAGGATCTCGAACGCCGGCGAGCCGACATATTCGGCGGCGAGGACGACCGGCGCCAGGATCAGCGCCGACAGGATGCGGAGATTGAGCGAACCGGCCGCCTTCGGCCGGCTAGGCTCCGGCGGCGCCATAGCGCCGCTCGCGGCTCTGGAACTCCTTGACGGCCTGCGCGAAATCGGCGGACGAGAAGTCGGGCCACAGCGTGTCGATGAACACCAGTTCGGCATAGGCGCATTGCCATAGCAGGAAGTTGCTGATGCGCATTTCGCCGCTGGTGCGGATGAGAATGTCGGGATCGGGGATGTCGTGCGTGTAGAGCGCCCTGCCCACGGCCGCCTCGTCGATTTCGTTGAGCGCCAAGCGGCCGGCGGCGACGCCGGCGGCGATTCGCCGGCAGGCGTCGGCCAGTTCCTGGCGCGCGCCGTAATTCAAGGCGACGATCAGGTTGAGCCGGGCATTGTGCGCCGTTACCCGCTCGGCCTTCTCGATCAGCGCCACGAGATTGTCGCCAAGCTGGCCCCGCTGGCCGATCACCCGCAGCCGCACCGCCCGCTCCATCAGGAAATCGATTTCGTTTTCCAGGTAAAAACGCAGCAGACGCATCAGTTCCGCCACCTCGTCCTTTGGCCGCTTCCAGTTCTCGGACGAAAAACTGAACAGCGTCAGATAGCGGACTCGGAAGCGAATCGCCGAATCGATGGCGACGCGGACGGATTCGGCGCCCCGCTTGTGCCCGGCAACCCGGGTCAGCCCGCGTGCCTTGGCCCAACGGCCATTGCCGTCCATGATGATGGCGACATGCAGCGGGACGGCGGGAAGATCAGCGGTCGAGGCGAGGGCGTCCATGGCTCACACTTGCATGATTTCGGTTTCTTTCCTCTGCAGGACGTCGCCAACTTCCTTGATGTACCGATCGGTCAGATCCTGGAGTTCGCGCGCCAGGTCCCGGTGTGCGTCCTGTGACAAGTCGCCGCTTTTCTCGGCTTTTTTCATTTCGTCCATGGCGTGGCGCCGGACGTTGCGGATCGACACCCGCGCCTCCTCGGCGTAGCGGCCGGCAACTCTCGTCAGTTCCTGCCGCCGCTCCTGGGTCAGCGACGGCACGGGCACGCGGATGGTCTGCCCCTCGGCCGCCGGGTTGAGACCGAGGCCGGCCTCGGTAATCGCCTTTTCCACCGCCTTGACGAGGCTCCTGTCCCAGACCTGGACGGTCAGCATGCGCGGCTCCGGCGCCCCCAACGTGGCGACCTGGGTAATCGGCATCGAGGTGCCGTAGGCATCGACCATCACCGGCTCGAGGAAACTGACCGAGGCGCGCCCGGTGCGCAAGCCCGCCAGTTCCTTGTGCAGGACGTCGATGGCGCTCGCCATCCGCCGGTCGCTATCCTCCTTGAGTTGTTTTTTTTCGCTGTCATCCACGGCTCTCTCTCCCGCCCTCGCTTTTAACGAACTTTGGTGAAACGCCCACTGCCCTGAGCGACGGCGGCGAACGAACCCGCATCATGGATCGAAAAAACGACGATGGGGAGAGCGTTTTCCCGGGCGAGCGCGACGGCGGCGGTGTCCATCACCTTGAGATCGCGCGTAATCACCTCCTGGAAGGAGAGTTCGTCGAATCGCTTGGCGTCCGGGTGTTTCTTCGGATCCGCCGAATAGACGCCGTCGACCTGCGTTCCCTTCAACAGCACCTCGCAGCGCATCTCGACGGCGCGCAGGGCGGCGGCGGTGTCGGTGGTGAAGAAGGGATTGCCGGTGCCGCCGGCGAAGATGACGACACGCTGCGCCTCCAGGTGCGCCAAAGCCTCGCGGCGGACGAAGGGTTCGCACACGGTGGGCATCGGGATCGCCGATTGAACCCGCGTCGGCACCTCGATGCGTTCCAGGGCGCCCTGCAGGGCCAGGGCGTTCATCACCGTCGCCAGCATGCCCATGTGATCGGCGGTCGCTCGATCGAGACCCGGTCCGGCGATCTGGGCGCCGCGGAAAATATTACCCCCGCCAACGACGATGGCGACCTGCACGCCGACATCGCGGACCGTCTTGATGTCGGTGCACAGCCGTCCAAGCGTCTCCGGTTCCAGTCCAAAGGTCTGGCCGCCCAACAAGGCTTCGCCCGAGAGTTTCAACAAAACGCGCTTATAGCTTGCCATGGGCCCAATTCCGCGCGGCGGACGTCGTGGACGGATCAACCACCACATGCACGAGGCCATCCATCAAGGCAACCCCGCCTCTATCGCCTTTATCGCGATTTTGCGCGAAAATGGTTAACAAACCGGCGACACAGGCGGCTTCAGGTGCCGGCCACCTGCGCCACCTCGGCGGCAAAATCATCGTCCGGTTTGTCGATCCCCTCGCCAAGCGCGATGCGCGCGAAACCGGTGACCTTCGCCGGCGTGCCCCACTCCTTGGCCGCCGCCTCGACGACCTTGCCGACCTTCGACTCGCCGTCGATGACATAGGTCTGGTCGAGCAGGCAGATCTCTTCGAAGAACTTGCCGAGCCGCCCCTCGACCATTTTCTCGATGATGTTGTCGGGCTTGCCGGAGGCCTTGGCCTGCTCCACCAGGATCGCCCGCTCGCGGTCGAGAATCGCCGGATCGACGTCCTCGCGGGAAACCGCCTGCGGATTGGCCGCGGCGACATGCATCGCCAGCTTCTTCGCCAGGTCCTCCGCCGCCTCGCCCAAGGCCGCCGTCTCGATGCCGACGAGAACGCCGATGCGCCCCAGCCCCGGCGCCGTCTGGCCGTGCATGTAGGCGCCGACGATGCCGGTGTCGACCTTCAGATGGGCGACGCGGCGCAGGCGGATATTCTCGCCGATGGTGGCGATCAGGTGCTGCTCTTCTGCCTCGACGGTGCGTCCGGTGCCCGGATAGGGTGCTTGGCGCAGGGCCGCCACGTCGTCGCCGCGTTCCAGGGCCAGTTCGGCCAGCGTGGTGACGAAAGCCTGGAAAGTGTCGTTGCGGGCCACGAAGTCGGTCTCCGAGTTGACCTCGACGAGAACGCCGGCGTTCCCCCGGACGACCATGCCGACGAGGCCGTCCTTGGCCACCCGCGCCGACTTCTTCGCAGCCGCCGCCAAGCCCTTCTTACGCAGCCAGTCGACCGCGCTTTCCAGGTCGCCGCCGGTTTCGGTTAGCGCTTTCTTGCAATCCATCATTCCGGCGCCGGTCTGGTCGCGTAACGCCTTGACAAGAGACGCGGTCACTTCGGCCATTGTCTCATTCACCTTTCCGCTTGATTTTTTCCGCACGCGCGCCGGGTTGCAGCGGACCCGGCGGCCGCGGCTAGGTTTAGGACACCGAGCGGCTCCGCGACAGCCCTAAATCTTCTCGCCCGCGTGTTCGTCGGCCGGTTGTTCCGCCGGCGCCGCATCCGCCGGCTCGCTCAGCGCCGTCTCGACGTCGGCGACGTCTTCTTGCGCCCCAGCCTGCTCGGCGGCAACCTCCGGTTCACCGGAGGCTTCCGGCGCCGCCGGTTCCTCGGCCTCGGCCAACTCCTCCATCTCATCGAGGTCCTCGTCGACCGGCTCCTCCGATTCGCCGAGATCGACGCCGGCCTCTATCATCTCCTGCTGGATGCCGTCGAGCACCGCGTCGACGACCAAGTCGCAATAGAGGCTGATCGCCCGCAGCGCATCGTCGTTTCCGGGCACGGGGTAGGTGATGCCGTCGGGATCGCTATTGGAATCGAGGATGCCGACCACCGGGATGCGCAGTTTGTTGGCCTCGGCGATGGCCAGCGACTCCTTGTTGGTGTCGATGACGAACAGGATATCCGGCAGCCCGCCCATCTCCTTGATGCCGCCGAGCGCGCGCTCCAGCTTGTCGCGCTCGCGGGTCAACTGCAGCGTTTCCTTCTTGGTCAGGCCGACCAGTTCGCCAGCCAGCCGCTCGTCCAGCTCGCGCAACTGCTTGATCGAATGGGAAATGGTCTGCCAGTTGGTCATCATGCCGCCGAGCCAGCGGTGGTTGATGTAATACTGGCCGCAGCGCTGCGCCGCCTCCGCCACCTTTTCGCTCGCCTGGCGCTTGGTACCGACGATCAGCACCCGGCCGCCGTGCGCGACGATGTCGCGGATCGTCGCCAGCGCCTGACGCATTAAGGGGACGGTCTGTTCGAGGTCGAGGATGTGGGTGCCGTTGCGCACGCCGAAGATGAAGTCGGCCATCTTCGGGTTCCAGCGCCGCGTGCTATGGCCGAAATGAACGCCCGCCTCGAGGAGCTGGCGCATGGAAAATTCCGCGTGATACATCGCTTTAAAGGACCACCTTCTTTAACCGGTTTAAGCCGCCGCGGACGCTTCTGACCTTTGCGCGGAAACGCAAAAAATCACCGGTCGCGAATGCCGTCTGCCGACGTCACCCGTCCCGTCCGCGTGTGAGATAAAGTTACAGCTACCGTGTGGCATGGCCCAATACAAGGCCGCGCCGTGCGGGCTGCCGCCCTGGCACTCGCGCCCACGAACGCGCGCCTGTGTCAGGACTCTTTACAGCGGTGAGGCAACCCGGTTGACCCGGGCCGCCCTTCGCATTCGCTCGCCGCTGGATCCTCGAAGGATCAGTCGACGATCTTGAGGTTTTCCGCCGAGCTCTTGCCGTTGCGTCCGGTGACGAGCTCGTACTCGACCCGCGCGCCCTCGGCGAGGTCGTCAAGACCCGCGCGTTCGACCGCCGAGATGTGGACGAAGGCGTCCGACCCACCGCCGGAAGGCTCGATGAAGCCAAAGCCCTTGGTGCGGTTGAACCACTTCACAGTTCCGGTTTTCAAATCTAGTACCCTTTTCTCAATGGAAGACGCCGGGCAACGCGCCACGGCGCCAGATAGTCTCAAGCGCAAATTCTGGGAAGTAGATAAGCGGCTCGGAAAGCGAGGCAGCAACCACTACCAGTAACGTTGGACAATACTGGGCGGAAATTAGTGCGCTATCGGTGGTTTTGCAAGACATGATCGCGCGTTCCGAGCCGGTTGCCCCGCAGATCGCCCGCCAAGCCCCGGGCGGCCGCCCTGCCCGCGCCGGCTGGATGCAAGGTTTGCGTTGACCGACGGGCTTTTCCGGCGATCCTGGCTCGGTGACGACGCCGCCCGATGGCCGACAGGGGAGACAAGGGACGTGCCGGAAGCCGCCGATTTCGATGAACGGGTCACCCTGCCGGACGGCCTTTCGCTGCGTTTGCGGCCGGTGCGCGCCGAGGACAGGCCGGCGCTGCTCGATCTCGTCGACAAGATGTCGCCGGAAGACGTCCGCGCCCGGTTCCGGATGCCGAAGGACGCGCTGAGCGAGGCGACGGTCGAGGCGGTCGCCGACATCGAAGGCAAGGACATGACCTTCGTCGCCACCCCGGCCGACTCTTCGGAAGATTACTCGATTGTCGCCTCGGTGCAGCTGAGGACCGGTCGCCGCGGCAAGATCGGCGAATACGCCATCATGGTGCGCGGCGACATGCAGGGGCGCGGCCTCGGCTCTCTCCTGATGCGGCGCATCATCGAGTATGGCCGCCGCGTCGGCGTCGGCGAAATCGTCGGCGAGGTGCGGCGCGACAACCAGGCCATGCGCGCGCTGTGCGAAAAGCTCGGCTTCGTCGAGCAACCCGCCGCCAACGAGATCCGGGTAATCGAGGTCCGCCTGGAGCTCTAGGCTGGCCTAATTCGTACCCGACGCGCCATGGATAACGCCGTCGGGATGAAACGCCCGGAAGGCGAAGGCGAAGGTGGTGACGAACGGCACGGCGCGCGGCTCGGCCCCGCCGTGGTCGAACACCTCGACGTAGCCGATGTCCCGCCCCTCCGAGATCCGCCCGGCGTCCAGCGCCGAGTTCATGCCGTCCTGCCAGACCAGACGCAGCGGGCCGTCGGAAATCTCACCGGCTTCCCTGAGCCCCGTCAGCGGCCAGGCCTGATCGCCGACGGCGACGACATAGGCCAGCGGTTCGATGCCTTCGTCGAATTCGCCGCGATAGAGAAACGGCGTGGCGCTGCTGTCGTAGCGATAATACGGATTGGCGCCGTAGTTACGGGCGTGCTCGACGTTCGGCACCAGCACCTGGCCTCGCGGGTATGTCTCGGCGAATTTCTCGTACGGCCACAGGCGCGACGGCAGCCGCTTCAGCCGCTGCCCGGCATACGCGCCGACGATCCCCTCGCCGGTGAATTGCTGCCACCAGCTTTCGGTCTGCCGGTCGTACATGATCATGTCCGAGTGACGCAGCTTGCCGGAAACGCCGAAGTCGAGAACGCGGCCATCGACCCGGCGGTCGAACACGATGGCGGTGTTGCACAGCGGGCAATAGCTGACCAGCACCGGCACCCCGTCGACCTCGTCATTGGCCAGTTCGTGCCACATGAGGATGCGCAACGGATAGGCCTTGGCGCCATCCTCTGTGCGGACCACCATCACCGGCTCCTGGCGGCCGATATCCGTGACATCGCCGACCGGCTCGAAGCGGGGCGCGTCGATCGCCGGGATGCCGTCCTTGGGCGGCCCGCCCGACAGAACCTCGCCGAAATCGATGGTCGCGTTGTCGAAGTCCGTGCGCGGCCATTCGCGTTGCCATCCGGACGGCGGGTCCGCCGCGTCGGCCGCCGCGCCGGTCAGCAACAACAATCCAACGGCCATGGTCAGCATTCGCATCGCTCATCTCCTCGATCTGGATCCGGAAGCGGTGACACCCGGAATGCGCCTGAGCCGGCCCCTCGCCTCTGCGGGATCAGCCGCCGCATGTTCCGGCTGATGGAGAAGATGTAGCGCGCATCGGGCGATCCGCGCCGGCGGCGCGGGTCAAGATCGCGTTACCGGCGAACCGGGGAACATCGCCACAAGGCGCGAGACGCTGTTGGCTTGAAGCCGCGCGAGGCCGGCTGCGGCCGCCTTGCGGTCGTTCTCCTTGAGTGGTGATAGGCGTAAGGTTACACTACGCACATGATCCGAAGCTTCCGCCACAAGGGGTTGAAGCTGCTCTACGAACAGGGCGACCGGCGGAAGGTATCGGCGGACCAGGCCGACAAAATCGAGCGCATCCTGGCGCGTCTCGATCAGACCGAGGATGCGCGCGTGGGATGGACCTGCCCGGCTATCGCCTCCATCCTCTCAAGGGCGCGTTGGCGGGCTTCTGGTCGGTGACGGTCAGCGGCAACTGGCGGGTGATTTTCCGTTTCGAGGACGGGCATGCCAGCGAGGTGGACCTGGTTGATTATCATTAGATTCTGCAGGATTGACCCATGGCGATGAAGAAACCGCCGCATCCGGGGCTCGCCGTGCGGCACGATTGCCTGGAGCCGCTGGGGCTGACCGTCGCGGAGGCCGCCAAGCGCCTCGGCGTCAGCCGGAAACAGCTTTCGGACCTGGTGAACGGTCACGCCGGCCTCTCGCCGGAGATGGCGATCCGCCTCGACAAGGCTTTCGGCGGCGGCGCCGAGACGTGGTACCGGATGCAGGCGGCCTACGACCTCGCCCGCGCCCTCGAACACGCCGACGCCATCAAGGTCGCCCGCCTGACGCCGGCGTGAAACGGTCGGAAACCTGGCGTCGGTGCGGTAACCCTTCTGAAAGAGCCACGAAGCTGGCACACAAATTATCCCGGGCGGCGGTCAAGGCGGTGGATCGGAAGCATGGCAGGCTGGTCTGACATCGAGTGGACGGATGCGACGTGGAATCCGGTTTCCGGATGCCGGCTGATTTCCGCCGGCTGCACCAATTGCTATGCGATGCGGATGGCGGCGCGGCTGCAAGCCATGGGGCATGTCGCGTACCAAGGCACGACCCGCAAGAGCGGCAATCGTTCTGTTTGGACCGGAAAGACGCACCTGCTGGACGATACGCTCGCCATTCCCCTGACCTGGAACAAGCCCCGCCTGGTTTTCGTCAACTCGATGTCGGATCTGTTCCAGGATAGCGTTCCGTTCGATTACATCGAGCGCGTCTGGCAAACGATGGAAAGAGCAACCGTTCATACGTTTCAGATCCTGACCAAGCAGCCGGAACGCGCGGCCGCGTTCCTCCGCCAGCGACACAAGCAGGCGCTGCCCAACGTCTGGCTCGGCACCTCCGTCGAGGACGCGCGGGTCGTCGAGAGGATCGCGCGGCTCAAGGACTGCCGCGCGGCGGTGCGCTTCATCTCGTTCGAGCCGCTGATCGGTCCGATCGGCGACATCGACCTGTCGACGATCCACTGGGCCATCGTCGGCGGCGAATCCGGGCCGGCTGCCCGCCCGCTCGAACGCCAATGGGTCGAACAGATCCTTAGGCAATGCCGACGGTTCGAGGTTCGGTTCTTCTTCAAGCAATGGGGCGGCGTCAACAAGAAGCGCACCGGCCGGATTTTCCAGGGCCGCACCTGGGATGAAATGCCCACCCCGCAAATCCAAGCCACACCCTAACGCCAACTTTCCCTCGGCACGCCCTTCGGCCATAGTTCGACGCGCGCGGTGGGCCGGCTCACCCGACGCGCCCGTCGCCGACGCCAATCACCCTCGCCGCGGCGGCGGATCGACAATCCAGACCTTCGGCCCGCCGGGCATCCGAACACAACGACGGGCGGGATCTGGACCCCCTTCCATGCGGCGGGTTACGCTCCGCGTTGAACCCGCCCTACGCGGGCTACGCGGACCGCACCAAAACGGCTATGCGAGAATCCGTTTATTGCACGCTAAACCCAAAATCGCCACCGCCGCTCCCACTTATCAAGTTGAGAAAATTGGATTTTTTTGTCAATATATTGAATCTATCTGCCAACGGCGCCTAAATCGCAATTAAGTGTGATTGGGCTTTTGGACTTGGACACTCTCCTTGCCGACCGATGACGTAAGCGCCGCGCATCACCCTTTCCAGAACCCTGCGACTCCCGCAATTGGTGATGGTCCTGAGCTTTACTTCGGTCTCGTTGGTCCCGCCGGAACTGACCTAAACGCCGTAGTTGAAGCGCTCTCTGGATCTCTGCGAGCAAGAAACTATCGAGTCCGCACAATCTCTTTGAGCGATCTCCTTCGAGAACAAGATTCAGAGCTCTCGAGGGTGTGGGACTATTTTGAAGAAGAGCGAATCCGCGCTGCAATGACCGCAGGTAACCAACTTTGTGAGAAACTTGGTTCGAATGACGCAGTAATGAGATTAGGTCTCTTAAAGGTTCGTCATTTGCGGAAAGAAGAAGTCGGCGAACAAAAAAAACCTGTCCCCAGAACAGCGTTTATTTTTAAGTCTCTGAAGAGACCTGAGGAATACGACCTATTGCGCGAAATATACGGGGACTCATTTTTCCTAATTTCCGTTTACGAGCCGAAGCACCAACGTGTCACAAATCTCGCTCAGAAAATTGCCAAAACGCATCAAGCAGCGATGAACTATGACCATCGAAAAAAAGCGGAATTGCTTATTGAGGATGACGAAGATGAAGAAGAAACCCCTTTTGGACAACGAGTTGGAGATTTATTCCATAAGAGCGACTTCTTCGTAGAACAGAATGACAGATTAGTTTTCAATATAGAACGTTTTATTAAACTGCTTTTTGGGTCCCCTTACATTACTCCGTCACGTGATGAATACGGGATATTTATGGCACATGCTATAGCGTTACGGTCCGCTGATTTGTCACGCCAAGTTGGAGCAGTAATTGTAACGCCAGATGGGGAACTGATTTCTGAAGGCTGCAACGAAGTACCTCTCCATGGAGGTGGCTCAATTTGGCCCGATGATGTGGGGCAGATGACGTTCGATAATCGCGATTTTCGAATTGGTTATGACTCATCTTCAATTTCAAAGTATGAAATTTTCTCAGAAATTTTTGAGGTGTTGAAGGAACTTGATTGGCTATCTACTGAAATAAAGGAAACTCCGATTGAAGAAGTAAAGAATCATGCTTTTCATAGCTATAGTAAGTCTCCAGACAAATACAAGAAAGGTTTTCTAAAAGGTAGTAAGCTCAGTCGTATTCTTGAGTACGGAAGAGTTGTGCATGCAGAAATGCATGCGATATGTTCCGCAGCAAGGTTGGGAAGATCTTTAAAGGGGGCAGTTTTATACTCGACGACTTTTCCGTGCCATATGTGTGCTAGGCACATTTTAGCCTCGGGGATTTCTCGGGTTGTATATATCGAACCCTACCCTAAAAGTATGACAGGTGAGTTGTACACACCGATGGTTCAGATTGACGGCGATCCATGTGCGATAGCGAACGCACTTCGATTTGATCCATTTAATGGAGTGGCTCCTAAGCAATATTTTAAACGCTTTTCTATGAATAAAAGGAAGGACAATAGAGGTTATGCATTTTCTGAAAACTATCTCGAGAATTTACCCAAAATTAATACGTTTATAGTTGACTACGAGACGGAAAATTTTAAAGTTCAGAAACTCTGTGAAATACTAGAGGGCAGCGACTTTTCAGAGGAGGAAGACAATGAAAAATCAAAATAGGGGTAGTTGGCTAATTTCTGAGGCTAGAGCCGCCAGAAAAGAATTCGAGAAACTTCCTGAATGGAAAAGAGACATCCTCGAACGGAAAGAAAGAGAAAGACAGGTTATAAGAGAAATTGACAGATCGCGACCTGCCACAAGAAAGCATGGTATTTTTAGTGAGGGTGAAAAGATATGTTCGTAGACCTGGAATGTATCTCGCAATGTTTTTTAGGCATACGTATTTAAGTTTTTAACTTATAGCTCCGTCACCGCCACCACCCCCGGCAACCGGCGCAGTTCGGCGGCCAGGGCGAGGTCGAGGGCGCGGCCTTCGGCGATGCGGATCTCCACCTCCAGCGACGGGCCGAGCTCGGCGGTCAGATCGGGGACGACGGTGATCCGCCCCCGCCCCGGCCGCATCGCCGCCAGCCGGTCGCACCGCGGCACGCCCGAAGTGCCGGGAGGGCGGCGGCGGGGTTCCCGCCTCATGGTCGGCGTTGCCACGCGGAAGGCGCGGATGCCGTCACATGGACAGGCCCGAGTAGCGCAAGCGCGGCGAAACGTGCCGCCGCCGAGGTGAGCCGTCGGCGCGGACGCCGATGCCGACCGATTTGAGATCGACCACCAACCCCAGGCGCGGGTCGGCCTGAAGCTCGGTCCAGGCCTTTTTCATGCCGTCGGACCAGATGATGTCGTCGAACACAAAAACGGCATCGTCCGTCGACGCCGGGATGATCGCATCGAAGTAATCCAGGGTCGGCTGGTACTGGTGATGGCCGTCGATGAATGCGAGGTCGACGGGGCCGATGTCGTCGAGCGTTGGTTTCAAGGTATCGCTGAACAAGCCTTGGACATAATCGACATTGGTCAAGCCGACGTTGCCGTGAACATGCTTCGCCAAGCGCTGGCGATAGGCGGACGAGTCAAGGGTGACGATCCGGGCGTCGCGTCCGTTCGCCATCAGCGCGGCGGCGAGGTAGGCGGAGGAAATTCCGACATTCGTTCCCAGTTCGAGGACCGTTTTCGGCGCCAAGGAGCGGACGATCGAGAACAGGAAATGCAAGAATTTCGCATTCTTGCTGACCGCGCAGGCGTCACGAACGGTATTATTGGCATCGTAGATGCCGCCTTCGCCCAGGCTTCCATCGAGCAGCGGATCATCGCGGCCGAGAAGAGCCTGCCTTTGGCGTTCGATTTCGGCGATCCGCTCCCTGTCGGCTTCGCAAAGGTCCTCCTGCGACCGGCGAAGCGCGTCGACGATTGCCGCCCCCTGAGGATAAGGCGAATTTTCGATCCGATGCATCGCCCGTGTATCGATTAGTTTTTTTAGCTGCCGCTTGAGCTTCATACCGCCTCGCAATTTCATTTAGGGAACGTTTGCTATCGCGACTTTCGCACACCCATGAGTTTTCGCAACGATTGCGCCGTCGCCGCCTCAAAGCTCCGTCACCGCCACCACCCCCGGTAGCCGGCGCAGCTCCGCTGCCAGCGCCAGGTCGAGGGCGCGGCCTTCGGCGATGCGGATTTCCACCTCCAGCGAGGGGCCGAGGTCGGCGGTCAGATCGGGGACGACGGTGATCCGCCCCCGCCCCGGCCGCATCGCCGCCACCAGGTCGTGCATCCGCGCCAAGCCGTCGGCCGACTGGACGCGCACCTCCAGGTGCTGTTCGATCTGCCGGGCCTTTTCCTCCAGCGGCACCATGGAGGCGGCGGTGAGGCGCGGCGATTCGGCCTCGAACTGCGCCGCCGCCTCGATGACGAACGAGTTGCCGGCCTCCAAGCCGTCGCCGAGCGCCGCCAGCACCTCCGAGAACACGGTGATCTCGTAGAGCGCCGAGGCGTCGGAGAGCTGCACGAAGGCATAGCGGTTGCCTTTGGCGGACGTGCGCAGCCGCTTGGCGACGACGGTGCCGGCGAGCGTCACCTGGCCCTCCATCCGCCGCGCCACCAGCTCGGCGTACGGCGTGACGCGCAGCCGTTTCAGCTGTTTTTCGTAGCCGTCGAGAGGGTGGGCGGAGAGGTAGAAGCCGATGGCGTCCAGCTCCTCCTTCAGCCGCTCCAGGGCCGGCCAGTCGTCGACCTCGCGCAGGCGCAGCGGCGGCGGCGGCTCCCCCGCCCCGCCCCCCGCAAAGAGGTCGACCTGGCCGCTGGCCCGCCGCTCGGCGGCGGCCTGCGCGTGGCGCAGCAGCGTCTCGACGTTCTCCAGCACGAAGCGCCGGTTATCGGTGAAACCATCGAAGGCGCCGGCACGCGCCAGGTGTTCCAACTGGCGCTTGTTGAGCGCGTGGGCGTCGACGCGGCCGGCGAAGTCGGTGAGGTCCTTGAACGGCCCGCCGCGGTCCCGCTCGGCGACCATCGCCGCCACCGCGCCCTCGCCGACGTTCTTG
Organism: uncultured Rhodospirillaceae bacterium; assembly: GCA_964460955.1. Taxonomy (GTDB): domain Bacteria; phylum Pseudomonadota; class Alphaproteobacteria; order Rhodospirillales; family Defluviicoccaceae; genus Defluviicoccus. Next base: position 2,879 of record CAYWRP010000035.1, on the reverse strand, counting down.
ATCGCCGCCAGGGCGAAGCGGATGGCATGGGCGCCGTCTTCCATCCGCTCCACGGTGAACGAGACGCCGGACTTGTTGACGTCCGGCGGCAGCAGCGGGATGCCGAGCCGGTCGAGTTCCTGGCGGAAGCCGTTCAGCTTGTCGGTGGCGTGGATGTCGAGCATCATCGAGGCGGCGCAGAAGGCGACCGGATAGTTGGCCTTGATGTAGGCGGTCTGGTAGGCGATCAGCGCATACGCCGCCGCGTGCGCCTTGTTGAAGCCGTAGCCGGCGAACTTGTTGACGAGGTCGAAGATGTGCGCCGCCTGGACGTTGTGGACGCCGCGCGCCACCGCCCCCTCGACGAAGATTTCCCGCTGCTGGTCCATCTCCTGCTTGATCTTCTTGCCCATGGCGCGGCGCAACAGGTCGGCGCCGCCCAGCGAATAGCCGGACAGCACTTGGGCGATCTGCATCACCTGTTCCTGGTAGATCATGATGCCGTGCGTCTCGCGGAGGATCGGCTCCAGCGTCGGGTAGAGGTAGTCGACCTCCTCCTGGCCGTGCTTGCGGTTGATGTAGCTCGGGATGTTGTCCATCGGCCCCGGACGGTAGAGGGCGACGACGGCGATGATGTCCTCGAAGGTGTCGGGCTTCAGCTTGCGCAAGGCGTCGCGCATGCCGGCGCTTTCCAGCTGGAACACGCCGACGGTATCGGCGCGGCTCAGCATGTCGAACGTCTTGGCATCGTCGAACGGCAGTTTGGCAAGGTCGAGGTCGACACCGTCGCCGGCGCGCACCAACTCCACCGCGCGCTCCAGCACCGTCAGCGTTTTCAATCCTAAGAAGTCGAACTTCACCAGCCCGGCGGATTCCACCCACTTCATGTTGAAGCCGGTGAGCAGCGCCGCCGAGCGCGGGTCGCGGTGCAGCGGGATGCGCTCTTGCAACGGCCGGTCGCCGATGACAACCCCCGCCGCATGCGTCGAGGCGTGGCGGTAGAGCCCCTCCAGCTGCTTGGCGATGGCGACCAGCCGGGCCACCGTCTCGTCCTCGGCGATCATCGCCTGCAGCTGCGGTTCGCCCTCGATCGCTTGCGCCAGCGTCACCGGGTTGGCCGGGTTGTTGGGCACCAGCTTGCAGATGCGGTCGACGTGACCGTAGGCCATGCCGAGCACCCGGCCGACGTCGCGCAACACCGCGCGCGCCTGCAGCTTGCCAAAGGTGATGATCTGCGCCACCTGGTCGCGGCCGTAGCGTTCCTGCACGTGGGCGATCACCTCGTCGCGGCGGTCCTGGCAGAAGTCGATGTCGAAGTCCGGCATCGAGACGCGCTCGGGGTTGAGGAAGCGCTCGAACAACAAGCCGAAGCGGATCGGGTCGAGGTCGGTGATCTTCAGCGACCAGGCGACCACCGAGGCCGCACCCGAGCCGCGCCCTGGCCCGACCGGGATGCCCTGCCCCTTCGCCCACTGGATGAACTCCGAGACGATCAGGAAGTAGCCGGCGAAGCCCATCTCGCAGATCACGTCGAGCTCGAAGGCCAGCCGCTCGCGGTATTCTCGGTCGGTGGCGGCGCGGTCCTCGATGGTCTCAAGGCGGGTGTGGACCTGGTCGCGCAGGCGGATTTCCAGGCCCTCGGCGGCCATCTCGCGCAGCAGCGCCTGCTCCGCCGCCTCGCCGCCGTCGGCGAAACGCGGCAGGATCGGCTTCGCGTTTTCCAACAGGAAGCCGCAGCGGCGGGCGATGTGGTGGGTGTTCTCGATGGCGTCCGGCAGGTCGCCGAACAGCGCCGCCATCTCCGCCGGCCCCTTGAAGGCGTGCTCCTGCGTCACCCGGCGGCGTTCCGGCTCGGCGACCGCGACGCCCTCGGCGATGCACAACAGCGCGTCGTGCGCCTCGTACATTTCGGGATCGGCGAAGAACGCCTCGTTGGTGGCAACGATCGGCAGCGCCAATTCCTCGGCCTGTTCGAGGAAGGCGGGTTCCGTCTCCGCCTCGCTCTCCAGGCCGTGGCGCTGGATCTCGACATAGAGGCGGTCGCCGTACGCTTGTTGAAGCTTCACCAGAAGATCGCGCGCTAAGGCTCTCTTATTGGCACGAATGAGCCGGCCGACCGCGCCTTCCGCGCCGCCGGTGAGCAGGATCAGCCCCGCCGCGCGGTCGCACACCTGGCGCACGGTGACGCCGGTCGTCCCCAACTCGCCGCCGTGCGCGTCGGCCAGCAGGGCCAGCAGGTTGCGGTAGCCGGCCTCGCTCTGCACCAGGAACACCAGCGGCGCCGCCCCGTTGCCATTCCCGTTCGACGGCCCGCGCCGTCCGCCATTGGCCTCGTCCGCGTCGGACAGCAGGTCGAGCTGGCAGCCGATGATCGGCTGGATGCCGGCGGCGGCCATCACGGTGGCGAATTCGAGGCCGCCGAACAGGTTGTTGGTGTCGGTCAGCGCCACCGCCGGCATGCCGTGCGCCTGGCACAGCTTCGGCAGGTCCTTGAGGCGGATGGCGCCCTCCAGCAGCGAATAGGCGGAGTGGACGCGCAGATGGATGAACGGCGGCTGGCTCATGCGCCACAGCATGGCAGATCGGGCAGCACGGGTCACCACCAGATGTAGGGGTTATCCCCAGGATTCACAGGCCCGATAGGCGAGCGTGGAGGGGTGCCGGCGAGGGCGTCGGCCTGCTTTCACCCAGCCGGCGCCGCATTCTGGTCCGAGTTTTGCTGGGTCATTGGTCAAACAGCGAACCCCGCTTCGTGGGCCGCTTCATGACCGGGAGCCCATCGGATGGCCGATCCGCCTGAAAAACCCGACCGTTACAAATCCTTCGCCGGCATCGACTGCCTCGGCGCACACTGCACGACAGTGGTTGATTGAGAGCGGCGAAGGGTGGTTTTGTGGGCG
>CAYWRP010000034.1:0-33615 GCA_964460955.1 uncultured Rhodospirillaceae bacterium | reverse complement strand
CATGAGCGCTGCATGAACAGGACCCCGAACTTGCACGGAATTTGAGTCAGAACCTATTTTTCGCCCCTGGGGTCGATGGTGGCATGACGGCGGGATGCCAGCGGGCTGTCGGCGAATAACTCGCACCCCGGCGCCCTGCCGATAATGATCGCTTCCGACTCCGGGGTCAGCCGGGTCTCCACGCCGTCGGCGCCGCTAACGACCAGCGTCCGCACCTTCATTTTCGATGATTGCGAGAGTTCGAGCGAGATCTGTTGGGTGGCCTGAAGGTCGCTTTTCTCGATGGCCCGATAGATCTTGACCGGCTTCTTCTTTCCTTTGACCAGGGTTGAAATCAGCATCTCCACCGCCCCGCTATGCCGGTCGGAGAGCGCCCGGACGGCTTCCTCGCCCAGCAGGATCTCGCCGGGCCGCGCCAGGGCGGTGATACGCGCCGCCAGGTTGGCCGCATCGCCGAACAGCTCCCCCCCGTCCTCGATCAGGTGTCCGTGACTGAAGCCGACCTTGATCGCAATGGGCCCGGCGCGGTGTTTTTGCTGCATGCCGATGGCGGCGAGAAAAGCGCGATCGGGATCGGGGAACGTCGACAGCACGCCATCTCCCAGCGTCCGCCACACCTGGCCATCGAATTGCGTGACCATGGTGGCCATGATCTGCAGGGAGTCCACCGCATAACGGTGCGCCTGTTCGTCGCCAAGCGTGTCGAACAGCCGAACACTGTTGCAAATGTCGGCAAACAGGATCGTCGCGTCCATCGAAGCCCCCGCCATGCTGCTTCCGCCGAAACCTCCCACCATTTGCAAAATCGCGCCGCCGGTCGCGCCCCCAAAGCCGCGGTAACGTGGGGCGCTGTATAAACATTGCCGCGAACCGGGTCTGATGCTCCGCGTTTCCCCGCCGGTGCCAACCTGGATCGCCCCGGCCACGGCACCGGCGGTAAAGTGTCGCTTTTCGCGCGATTCGGTGCAAGCGCTTGGTCGACCCTGACCAAGGGTACGCTTGGCGCGGCGGATGACCAACGGAAAACCGGATTCCCGGCGGCGGGCCGCAAGCCGGTTCATGTTAACCCTTATTACGTGTTTTTATGATATGCGTACTCGCCATGAGGGCAACCCGACTTTCCTGGCTGCGATGGCAGCTTTCCATTCTTGATCTTCCCGTGACGGCGGCGGTCATTCCGCTTGTTCTGGCCTTCGCTGCTGGTACCGCCGTTCCCGTCGCGGCATCGACGGGGGGCGAGCCGCATAACGCGTGTGCCGAGGCCATCGCCGTTGCGGAGCGGGCGAAGAGCATCCCGGCGCATCTGCTGGCGGCCATCGCCCGCGCCGAGTCCGGACGCTACGACGCGGTCTCGCGGCAAACGCGGCCGTGGCCGTGGACGGTGATGGCGGAGCGAAAAGGGCGCTATTTCGAGACCAAACGACAGGCTATCGACACCGTGCGGGCCCTGCAGCGACGAGGCGTCACCAACATTGACGTCGGCTGCATGCAGATCAACCTGCGTCATCATCCGGACGCCTTTGCCTCGCTGCAACAGGCGTTCGATCCGGGCGCCAACGCGGCATACGCGGCAAACTTCCTCGCCGCGCTGCATACCGAAACGGGGTCCTGGGAGGGGGCGGCAGGCCGCTACCATTCGGCGACGCCCAAATACAATCGCCCGTACCGGCAAAAGATCATGCGCCTGTGGGCGGAAGCTCAGGGGCGCGCGACACCGGTCGTTGCCGAAGCCGAGAAAACGTCGGAAGAGACGCCGCCGGATGTCGCGGTGATCTACGGTGGCCAGCCGTCCATTGATCATCGACGCGTCGCCCTATTGAACGCCAATCACCGGAACGCCGAATCCGAGGCGGTGTCGGGCGATACGGCCACGCGAGAAGCACTCAGATCCCGCCTGCCGCTGGTTTCGATCGCCCGCTCGCAAGCCGGCCGTTCGGTGATCCGGGGGGGCCGCCACCGTCTCACGCCGTCGACGGTCGACGAAGACCGATTTGCCGCCCGCCGTCGGGAGCAACTCTCACGCTGGCGAGGTCGCCGTGCCGCACCGTCGCCGGCCGTCTCGGTGGTACGCGGTGCCAGCCGGGAATAAATCGGGGGTAGGCCGCCTGGCCCCATGGCTTGTGGAGCGCTATTAGAGCAAGCGCAAGACTTGGTGCCTAAGGCTGAAATTCTGACCGATTCGGGAATTCCGCGTCGTCTTCCGTGATTCCCATCGCGCGTCGAGGGCCGAGGAATACCGCGCCAAATCCCCAAGAGCGTTGATTCGCGAGCCGTTTACCGGCGGGACAACGGCCATACCAGCTTCCGCTTGCCAACCCGCCCCGCGATCTGGTCAAAAATTGACTGCACACCCGTGGTGTAACGCCGAAAAACTCGGTGGCGGCGCCGCGCCATCCAGACGCACCGCGTATCGACAAGGCAGGCATATGACAGCTGATTTGGCCAGAAAAGAAGATCCGATCGCCGCTCCCATCGAGTTCCGTGGCAACGTGTTCACGCTGATGGTGCTGAGCCTGCAGGACCCGCGTGATCCGACCTTCTATTCCCGGCTGGCCGATAAGATCGGCCAAGCGCCGAACTTCTTCCGCAACGCTCCCGTGGTTGTCGATCTCAAGGCTTTCCCGCAGGACCAACCCATCAACCTGGCGGAGGTGGGCCGGCGGCTGCGCCAGCATCAGCTGCTGCCGATCGGCATCCAGAACGGCACGGAAGAGCACAACCAGCAGGCATTGAACGCCGGTTTCGCCATCATGCCGGCGGGTGCCCCACCCCGGCCCGTTGAAGTCGTGACGGCGAGCCCCGCCGCCGAGACAACGCCCGATGCCCCGGCGGCCGCTTTGGAACCGACCAGTGACGAGGAATCGCGCTCCACGCCGGAGGGGCGCACGTTGACGATCACGCAGCCGGTGCGTTCCGGCCAGCAGATCTATGCCTGTGGCCGGGATCTCGTCGTTCTATCCTCGGTCAGCGCCGGTGCCGAACTCCTGGCCGACGGGCACATCCACATCTATGGCGCCCTTCGCGGTCGCGCCATCGCCGGCGTCTCCGGCGATCTCTCGGCGCGAATCTTCTGCCACAGCCTGGAGGCGGAGTTGGTTTCGGTCTCCGGCTATTGGCTCGTTCGGGACGACATTCCCGAAGCACGGATCGGCAAGCCGGCGCAGATCTATCTGCATGAGGGCGAGCGGATCGAACTTGCATCCCTGCCATGAGGCGGGAGTCCGATGGCATTCACAGGTGACGGTCACCAACAAGCGTGGAGGAACAGGTGTCGAAAATCATAGTCATGACATCCGGGAAGGGAGGCGTCGGCAAGACGACGACGAGCGCCGCATTCGCCGCCGGTTTGGCATTAGAGGGTAATAAGACGGTCGTCATCGATTTCGATGTCGGTCTGCGCAACCTGGATCTGGTGATGGGCTGCGAGCGCCGGGTGGTCTTTGATTTTATCAATGTCATCAACGGCGACGCGAAACTTAGCCAGGCACTGGTGCGGGACAAGCGGGTCGACAACCTGTACATCCTGCCGACCAGCCAGACACGCGACAAGGAGGCGCTCACGCGCAAGGGCGTTGAGCGGGTTCTCGACGACTTGAAGGAAGACTTCGACTACATCGTTTGCGACAGCCCGGCCGGTATCGAGCGTGGCGCGCTGATGGCGCTTTATTTCGCCGACGAAGCGGTCATCATCACCAATCCCGAGGTGTCCAGCGTGCGCGACAGCGACCGCATTCTCGGCGTGCTGCAAAGCCGCTCGCGGCGGGCCGAGGAAGGCCTGGAGCCGGTGAAGGAACACCTGCTGTTGACCCGCTACGATGCCGCGCGGGTAGAACGCGGCGAGATGCTCAAGGTGGAGGACGTCCTTGAGATCTTGGCCATCCCGCTACTGGGTATCATTCCGGAGAGCCAAACGGTCCTGAAGGCCTCCAATATGGGCATCCCGGTGGTCCTCGATGAAACGTCATCGGCCGGCCAGGCCTATCGCGATGCGGTGGGGCGCTTCCTCGGTGCCACCATCGAACATAGATTCACGCAATCGGAGCGCCGCGGCTTCTTCGGCCGCTTGTTATGGGGGACGGCATGAACCTGTTGAGTTTTTTCCGCTCGCGGCGGGCCGACCGTACCGCCGATATGGCGAAGGAGCGGCTGCAGATCCTGCTGGCCCATGAGCGCTCCAGCAATGCGCAACCGGACTTTCTGCCGCGCCTGCGCCGTGAACTGGTCGACCTCGTCTCCAAGTATGCCAATATCGACGCCGAGAAGGTGTCGGTAAATGTCGAGAACTCGGGTCAGATTTCGACCCTGGAGGTCAATATCGAACTGCCGAGCGGCGCCGAACCCATTCGCGTGGCGAGCTGAATTCGGACGGCCCTGGGAAATCGGCGCAGCGCCATTCTGCCGGAACGGGTCCTCGGCTGGTTAACCCTTAGCGCCCCGGCGGCCGCGCCTCCCGATGGTCCCGGCGGCGCAGCCACGCCACGAGGTCTTCCAGCCGGGTTCGCGCTTGCCCGCCCGCGCCCATGTCAAGCGCCACACGGTACCAAGCCATGGCCCGCGTCGCATCGGGACGGACATGGGAGCGATTGGAGCGTTCGCGATATTGGGGATCGTAGGTCCAACCCAACGCCAAGGCTGCCTTGGCGCTTCCTTCGGCAACGGCGGTTTCATAGTAGCGGCGCGCCCATTCGACGTCGCCGGCCGCCAGGAAACTGTCCCCAAGCTCCAGCAAGTCGTCCCGCGCCGTCGGTGCGATGGTGGCAAGGCCTTGGGATGGTTGACCAGCGCTCCGTTGCGGGGCGGGCGCTTGAGATTCCGGTTCGGCCGGCTCTTCGGACATCGCGGCGAAGCGTTGGATGCGAACCGCGGGTTCGAATCGAAACTGGTTCGGATTGGCAAAAGACGGTTGATCCACGGCGGTACCCGGCTCTTCGAGTTCCACGCTGTCGGACGGCAGTGGGGCCAATTGCATCCGAACATCCGGCTCAATGCTTGCCGGATTTGGCGCGGAGCTTTCGCTGCCGCTTGGCGACGGGAAATGTTTCGCGGCCCAGTAGGCGACAGCACCGCCGAGAACGAATGGGACGACGAGTAGCGCCGGCAGCACCACGCGCACCCAGCGTCGATGTCGGTTTGGAGCCTCACGGCGCGGCATCGTGCCAGCCGGCACGCCCAGCCGATACTGGCTTCGGATACCCGATCCTTGTCCATACCGGCGATCGGGGACCGTCATTTGCGTTGTGTCGATCATCTCGATCAGTTTAATTCGGTGCTGCGAAAGGGCAGAGTCAAGGGTCGCGGACCGGCCCCACTGCTTGACCGGTAATGTGGCCGCAACAGCGTGCTTTCTCGATGACGATTTGAAGGCAGCGTTGCGTTTTCCTGGCGCCGATGTCACATAACTGAAAACGACCGGCGGGGGGGAGTCGGCGGATCGCCTCCGGCGTCGTACAAAGGGAGTGTCGGATGTTCGACTGGTCACTGCTGGTGTTTTTCGGTCTCGTCGTTTTGGCGGCCCTTTCGGGTGCCTTGTTCCCGCCCGGAGCATGGTATGAGACGCTGAACAAACCCGTCTGGACGCCGCCAAACTGGCTCTTCGCGCCCGCCTGGTCGGTGCTTTATATCACTATCGCCATCGCCGGCTGGTTCGTTTGGACGGCCGACACGAAAGGAACGACTCTGGCCGGACGGGCCGATTTGGCCATGGTTTTCTGGGGGCTGCAACTCGTCTTCAATGCCGGGTGGTCCGGCTTGTTTTTCGGCCTCAAGCGGATGGACATCGCCTTCTACGAGACCATTCCCTTTTGGCTCAGCATCCTTGGTTTCATCATCGTCGCGTGGCCGATTTCGGTCTGGGCCGCCAGCTTGTTCGTCATCTACCTGTTATGGGTGACATTCGCTAGCGCTTTGAACTATGCCATGTGGCGCCTCAACCCCGACGCGGCGGGACACGCGGCGCCGATCTAGAGCGAATCCGGCTTTGCACGAGTCGTTGGCAATGCCTGGGCGGGCGTTTTCGTGAGTCGAAAAGCGGGTTGGTGAAGAAGTTCGGCTCGCATGGCGGAATTTTTTGCCCGCGATTCGCCACGCCATCGAGCGGGCCGGCGCCGAATGGCGCTTCCTGTCGCCCTACAGCCCCGACTTCAACCTCGTCGAAACGGCTTTCGCGAAAATCAAGGCGCACCTGAAGAAAGCCGCCGCTCGCCTCCTCCCTCACCTCTGGGACGCCATCCGAGACGCCATCGACATCGTCTCACCTCAAGACGCCTGACGCGTCTTCCCCAAATGAGGACATGAGCCATAATGAAACGATTTTGGTCTGGTCTTGCGTCCGCGTTCAGCGCCCAAACGTCCGCTCAACCCTCAGCCGCCGCCGCGCGGGGGGCTGAGGGCTGGTCCCGCTTATGGCACGGAGGGGCGATCGAGGATCGGGTTTTGCGTCAGCGGGTTTTGTGACTGCATCTGGCGGACGCTGGCGTCGAAGTCGCACCGTTCGCGGGGCAGGGCGTGGTGATAGTCGAGCAGCGATTGCCACTCGCGTTTCAGCGCTTCGCGGCATTGTGGGTCGAGGTCGACCAGCACGTCGTACAGCGCGTCGATAGCGCCATCCCGCCACAGGCCACTGCCAAGCCCGTCGCCCGGCCCCTCCCCCTCGGCGAAACAGATGTGCAGTCGCGGCTGATCGATCGCGTCGCCGATGCGTTGTCGCTCCTCGTCGAGATCGAGGCCGCGGATGATCTCGAACAGCGCGAATGGAACGGATGATGCCCTGGGGGTGCGCAGGCCGGGGAAGTCGACGAACAGGGCGAACAAGCCGCCGGTCTTCATTCGGTAGAAGCAAAACGCGACGCGAAACGGCTGATTTCTCAACCGCGTCGTGTGCCCATCGGCGCGCACAAGCAGGTGGGGTCCGGGATCGCCTTCCAGCCGGAAGAAATCCACTGCCCAGAAGTTTGTCGTGAGCGTGTGGTACGGCTCGCCTAGCATCAATTTGCCAAATTTGGAGGCGACCAAATTTGGCCTTGGCACTTCAAGGACGACCTGGCGGACGCTCTTGATCTGGTTTTCGGCGACGTACCAGGCGGCTTCCGTCACCAGACATGCCTTGTCCAACGCGGCGGGCCGTCCGATCGCGGCGTCACCGGGGCGCGGCGGCGGCTTCCGGCGGCCGGCTATTCGGCGAAGGCCTTCTCGACGACGTAGTCGCCGGGCCGGGCGTTCGAGCCCTCCTTGAGGCCGGCCGCCTCGACTAGCGCCCGTGTATCGACGGTCATCGGCACCGAGCCGCAGATCATCACCCGGTCCGCCTCGGGTTCAAGGCCGGGGATGCCGAGTTCCTCGAACAGCCGACCGCTTTCGATCAGATGGGTGATGCGGCCGGTCCGCGCGTAGTCCTCGCGGGTCACGCTGGGATAGTAGGACAGGCGGGCGGGCGCCTCCTCGCCGACCAGCGGATCGCTCGCCAAGTCCTCGACCACTTTCTCGCCGTAAGCGAGATCGGCCACATTGCGGCAGGTGTGGGTGAGCACGATCCGCTCGAACTTTTCGTAGGTTTCCGGATCGCGCAGCAGGCTGGCGAAGGGGGCGATCCCGGTGCCGGTGGCGAACAGGAACAGCCGGTGGCCGGGCTTAAGCGCATCGAGAACCAGGGTGCCGGTCGGCTTGCGCCCCAGCAGGACTTGCTCGCCTGGCTTGATATGACGCAGATGGGCGGTGAGCGGCCCATCCTCGACCTTGATCGAGAAGAAGTCGAGGCCGTCATCCCAGACCGGGCTGGTGATGGAATAGGCGCGCAGGAGCGGCCGCCCATCGACGACGAGACCGAGCATCACGAATTCGCCGGAGCGAAAGCGGAAACTGGCCGGCCGGGTGACGCGAAACGAGAACAGCTCGTCCGTCCAGTGGTGGACGCTCTCGACGCGTTCTTGGGAAACCGATTTCGGCAATGCGATAGTGTCAACGCTCATACAGTCTTGATCCTGATGCGCGGGTTGTCGTTAGCGGGTTGACGGGAAAGCGGAGAACGTGCGCAAAATCCCACCTGGCGCCGTCCGCCGACAAGAGCGAAGGGCGCGAAGCCGCATGAGTTATTCCTCTGCTTTGGGTATTTATCGTGGAAGGCGACGGGTCGCAAGACACGGCGACCGCGCCGCTTGGTTTTTTGTCACACCTTGTCCGGATGGCAAGGCCACCACCGCCGACTTGGCGGGGCCCCATCAAGCTGTCTTTCCCCCTCATTCGCGGTTGCCAGGGTGGGGGCACCCTAAAACAACGTCGAGACGAACCCGCCCGCCGCGCCAGAGGCGGCGCCGACGGCGGCGCTACGGCCGACGTCGCCGGTGAACAGGCCAGCTGTCGCACCGGCGGCGGCGCCGACCGCCGCCCCCTTGGCGGTGGTGCGGGTGGTCGATCCGCAGGCGGCTAGGGCGAGGCTTAAGACGAGACAAAGCGCGGCGAGACCGGTCGCCGAGCCGCGGGATGGACGCACCATGGGCTGAACCTCCTTCGAAATCATGTCGGTCTACCGGGCCTCATCGCACGGCCAGCGGGCGACCGCCGCGCGCATCAGGCCGTCGATGGGGCTTTCGTCCATCCGTTCGGGGTGGTCGGCAGCCCAGGCAACGAAGGCCTGGCGGGCGCTTTCGCGGGTGATCTCACCGTCGGCGCAGACAACCTTGCGAATTTTCTCCGTCCTGACCAGTTCGTAATAGAACAGTCCGGCGCCGTAAATGAAGCCGAAACAGGCCTGCCGCGCCTCGGCGAAGTAGTCGCTGGCCGCGGGCGCCGAGCAAAGATTGTACAGGTTGCGGGTCTTCAGGATCTTGAAGTCATCCAACTCGACGGCCCCGGCGGCGCCAATGCCGAGCGCGCTGACCAGTGCCATCACGGCAACCACTCTTCCCAATCGCATGGCTCATGCTCCCGGTGACGTTTCCTTACCGACGTTCCTGTTACCATATCAGGCACCCGCGCACCGAAATAATTTTTCCGTCCCTCAACGAATTGGCGAAAAAGTGGGCAGGCGGCCGTACCCCGCCCTTCCCATCGCCACTGGGTTTGTTCTATTGTTTCAGGGACATGACAGTCAGCGCGCCGGGCGCGCCCAAAAACGAATCAGAGCAAGAAGAATCGGGAGAATGTCGTGAGCCCAAGGGAACCCTCGCCGCCGCGCTGCGCGGCTCTCGTCGGACCGTATTCCAGCGGAAAAACCACCCTTCTCGAGAGCCTGCTGGCGCTGGCCGGCGCCGTGACCCGACGCGGGTCGATCAAGGACGGCAACACCGTCGGCGACGGCTCGCCGGAAGCCCGCGCCCGCCAGATGAGCACCGAACTCAGCGTCGCGTCGTTCGATTATCTGGGCGAGACGTGGACGTTCCTCGACTGTCCGGGGTCGGTCGAATTGATCCAGGACGCCTACAACGCGCTGATGGTCGCCGACACGGCGATCGTCGTCTGCGAGGCGGAACCGCAGAAAAGCCTGATGGTGGCGCCGCTGCTGCGGTTTCTCGACGCGCAGAAAATCCCGCATCTGATTTTCATCAATAAGATGGACGCGGCAGCGGCCAGCCTGCGCGAGACGCTGGAGTCGCTGCAGGCGGTCTCGCAACGGCCGCTGGTGCTGCGCGAGGTGCCGATCCGCGAGGATGAACGCGTCACCGGCTTCGTCGATCTGGTCTCGGAACGCGCCTTCCGCTGGACCGAGGGGCAGCGGTCGGAATTGATCTCGCTGCCGGACGCGGTCGCCGAACGCGAACGCCAGGCGCGCGAAGAGCTGTTGGAAACCATCGCCGACTTCGACGACGATCTGCTGGAAAAGCTGCTCGAGGACACGGTGCCGCCGGCGGATGAAATCTACGAGGGGCTGAAGCGCGACCTGCAGAACGACCTGATCGTCCCCGTGTTCTTCGGCTCGGCCGAGGGCGAGCACGGCATCACGCGGCTGATGAAGGCGCTGCGCCACGAGGCGCCGATTTCCGAGAGTGCGCGCGCCCGCCTCGGCCTCGATGACGTCAGCGAGCCGTGTGCCAGCGTGTTCAAGACATTGCATGCCCCGCACACCGGCAAGCAATCCTACGCCCGGGTGTGGAGCGGCGAGATCGTCGACGGAATGACGCTCAATGGCGAGCGTCCGAGTGGCATTTACCGGATGCTGGGGCAGAAAGCCGACAAGGTGACGAAGGCCGGGCCGGGAGACGTCGTGGCGCTGGGCCGGCTCGACGGCGTGGCGACCGGCGCGGCGGTGTCGGCGTCCGGCGGCGTGTCGCATCTCCACTGGCCGGCGCCCCTGAAGCCTCTGTTCGCGCTCGCCATCCAGACCACGCAGCGCGCCGATGAGGTCAAATTGACCGCCGCGCTGGCGAAGATCGTCGAGGAAGATCCGTCGCTGTCCTTCGGACACGAAACATCGACCGGCGAGTTGCTGCTGTGGGGGCAGGGCGAGGTCCAGTTGACCATCGCCCTCGAACGCCTGGGCAACCGCTTCAACGTCCAGGCGACGGGGCGGACGCCCCAGGTGCCCTACAAGGAGACCATTCGCGGCTCGGTCAGCCAGCATGCCCGGCACAAGAAGCAGTCGGGCGGCCATGGCGAATTCGGCGATGTGCACATCGACATCGCGCCACTGCCGCGTGGTACCGGCTTCGCATTCCAGGATACCATCACCGGCGGCGCGGTGCCCAAGCAGTACATTCCCGCCGTCGAGGCGGGAATCCGCGAGTATCTCAACCGCGGGCCGCTCGGTTTTCCCGTCGTCGACGTCACGGCGACGCTGACCGACGGCCAGTTCCATAGCGTCGATTCGTCGGAGATGGCCTTTCGCAAGGCGGCGCAGCTGGCGATGCGCGAGGGCATGCCGAAATGCACACCGGTGCTGCTGGAACCGATCTTTTCGGTGAGGATCGCCATACCGAACGATTTTACCTCGCGCATCCAGCGCATCGTCAGTGGCCGGCGGGGGCAGATTCTCGGTTTCGGGCCGAAGGACGGCTGGGACGGCTGGGACGAGGTGACGGCGCTGTTGCCGCAGTCGGAGACCCACGGCCTGATCGTCGAGTTGCGCTCGGTGACTCTCGGTGTCGGCACCTTCGAATGGGATTTCGACCATCTGCAGGAGATTTCCGGACGGCTGGCCGACGAGATCGTCGCCATGCGGGCGGAAGCTTCGTGAGTGCATCGCACCATTCGAACCAGACACGCGAACGTGTGCGGCGCGCAAAAAAAGTAGTAAAATTAGGGCTTTATGCCGTTTCTTGATGAAGAGCGACGAGGGGCGACGCGGCACCGTCCCTGACAGACGGGGCTTGAGTTAACCGATTGGGATGACACAAGAAAAAACCGGGCCTAAAAAGGCCCGGTAAGTCCAACAGGGAGGCTTCACGTCTGGGAGACGTAGGACCCATCAGAGACGGGCCCCTTTTCGGGCTCAACACCCGAAACTCACATGATGCTGCGGTGCAACACCAATGACGTATGTATATCCTCGTTGATGCGCTGAAACCAGACATTTTTTTTGCATTGCGGTATGCGCTAATTGCATATCAGTAGAATAGCTATTTTCACTGATCGCGGATTCCGCGTGAAAACTGGAATATAAGTAAGGCTAAGGCGGCCGGCGTTGCGCGGCTACGGCATCAGTTCGCCGACTTGGCGAAGCATGAAATCACGAAAAAGGACGATCCGGCTCGATTGCTTCAACTCGACCGGATAAACGAAATAGATGGTCACCTCCGGCCCTTCGACCTCGGGCAGGATTTCCACCAGATTGCCGGTTTCGTGGTGGAGGTAGTTGGGCAGGGCGCCAACGCCGAGCCCGCTCTGCACGGCGCGGAAGATGCCGTACGTGCTGTTGACGCGCAAAAACGCCTTGCGTTCGACGCCGGCGTCGCGTCCGACGTCAAGCAGCCAGTTGAAGTTGGGCAGCGGCGGTTTCGCCTCCTCGCCGAAGACGATCAGCCGGTGGCGGTCGAGATCCTTCGGCTTGCGTGGCATGCCGTGCGTCTTGAGGTAGGTCGGCGAGGCGAAGATATGATAGCGAAGCGTCATCAGCTTGCGCTGAATCAGATCGGCCTGTGTCGGCGTGGTCATGCGGATCGCCACGTCCGCCTCGCGCATGGAAAGATCGAGTTCGTCGTCCGAGAGCATCAGCGAGATCTCGATGTCGGGGCTTTCGTCGAGGAATATTTTCAGCCGCGGCGCCAGCCACACGGAGCCGAAAGCGATCGTCGTCGTCACCTTCAACGGCCCTTTCGGCCGGTCGCGGCTCTCGCGGATCCTCGCCTCGGTCATGTTGAGCTTGGTCAACACCTCGCAGGCCGTCTTGAAGAGGATTTCGCCTTGTTCGGTCAGCACGAGGCCGCGCGCATGGCGGTGGAACAGCGGCACGTTGAGGCTTTCCTCGAGTGCGCTGATCTGACGGCTTACCGCCGATTGGCTGAGATTGAGGCGGTCGCCGGCATGCGTGAAGCTGCCCGCTTCGGCGACGGCGTGAAAGACGCGCAGTTTATCCCAGTCCATCGGCCCCCTGATGCTCCGCTTGATTTTTTGGTCGGACCTGTTGTGGCGGCGGACACCGGAGCCACTTGGTAGCAGACCGCCTTGATCTGTCAAACTTTTTGTCGGCGATGGGGCAGTGGCGGCGTTCCTGGCGCGGGCATTAGGCCGCGTCGAGGGCCTCGGCGAGGAACCGTTCGGCCTCCAACGCGGCCATGCAGCCGGTGCCGGCGGCGGTGACCGCCTGGCGATAAACCTTGTCCTGCACGTCGCCGGCGGCGAAGACGCCCTCGACGCTGGTCCGCGTGCTGTCCGGTTCGGTGAAAATGTAGCCCTCGTTGTCCATGGCGAGCTGGCCTCGGAACAACTCGGTGTTCGGCGTATGGCCGATGGCGATGAACAGGCCGTCGACGTCGAGGTCTTCGGTTTGCCCCGGATCGTCGGTGGCGCGCAGGCGCACGCCGGTGACTCCCGGCGGCGGACCGCCGCCGATCACCTCCTCGACGACGCGGTTCCACTTCATCTCGATTTTTGGATTGCGGAACAGCCGGTCCTGGAGGATCTTTTCGGCCCGCAACGCGTCGCGCCGGTGGATCACCGTCACCTTGTTGGCGAAGTTGGTCAGATAGAGGGCTTCCTCGACCGCCGTGTTGCCGCCGCCGACCACGGCGACGGTGCGATCACGGTAGAAAAAGCCGTCGCAGGTGGCGCACGCCGAAACCCCGAACCCCATGAACTTCTGCTCGCTCTGGAGGCCGAGCCAGCGCGCCGAAGCGCCGGTGGCGATGATCAGCGACCACGCCTCGTAGCGGTCGCCGCCGTCGCCGGTGACGACGAACGGATGCTGGCTGAGATCGACCGCCGCGGCCATGTCGTCGAGCAGTGTCGCGCCGACGTTCGCCGCCTGCTGCTCCATCTGTGCCATCATCCAAGGGCCCTGCACCGGGTCGGCATAGCCTGGATAATTCTCGACGTCGGTGGTGATGGTGAGTTGGCCTCCGGGTTGCAGTCCCTTCAGCAGCACGGGCTTGAGGTTCGCGCGCGCGGCGTAGATCGCTGCCGTGTAGCCGGCGGGACCGGAACCAAGGATGAGCACCCGGGACGGCGATACCGAAATCATGGAAACCACCTTTTCGCGCCGCGGCTCGACGCCGCGCGCCGTTTCTCGTTTTCCGTGCGACGCGGCGAGTGATAGTGCCTAACACGGCGCAAGGCAAGCCGACGAACAGGAGCCGCCGCGTTGGCCAAGCTGGTCGAGGGGTCTACCCTCCGCGTCCTTTTTGGAATATATGTGCGCGACGCTGTAACATAAATGCGCGCAAAGAGCGTAATCGGGAGTATAAATATCGTGCGTCGATTGAAGCTCGATAGAATCGATCGTCACCTCCTGCGCGATCTGCAGGCGGATGGTCGGATAACCAACGTCGAGCTGGCGAAGAGGGCCGGCATTTCGGCTCCCCCATGCTTGCGCCGGGTGCGCGCGCTGGAGGACGCCGGTTACGTGCGCGGCTACCACGCCGACATCGAACCGAGGATGCTTGGCTTCAACGTCACGGTGTTCGCGCAAGTCGGCCTGACCCGCCAGGCGGAACCGGATCTCCAGGCCTTCGAGGCGTTGATCAACGAATGGCCGGAAGTCCGCGAGTGCTACATGCTCGCCGGCGAGACCGATTTCCTGCTCAAGGTGGTCGCCGACGACTGGGACGCCTACCAGACCTTCCTGACCACCAAGCTGACACCGGCCCCCAACGTCAGCCACGTCAAGTCGGCGCTGGCGATCCGCCGTTCCAAGTACGAGCCCGGCGTGCCGATCCTGCTCGATGACGGGGAAACCGCGGGCGTCAATGGCGGATAAGGCGATTTCGCGGCGCTTCGCCCCTCCTTAGCCGCACGATTCGCCCCTTCGCGTGCCGGCGGCGGAGAACGGTCCCATGAGCTTGAGCCTCGCGCCGCTTACGGCGTGAGCCCCGACGCGACTGTCGCCGGCGCCTTCGACGGCGGCCGGTTGGTCGATGTCGAATTGGCGCAACTCGAAACGGTCGCGCTGAGCTTCTGACGTCTCGGCCTGGCGTCGGCACGGCCGTTCACAAGCGGGTGTTTCACGCCATTGGCATTCGCTTGTGAGTTGGGTCGCCGCCCTGGAATCGCGACAATATCCCCGACCGCGTGGGCGCGGCTTGGAAAGCCGCCGCCTTTGCTTTACTGGCAAAACAAGCGGGAGGTAGGTCATGACTGGAACCGTCGGCGCCATTCTCGGGTGGACGCGCCAGACGCTGGAGTTTTTCCATCGCGTGCTATGGCCGGTGCTGCTGCTCGGCGTGCGGCTGTGGCTGTTCAGGATTTTCACCGAGCACGCCATGGACGCGGCGATGCGCGGGCCGGCGGATGCCCTGGGCGGCAGTCCGCTGGCGCTTCTGCAGGTCACGGCGGCGGGGCTCCTGGCGCTGGGGCTGATGACCCGCGTCGCCGCGATCCCCATCGCCTATCTGTCCTTCGTCGTCTATTTTGGGGAATACGGGGTCAGCGGCCATGTCCTGTGCGGCCTGCTCGCCGCCGGGCTGATCGTCCACGGTCCGGGGGCGATTTCCCTCGATTCCCTCATCGGCCGCGGCCTCACCCGGTCGCCGCTGCCCTGGGCCGACTGGCCGCGGCGCCTCTATCAGGCGATGGCCGACTGGGCCGGTCCGGTGTTCCTACTGGCGATCCGCCTCTGGATGGGCGGCCTGTTCTGGATGACCGGCGAGCGCTTGATCAACCCGTCCGGCGCGCCTCTTGTCGACTACGGTTCGGCGATAACGGAGTCGGCGCTAGCGCCGTTGATGACCAGCCCGACCCTGATGGTGGTACAATTGATCGCCGGTGTGCTGCTGGTCATCGGGCTTGGCACGCGGATCGCCGCGCTGGTCCTCAGCGTGTTGACGCTGGCGGTGCTGGCTGGCGACGCCGCGATGGCGGTGCATCCGTTGTGGGCGCTGGTCCTCGGCTATCTGGTTTTCGCCGGGCCAGGCCCGATCTCCCTCGACCGGGGTGTCGACCGCTGGCTGGCGCGCCGCTTTCCGGAATATGTCGGCCGGCCCGCGTTCTCTCTCGAGGACTGCCCGCGGGTGGTCGTCGTCGGCGCTGGTTTCGGCGGCCTCGCGGCGGTGCGCGCGCTGGCCAAGGCCAAGGCGCGGATCACCGTCGTCGATCGGCGCAACTATCACCTTTTCCAGCCGCTGCTTTACCAGGTGGCGACCGCCTTCCTGTCGCCGGCCGACATCGCCATGCCGATCCGCGGCATCCTGCGCGATCAGGTCAACGCGCGTGTCATCTTCGGCCGGGTCACCGGCGTCGATAAGGTCGCCAGGGAGGTGCTCGTCGGCGAGGATCGTCTGCCGTACGATTACCTCGTGCTCGCCACCGGCGCCCGGCACGCCTACTTCGGCCGCGACGACTGGGAAGAATTGGCGCCGGGCCTGAAGAAGATCGACGATGCGACGCACGTCCGGCAAAATATCCTGCTTGCGTTCGAGCGCGCCGAGACGGCCCAGGACCCGGCGGAACGCGACCGTCTGATGACCTTTATCATCGTCGGCGCCGGCCCTACCGGTGTCGAGCTCGCCGGCGCTATCGCCGAGTTGGCGCGCCACGGCATGGCGGGGGATTTCCGCGCCATCGATCCGGCCCAGGCGCACGTCATCCTCGTTCAATCGGCGCCGCGGATCCTGCCGATGTTTCCGGAGAAGCTGTCGCGGGAAGCGCACAAATCGCTCGAGGAGATGGGGGTCGAGGTGCGCGTCGACAGCAGGGTTACCGAAATCGACGACGACGGCGTCGACTTGAAGGGCGGCGAACGGATTCGCGCCGGGACGGTGCTGTGGGCGGCCGGGGTGCGCGCCTCGCGGGCCGCCAAGTGGCTCGGCTGCGAGGCCGACCGTGCCGGCCGCGTCATCGTCGAGCCCGACCTCAGCGTGCCGGGCCACCCGGACATCTTCGTCATCGGCGACACCGCGTCGGTGACGGCGCCGGATGGCTCGCCGGTGCCCGGCTTGGCGCCGGCGGCGAA
Organism: uncultured Rhodospirillaceae bacterium; assembly: GCA_964460955.1. Lineage (GTDB taxonomy): Bacteria > Pseudomonadota > Alphaproteobacteria > Rhodospirillales > Defluviicoccaceae > Defluviicoccus. Next base: position 17,084 of record CAYWRP010000034.1, on the reverse strand, counting down.
ACAGGCCGGCGCGCATGTTGCGCGCGTCATCAAGGCGCGACTTGCCGGGCGGCCGCATCCCGGCCCCTTCCGCTACAGGCACCTCGGGAGTTTGGCGACCATCGGCCGCGACTCGGCCATCGCCGACTTCGGCTGGTTGAAGCTCAGCGGTTACCCGGCATGGTGGCTGTGGGGCGCCGTGCACGTCCTGTTTCTGCTCGGCACACGCAACCGGCTGTCGGTCATTCTCAACTGGCTTTGGTCCTACATCACCTATCGCAGCTCGACGCGCCTGATCACCGGCCCGGTGGACGAAACGCGGCAGGCGGAAACGGCCGCGCCGCCGGCGCCGGCATCGCGGTCGGCGGCGCCGGCGGAGTAACGGCAAGGCAAGAAACGGCGGCGGCGGTGTCAGACCGCCATCACCGTTCCCAGATGGGCCGGCAGACTGTGGATCGACATCTGAGTCAGGTCCTTCTTGAGTTCGCCCTTCACCATTTGCAGGGTGGTAGGTGACAGGGCGGCACGCAGCAATCCCAGGGTGGCGGGCGGCGCGACAAGAACGAGGCGGTCGAAACGATGCTCGAGGGCCGCTTGGTCGAGGACCATGGCGACCTCGCGGATGAAGGCCGCTTTCTCGTGCTCCAGGGGGTCGGTGCGCGGCTGGAAGGCATGTTGGCCGAGCGCGCCGCGGTCGTTGTAGCGGCCCGGCCGGTCGCTCCGCAGGGCCGACCGACGGGGGTGCGGCGCCGCGAAGTCGCGGTCCAGGGCCGGGACGAGTCCCTTGCCGATGCCTTCGTGGCGAAAGAGGCGGGCGCGGGCGCCGTCGGCGACAACGATCCAGGTGCGTATCGGTTTCATGGTTACCTCCAACCCAGACGCGGCTTGCCGCCACGGCGGAAAGCCGCGCGAATCAATTCTTCATTTTACCGCAAGTAACCCCGAGGCGGCAAATTCTCCGAGAGCGGCCGCGGATCGGGGGGCCAAAGCGCCCCGCGCGGAGGCCGCTCTCAAAAGGCGGCGTCGAGGTAGGCGCGGATGTTGGCGTGGACGCGCTCGCGGGGAGATTTCGAGTCGACGACGGGGATGAACGGGAAACCGGTCACCGCCTCGTAAAGCTCGACGTAGCGGAGCGCGAAGTCGATCAGGGTCTGCATCGGCACCGCCGGCACCGGTTCGGCGTAAGGGGCGCACACCGACAGCACCCAGCGGCGCAGGAAGTCCTTGTCGAGCGGTTCCGGATCCTCGCCGGCGGCCAGGCGGTCCCGGTAGCTCACGGTCCGCCAATAGCGGCTGGAGTCCGGCGTGTGTACCTCGTCGGCGAGCGTCAGCCGGCCCTCGGCATCGAGCCCGAACTCGTACTTGGTGTCGACGAGGATCAACCCGCGCTCGGCAGCCAACGTGCGCCCGCGGTCGAACAGTTTCAGCGCCGTCGCCGCGACCTCCTCCCAGCGCTCGGCGGTGAGCAGTCCGCGCCCGACGATCTCGTCCGGTGTGACGGGCACGTCATGGGCACCCATCGCGCCCTTGGTCGTCGGCGTGAGGATGGTTGCCGGCAGTTTCTCGTTCTTGCGCAATCCGTCGGGAAATTCGAGGCCGTACATCCGCCGCTCGCCGCGTTCGTACATCGGCCAGATCGAGGTGGAGGTCGATCCCGTCAGAAAATCGCGGACCACCACCTCGACCGGCAGCATATCCAGCGACCGCGCGACGAGCACGTTTGGGTCTGGATGGGCGATGACGTGATTGGCGACGATGTCGGCGGTGCGCGTGAACCAATGCCGCGCCGTCGCGGTCAGCACCTGGCCCTTAAATGGCACCGCGCCGAGGACGACGTCGAAGGCGCTCTGGCGGTCGGTGGTGACGATGATTCGCCGGCCGTCGGCGAGCACGTAGCTGTCGCGCACCTTGCCCTGGCTGTAATGCGGCAGGTCGGGAAAATGGGCGTCGGTCAGGGTTCGATTGACGTGAGACGCGATCAGGGCGCGCAACCGATCTTCGCTCATGCGGCCTGGTTGGTTCCCCTCATCGGCTGTCGCGCCTGGCGTCGAGACCGACGGTCGGTGACGCCGACCGCCGCGCCGCGCGCCTATTCGTAGGCGACCTGAATGATCTCGTAGGACTTGTGGCCGCGCGGCGTCGTCACCTCGACGACGTCGCCGATCTTCTTGCCGATCAGGGCGCGACCCAGCGGCGAGGTGATCGACAGCCTGCCGTTGGAAGCATCGGCTTCGTGGCTGCCGACCAGCAGGTAAGCCGATTCCTCATCGGTTTCCTCATCGGCGACGCGCACCGTGGCGCCGAAGCGAATGACGTCGCCCGACAGCCCATTGATATCGATGACCTGGGCGCGGCTGGTCAGATCCTCCAGTTCGGCGATGCGCCCCTCGACGAAACTCTGGCGCTCCCGCGCCGCGTGATACTCGGCATTTTCCGACAGATCGCCGTGTTCACGCGCATCCGCGATGGCGCGGATGATCGCCGGCCGTTCCTCCGACCGCAACCGCCGCAGTTCCGCTTCCAGATCTTCCAAACCGCTGCGCGTCATGGGGTATCTGTCCATGGCCCACCTCGTGACTACTTCCATGAAAAAACGTGTGTTCGGCCACGTGCCGCCGATCGCCGATCCGCTCGACTAACGGGCAAGCGCGCCGCTGACGATACGTCTAAAATGAACCTTCAACATACTTCTGCAACGCATCGACTTCAAGCACGTCGCTTTCGGACAGCGCCTCGATGGCCCGCACCGCGGCCTCGGCGCCGGCCAGCGTCGTGTAGTGCGGCACGTTCTTGGTGAGCGCGGAGCGGCGGATCGAATAGCTGTCCTGGATCGCCGGATGCCCCTCGGTGGTGTTGATGACGAGGTGGACGTCGCCGTTGATGATGGCGTCCTCGCAGTGGGGGCGGCCCTGCAAGACCTTGTTGATCCGGCTCACCTCGAGCCCGACCGCCGTGAAGTCGCGCGCCGTGCCGTCGGTGGCCAGCAGGCGGAAGCCGAGTCTCGCCAAGCGGCGCGCCAGGTCGGTCGCCCCCGCCTTGTCGGCGTCCTTCACCGACATGAACACCGTGCCCGTCGTCGGCAGACGCACCCCGGCGCCCAGCTGCGACTTGGCGAACGCGTGGCCGAAGCCGGGAGCGAGCCCCATGACCTCGCCCGTGGATTTCATTTCCGGACCGAGCAGGATGTCGACGCCGGGAAAGCGGGCGAACGGAAACACCGCTTCCTTGACCGCCATGTGCTTGGATACCGGCCGCTGGTCCAGGCCGAAGGAGGCTAACGGTTCGCCGGCCATCACCCGGGCGGCGATCTTGGCGATGGGAACGCCGGTCGCCTTGGCGACGAAGGGAACGGTGCGGCTGGCGCGCGGATTGACTTCGAGCAGATAGACGTCGCCGTCCTTGATCGCGAATTGAATGTTCATCAGTCCGACGACGCCGAGCGCCCTGGCCAATGCCTTGGTTTGCCGCTCCAATTCGGCAATCAGCTCGTCCGACAGGCTGTGCGGTGGCAGCGAACACGCGGAGTCGCCGGAATGCACCCCCGCTTCCTCGATGTGTTGCATGACGCCGGCGACATAGACCGTCTCCGCGTCCGCCACCGCGTCGACGTCGACCTCGATGGCGTCCTCGAGAAAGTCGTCGATCAACACCGGATGGTCGCCGGAAACCTTCACCGCCTCGTTGATGTAGCGGTGCAGTGACGCCCGGTCGTAAATGATTTCCATCGCCCGCCCGCCGAGCACGTAGGAGGGGCGGATGACCAGCGGATAGCCGATCTGCTCGGCCACCGCCTCCGCCGCCGCCGCCGAGCGGGCGAGGCCGTTGGCCGGCTGGCGGAGGCCGAGTTGGGGGATGAGAATCTGGAAGCGTTCGCGGTCCTCGGCGAGGTCGATGGCGTCCGGCAGCGTGCCGAGCACCGTCGCTCCCGCCTTCTCGATCTCGTGCGCCAGCTTCAGCGGCGTTTGTCCGCCGAACTGGACGATGACACCCTTGAGCGTGCCGCGCGCACTTTCGACGGCGAGAATCTCGCGCACGTTCTCGGCGGTCAGCGGCTCGAAATAGAGCCGGTCGGAGGTGTCATAGTCGGTGGAGACCGTTTCCGGGTTGCAGTTGACCATGATCGCTTCGTAGCCGGCGTTCTTGAGCGCGTACGCCGCATGAACGCAGCAGTAGTCGAACTCGATACCCTGGCCGATACGATTGGGGCCGCCGCCGAGGATGATCACCTTGGTCCGGTCGCTGGGCTCGGCTTCGCATTCAGCAACCGCCGTCGCGTCCGTTTCGTAGGTGGAATACATATACGAGGTCTGGGACGGGAATTCGCCGGCGCAGGTGTCGACACGCTTGAAGACCGGCGCGACGCCGAGGAGTTGGCGACGCAGGCGGATCTCTTCCACCGTCTTGCCGGTAATCTGCGACAACCGCTCATCGGAAAAGCCGAGGCTCTTGACGCGCAGGAGGGACGCGGTGTCGCCCGGCAGGCCGTCCCGCCGCAACTCCGCCTCGACGTCGACCAGCGCCTTGATCTGGTCGAGGAACCAGGGATCGTAGCGGCAGGCGCGGGCGATCTTGTCGTAGCTGAGCCCCTGGCGGAAGGCCTGGGCGAGGACGAGAATGCGGTCGGGCGTCGGCTGGGCGACGGCGGCGAGCGCGCCATCGGGGTCAGAATCGAGTGGCACCTCGTCGAGACCGGTCAGGCCGGTCTCCATGGAGCGTAGGCTCTTTTGCAGCGACTCGGCGAAACAGCGGCCGATACCCATTACCTCGCCCACCGATTTCATCGAGGTGGTCAGGGTTCGCTCGGCGCCGGGAAATTTTTCGAAAGCGAACCGCGGGATCTTGGTGACCACGTAATCGATGGTCGGCTCGAAGGATGCCGGGGTTACGCCGGTGATGTCGTTGCGCAACTCGTCGAGACGGTAGCCGACGGCCAGCTTCGCCGCCACCCTGGCGATGGGAAAGCCGGTCGCCTTGGAGGCCAGCGCCGAGGAGCGCGAGACGCGGGGGTTCATTTCGATGACCACAAGCCGGCCGTCCTCGGGATTGACGGCGAACTGCACGTTGGACCCGCCGGTGTCGACGCCGATCTCCCGCAGCACGGCGATCGAGGCGTCGCGCATGACCTGATATTCCTTGTCGGTCAGCGTCAACGCCGGGGCCACGGTCACGGAGTCGCCGGTGTGCACGCCCATCGGGTCGACGTTCTCGATGGAGCAGACGATGATGCAGTTGTCGGCGCAATCGCGCACCACCTCCATCTCGTACTCTTTCCACCCCAGAACCGATTCCTCGATCAGCACCTGGCGGGTCGGCGAGGCGGCCAGCCCCTGCAAGACCGCCTGCTCGAACTCGACGCTGTTGTAGGCGATACCGCCGCCGGTGCCGCCCAGCGTGTAGGACGGCCGCACGATGGCCGGCAGGCCAACGTCCCGCAGGACGTCCAGCGCTCCGTCGAGGGATGAGACGGTCCGGCTCTTCGGACAGTCGAGGCCGATCGCCTCCATCGCGTCACGAAACTGCTGGCGGTCCTCGGCCTTGGCGATCACCCTGGCGTCGGCGCCAATCATTTCGACGTCGTACTGTTCAAGGACGCCGGTCTCAGACAGCTCCATGGCGCAGTTGAGCGCGGTCTGGCCGCCCATGGTCGGCAACAGGGCGTCGGGGCGCTCGCGGGCGATGATTGCCGCCACCGTCTTGACCGTGATCGGCTCGACATAAGTGGCGTCGGCGAGGCCGGGGTCGGTCATGATTGTCGCCGGATTGGAGTTGACGAGAATGACCCGGTAGCCGAGCTCGCGCAGCGCCTTGCAGGCCTGGACGCCGGAGTAATCGAACTCGCACGCTTGGCCGATGATGATCGGGCCGGCGCCGATGATCAGAATGGAATCGATGTCATTGCGTCGCGGCATTGCCGAACTCGATGTCAGCGGAATGAAGACCCGACGACCACCCGCGCGGGCACGCTGTCGTTGTCAGGCGGCGGGGCGGCATTCGCTTGAACCGCCTTATTCGGCGCTGACGGCCGCCGTGACCGGCTGGCGATCCATCATCTCGGCGAAGCGGCGGAACAGGTAGGCGCTGTCCCGCGGCCCCGGCGAGGCTTCCGGGTGATATTGAACCGAGAACGCCGGCGCGCCCTCGAGACGCAGCCCTTCGTTGGATTCGTCGAACAAAGAGACATGGGTTTCCACGGCGCCAGGCGGCAGCGAGCCGCGCTCGACGACGAAGCCATGGTTCTGACTGGTGATCTCGACCCGACCGGTTTCCAGGTCCTTGACCGGATGATTGGCGCCGCGGTGACCGAGATGCATCTTGCGGGTCGTCGCGCCCAAGGCGAGGGCCAGTAACTGGTGGCCGAGGCAGATGCCGAACAGCGGCATCCGGCGGTCCAGCAAGCCGCGGATCATCGGCACCGCGTATTTCCCCGTCGCCGCCGGATCGCCGGGGCCGTTGGATAGAAAAACGCCATCTGGCCGATGCCGCAGGATCTCCTCGGCGGTCGCCGAGCCCGGCATCACCGTCACCCGGCAGCCGATGTCGGCGAGGCTGCGCAGGATGTTCCGCTTGGCGCCGAAGTCGACGGCGACGACGTGGAAACGGGGCGTTTCCTGCGTCCCGTAGCCGGTGCCGAGCGTCCACCGCGACTGTGACCAGGGGGTGGTCTGCATGCCCATCACGTCGCGCGCCAGATCCATCCCTTCCAGCCCGGGCCAGGACCGCGCCATGAACGCGAGGGCCTCGGGATCGATCGTTTCGCCCGGCGTGTGGATGAGAGCTCCCTTGGGCGCGCCATGGTCGCGGATACGCCGGGTCAGCCGGCGCGTGTCGACGCCCGTCACGCAGACCAGGTTGTGTTGCTTCAGCCAGGCATCCAGATGCTCCGCCGCCCGCCAATTGCTGGGCTCGGAGATCGCCATCCGCAGCACGCAGCCGCGCACCGCTGGTTCGCTCAAGCATTCGATGTCTTCCGCGTTGGCGCCGACGTTGCCGATGTGGGGAAAGGTGAAGGTGATGATCTGACCGGCATAGGAAGGATCGGTAAGGATCTCCTGATAGCCGGTCATCGAGGTATTGAAGCACACCTCGCCGATGGCAACGCCGATGGCGCCGGCGCCGCGGCCGAAAAATGCCGAGCCATCCTCCAGCACCAGCGCCGCGTCCGGGGGCGAGGCGGCGCGACCGCCAATAGCCGCACCCGCGTTCACGGGATCGGTATTTGCGTCGTTCTGCGACATATGTGGCTGATTCCCTAGGATTCCGCCCGCTGTTTCGCCGGCATCCGAGTCACGGCGCGCGGGGGCACGGACTGACGGGGGACTTAGGCTAAATGGATGCCATCGTCAAGCCCGCGCATGAACCTTTGTCGTCGTGAATGTCGATGCTGGCCACGCTCGCGTCACCTCGTTTACAGTGCCGCCAAACGGGAACGAAGCGGAGAGGGCATCATGCTGCGATCACGCTTGGAAAAAGGCTTGAAGGAAACCTTGGTCGCGCGGGACGAGGTCGCGACGTCAACCTTGCGCCTCATCCTGGCCGCTATCAAAGACCGTGATATCAGCGAACGCGGCAAGGGCAAGCCGCAGGGCTTGGACGATGCCGGGATCCAAGCCTTGTTGCAGTCGATGGTCAAGCAACGCCGCGAGAGCATTCAGATGTACGAACAAGGCGATCGCCCCGACCTGGTCGCGCGCGAGGCCCAGGAGATCGAGGTCATCCAACGGTTCCTGCCCGAGCAACTGGACGATGCGCAGATCGCCGAGGCCGTCTCGGCGATGATCGACGAAACGGAGGCGAAAAGCTTGAAAGACATGGGGCGGGTCATGAACGGTTTGCGCGAACGTTATGTCGGCCGAATGGACTTCGCCAAGGCCGGCGCGATCGTCAAGGAGCGGCTGGCGTGAGATAGGCGTCCGTCCGCGCCGGCGGTCGCGGCGGACCATCCGGCGCGACGATACGCGCGGATCTCCGGCAACGACGGCGACTCGTGTCACGATGGCTTGACGGAACCGTGATCGCCGAACGGGCGGACTTCCCGTTGCGTCGAGCCGATTCGCGCTCCATTCTCAGACGTATCTATGCCGCGCCGGGCGCAACGCCCGTGGCCGCGCCGGGCGCGCTCCCCGCGGTCGGCGGCGGGTCTGGCCTGGAATCCTGGAAATGACGTCGGTTAAGAAGATACTGATGGCGATCGGCGGTGGCGCCGCGTTGGCGGCGGCCGTGGCCGGTGGGGTCGCCCTTGAGCGGTACCATCTCGATGGGCGAGCGGTGGAGACAACCGCCAACGCATCCACCGCCGCCGCCGGTGAACGGCAAATCGCCTATTGGGTGGCACCGATGGATCCCAACTTTCGCCGCGACGCTCCGGGCAAGTCGCCGATGGGGATGGATTTGATCCCCGTTTACGAGGACGACGGCGACGCCGCCGAGGCGGAAGCTGGCGTCGTCAACCTGTCCGGCGCCGTCATGCAGAACCTGGGCGTTCGGACCGCCGAGGTGGTGCGCGCCGACTTGACGCCCGAGATCAGGACGTTCGGGACGGTGGCGTTTGACGAGACCCGCACCTCGCACGTTCACGTTCGCGCCGAGGGGTGGATCGAGAAACTGCATGTTCGCGCCGTCGGCGAACCGGTTCGTGCCGGCGAACCGCTCCTGGAGATTTTCTCGCCCGAACTCTCGGTCGCCGCCTGGGAGCTGGCCCGCGAGGCGCGCCGCGGCGGCAGCGATCTCATCCCGGTGGCGGGGCGCAAGCTGCGGGCGCTCGGCGCCGATCCGCGGCAGATCGAGGAGATCGCGCGGACCGGGGAACTGCCCGACGCGATCAAGCTTTACGCCCCGCGATCCGGTGTCGTCGTCACGCTCGACGCCGCCGATGGGATGTATCTGGAACCCGACATGACGGTGGCCTCGATCACCGACCCCACCGTCGTCTGGTTGGTCGCTGATGTGCTCGAACGGCACGCGGCGTTCGTCGCCGAGGGGATGGAAGCCGAAGCGCGCATCGCCGGCCTTCCCGATCGGGTCTGGCGGGGTGCCGTCGAGTATGTCTACGCGGATCTGCGACCGGAAACGCGGACCGTGCGGCTGCGGCTTCGTTTCGCCAATCCGGACCTGCTTTTGAAGCCGAACATGTATGCGTCCGTGACCTTGTTCGCGCCGCCGAAAAAGAACGTCGTAGCGGTTCCCGAAAGCGCCCTGATCCGCACCGGCCATGCCGAGCGCGTGGTACTGGCGCTGGGCGACGGCCGGTTCCGCTCGGTGCCGGTCAAATCCGGTGTCACCGTGGGCGACTCGGTCGAAATCCTCGAGGGCGTGACGCCAGGAGACTCGGTGGTCGTTTCAGCGCAGTTTCTCATCGACAGCGAAAGCAGCCTCGCCGCCGGTTTCCGGCGAATGGAAGAGATGGCGCCGCCGGCTCCGGCGGAGGCGGAAGCCTGGGCGCGGGCGACGATCAACAAGGCGATGGACGCCGGCGTGAATGTCACGCATGAGCCGATCCCCGAACTCGGGTGGCCGGCGATGACGATGGATCTTGGCGTCGATGCTGGTGTCGAGCGCGACCTGATGACCCCGGGACAAAGCGTGCGCATCGGCCTCGCCAAGGGGGGCGACGGCCTGTATCGGATCGTTGATGCCGAACCCGCCGCCGATCCCGCGGCCGCGCCAGCGCCGGGCGGACGACCATGATCGAGCGGCTGATCCACTGGTCGGTCGCCAACCGGGTTATCATTCTCGTCCTTGCCCTCGTCTTCGCCGGCTCGGGGGTCTGGGTCACCCGAAGCCTGCCGGTCGACGCCATCCCGGATCTCTCGGATGTGCAGGTGATCATCAAGACGACCTACCCCGGGCAGGCGCCGCAGGTGGTCGAGGATCAAGTGACGTACCCGTTGACCACGGCGATGCTCGCCGTGCCCGGTGCCGTTACCGTGCGCGGCTTTTCGTTTTTCGGCGATTCTTACGTCTACATCCTGTTCGAGGACGGCACGGATCTTTACTGGGCGCGCAGCCGGGTGCTCGAGTACCTGAGCCAAGTCGTGCCGACACTGCCGGCCGAGGCGACCCCCGTGCTCGGGCCCGACGCCACCGGGGTCGGCTGGATCTATCAATACGCGCTGATCGATCGCACGGGGAATCACGACATCAGCCAGCTGCGATCGCTGCAGGACTGGTTCTTGAAGTTCGAGCTGCAGACGGTTCCCGGCGTCGCCGAGGTGGCCACCATCGGCGGCATGGTGCGCCAGTACCAGGTGGTCGTCGATCCGGACGCGCTGCGCGCCTACGATCTTACCCTGCGGCAGGTCCGCGAGGCCATCCAGCGCGGCAATCAGGAGACCGGCGGGTCGGTGATCGAAATGGCCGAGGCCGAGTACATGGTGCGCGCTTCCGGCTACGTCACGCGGCTGGCGGATCTGCGCGCCATCCCGGTGAAAGCGGGTCCGGCCGGCGTGCCGATCCTCGTCGAGGATATCGCCGAGGTACGCGTCGGACCCGAGCTGCGGCGCGGTGTCGGCGAACTCGATGGCGAGGGAGAAGTGGTCGGCGGGGTGATCATCCTGCGGTGGGGCGAGAACGCGATGGCGACGATCAACGCGGTCGCCGAAAAGCTGCGCCAATTGGAGGCCGGATTGCCCGAAGGCGTCGAGATCATCACCACCTACGACCGATCGGACCTGATCCAGCGCGCCATCGACAATCTTTGGACCAAACTGGGCGAGGAATTCCTCGTCGTCGTCCTCGTCTGCGCGGCGTTCCTTCTCCATCTGCGCTCGTCGCTGGTCATCGTGCTGACCCTGCCGCTCGGCGTGCTGGCGGCGTTCCTGGTCATGCGGGCGCAAGGCATCAACGCCAATATCATGTCGCTCGGCGGTATCGCCATCGCCATCGGCGCCATGGTCGACGCCGCCATCGTCATGATCGAAAGCCTGCATCGGCGCCTGGAACGGGAACCCGCGACGCGCGAAAATCGCTGGCGGCTGGTTACCGAGACGGCCGCCGAGGTTGGCCCGGCGCTATTCTTCTCCCTGGCCATCATTACCGTTAGTTTCGTGCCAGTTTTCGCGCTCGAGGCCCAGGAAGGACGGCTGTTCAAGCCGCTGGCGTTCACAAAGACCTACGCGATCGCTGCGGCGGCGATCCTGTCGGTGACCCTGGTGCCGGTGCTGATGGGCTACTTCGTCCGCGGCCGGATCATCCCGGAACAGCGCAATCCGCTGAACGCGGCGCTGACATGGCTCTATCGCCCCTGCCTCCGCGCGGCGTTGGCGGTGCCTTGGCTGACCATCGCGTTGGGGGTTGCCGTCGCCGCCAGCGTCGCCTGGCCGCTGACGAAAACCGGCAGTGAGTTCATGCCGGAACTCGACGAAGGCGATCTGCTTTACATGCCGAGCCTGCTGCCCGGCGTGTCGATCGGCAAGGCGCGCGAGGTCCTTCAGCAAACGGACCGGCTGATCGCCACCGTGCCGGAGGTCGAGCACGTGCACGGCAAGGTCGGCCGCGCCGAGACGGCGACCGATCCGGCGCCGCTGACGATGGTCGAAACGATGATCAAGTTGAAACCGCGCTCCGAATGGCGGCCGGGATTGACCATGGACAACTTGCGCGCCGAACTGGATCGCCTAGTACAGGTGCCAGGGGTTACCAACGTCTGGATCATGCCGATCAAGAACCGCATCGACATGTTGGCAACGGGAGTCAAGACGCCGGTCGGCGTCAAGGTGTCCGGGCCCGACCTGGCGGAAATCGGCCGACTGGCGGCGGAAATCGAGCGGCTGGTCATGGATGTTCCGGGTACCTTGTCGGCCTTTGCCGAACGCCCGATCGGCGGCCGCTTTCTCAATGTCGACGTCGACCGCGAGGCCGCCGCCCGCCATGGGCTCAACGTCGCCGACGTGCAGGACGTGGTGCGGACCGCCGTTGGTGGCCTGAAGGTGACGGAGAGCGTCGAGGGGCTGGAACGCTATCCGGTCAACCTCCGCTACCCGGCGGACTGGCGGGACAGCCCGGAAGCGCTCCGCCAGTTGCCGATCGTTGCGCCGAGCGGCGCCCATATCGCCCTCGGCGACGTCTCGACGATCGCGATCAGCGATGGGCCGAGCATGATCCGGACCGAGAATGCCCGCCTCAACGGCTGGGTGTTCGTCGACATCGCCGGCCGCGATCTCGGCGGCTATGTCCGCGAGGCGCGCGACGTGATCGCCCGGTCGGTCGCCCTGCCGCCCGGCTATTCCATCGAATGGGCGGGGCAATTCCAATACCTGGAACGGGTCGAACAACGGATGGTCGTGATCGTACCGCTGACCCTGGCGATCATCACCCTGATGCTGTGGATGACCTTTCGCCGCGCCGGCGAAGTGCTGATCGTCATCGCCGCGCTTCCGGTCGCGCTTGCCGGCGGCGTCTGGCTGTTGTGGGCGCTCGATTACGATCTCTCGGTGGCGGTCATCGTTGGATTCATTGCGCTCGCCGGCGTTGCCGTCGAGACCGTCATCATCATGCTGGTCTATCTGAACCTGGCGTTCAATGGGAAGAGAGAGGCGGCGGCGGGCGAGGGAAGGCCCATGACCGAGGCCGACATTCGCGCGGCGATCTTCGAGGGCGCGCTGCTCCGGCTGCGGCCGAAGTTGATGACGGTGGCGACGATCTTCGCGGGTCTGCTGCCGATCATGCTCGGCAGCGGAACGGGCTCGGAAGTGATGCGGCGGATCGCCACGCCAATGGTCGGCGGCATGGCGTCGGCGACCCTGCTGACGCTGATCGTCGTCCCGGCGATCTATCTGGTGTGGCAACGCGGCCGGCTGCGGATGCACGCCGAGACCGCCATGCCGGGTGTCGATGCGAGGACACAACCGGCGGAATGAGGAATGGAAGATGACCCATGATTCGCGGCTCTGAACCGTCTTTTGCGGTATTGCCCTTGCCGTCGTGCTGGCTTTCTCGCGGCCGGCCGAAGCGCAGGAAGCGGGCGCCATTTCCGGTAATGGGGTGATCAACGGCGTCGACGCCGATGGCCAGGGCGTCAACCTCACCCATGAGCCGATCCCGGCACTCGGTTGGCCGACGATGACCATGGATCTGCGAGTCGACTCGGCGGTGGACCTCTCCGAATTCGAGGCAGGGCAGGCGGTTCGCTTCACGCTGGTGCGTGGCGCCGACGGCATCCACATGATCGACCGGCTCGTCCCGGTAGAGTGATCGCCGAGAGGCACTGGGAGGATGACGGGCGCGTCGCGCGTCCGCCTTCCGGTCGCTCGCACCTCGGCGATGGACACGTCCGGGCGGGCCACCGTACGATCGCCTGAATCTTAAGGAGCAGTCGATGCCCATCCCCGAGGCGTTTCTCGAAGAGTTGCGCGAGCGGCTGTCGTTGTCCGATGTCGTCGGCCGGCACGTGCGGCTGACGCGCAAGGGTCACGAGTTCCTCGGGCTCTGCCCGTTCCACAAGGAAAAGACCCCTTCATTCACGGTTAATGACACCAAGGGATTCTATCACTGCTTCGGCTGCCAGGCGCACGGTTCGGCGTTCGATTTCGTCATGGCCATCGACGGCGTCGGCTTTCGCGACGCCGTCGAGCGGTTGGCGGCGCAGGCCGGTCTCGCGGTTCCCGCCGAGACGCCGGCCGAGGCGGCCCAACAGCAACGCCGCCGCTCGCTGCACGATTTGCTGGAGGCCGCCGCCGCCTACTACGCGGACGCCTTGCACTCTTCCGACAGCGAAGCGGCGCGCGCCTACCTGAAGCGTCGCGGCGTCGACGCGGCGCGCATCGCCGACTTTCGCCTCGGCTACGCGCCATCCCGACGCGCCGGGCTGCGCAACGCTCTCGGCCAAGAGCCCGGTGCCGAGGACGACCTGATCGAGGCCGGCCTGGTGATCCGTCCCGATGATCCGGCGCGCGAGCCCTACGACCGGTTTCGTGATCGGCTGATGTTCCCCATCTCCGACGCGCGCGGGCGCGTCGTCGGCTTCGGCGGCCGGCTGCTGGGGCCGGGGGAGCCGAAATATCTCAACTCGCCGGAAACACCACTGTTCCACAAGGGCCGCCTACTCTACGGCCTCGACCGGGCGGCGGCAGCGGCGCGCCAGGCGAAGACGATCATCGTCGTCGAGGGCTACATGGACGTCATCGGCCTCGCCCAGGCCGGCTACGCCAACGTCGTCGCGCCCCTTGGCACGGCACTGACCGAGGAGCAACTCGCCGCCCTGTGGCGCCTCGTCGACGAGCCGATCCTCTGTTTCGACCCCGACGCCGCCGGCCTGCGGGCGGCGGCGCGGGCGGCGGAACGCGCCCTGCCGCTCCTCAAACCGGGCAAGGGGCTGCGGTTCGCCATCCTCGCCAACGACAAGAATTATGACCCCGGCGACATCGTGCGTTGGGATCAGACCAACAAGGTGCTGCAACGCTCCCTCGCGGAAGCCGCGCCGCTGCATCTGTTCCTGTTTCGCCAGGAAGCCGACGGTAAGCGTATTCATAGCCCCGAGCGGCGGGCCGCCTTGCAGCGCGCCCTCGACGCCCACGCCCAGCGCATCGCCGATCGGACGATGCGCGCGCACTACGCGCGGGTCTTTCGCGACATGACCTGGGAGAAGTTGCGTGGCTATACGCAGCGGTATGGACGCCACGCACAATCCGGTTTGGTGAACGGTATCGAGGAGTGGCAGGCCGAGGATGGGCCGGTACGGGTAACCACCGAACGAACCTTGCTCGCCCTCGTGCTCGCGCAACCCGATCTGCTTGCCGAGGTCGATGAAGAACTGGGGGAAATTGCATTCGCCGACCCGGCACTCGACGCGCTGCGCCAGGAGATCGTCGCGCTTGCCTGCGAGGCGCGTGAAATCGACCCCGCCCGGCCGCTTGCCGAGATGGCTGCGGACCGTGGACACGCGGCGACAATCCGCGCCATCGGCGATGATGCGTTCGTGAAACATGCGTCCTATCTGCAATCGGATACCTCGCTGGAGGCGGCGCGGCGAGCCTGGTGTTCACTGGTGATCGGTTTGACGCGGTCGGCGAACAGGCCAGCGCGGCGATCGGTCGACGCCAAGGCGTTCGAAGCCGAGTGGCGCGCGCTGCGTGCCGAGATCCAGGCCGACACCGAGGTGGAACCAGACTGAGGGCTGCGGCCGCTTGCGGTCCCAGTGGGGCTTTGGGAGCGCACATGTCGACGAAGAGTGATAAAGGGAACACAGTTTTGCGCCCCCTTGGCCCCAGAATCGTTGCTGACGGGCCACAGGCCTTGACACCCGACATCTCATTTATTTTATCAATTGGTAGGTGACGAAACATGCCTGCCGTCATCGGTGGCGCTTTGATACTTATTTTGACGCTTGGCAAGTGAAGATCGGATCAGCGAACCCGGATCAGGCTGCGGCAGACCGCAAGATTGCGGCATCCCAGACGAGCCGACCGGGCCAACTTGCCGAGTGTTTTGTCGTTCTTTCGAGACCGGGGTCATCCTTGGCGACACTGTCGTCATGATGGATCGGTATAGGGGCTTGCGATCCCTTTGCTGCCGCCAACGTGCGGCAAGAGCGAATTTAGGTAACGTGCGCGACCAAGACGGCACGCTGTAACAAGGTTCACGCAAGTCTGTTGTTGGGTGGGATCGGTCAGCGGAGGTGTCGCGGGTTGTTTGGAACGAGGTTCGAATGACAGCAAAAGCAGCCGGCGTAACGGAAATGGTCGACGGAAACGAGAAACCCGATCAACCCGATCAGCCCCTCCTGGACTCCCTCGGCGCCGATTTGAAGCGGCTCGTCGCCAAGGGCCGCGAGCGCGGATACGTCACCTACGACGATCTCAACGAAACTCTGCCCCCTGACCAGGTATCCTCCGAGCAGATCGAGGACACGATGGCGTTGCTGTCGGAGGCTGGAGTCAACGTCGTCGAGAACGAGGAACAGGAAGAACCCACCGCCGTCGAGACGGCCGACACGGAGACGCCGCGGGGTAACGTCAACGAAAGCGAGCTCAGCCGCACCGACGATCCCGTTCGTATGTATTTGCGCGAGATGGGCAATGTCGAGCTGTTGTCCCGCGAGGGCGAGATCGCCATTGCCAAGCGCATCGAGGCGGGGCGCGAGATGATGATCGGCGGGATCTGCGAAAGCCCGCTGACGACGCGCGCGATCGTTCGTTGGCACGACGCCCTGCTCGCCGGCGACATGCTGCTGCGCGACATCATCGACCTCGAGGTCAGCTACGACGTGGCGGCGCCGCCGGTCGATGCACCGGTGGTGCCTTCGGCTGGAATGCCCGCCGCCGCCGATCCGCCGGCTGATCCAGCGGTCGAGGGGCCCGCCCCAGCGGCGCCGAACGGGGCCGTGGACGCGACTCCAATCGCGGTGAGCGATGAGGCGGAAGACGACGCCGTCGACGAAAATCTGCGATTTGGCGACGAAGACGATGACGAGGATCCTGACGCCGAAGAGCAGAATGTCTCGCTCGCCGCCATGGAAGCGCTGCTGACGCCCACCATCCTCGCCCGTTTCGAGGAGATCGCCGCCGCCTATAAGAAGCTGCATCGCGTCCAGCAGCAGCGCATTCAGGCGCTGCAGCGTGGCGAAGGCGAGAAGCCGGCGCAGGAGAAACGGTTCTTGAAGGTGCGCCGCGAGCTGATTCAGATGATGCAGAACATCCATCTGAACGCCATGCGCATCGAGGAACTCATCGACCAGCTTTATGGACTGAACCGTCGCCTGACCGGACTGGAAGGGCGCCTGATGCGCCTCGCGACACAGTGTAAGATCCCGCGCGAGCAATTCCTGGAAGCGTATTTCGGCGATGAGTTGACGCCTGATTGGCTGCCGCGGATGGCCGAAAGCAAAGGCAAGGGCTGGGTTACCTTGGCCGAGCGTTACGGTGACCAGGTCGAAGAGATCCGCGGCCAGATTGCTGAGATGTCGCAGCAATCGGGGCTGCCGGTCGGCGAATTCCGCCGCATCGTCGCCACCGTCAAGAAGGGCGAGCGCGAGTCCAACAAGGCGAAGCAGGAGATGATCGAGGCCAATCTGCGCCTGGTGATTTCCATCGCCAAGAAATACACCAACCGCGGCCTTCAGTTCCTCGACCTGATCCAGGAAGGCAACATCGGCCTGATGAAGGCGGTCGACA
>CAYWRP010000033.1:8113-33624 GCA_964460955.1 uncultured Rhodospirillaceae bacterium | reverse complement strand
AAGGCGCGGTGGGTGAGCACCGGCAGGCGGCGCAGCCGCCGCCCGATCGCCCGCCAAATCCGGCGGCGGCCATCGCCGGGCGCGCCCCCCAGTCGGCGTCAGGGCCGACGGCGCCTAGAAATGCTCGCCGATTTCGCCGTGCGGCGCGTCGCCCATCAGGGCGCGGAAATCGGCGCCGCTGACGCGGATCAGCGACATGTGGTCGCCGCCCTCGAAATAGACCTTGTGCGCGTAGGCGAGGGCATCATCCCAGATGATATCGAGCCCGTAGGCGGCGGCGAGCGCCGGCACGGCGCCGAACGCGCAGTCCTGGAACAGCCGCGACAACTCGTCCTCCTCGACCATGGCGAGATCCTTGCGCCCGGTCAGTTCGTGCACCGGCCCCATCTTGAGGCGGAACGTCGCCGGCAGAACGGCGGCGAGATAGCCCCGGCCATCCTTCAGCACCACCGCCTTGGCAAGCTGCTCGCCGGAGACGCGGGCGGCCTCGGCGGTGTGGAGGCTGTCCTGGGTGTAGGCGTGCGAGGTGATGTAGTATTCGATCCCCTTCTCGGCGAGATAGGTTTCGATCCGTTCGGCGATGGACATCTCTCTCCTCCTCCGCGCTTCGATACGCGTTTTTTCCAATAGCCGAAAAGTATAGCACGAAATTCAACCGAATGGAAAAGCTGGCCGACGGCGCCGCCGCCGCCGCGGCTAGCGCGGGGCGATGACCATGATCGCCTGGCGACCCTCGACCTTCGGCATCTGTTCGACCTTGACCAACTCGTCCAGTTCCTCGCGCACGCGGTCGAGGACGTTGAGGCCGAGATCCTGGTGCGCCAGTTCGCGGCCGCGGAAGCGGATCGTCACCTTCACCTTGTCGCCTTCGTCGAGGAACTTGCGCATGCTGCGCATCTTGGTGTCGTAATCGTGGCGGTCGATGTTCGGCCGCATCTTGATTTCCTTCACCTCGATGACCTTCTGCTTCTTGCGCGCCTCGTTCTTGCGTTTCTGCGCCTCGTACTTGAACTTGCCGTAGTCGAGGATCTTGCAGACCGGCGGGTCGGCGTTGGGCGACACCTCGACCAGGTCGAGGCCGACTTCCTCGGCCATTGTCAGGGCCTTGCGGGTCGGCACGACACCGACCTGATTGCCCCGATGATCGACGAGGCGGACATTGTCGACCGAGATCTCGGTATTGACGCGCGGGCCGTCCTTGGACGACGATTGCGCGGGACTAGCGTCTCTCGCGATGATTAGCTCTCCTTATTCAAGGTTGAAACCGATGCCGGCGGCACGCCCGGCGGTCAGCGCGTGACACGACGGCCTCGAACGAACGCGGCGAAACGGCCTTTTGATGGGGGAAGGACGCGCCGCTGTCCGCCGAGGCGGTGAGACGCGAACGGGAGATGATCGTCAGTGATGCACCGTTGGGGACGGCTGGCGACGAAACGGGGTGACGGTTTCCGCATCATGGCGTGATCAGGGTGCGTTGACTTTCAACTCCAGGATTTTCGGCCCGGCGCCCTCTTGTCGCCACGATTTACACGACCCCGGCGGCAAACGGACCCAGACTGTCCTTTTTAAGTGTAGCGACTACATCGGCGAGAGCAACCGTTTCTTGCGACCGGCCGCCAAGATGACGCAACGCGACGCTGCCGTTCTCGCGCTCGCGGCCACCGACCACCGCCATCACCGGCACCTTCATCAAGCTGTGCTCGCGCACCTTGAGATTGATCTTCTCGTTGCGCAGGTCGAGCTCGGCGCGGACGCCGGCCGCCTTCAGCGCCGCGTGGACGCTGCGCGCGTAGTCGTCGACCTCGTTGGTGATCGGCGCCACGACGACCTGCACCGGCGCCAGCCAGAATGGCAGGCGGCCGCCGTAATGTTCGATCAGGATGCCGATGAAGCGCTCGAAGGAGCCGAGGATCGCCCGGTGCAGCATGACCGGGCGATGCTTCTCGCCGTCGACGCCGATGTAGGAGGCATCCAGGCGTTCGGGCAGCACGAAATCGACCTGCAGGGTGCCGAGCTGCCAGTCACGGCCGATGGCGTCGCGCAACACGAATTCCAGCTTCGGGCCGTAGAAGGCGCCCTCGCCGGGGTTGAGCGTCGTTTCCAGCCCGGCGGCGCCGGTGGCTTCCCGCAAGGCGGCTTCCGCGCGGTCCCAGACATCATCGGCGCCGGCGCGCACCACCGGGCGGTCGGAGAACTTCACCGCGATATCGGTAAACCCGAAGTCCTGGTAGACGCTCTGCAGCAACTCGCAGAAGGTCTCGGTTTCCGCCGAGATCTGGCTTTCCTCGCAGAAGATGTGCGCGTCGTCCTGCACGAAGGCGCGCACCCGCATCAGGCCGTGCAGGGCGCCGGACGGCTCGTTGCGGTGGCAGCAGCCGAACTCGGCCATGCGCAGCGGCAGGTCGCGGTAGCTCTTCAGGCCCTGCTTGAAGATCTGCACGTGGCCCGGGCAGTTCATCGGCTTGAGCGCCAGCGTCTTGTTCTCGGCCTCCGCCGTGAACATGTTCTCGCGGAATTTCTCCCAGTGGCCGGAACGCTCCCACAGGATGCGGTCGACCATCTGTGGCGTGTTCACCTCGACGTAAGCGGCCGCTTCCAGGCGGCGGCGGACGTAAGCCTGGATCACCCGGTAGAGCGTCCAGCCCTTGGGATGCCAGAAGACCGAGCCCGCCGCCTCCTCCTGCAGGTGGAACAGGTCCAGCTCCCGGCCGAGCCGGCGATGGTCGCGCCTCTCCGCCTCCTCCAGCATGTGGAGATAGGCGTCGAGCTGCTTCTGGTTCGCCCAGGCGGTACCGTAGATCCGCTGCAGCATGGCGTTGCGGTGGTCGCCGCGCCAGTAGGCGCCGGCCAGCTTCATCAGCTTGAACGCCTTGCCGAGCTTGCCGGTCGACGGCAGGTGCGGGCCGGTGCACATGTCGAGCCAGTTGCCCTGGCGGTAGACGGAGATCGGCTCCTCCGGCGGGATGTCGGCGATGATCTCGGCCTTGTAGTCCTCGCCGATGGATTTGAAGTAGGCGATCGCTTCGTCGCGGTCCCAGATCTCGCGCTGAATCGCCTCGTCGCGATCGACGATTTCGCGCATCCGGGCCTCGATCTTTTCCAGATCGTCCGGCGTGAACGGCTCGTCGCGCGCGAAGTCGTAGTAGAAGCCATTCTCGATGGCCGGCCCGATGGTCACCTGGGTGCCGGGATAGAGTTCCTGCACCGCTTCCGCCATCGCATGCGCCGCGTCGTGGCGCAGCAGTTCCAGCGCGCCCGCCTCGTCAGGCGTAACGACGGCGACCTCGGCGTCGGCGTCGATGGGGGCGGCAAGGTCCTTCATCTCGCCATCGATGCGCACCGCCAACGCCTTCTTGGCCAGCGACTTGGAGATGCTGGCGGCGATGTCGGCGCCGGTCACACCCGTCGCGTACCGCCGCACGCTTCCGTCGGGCAGGGTAATGGCGATCTCGTGTTCGGCTTCGGCGGCAATCGACATCGGGGTGTTCGATCTCTGTCTGTAGGCAATTTCGCTAGGGGTTCGGAGTTTGGACTTTAATTCCGGCCGCCGGCTAGTCAACCCGGCATGATCCTTTTCAACTCCGAGGAAACAAGCGCCGCAAAGCGGTGACGCAAATCCGCCTCGCCGTGGAAACCGTCCGAACGCGGTCATCGGAAAAATGGTAAAAAATTTAAGCGTTTAGCGTTAATTTCCGTCATTTTGCCTCTGGTAGACTGCAATCTTAAAAATCTTTGTGAAAAATTTTTGCAATTATTAAGAGTTTTTTTTACTCTATAACCCGACAGGATGGCCTATCTGGTTGTTCTATGGCTAGTTTTTACAACTTATTGAATTCTATCTCTATCCTCTTGCAATGATCGTTTCCCATTGCCGCGCGTTTTGCTAGGACCGTTTTTTGCTGTACTGCACGCGAACCATCGCGGCGACCCAAACATCGAACGGAAGGCGACGGGGAATGACCCTTGAGCCGGCATTCATCGAGACGGCGAATGGGGAAAAGATCGCCTATCATCGAACCCCCGGACGCGGCCCCGGCGTGGTCTTTCACACCGGTTTCAAATCGGACATGTCCGGACAGAAGGCGTTGCGCCTCGAGGCGTTCTGCCGCGCCCGCGGCCAGGCGTTCCTCCGTTTCGACTACACCGGCCACGGCGCCTCGTCCGGCCGCTTCGAGGACGGCACCATCGGCCAGTGGGCCGACGACGCGGTGAGCGCCCTCGATGCCTTGACCGAGGGCCCGCAGGTGCTCGTCGGCTCCAGCCTCGGCGGCTGGATCGCCGTGCTGGCGGCGCTGCGGCGGCCGGCCCGGGTGGCCGCCCTGCTCGGCATCGCCGCCGCCCCTGATTTCACGGAAGACCTGATTCCCGAGGCGTTGACGCTAGCGCACCGCGCGGCGCTGAACCGTGACGGCATCTGCCATTTGGAAAGTCCCTACGACCCGGAGCCGACGCCGATCACCCAACGCCTGCTCGACGAGGGGCGCGCCCACCTGGTTTTGCACGCGGCGATCCCGCTCGGCTGCCCGGTGCGCCTGATTCACGGCCTCAAGGATGCCGATGTTCCCTGGCATACATCGCGGCGCCTGATGGACCGCTTGGACTCGGACGACGTTGAACTGCTCCTCGTCAAGGCCGGCGATCATCGCCTGTCGGAGGAAACCGACCTCGCCCGCCTCACCGCCACCCTCGCCCGTCTCCTCGACGCGCTGGAAGAGGGTTGAGACGACGCGCGACGCCGATGAGTTTAAGGGGGGGGATAATGAGGTGATGGCACTAGACCGTTTGATGCCGGCGTTGTTGGAATGGATCCTCCGCCACCGCTGGGTGGTGATCGGGGTGTGCATGGCGATTACCGTCGCCGCCGGCCTCGGCATCTCCCGGCTCGAGGTCGATCCCAGCGCGCGGGTGTTCCTCGTCGAGGGCTCGCCGGAAAAGATCGCCCTCGACCGCCTGGAGACCGGCTACAGCAAGGACGAAAACGTCACCTTCATCGTCCGCGATACCAAGGGCGACGTCTTTTCCCGCGAGGCGCTGGTCGCCGTCGCCGAAATCACGGAAGCCGCTTGGCGCATCCCGAACACCCGGCGCGTCGACAGCCTGACCAATTTCCAGCACGCCCGCGCCAAGGGCGACGACATCGTCGTCGAGGACCTGGTGGAAAACCCGGCGCAAGCACCCGCCGCCGCGCTGGAGGAAGCACGCCGCGTCGCCCTCGCCCGGCCCGACGTCGTCGGCCGTCTGGTCGCCGCCGACGGGCAGGTCGCCGCCGTTCAACTCATCGCCATCATCCCGGACGACAATCACCGGGCGGTCATCGACGTGGTTTCCGGCGCCCGTGCCATCGAGGCGGACGTCGAGGCGCGCCACCCGGGCATCGAGATCCGCCTGACCGGCGTGTTAATGCTGAACGCGGCGCTGGCGGAAGCAGCGGACCGCGACAAGCGGCTACTCATCCCGGTTATGATCGGGATCATCCTCGTCATCGTCGCCGCCAGCCTCCGTTCCGCCACGGCCACCGGCCTGACGTTGGTGGTTATCGCGCTTTCCGTCGTCGTCGCCCTCGGGCTTGCCGGTTGGGCCGGCATCCAGCTCAATCCCGCCAGCTCCGCCGCGCCGATCATCATCATGACGCTGGCCGTGGCGAGCTGCGTGCATATCCTGGCGACCTTCCGTTTCACCCCGCGCCTGGCGACGCTCGACAAGGCGGATGCGGTGGCGGAAACGATGCGGCTGACCGCCAAGGCGGTGGCGATCACCAGCCTGACCACGCTAATCGGCTTCCTGAGCCTCAATTTCAGCAAGGTGGCGCCGTTCCGGGACCTCGGCAACATCGTCGCCTGCGGCATGGTGGCGTCCTTTGTCTTCAGTGTCGTTCTGCTGCCGGCCTTGATGGGGACGGTTCGCCTGCCGACGCCGACCGCGACCGGGCGCGAACAGGGCCTGATGGACCGCCTCGCCAGGGCCGTCGTCGCTCGACGCCGTTCGGTCGCCATCGTCAGCGGCGGCCTCGCCCTGTTCCTTGTCGCCGGAATGACGCGCATCGTCTTCGACGATAATTTCGTCGGCTATTTCGACGACAGCTACCAGTTCCGTGTCGACGCCGATTACGCCGAGAAGGCGCTGTCCGGACTGACGGTCTTCGAATACTCCGTGCCCGCCGATGGCGCCAGCGGGATCACCGAACCCGAATACGTGAAAACGCTGGAGGCCTTCGCCGCTTGGCTGCGCCGACAGCCACAGGTCGACCACGTCCTGGCGGTGCCGGAGTCCATCAAGCACCTGAACAAGGCGATGCACGGCGACGATCCGGCCTATCTGCGCATCCCCGACGACCGGCAGGTGCTGGCCCAACTCCTGCTTCTCTACGAACTCTCGTTGCCGTTTGGCCTCGATCTCACCGATCGCATCCTGGTCGACGAGTCGGCGACCCGGGTGACGGTGATCACCGAAAACGTCTCCTCGGCGGAGACCAAGGCCATCGCCGACGCCGGATCGGCCTGGCTCGACGCCAATGCGCCGGGATACATGGCGACGGAGCCGACCGGCATCGCCTACACCTTCGCGTTCGTCTCCCAGCGCAACACGCAGGCGATGTTCGCGGGCGCCCTGCTCGCCCTGGCGCTTATTTCCGGCATCCTCGTCGTCATGCTCCGCAGCCTCCGGATCGGCATGCTGAGCTTGATCCCCAACCTGCTGCCGGTGATGATGGCGTTCGGCCTTTGGGGCTACCTGGTCCGCGAGATCAACCTTGCTGTCTCCGTGGTCGGCACGATGACGCTCGGTATCGTCGTCGACGACACGGTGCACATCCTCGCGAAGTATCTCGCCGCCCGCCGCGATGGCGCCGACGCCGCCGAGGCGGTGGTCAGCGCGCTGCGGCTGGTCGGACCGGCGGTGATCATCACCTCGTTGGCGCTGGTCGCCGGTTTCGGCGTCCTGGCGACCTCCGGGTTCGCCGTCAACGGCAATATGGGGCTGTTGGCGGCGATCACCGTCGCCTTGGCGCTGCTCGCCGATCTGTTCCTTTTACCGGCCCTGCTGGTCCTGGTTGACAGGCGCGGCGCGCCGGTCCTTTCCTCACCCCCAACAGGAGTGTCGACGGCCTTGTCGGCACCCGAAAACGCCGACGTCAAACGATGAGGCAGCAAGTGTAATGACGATGGTGAAATGGATCGGGCTCGCGGCGGCGGCCCTAATGGCGTGCGGCTCCGCCGCCGCCGAGACGCCCGCCGAGAAGGGGCTCCGCATCGCCGAGGCGGCGGACGCCTTCGACGCTGGGTTCGAGAGTTACACGGTCGACGGCGTGATGACACTGCGCGACCGCACCGGCAGCACTAGCGAGCGCAGTTTCTCGCAACGGGGACTGGAGGTGGCCGACGACGGTGACAAGAGCCTGATCGTGTTTCACCGGCCGCCCGACATCGAGGGCACCGCGTTGCTGACGCACGCCCATGTCACCGGCGAGGACGACCAGTGGCTGTTCCTTCCCGCCCTGAAGCGCGTCAAGCGGATCAGCGCCGCCAATCGATCGGGCTCCTTCGTCGCCTCCGAATTCGCCTACGAGGACATATCCAGCCAGGAGGTGGAGGAGTTCACTTATGAATGGATCGCCGAGGAACCATGCCCCGGCGCCGGCGCCGTCTGCCACGTCATTGATCGTTTCCCGACCTATGAAGGCTCGGGTTACATCCGCCAGCGGGTGTGGATGGATACGGAGGCCTACCGAATCTTCAAAATCGACTACTATGATCGCAAGGCATCCCTTCTGAAGACCCTCACCGCCGCCGACTACGCCGTCTACGAAGGCAAGCATTGGCGCGCCGACCGCATCACCATGGCCAACCACCAGACCGGCAAGTCGACGGACATGGTTTGGTCCGGGTACGCCTTCAAGGTCGGCCTCGACGACGGCGACTTTTCGCGTCGCGCCCTGCAGCGTTCACGCTAGGAGAAGCGGCCGTGCGGCCTCCGGCGGCGGGACCACCTCGGCGGTCGCCGGCGCGCGCCGGCGCGACACTGGCCGCCCTGGTCGCCATCGGCTTGGTTGCCGGCGCCGGTCCTACGCCGGCCGGCGAGTGGGAACTCGATCTCGCCGTCGAGGGCGAGCTGCGGGCCTTTCCATGGCATCCGCAGTTCGCCGATCAGGATGACGTCTTCGTCTCGCCGTCGCTCGCCGTCATGCCGGAAGTCCGCTACACCTGGAACGAAGGCCTCGACCGCATCACCGTCGTTGGTTTCGGCCGCCTCGATGCCTTCGACGACCGCCGTACCCACGGCGATCTCCGCGAGGCCAACTGGCTGCACGTCGGCAACGACTGGGACGTCGTCGTCGGCGTCGGGAAAGTCTTCTGGGGCGTCGCGGAGTCGCGCCACCTGGTCGACATCGTCAACCAGACCGACCTGGTCGAGGATATCGACATGGAAACCAAGCTCGGCCAGCCGATGGTCAATCTCAACCTCGAGACCGACCTCGGCCTGATCAGCCTGTTCTATCTGCCGGTGTTCCGCGAACGGACCTTCGCCGACGGCGACGCCCGGCTGCGTGGGGTTCTTCCCGTCGACCTCGAGGACCCGGAATACGATTCCGATCTGCGGCGCCTCCACCCCGACTTTGCCGCCCGCTGGTCGCGGTTCATCGGCGATTTCGACATCGGGGTGTCGGTGTTCTATGGCACCAGCCGAGCACCCCGCTTCCTGCTCGACCGCGGGAACCCAAGGGACCCGGAACTGCTGCCCGCTTACGACATCATCAATCAGCAAAGCCTCGATGCGCAGTATACGACGGGCCCTTGGCTGTGGAAGTTGGAGGCGCTGACCCGCGGCGGCCATGACGACCGCCTCTACGCCGGTGTCGGCGGCCTCGAGTACACCCTGTTCGGCATTGGCGGCACCGACGTCGACCTCGGCCTGCTTGCCGAAGGCCTGATCGACACCCGCGACGACAATGCCGACAAGGCGCCGCCGGTCGTCGGCGACAACGATGTTTTCCTCGGCACCCGGCTGACCCTCAACGATCCGGACGCAACGACGCTGCTCGCCGGCGGCCTGATTGACGTCGACACCGGCGCCAGCGTATTCAGCCTGGAGGCCGAACGGCGCATCGGCCACAGCTGGAAAGCGGAGCTGAACGCCAACTTTTTCGTCAACGCGCCGAACAGCGATTTCGTCCTGCGCGGCATCCGCGACGACGACGTCATCAAGGTCAATCTGACCCGTTTTTTCTAGGCCCGGCCGGGGTAACCTGCCGGAGGCTAGCGCAGGTTAAGGACGGCACCGGCGACATTGCCGAAACTTAGTGCTTCGATGGCGGTCGGCCGCCAACTGGCCGATCAGGGAATAACGCGCGACCGCGGAAGGAAACCACCTGAATGGGAACGGCAAACCCGTGGATTGACGACCACACCATCGCCCTGTTCGTCGACCTGTATGAGCTGACGATGGCGCAGGGCTACGTCGCCATGGACATGCACGAGCAAGCCACCTTCAGTCTGTTCGTGCGGCGCCTGCCGGAGCGTCGAAACTACTTGCTCGCCTGCGGGCTGGACAACGTCCTGCACTACCTGGAAAACTTACGTTTTGAGGCCGACAGCCTGCGGCACCTGAGTTCCCTCGGTCACTTCGATGAACGCTTTCTTGGCTGGCTGGCCGATTTCCGGTTCTCCGGCGATGTTCGGGCGGTGCCGGAAGGAACGCCGATCTTCGCCAACGAGCCGATTCTGGAGGTCACCGCGCCAATCGCCGAGGCGCAGATCGTCGAGACCTTCGTCATGAACCAGATCCACCTGCAAACCACCCTCGCCTCCAAGGCATCGCGGGTGGTGAAGGCGGCGGCGGGGCGGTCGGTGGTGGACTTCGGACTGCGGCGGATGCACGGCACGGACGCCGCCATCAAGGCGGCGCGGGCGTTCCACATCGCCGGCGTCGACGCGACCTCCAACGTCTTCGCCAGCAAGATCTACGGCGTCGCGGCGAGCGGCACGATGGCACACAGCTTCGTCCAGGCGACAGAATCGGAGATGGACGCCTTCCGCGCCTTTGCCCGCTTCTATCCTCATACGGTCCTGCTGGTCGACACCTACGATACCCGCCGCGGCGTCGAGCGGGTCTGCGAGCTGGCGCGGGAGATGGGCGACGATTTCAAGGTCCGGGCGATCCGCCTCGACTCCGGTGATCTGGCCAAGCTTGCCTTCGAGGCTCGCCGGCTGCTCGACGAGGCCGGACTCAACGATGTCGGGATCTTCGCCAGCAGCAGCCTCGACGAGGACGCCATCGACGCCATCGTTCGCGCCAACGCCCCCATCGACGGCTTCGGCGTCGGCACCAAGATGGGCGTATCGGAAGACGCGCCGAGCCTCGATATTGCCTACAAGCTCTCGGAATACGCCGGCGAGGGGCGGCTCAAGACCTCGACCGGCAAACCGATCCTTCCCGGCCCGAAACAGGTGTTTCGCCAGTTCCGCGACGGCGTGGCCGTCGGCGACACCATCGCCCAGGCCGACGAAGATATCGACGGCGAGCCGTTGCTGACGCTGGTGATGGCTGATGGCCAGCGGCTGGACGAATGGGGCGATCCGCTCGAAGCGGCGAGAGAGCACGCAAGGGCGGAGATCGCCCGCCTGCCATCCACCGTGCGCGCCATCGAGCCGGCGCGCGAGCCCTACCCGGTCACTGTCAGCGCCGCCCTCGAACGTCATCAGCAAGAGCTGATCGACATTTTGGCGCCCTGAGTTTTTGTCGTTAAGAGTTAAGGAGAAACGGAGATCATGGACCCTCAACACGCGCTGCAGGAAGGCGACGCCGTGCTCATCGTCGACGTTCAAAATGATTTCTGTCCCGGCGGCAAGCTCGCCATCGACGAAGGCGATGCGGTTGTGCCGATCCTCAACAAATGGATCGCCGCCGCCCGCGCGCAAAATATCCCGGTCTACGCGTCGCGAGACTGGCATCCCCTGAAACACGTTAGTTTCGAGGAACAGGGTGGGCCGTGGCCGCCGCATTGCGTCCAAGACACCGAAGGCGCGGCGTTTCATCCCGATCTCCATCTCGGGGATGATGCCATCGTCGTCACCAAGGGGGTCCGTTTCGACCAGGATCAGAATTCGGCGTTCGATCAGACGGGTCTGGCCGAGCATTTGCGCCGGCAGCGCATTCGCCGCCTGTGGATCGGCGGTCTGGCACGGGATGTCTGTGTCCTCGAAACGGCGCTTGACGCCGCCGACGGCGGATTCGCCGTCCATGTTCTCGTCGACGCCACGCGGCCGGTAACCGGCGAAGGCGGCGAACAGGCCTTGAAACGCATGGCCGAGGCCGGCATTCACCTCGACGGCCGCGAGCCTTAGGCGGAGCCCTCCAACTCCGACTTGAGCGCGAGCCGGCGTAGCAGATCTTTCAGTGACAACACACCGGCGAGGCGGCCGCCATCGACAACCAAGAGCCGGCCGCGGCCGCTCTTCTGCATCCTGGCCAGCGCCTCGCCGGCCCCGGTTTCGGCGGCGATCGTATTCTCCTCCGAACACCCATCGACGACGTCCCGAAGCGTCATCGTCTGCCGTTGTTCCGGCGGCACTTCCTTCAATTCCCGCATGGTCACGCAGCCGATCAATTTCCCGTCGGACATCACGGGGAACAGTTCATGGCCATAGCGGTAGAGATAGTCATCAATGAAGTGGGCGACCGTGATATCCGCCGGCGCGGTCACCGGGTCGGCGGTCATGACGCGGCGTACGGTTTGCCCCTTCAGCGCTTCCTGTTCGACCATCCGTTGATAGGCGGCCCCGGCGGACCCCTGCAGGAACAGGCCGATGAGGAACCACCACAAGCCGCCGACGAAATTGCCGCCGAGCACCGACAGGATTCCGAGCCCGATCAGCAAAAAGCCGAAGGCCTGGCCGGCGCGGGTTGCCCACCGGTTGCCTTGCGGAGATTGCCGGTCCATTGCCAGATGGCGGCGCGCAGCACCCGACCGCCGTCCAACGGAAACCCCGGCACCATGTTGAAGGCGGCGAGAATAAGATTAATGAAGGCGAGATAGCGCGGCACACCGATGATGTGGGCGGGCGTCCCGACCGCCTGGAGTCCGATGGCGACGCCATAGAAAACGATCGCCAGCACGACACTGGCGATGGGACCGGCGATGGCCAGCCAAAACTCGGTCTTCGGGGTCGGCGGCTCCATCTCCATTTCCGCGACGCCGCCGAAGAGAAACAGGGTGATGCCTTGCATCCCCATGCCGCGCGCCCGCGCCACCAGGGAGTGGGCGAACTCGTGAAACAGCAAGGAAAAGAACAAGCCGATCATGCCGGCGACCGCCAGTGCCCAGTAAGTGGCGACATCGAGGTTGGGATAGACAGCGGGAAAAAAGCCGGCGGCGAGCGACCATGTGACCAGGATCGCCAGGAACAGCCAGCTGACGTTGGCGCGGACGCGAAATCCAAGAAATTGGAAAAGAGTGAAGTTGTTGCCGAACATGACGCGCCTTAATCGTTGTCGCCTGCGGTTCTCGGGCGGCGGCGCGACGAAATGATCGCGGTTGTGTAGCGCCGCTACGGTTCAATATGTATCCAGAGGTGGCAGAACCGGCCTTAACCTTGCGGCAACTCATGGCATTGATCGGTGCTGGCCGCCGAAGCGGCGGCAAGCCGCGTCAGGTGCGGAGCGCCGCGAGATCGCGGAACTGATCGAGGGCTTCCGGATTGGTCAGCGCGTCGATGTTGGGCACCGGGCGGCCGTGGATGACGTCGCGTACGGCGAGTTCGGTGATCTTGCCGGACTTGGTGCGGGGAATGTCGGCGACGGCGACGATCCTCGCCGGCACGTGGCGCGGCGTGCAGTTGGCGCGGATTTCGTCCCGGATGGCGCGCTGCAGCCCGGCATCGAGGTCGTGGCCTTGGCTCAGGACGACGAACAGGACGATCCGCACGTCACCCTCCCATTCCTGGCCGATCACCAATGCCTCCTTGACCGCGTCGAGTTTCTCGACCTGGCGATAGATCTCCGCCGTGCCGATGCGCACGCCGCCGGGATTGAGGGTGGCATCCGAGCGGCCATACATGATCATCCCGCCCGTATCGGTGAGCGCCACGTAGTCGCCGTGATGCCAGACACCGGGGAAGCGCTCGAAGTAGGCGGCACGGTAGCCGGCGCCATCTGGATCGTTCCAGAATCCGAGCGGCATCGACGGGAACGGCTCGGTGCAGACCAGCTCCCCCTTCCGGCCGCGGACCGGTCTCCCCTGCTCGTCGAAGACGTCCGTCGCCATGCCGAGCGCCCGGCACTGGATCTCGCCCCGGCGCACCGGCAGCGTCGGGTTCCCGAGCACGAAACACCCCAGCAGGTCGGTGCCGCCGGCGATGGAGGCAAGGTGGAGATCCTCCTTGATCTCCCGGTAGACGAAGTCGAACGACTCTGGTGCCAACGGCGAACCGGTGGAGGTCATCGTCCGCACGGTGGTCAGCGAATGTGTCCGCCGCGGAGCCAGGCCGGCCTTATTCAGCCCGTCGATGTACTTAGCCGAGGTGCCGAACAAGGTCATCTCCTCGGTATCCGCGAAGTCGAACAGGACGTTCCCGGTGGGATGGAAGGGCGAGCCATCGTAGAGCAGCAGGGTCGCGCCCGCCGCCAACGCGGTGACCAGCCAGTTCCACATCATCCAGCTGCAGGTGGTGAAGTAGAACACGCGGTCGCCCGGCTTGACGTCGCAATGCAGCACGTGCTCGCTGACCTGCTTCAACAGCACGCCGCCGGCACGGTGGACGATGCACTTCGGCGCCCCCGTGGTACCGGAACTGAACATGATATAGAGGGGCTGGTCGAAGTGCAGTTTCGCGAATTCGATGCGCCGCGGTTGGAAACCGGCGATGAACGAATTCCAGGAAACGCCGTTCCGGATGTCCTCAAGCCGCACCGCCCAGCCGGTATAGGGGACGATGACGCAGGCGGCGAGATCGGCCAACGCGGCGGCGACCGCCCGCACCTTGTCGCCGCAAGCATGCGCCCTGCCGTTATAATGGTAACCGTCGACACCGATCAGCACCTTGGGCGCGATCTGGCCAAAGCGGTCGAGAACACCCTGGACGCCGAAGTCGGGCGAGCACGAGCACCAGGCGGCGCCGAGGCTGGTCGCCGCCAGCATGGCGATCACCGCCTCCGGCATGTTGGGCAGATACCCCGCCACCCGATCGCCCGGCCCAACCCCCACGCTCGCGAGCGCCTGGGCGAAGCGCGAGACGGCGCCCCGCAGTTCATCCCAGCTCAGCCGGCGGCGAACGCGGTCTTCGCCCCAGAAGACGAGGGCGTCGCCAGAGACGCTCGGCGGCAGCAGGTTCTCGGCGAAATTCAGCCGGGCATCGGGGAAGAAGCGCGCCCCCGGCATCGCCGCCGCGTCGACCAGCCCGCGCTCCCCCCAGGTCTCCGCCTTCAGTCCGGCGAAGTCGGCGACCGCGCGCCAGAACGCCGGCTTGTCGGCGAGCGACCAGGCATGCAGGCGCGCGTAGTCGGCGGCTTCGACGCCGAGCGTCGTTTGCACATGCGCCGCGAACGCGGTGATGTTGGCCGCGTCGATACGCGCCGGCGACGGCCACCATAGAACCGGACTGCTCACCCTCGTTTCCTCCCTATATCCGCCCGTTTGGGGCCGGCCGCGAGGCGCCTTGGGGGCGCCGCGTCATCATCTCTTCATTGGACTTCTCGATGGTAAATCGTTAGCTCGCGAAGATTGACCAAAAAACAATGTGGATACGAGGAGAAGGGACGATGCCGGACAACACGGTCAAGCTCGAAATCGAGGTCGGCGACATTGATATCCAATTCGAGGGACCGGCCGATTTCGCGCGCCAGGACCTGCTGCCGCTGATCCGCGGCCTCGTCGAGACGCTCAGTGAACTCGAGGAAGATTTCGAGGACGAGGAAGAAGACGAAGACGATAAAGAGACGGGTGAAGGGAAGGAAAGCTCGCCGGAAAAGGAAGCCGACGAGAAATCCTGACCACGTTGGCGGCGGCGGCGCGCGCCCGCTGGTCAGTTGCCGCGCGGTTGCACTGCGTCGCCGCCCGATATCCGTGTTACAATGACAGCGTTTTTGGGGCAGCGGCATCGCAGTGGTTGATCGCGTCGTCCCTCTCGATGGCGCCGTCCGCGTTGCCATGCGGCGCCCCGCGCCGACGGCCGTTGATCCGCCATTCATAGAGGGTATAACGCGCTAACGAACAATCACAGCGCGCAGGTTTGGGAGTACGGAAGATGCAAGATGCGCCAGAGGGCACCGGCCCGGCCGAACAGCCGGCCACGCAAAAGCCTCGCAAGAAAAGACGCTGGGGGCGTTGGGTTCTCGGCATCGGCGGCGTCTTGATCGTTATTCTGGCAATCGTTCTGGCCGTCGTGCCGAAATATGCCGCGCGCTACATCATGGAGGACGAACTCGCCAAGCTCGGGATCCAGACCACCGGCGTCGAGACTCTGGATATCCGCCTGTGGCGCGGCGAGGTCGTCATGGGCCCCGTCGAATTCTGGTCCGAGGACGGCGAGCGGGGCACAATCGGCCAAGTCGGTGCCAAGCTGAGCCTTGCCAGCCTGCTCAAGCAGCGGGCGCTCGTCGAGACATTCATCATCGAGGAAGTCGACCTGATCGTCGAAAAACGCCAGGGCGAGCTCTTTCTTAATGGTATTCCCTTGGCGCAATTCATGACCGTCGACGATGCCGCCGCGGCGGAGGCGGAGCCGCAGCAAGAAGACGGAGATGCTGGCGGCACGGGTTGGGGCGCCGGCATCGACCGCTTCGACTTCCGCGACAGCCGACTCATCCTGCGCAATTTCGTGCCGGATGACGACCTCGTCATCGAGATCGACAGCCTGTTCGTGACGCTGTTCCACACGTGGCAACCGGAAGAACCGGGCGTCGTCAGCCTGCGCGGCCGGCTCGATGGGGCGCCCGTGGCATTCGACGCGACCGCACAGCCGTTCGCCGACGACATCTCGTTTCGGTTCGAGATGAGCCTCACCGATCTGCCGGTGGCCGACATCTTCGACTATGGCCGACTGGCGCTGGTCCTCGACCGCGATATCCTGACGAAGCGGGAAGGCACGGTCAGCCAGACGCAGAGTTATTCGGGCGTCCTCTACCGCGACGGCTGGATCGAGATGAACGGTCGGACAACCGCCACCATCTCGGACTTCGACGTCACGACGGATGCCGGCGACGACATTCGGATCGCCGGCGCGGAACTTAATTTGCTGACCTCCGAGACCTACACCGAAGACGGCAGCCTCGATCTCGGCGGCAAGGTCGTCAGCCGCTTCAATGGCGTCGACGTCGTCACCGCCGATGGCATCGCCCTGCAGATCGAGAGCGCGGAGAGCACGACGGACCAGTTTTTCGTCAGCCTCGATGCCGACCAGAACTTCGACATTTATGCGCCGCACCAGACCACCGTGAACGGCCTGCGCATTCAACCCGACGCGGGCTCGTCGGTCTCAACGGGGTCCCTGACGCTGACCATTCCGGGCCTTTCCGTGAACGGCGGCCCGGATGGCGAAACCCGCGTCGCCGGGACGATTCAGCTCGAGGCGGCAACCATCTCCGCGCAGCCGGATGCCAACACCGCGCTCGACGTCGGCAAGCTCGCGACGACCATCTCGGACCTTGACCTGATGCAAAGCGAAGCCGCCGGGGTAACGTTGGATGCGGCAATGCGGACGGAAATCACCGACCTCGCCGCCAAGCAGGGGGCGGAACTGGGCGTCAACGTCGCGGCGGCGACGGTCGAATTGGCGGGCCTCGCGCTGACGCAGTCGCCGGATGGCCGCCTGCGCATCGAGACGCAACCCCGCATCGACGTTTCGTCGACGGAAATGACCGGCGCGACCCCGATGACCGTCGATCAGGTCACAGTCGCCCTGTCTTCCCTGGTCACCGAGATGGTCGGGGAGACCATCGCCGTGCGGACCACGGGGGCGACCGACGTTGGAGGCATCGCCGTCACGATGCCGGACGAGGACGGCCAGCCGGGAACGGAAGCGCGCATCGAGACCGTCCGCGTCGATCTCGACCCCCTGCAAGCCAACGTCGCCGGCGAACGGATCGATGTTTCCGGCGCCGTCGCAACAGCGGTGGGCGGCATGTCGGCGACCATCGGCCAGCCGCAAGGCCCGTTGGAGGTAACCGCGGAGAGCCTGGAGACCCGGCTGTCCACGCTTTCGGCGCAACTCGCCGGCGAGACGACGACGGTCGATATCGCCGGCACGACGGCGCTGGGTGGCGTCAACGCGGCAATGCCGGCCGGCAATGGACTTCCCGAGATGGCCGTCACCCTGAGCACGCTCGAGGTCGCCTTGAACAAGGTCGCCGCGGTAATCGCCGGCGGCCAACCCGAGTGGAACGTCGCCCTGGACGTGGCCGGTCAGGGCATCGGCGGCGAGATAAAGACGCTTGACGACACGGATACGATGGCGGTCGAACGCCTCACCGTTTCAGGCCTGGAGGCCGATCATCAGATGGCGGTGGCCGCCAACGAAATCCTCATCGATGGCCTCACCGTCGACGTCACCGATCAGACGCTAAAGGCGTTCGGCGGCGGCGACACGGCGCCCGCGGGCGGCGAAAGCGAGAAGCCGGAGGAGACGCCGGCCGCTAGCGCAAGCGGACCGCAACCGACCGCGCGTCTCGCCCGCCTCGCCATCGGTGCGGAGTCCTGGGTGAAATTCACCGATACCTCCCTCGAGCCGCCGGTGATGACGACCATCGTCTTCAACGACGTCGAGCTCAAGAACATCGACACTGGCAATCCGGAGACCAAGACCGACATCACGGTTGACGCCAAAATCAACGAATTCACCAATCTCGCGGTTCTCGGATGGGCGGCGCCCTTGAAGCCGACGCCAGACTTTGACCTTGGCGTCGATGTCGAGAACCTGTCGTTGCCGACCTACTCGCCATACGTTGCCAACGCCATCGGCTGGCATCTCGATGGCGGTGAGTTGACCACCGACGTCAAGGCCGACGCCACCGCCAGCAAGCTGAACGGCGATATCCGCGTGCTCGTCGACAACCTGTTCCTCAATCCGGTGACGGCGGAAGACGGCGCTGAACTGGAAAAGGAACTGGGCCTGCCGGTGCAGTTCGCGGTCGGCATTCTGAAGGACGACAAGGGCCGCATCGATCTCGCCTTCCCGCTCGGCGGCACCGTCGAACAGCCCGAGGTGGACTACAGCGACGCCATCAACACCGCCGTCAGCGGTTTCCTCGGATCCATCTTTGGCGGCGATACGGCGCTTGGCGCGGGTGGGTTCGAACTGTCCTCGATCGTCTTTCCGCCGGGATCCGCCACCTTCGACGCAGCGGGGCAACAGGTCGCTGATCAATACCTGACCTTGTTGCAAAAGAAATCATCGCTTCGATTAGGAGTCTGCGGACGCGCCACCGCCGCGGATTACGCGGCACTTTACGGCGGCGGCGCGGCCGGCCAGGCGGCAAAATCGCCAGCCGGCACGGCGGCCGAGACGCAAGCCGGGCAAGCGCAAGGAGGCCAGCCTCAAGCCGCACCACCCGCTCCGCCAGCCACGGTGCCGACGGCGTTGACGACGGCGCAGGCCAAGGGACTGATCGAACTGGCGCAATCCCGGACCAACACCGTGCGCCGCTACTTCATCGAGGAAAAGGGAATCGCCGCCGAGCGCATCGTCGAGTGCCGGGTCACCTTCGACCTCAAGGACCAGCAGCCGCCGCGCGTCCAGTTCGCGATGTAAGTCTCGGGCAGGACCTGCCGTGCCGTCATGGAATATCGGGCGCTTGTCCGTTGGGATAAGCATCTCACGGCTGGGTCTCGACAAGAACATGTTTGTCGATGGGACGGATGCGTGCACGGCCGACGTCTATACCTGCAGGCAGAGCGAACCTGATACCATCCGGCCCTCGCCATCCACGCCCGCCTACTCTGGTCCCAAATACCCCTCGAAGGGCGCTTAGCCCGCACCCCTCGCTGATCCGCCCTTGGCGTCCGCGCCCGCCTCGTCTATTGATGGGCGGACGCCAATACAACAACCAGAAACGCGCACCGGGCTTTGGCGGTTCCATTCCACACCGAAGACGCAAAGGGAGGACGTTGTCTCCATGGCCGATCTCATCGTGCATTTCCTGAAGCCTGCCGACTGGGCCCCATCCGTCCACATCCATTATTGGGATACGCGGCCGAAGGAAAAGTTCACCGAGTGGCCGGGCATGGCGATGACGGCGGAAGACGGCGGCTGGTACGTCTACCGCTTCGCCGGTACGGAAAATGCCCGCTTTGTCATCAACGACGGCCAAGGGCGGCAGACGGTCGACTTGAAGCGCACCGGTGGCGGGACATGGTTTTTCGCCAACGACCACTGGACGAAGACGCGCGAGGAAGCCGGCGCCGGCGATCCACCCCCGCCGCCACCGCCCGCCGGCCCGAAACCCGAGGCGACGCCGACCCCTTACAAGGTGACCGGGCCGGATACCGACTTCCGCGAGGAGACCATCTACTTCCTGCTGACGACGCGGTTTTACGACGGCGATCCGTCGAACAATTTCTTCTGCCGCGACCGGATCAAGCTCAACGCCGCCGGCGAGCCGGAAGACCCGCACTGGCGCGGCGACTTCAAGGGCCTGATCCAGAGGCTCGATTACATCAAGGACCTCGGTTTCACGGCGATCTGGATCACGCCGCCGGTGGAAAACCGCTCCGGGCTCGATTACCACGGTTATCATGCCTACGACTGGACGCGCATCGACCCGCGGCTCGAATCGCCGGACGCCACCTATCAGGACCTGATCGACGAGGCGCATAAGCGCGGCATCAAGATCATCCAGGACGTCGTCGTCAACCACTCCTGCCAGTACGGCATCCGCGGCAAGGTGCACATCGACCACGTGCCGATCAAATACTACGTCCCGCAGGGGTCCGAGCAGGGGCAAGTCGATCACGGCCCCTACCAGGGGAACCTCGGCAACTACGTGTGGCCGAACCGCGACGACATCGATAATCCGGTCGCCCCGGACTGGTACAAGGAACGCCACGCGCGCGACCCGGAAGGCAAGGAGCCGCTGGTCGACCCGAAGACCGGCGAGACGGTGCCGAAGCCGGGCTACAATCCGGGCCGCTTCTTCGGCGTCGACGCCAACCAGCTGGATCCCGAATGGTTTCATCAGGACGGATTCATCTGCGGCGGCGACTGGGAGAGCGCGCATCCGCTGCAAACCAAGCACCTCGCCGGCGATTGCATCGACCTCGCCACCCGGCGGCAGAATGTCAAGGACTACATCATCGGCTCCATCAACCGCTATCTCGACATGGGCGTCGACGCGCTGCGCATCGACACAGTCAAGCACGTCGAGCGCGACAACCTGCTCGAATACGTGAATGCGTGGAAGGCGCACAAGCCGGGCCTGTTCGTGTTTGGCGAAAACCTGGTCAAGGGCTACGGCTGGGGCGACATGGGCGGCGGCGACAACGGGCCATCGCAGATCCGCCCCTGGTGGTACACCCGCCTCGGCCACGACCCGCGCGATCCCAACTCCGGCGGCGACTCCGGGTTCCCGCAATTGGATTTCGGCCTCTTCTCGACATTCCGCGACACCCTCAGCCGTGGCACCTTCGGCGGCACCGGACACGTCTTGTCGATGGACTGGATCTATGGCGACGCGACGTCGCTGGTCACCTTCCTGCAGAACCACGACGTCGGCCCCGACAACGACTTCAAGTACCGCTTCAAGGGCGAGGCGTGGATGGCCGCCTGCGCCTATAACCTGCTGTGGACGGCGCGCGGGATTCCCTGTCTCTACTTCGGCGAGGAAATCGAGTTCATGAAGGGGGCGCCGCAGGACGTCGAGGGCGAGAAGGATACTCTCGACAGCACGGGGCGCGCCTACTTCGGCGATAACCTCACCGACGCCCGCATCGCCGAGACACAGAACCATCCGCTTTATCGGCATATCAAACGCCTCAACCTGATCC
The DNA here is from genome assembly GCA_964460955.1 of uncultured Rhodospirillaceae bacterium. Lineage (GTDB taxonomy): Bacteria > Pseudomonadota > Alphaproteobacteria > Rhodospirillales > Defluviicoccaceae > Defluviicoccus. Next base: position 12,656 of record CAYWRP010000033.1, on the reverse strand, counting down.
GGCGCTGCATTCCGGCGCTACAGAAGGCTTCGATGAGTCATGTCCATGAGTGGGGCGGCGGGATGAGCTTCGTCCGTGATTACAACAATGGCGAAAGCGTTGCCGTGATCGGCTTGGCAATTGGCGGCGATCAGAGGGTCAACGTCGGCGACGTACGCGACGGGGTCTACCGGGATGCCGTCACCGGCAACGAGGCGTGGGCGTCCGGCGGCAATCTCGGCTTCCACGTCAAGGCCAACTCGGCCGGCATCTACATCCTCAACGGTCCCGGCAAGATCGGCGAGGATGGAGCCTTTCTTCGCTGATGTCGCCGCTTCAGTTGGCCGAGGTGGTGCTGCTGACGGTGGCGGCCCTGCTGCCGATCATGATCCCATTCTCGACCGTGCCGATCTTCTTGTCGTTGACCAACGGGATGCCCCCGAAGGCACGCAACCGGCAAGCCCTGAAGGCGTGTCACTACGCGTTCGCCGTCCTGGTGACCTTCCTGTGGTTGGGCGGGTTCATCATCGACTTCTTCGGCATCTCGGTGCCGGGCATCCGCGTCGCCGGCGGGCTGATCATCGGCTTTGTCGGCTTTCGCATGCTGTTTCCGCCCCCCGTCTAGGAACGCAAAACGGCCGAGGATATCGATTCCGGAACGACGGATGTTTCGTTCACGCCGCTGGCGATGCCGTTTCTCGCCGGCCCCGGCTCGATTTCGCTGGTCTTGAGCGGCGCCGCTGAAATTCGAGCCAATTTCCCGGCGACCTGGCTCGTCATCTTTCTGGCGGTGGTAATTGGTACCGCGCTGACGCTCGCGATTGCCTACGTCACGCTGCGCGGTTCGGTAAGCATCTTGAAAGTGCTCGGTCAGACCGGGCTGGATGCGATGATGAAGATCTTCGGTTTCCTGCTGAGCTGCATCGCCATGCAATTCTTGATGACCGGCATCGGCGACTTCTACGGTATCACGAGCGGCTAGCACACCTCATTCGGCGCAATTGATGCACAGCGTGATCGCCGGGTCGATCTCGAGCCGTTTACGGGAAATCTCCTCGCCGCAGGCGATGCAGTAGCCGTATTCCCCCTCCTCCAGCCGCTTCAGCGCCGCCTCGATCTGGTGCAGGTGGACCCGGCGGTGCTCCTCCAGGGCATTCGCCATCGCCTGGTTCTGCAAGGCATCCATGCGCGAAAGCCGGCCCACGCTTTGCTGGTCCAACTCCACCGGCTTGCGCTCGTCGGCGGTCGTCGCGCTTTCCGCCAGGATCTCCGCGCGCTGTTCCTCAAGGGTGCGGCGGATCGCCGCAAGGTCCAGATCCCTTCGCTCGGCCATTGGTTTCGTTTCCTCTTGTTCGAATAGAGCATTTTCGTGATATGCCTATCTTAAACATCTTAGCACTAAAACGCCGCGCAAGGGCCTGCAGCGAACCAAAAGATTTTGTACATGGATTGGCTGCCGGACGAGCCAGTCGCGCCGCCAGCCCAAGACGATCAGGAGCATTCAGTCGGCGACCATGCTTTACATCGAGCTCATCGGCGGTCTCGTCCTTCTCGTCATCGGCGGCGACGCGCTGGTGCGCGGCTCGGTGTCGCTGGCCGAACGCGCCGGCGTCTCGCCGCTGCTGATCGGTCTCACCCTGGTTGGCTTCGGCACCTCGTCACCGGAGTTGCTAACCAGCCTGAAAGCCGCCTTCGCCGGCTCGCCCGGCATCGCCGTCGGCAACGTCGTCGGCAGCAACATCGCCAACATTCTGCTGATTCTCGGCGTCGGCGCGCTGATCTTTCCCATCGCCACCAGCAAGGGGGCGCTGACCCGGGACGGCACCGTCGTCATGCTCGCCACCCTGGCGTGCGTCGGTCTCGCTGTTCTCGGCCACGTCGGACGCCTCGCCGGGCTCGCCCTGTTCGCGGCGCTGATCGCCTACCTCGTCTACACCTACCTCACCGAACGCGGGCACCCGGACGCGGCGGCCAAGCTGCACGCCGACGAGGTGCAGCTCGCCAAGCCGGCGCCGATGCGGACCTGGCTGGCGCTGGCCTTCACCGTCGGCGGCTTCGCGATGATCCTTCTCGGCGCCAATTTCCTGGTCACCAGCGCCATCGCCCTCGCCGCCCTGGCCGGCGTCTCGGAAGCCATCATTGGCGTCACCGTCGTTGCGATCGGCACCTCGCTGCCGGAACTGGCGGCAACGGTGGCGGCATCGCTTCGCCGCCACAACGACGTCGCGTTCGGCAGTATCGTCGGCAGCAACATTTTCAACCTGCTGGGTATCCTCGGCGTAACGGCCGCCGTGCATCCCATCGATATCCCGCCGGAGATCGTCGCCCTCGATATCTGGGTGATGCTGGCGGCAACCCTGGTGATGCTGATCTTCGCCGTCACCAGCTGGCGCGTCAACCGTATCGAGGGCGCTTTGTTCGTGCTCGCCTATGCCGGCTACATCGCCGTGGTCGCGCCCGGGCTGGGAAGCAGCTGACCCCTCTCGCCACCGCCGGCGATCGACAAATTGGCTGCATTGATCCAAACGGCGAACGGCGCTACACCATCAGCGGAATACGTCGCCCGATGAAGGCCGTTTCGTGGCGTACATCGCGGCCCCTCCTCCGGGATCACGGCCGGATCACGCGGCGAACCCAGTCGAATCATAACCGATAAATTCGGGACGCGAGCGCCGCTGACAGAACCTGCGCTTCGGACGCGGGAGGGAAGACAGTTGTACGGATCAGTTTCCTCGGGAGTGGGATAGAATGCCGAATTTATTCGAGTCCGTTTTCGCTGAAGACCCGGCGCTGCGGGAGGAAGTCCAGGCCCGCAACGTCGCCGGCCGCATGCCGGCGGCGGCGGCGACCGGCGTTGGCATGGAAAGCATCGACCGGCTGATGACAGAGGTCGCCCATGGCGGCGCCCGCGGATATGCCGAACCGATCGCCGAGGCGATCGTCCTCCTCGACGGCCGACCGTCGCTCTTGGTGCAGAACGGCACCTATCAGGAGCCGTCGACGCTGACCTGGCGCGAACGGCTGACGCCGGCCCGTTCGCGCATCGAGCACGCCATCCAGTCGGTGGGCCGCATCGAGATCGCCAATCATCCCTTCCTGCCCTACGCTGGCACCGGCTGGCTGATCGCCGAAAACCTCGTCTGCACCAACCGTCATGTGGCCGAAGTGTTCGCCCTGCGGGAAGGCGACCGCTTCACCTTCGCGATCAGCCCGGACGGCGGGCCATACCGGGTGCGTATCGACTTTAGGGAAGAGTTCAACGTGCTCGGCTCGGCGGAGATCGGTATCGGCGAGGTCGTCTATATCCATGCCCCGTCGGGCGAGGATTTCGCCTTTCTCAAGGTCAAACTGGATGGGTTGACCTTGCCGCCGCCGCTGATCCTCGACGACCTGAACGGGGCCGAGCCGTTCATCGGCGTCATCGGCTATCCGGCGCGCGACCCGCGCAACGATCCGGGCATCATGATGCGCATCTTCGGTGACATCTATGAGGTCAAGCGGTTCGCCCCGGGAACGGTCATGGAGGACGACGGCGGCAACGTTTTCCTGCACAACTGCACCACGCTCGGCGGTAATTCCGGCTCGGCGGTGATCTCGCTGGAGACCGGCCGCGTTGTCGGCCTGCATTTCGCCGGGCGTTTCCGCGTCGCCAACCACGCGGTCAAGACGTCGGTACTGAAAGACAAGCTGGTCGAACTCGGTGCCCAGGTGCCGGTGGCGCCGCCGCCGATCCGGCCGGTCGTTCGCGAGGCCGACGACACCACCAGCACCCCGCACGACGGCCTCGGCTACGATCCGCATTTTCTTGGCGCGGATGCCATCGTGCCGATGCCCGGCTTCGGCGCGCTCGGCGATAAGGTCTTCCCGGTCTCCGTCGACGACCCGGAGTTGCGCTACACCCATTTCTCGATCGTCATGCACCGGATGCGGAAGCTTGCCATCGTCGCCGCCTGCAACGTCGACGGCCGTGAACTGCGCCGTGTGCCGCGCGGCGGCGGCTGGATGCTGGATGCCCGTATCCCAACCGACCAGCAGCACGGCAACGAGCTTTACCGCCACAATTTCCTCGACCGCGGGCACATCGTCCGCCGGCTGTCGCCGGTCTGGGGGGACATCGAGACGGCGCGCCAAGCCAACGCCGACACGTTCCATTACACCAACGCGTTTCCCCAGCACCGCGACCTGAACCAGAACTTCTGGCTCGGCCTCGAGGACTTCATGCTGGATACCGCCGATGCCACCGACACCAAGATCAGCATTCTGACGGGGCCGATCTTCGATGCCGGCGATCCCAAGCACCGCGGCGTGAAAATCCCCCGCCAGTTTTGGAAGATCGTCGCTTTCCGGGCGCAGGCCGACGGCGCGTTGCGCGCATCCGCCTACCTGCTGGGCCAGGAGCACCTGATCCGCGACATGCCGGAGGAGGTCCTGTTCGGTGCCTTCAAGACCTATCAGGTGACGGTGGACCTCATCGCCCGGCTGACCAGCCTCGATTTCGGCCCCCTCGCCGACGCCGACGTGCTGGCCGGCTTCGAGACGGCGGGTCTGCGCGAACTCAACCAGT
>CAYWRP010000033.1:0-8103 GCA_964460955.1 uncultured Rhodospirillaceae bacterium | reverse complement strand
ACCAGTACGCGGAGGTGATCCTCTAGCCGGCGGACGGCCGGCGCCATTAATCAGGCGACCATTGACGTCCGGGAGCGGCGGGGGCATGTCAAGTGGCGATGAGCCCCCGACGCTACTCGCACCAACGCCGATCGTGCCACCTACTCGCCGGCGCGATCATCGCCATTGCGCTCGTCTTGACGACGCCAACTAGAGCGGCGGACGGCCCGCCCTGGCGGAACCTGACGCAGGCATGGCCGACGGGCACCGCCCTCGGTGACATTTCCGAGACGACGATCCGCTTCCCCAGCCACAGTCCGTTCTCCCTCGCCGACGTCGGCGCCGGCCCAGCGGTCGACCCGCCGACCGATGCCCTCGGTGCGTTATTCCTCCCCGAGGCGGTTTCGGGCGAAAGCCTCGTGCCGGCGGTCGTGTTGCTGCATGGCGCCGCCGGGGTCCTCGGTCGGCGCGAGCTCACGTATGCCCGCCAGCTCGCGTCGCTCGGTGTCGCCGCGCTGGTGGTCGACGTGTTCGGTGCCCGCCGCGATCGCGGTACCGGTTTCGTCGACCGCCTGATCAACATCACCGAGGCGATGGCGCTGGCCGATGCCTACGCGGCGCTGGACTATTTCGACAGCCGCGCCGAGATCGATGCGTCTCGCACCGTACTGATCGGCTTTTCTTACGGCGGCATGACCGCCACCTACGCCGCCTATGCCCAGGTCGCCAACACTTACGCGCCGGACCGGCGCCGCTTCGCCGGTCACGTCGCCTACTATGCGCCCTGCATCGCCGATTTCCACGACGAACGGACGACCGGTGCGCCGGTGCTCATGCTCTGGGGGGGCCAGGATGCCATTATCGACGCCAAGCGCTGCGACGCCGTCGTCGCCGAGCTCGGCCGCGGCGGCTCCGCCGTCACTGTCGTCGAATATGCCGACGCCTACCACCAATGGGACGGCGGTTTCTCCGGACCTTATCGCATTGGCCGCAACCTCGCACCCTGCCGCTATACCGTCGATGAGAGCGGCACCGTCTACGATGCCCGGCTGTTGTTTCCCATCTCCACGCCGTTCTGGCGCAAGATCAGCCTCGGTCTCTGCACGGACGCCGAAGGCTACCTGATCGGCCGCGACGATGCCGTGCGCCAACGCTCCAACCGGGCGCTGGGCCAATTCCTGTCCCGCGTCTTCTCGCTGGCCAAATCGCCGTAATCCACCGAGCGTCGGTTGTTCTGGGCTTTTGAGCAGTGACTGGCTGGCGCGCGCCACGCCAAGTCGATCGCCCTTTGCCGATTTTTATGGCAAATTTACGAATAATATGGCATTAATATGGCGATCCTGGCGGGTCGTTATCGTTTCTGCCGATCACCGATGCGTCCAATGTCGCCCAAGTCCTGACTTGTTAACGGAGTGCAACGAGAACGCCGCGCGGTAAGTGTCGGCGCGGAGCGACAGCGCGACGGCGGGTGGCGCAACGCCCGCCGTTGAGAGCGTGTCTCAAAAAGAATGGCTCACATGAGGCTAAATTGTGACGGCGATCATAGGAAAATGTTTACCCCTAATGTTGTAATCAATCTCAAAGCAAATCGCGGCGAGTTTTGTCGGAAGATCGGCGCACGCTGCGAGCAAATACGCGCCTCATTACTTCCACCGTTGGGACCCCCGCGACGCTAGCGTCCGCTTGGCGGTTTGATCTTCGTTTGAGAAAGCCATGAAAACGACTTATGAAATGTCTCGATACAGCCCAACCTCGGTAGCCGACCTGATCCGTGCCTGGCAATCGCGCCAGCCTTCGGCTGGGGACTCTCGTCGCGCACCCGACGGTCAGGCGCTGCCGCTTGCGCTCATCGCCTCGCTGATCGCCAATGCATTCGCCGAGGAAGCGCACGCGCTTCCCGGCGTGCAGGCCGCGGGTGCGCCTGACCGGTCCGGCTCCGAGCCGCGCAGTATTGAGGTTAACGGTGGTGAAACGTTAAAGCTGGCGTCTCCGGGGTTCTCGCAGGCGAGCTTCAGCACCGTCGACGGCGGCCTGTTAATCGAAACCCGCGACGGCCGCGCCATTGTCATCCGCGGCGAAGGCGCGACGTCCACCGAGAACCCCGGCTTTCTCGTCTTCAACGGCTCTGATCCGCTGTCCATCCCAGGGATCCTCGCGGCACAGGATGTGGCCGGCTTTGTCACCGGAGCCGGCAATTCCTCCAACACCGCGTCGTCGGCAAGCGCGGTCGATCGCGGCAGCATTACCAACGCCAACCTGTATCCCAACCGGGATCCATCGTTCGACATCCTCAACGAAACCGGTCTCGACGGGGTCATATCCAATCCCCCTGGAGACCGCGTTACCTTCTCCGCCCTCCGGCCGACGGGGAATGACGAAGCGGGTTCCGATGACGACGGCGATGACCCGACACCGGACAGTGATGGAACCAAGCTGAAGGTCATTTTCGTCGACTCGGATGCCTATTTCCGCAATGCCATCGGATACGTCGATCCGGAAACCGGCGACGCGACGGTCGTTCTTGCCGACGCCTCTCCCGACGTCGCCGACGGCTTCAGCCGCATCCTCGACCTTCCCGATGGCGTCGAGTGGTTCCTCATTCCCGATGCCGCTCGCCTCAATCCTGCCCTTGTCGCCAGCGACGGCTACCGGCTGGAACAGCGGGACGGTGTCTGGCAGATCGTCGATGCCGATGGCGATCCGGTTTTGGGTCGGTTCGACTCAGTCGCGCCGGGCGCCTATTTCGACGACACGACCTTGAGTCGCGACGGACGCGACCACCTGCGGACCGATCTCGACGGGACTCAGTTCTGGGAAGACCGGTTCAATCTTGGCGACGCCGATTTCAATGATGTCGTCCTGCGCATTCTACCCGCGGAAGCGCTCTCCCTGCTCGGTGGTAATGGCGGCGATATACTGATTGGCGGCTTCGAAGCCGACAATCTCGATGGCGGCAATGGCCGCGATACGCTGATGGGCGGTCCGGAAGATGACACCCTCGCCGGTGGGGGCGGCGACGACAGCCTCACCGGCGGCCTCGGCGACGATACCCTCGACGGCGGCGACGGCCGCGACACCCTCGACGGCGGCGCCGGCGATGATAGCCTCCACGGCGGCAACACTCGTGATACGCTGAGCGGCGGCGACGGCAACGACAGCCTCAAGGGTGGGGGCGGCGACGACAGCCTCGCCGGCGGCCTCGGCGACGATACCCTCGACGGCGGCGACGGCGCCGACCTGATCGTCGGCGGCCCCTCCGTGATCTCGTTCGTCAGCGAAGACGCCGGATATCGCAGCGCCGTCGGCTTCTATGATCGCGCAACCGGCGCGGCGACCATCGTGCTGGCGGACACCTCGGACACGGTAGCGGAGGATTTCACGGCTACCTATGACCTGCCGGCCGATGCTGGTTGGTTCCTGATCCCCGACGCCGCGCGGCTGAATCCGACGCTGGGTGCCGGCGACACCTTTTCGGTCGTCGAAATCGACGGCATCTGGCAGGTCGTCGACATGGCCGGCGATGCGGTACTCGGCCGCTACTTCGGCAACGTCCAGGAGGGGGCGCTGTTCGACGATGCCACGCGCAGCATCGACGGCGAGAACCACGTCCGTCTAAACGCGGACGGCACCTTCGGCTGGGAAGACCTGGCGGGTCTCGGCGACGGCGATTTCAATGACGTCGTTCTGCATGTCGGCGGCGGCGATGACCGGCTCGACGGGAGCGGCGGCAACGACACCCTGGACGGCGGCGGCGGCAACGACACCCTCGCCGGTGGCCTTGGCGGCGATACGCTGATCGGCGGCGCCGGCGCGGATACCTTCACGTTCGACGCCGCGGCGGAAGCGCCGCTTGGGGGCGCCGAGGATCGGATCATCGATTTCAATATCGCGGCCGGCGACACGATCGCCTTCGGCTTCGCCAAGGACGCCGATAACGCACCCGAACTCTCGGCGGGAGACAACGACGATGTGATCCTGCGCGTCTTCGATCCCGGTACCGGTGCCATCCTGGAAATCCACCTCGCCGATCCCGCCGGCATCACACCCTCGACCAGTGTCGATACCTTGGAGGCGGATGGCGTCCTGCTGTTCGCGTGAGGTCCCAACGTTCCGGCACGAGATTGGGTCCCCGCCGCGCCGCAGTCCCCCTTCTTTGCGGGGAAAGCATCCATAGGGTTTTTCCAACCTGTGGATAACAGTGTCACGCTTCTGTCATTTCCATGCATTGAAAGCGGCGCGCGGCAATGGGTTCATCGGCTATCGCCACCACCCGGGCCATCGCCATCGGCGTCGCCAGCAACGGTGCCGGCCGGCGCCGCGTCGACACCCTTTTCGGGCTTGCTGCCCGCGGGATCGCGGATCGTCAGCGGTGTCGCCGTGACCGCCTGTTGCGGGCCGGCCGCTTCCGGTCGCGGTTCGGCTTGCGGCGGCTCCGCTCCCGGCGGCGGTGAAATCGGGGCGGAAGGTGCGGCTTCCGAGATGATGTGCAGGTCGCGTTGCGGGAACGGGATGGTGATCCCGTTTTCATTGAATGCCTTGACGATGGCGAAGCGGATGGCGCTGGAAGTGCCGAGCATGTTGTCGATGTCGCGCAGGTAGCAGCGCAATTCGAAGTCGAGGGAGCTTTCGCCGAAGTCCTTGAAGAAAACGAACGGCACCGGATAGTGCGCGACACCGGGGGCGTCGCGGGCGATCCGCAACAGGATGTCGCGCACCTTCTCGACGTCGGTGCCGTAGGCGACACCGACGCCGACGATAATGCGCCCCAGCTTGTCTTTATGCGTCCAGTTCTTCACCGTGTCGGAGATCAGGTTGGAGTTGGGGATGATCACCGAGGACCGGTCGAAGGTCTCGACCTCGGTGGCGCGAACGCTGATCCGCTTGACATAGCCCTGTTCGGCGCCGACGACGATCCAGTCGCCGACCTTGATCGGCCGTTCGGCGAGCAGGATGAGGCCGGAAACGAAGTTGTTGACGATGCTTTGCAGGCCGAAACCGATGCCGACCGACAACGCGCCGGCGACGATCGCCAGGTTCGAGAGATCGAGGCCGATATAGGAGAAGGCGACCACCGCGGCGATGATCAGGCCCAGATAGCCGACGGCGGTCTTCAGCGAGTTGCGGACGCCGATATCGAGCTTCGTCCGCGGCAGGACGCGCTTTTCGAGCCAGCCCTGGACCAGACGGCTGAGCGCGAGGACGCCGGTGAACAAGCCGATACCGATCAGGATGCCGTAGAGGGAGAATGTGAAGCCGCCGATCGAGAAGCCGAAGAAGAGGGTCGACAGCCAGCCGGCGATGTCGCTCCAGTCGATCCCCCAGACAAGGAGGATCAACAGGATGCCACCGAAGAGCAGGACGGCCGTGATGGCGGTCGACAGCCAGAAGGCAAGAACATCCGCCCCGGCGACGGAGAGCACGAAGCTCTTGCGAATCGTCCGGGCGAAAGCGGTGTGACCGGTAAGGCCCTCGGACAAGACCTCGCCGCTGATCAGATTGAGCACATAGACGCCGGCGATGATGGACCCGGCAATCACCAACTGACTGGCCACGAAACGGGCCAGCGGCACGTAGCCAAGCAGGCCCAGAACCGGAATCGCCAGGACGACGAGACCGAGAACGATACGCAAATATGGAACGCGGTATCGCAGCCTCGCCTCGCGCTCCGCCTCGTCGCCCTCGCGGTCCGCCTCATCGACTGGCGACTCTCCTTCTTCCGGCTCGGCCGAGGCCTCCCGCAGCGGCGTCGTCAGCGCGATCAGCAGCAGGACGGCGATCAGGGTACTGGAAAGAAACTCTTTTTGCAGGATGACACTGACCGAAGCCCGGCCCAGTTCCAACGCTTGGCCGCTAACACTGTTGACGAAGAACACCGCGGCGACAGCGATCAACAACCACGTGAGGCGGCGGGCGCTGCGGTTGGGCAGCGGAAACACCCGCCACGCCGGCTTATCCGGCACCAGGAAGCTCAGGGACAGCACGCTGACGAAGATCAGCAGCATGGCGGCGAAAACCAGCGTCTCGATGAGGTCCACGACCCCGGGGAAGACGTTGTCGTCAAGCAGTCCATGGACGTCGAGGGTCAGGTAGACGGCAATAATGGCGACGATGGGCAGGATCGACCGGATCGAAGCGACCCAAATCGCCGCGGCGCAGCGGTCGAGATAGGACGGGTCGAGATCGGTCGGATCCTGGCTGTAGAGCCGCAACAGCCAGTAGCGCAGCGGGAAATTGAGAATGATCGCCAGCAGGACGACACCGCCGAGGATGACGAGCACCTGGCGGTCGGCGCGGGCGAGGGTGAGGTCCCACCAGGACTCCACCTTGCTTTGCACGGAGAACCAGGCGACCGCACGGTCGGCGATGGCGTTTTGCCATAATGTCGGGTCAAGCGGCGACGGGCCGCGTTCGAGGATTTGCGAGGTGAACCGATCGAGCCGCGCCTGCGAGATCCGTTTCTGGAGCTGGTCGATCCGAACAGCGAGCAGGTTCTCCTGCTTGATCAACCCCTCCAGTTCGGCGACCAACGCCGCCTGCCGCTCGCGAATCGCCGCCACCTCCGGGGCTTCCGGCGGCGCTCCTTCCTCCGGCGGCGGACCCAAGCCCTCGAGTTGCTCGCGCGCCGCCTGGAGCCGGGGTCGCGCTGCCGCCTCGGCGGCCTGCAATTCAGCCTCCAGAGCTTGGAGTTCATCGCGCAACGCCTGCAGCGCATCGTCCGTCATGTCCGAGTCGACCGCCGCCTCGACCTCGGAAATGCGCTGCTCCCACGCCTTCATCTGTTCGGCCGGGGGTAGCGCCTCCTGTGCCAACGCCCCACCGGCGAGAACGAGTAGGCAAAGGATCAGCGCGGCACGAAGGCAAGCACGAAGGAACGGACGACAAGCGGCAGGGGCGCATGCCGCGACGTTGGGGAGTGCCGGCATGGGAAAGTCCCGTCTCGTTGCAACTGGTCGGGCGGCGCACGATCACGGCCGCGCCCGGGGCGATTTAACGCCGAACCAGGGATGAACGCAACGAGGCGGCGCTGGGACGCCGCCGCGCCGTCCGGCGGGCTCAGAAGCCGGGGATCTTGGCTTGTTGCGGTTTGGTCGCCTCGAAACGGCGCATCTGCTCGTCCGTCGCCTCGGCCTGGTGAGCCGACTTCCACGCCGCGTAGGGCATGCCGTAGATGGCCTCGCGCGCCTCGTCCTCGCTGAGCTCGACCCCGGCGTCGCGCGCCGCCGCCAGGTACCACTTCCACAGGCAGTTGCGGCAAAAGCCGGCGAGATTCATCAGGTCGATGTTCTGCACGTCGGTGCGCCGCCGCAGATGCCCGACCAAGCCGCGAAAGGCGGCCGCCTCGATTTGCGTTCTCGTTGCCTCGTCCATCGTCTGCCCATTCTCCGATTACCCGCCCGAGCGGCTGGGGCCCTAGCTCCCGAGATGCATGTGAGCCTCGAGCACGGCATTTTCCAGCCGCCGCTACCGGCCATTGAACAGGCGCGGCGCTTGGCTTACACGGACCAGGGTTTTCGCGATCCCTTCGAGCGGAGTTGACTGCTGGCGATGATCACCCGGCGCGGCGTAACCTTTGCCCTGGCGCTTGCCGCCACCGGTCTGGCGGGGATCTCGCCGGCGCGCGCGACGCTGCCTTGGCAGACCGGCGACGGCAGCGTGCCGACCCTGGCGCCGCTGCTCAAGGAGCTGACACCGGGCGTCGTCAACATCGCCGTGCTGTCGAGGGCGCCGGTGAACCGCAATCCGCTGTTCAGCGACCCTTTCTTCCGCCGTTTCTTCAACATCCCGGAAGGGGTGCCGCGCGCCCGGCCCCGTGTCAGCGCCGGCTCGGGCGTCATCGTCGATGCGGCGCGCGGCTACGTCATCACCAACCACCACGTCATCGCCAACGCCAGCGAGGTGGCGGTGACGCTGAAGGACCGCCGCCGCTTCGAGGCGGAATTCATCGGCAGCGATCCGGCGACTGACATCGCGCTGCTGCGCATCCGCGCCGGTGACCTGACGGCGGTACCGTTCGGCGATTCGGAAGCCCTGCAGGTGGGCGATTTCGTGCTCGCCATCGGCAACCCGTTCGGACTCGGCCAGACGGTGACCTCCGGCATCGTCAGCGCGCTGGGACGCAGCGGC